>DCFW01000004.1 GCA_002315435.1 Bacteroidales bacterium UBA1794
TGTATACCTAAATCAGTAAAAGACAATGAAATGAGTCGTTTGAATATTATAAAGCAGCAAAACTTATTTCTACGGCTGTAAAAAAGCATTTTTACGGCCGTGGCACGACAGTTTTACGGTTGTAGAAAAGCATTTCCACAACTGTAAAAATAAGTTTTGCTGCTTACGAGATGAAAGAATGCAGGCATTGTGTCAATGGTTTGCAAGCATGTAATTGGTCACAAGGTGGTAATGTTTTCTTGCTTACGTATGAATGCTGAGTATATTCTCGATTATATCATTCAACGATGTTGTTTATAAAAGAAATTCCGCTGATGCTTCACAAGTGAATTATCAGCGGAATTGCCTTTATAAGAATTGATCTTGTATTTACTTATTTGTCATTATGCTAAGGATAAGCTTGTCTGTTTCATTCATACCCTCAGCTCCAATTTGAGTGAGGTTGTGAATACTTTTGTCCACATCATCGTCAATGATGCCTTCGACCGAAGTCACACACTTGCCTTCCATTGCCAGCATTGCACTAAGTACTGCCGTAGATATTCCGCTTGATAATTTCAATGTGCAACTAGGTTTTGCTCCATCACAAATCATACCGGTAAGGTTGGCAATCATGTTCTTTACAGCAGATGATACTTCGTTATATCCACCTCCCATAAGGTATGTGATACCACAACTGGAGCCCGTACCTGCCACTACGCATCCGCACAGCGCACTTAGTTTTCCCAAGCTCTGCTTTATGTAGATAGGTGTCAAATTGCTTAACATCAATGCTCGTATCAGTTGCTCGTGACTCTTCCCGTTTTCTTTGGCATATACCCATACAGGCAATGAGGCGGCGATGCCTTGGTTGCCACTTCCTGAATTACTCATTACGGGTATCATTGATCCTGCCATTCGGGCATCGCATGCTGCTGATGTATATGACAATATGTGTGAGAATGTGCTGTCGCCCATCATCTGCTTCTCAGATTTGCCACACAATGTTTTTCCTAATGCATGTCCATAATTGCCGTTTAATGATTCTTTAGCGGCAGACATATTCATAGATCCTGACTGTTCGATAAATTCTATTTCATCCAAGGGTGTTGTCATCGCAAAGTCATAAACCTTGCGAAGAGTCAATTGAGGGGCACTCTCGGCTTCGTCTTCGTGGGAAGCATTGCTTTTATTCAGTAGCACCTCACCATTGCGTTCTATGTATATAAAGTTGGTGTGTGAACCGCTTATAATAGCGATACTTTTCTCTTTCTCGTTTTCAGCAATCACCTCTATGTAAAGTTTCTCAGTGATGTCTTCTTTCAACTGTATGTCTATGATGTGACTATTGATGAGCTCTTTACCTTTTTCCACATCTTTCGGTGTGCAGTCTTTTAATACTTGCAACTGGTATTCTGATTTACCGACGAGCATACCTAATGCTATGGCGATAGGGAGCCCGATCATTCCTCCGGTACCTGGGATACCGACACCCATAGCGTTTTTTAGAATATTGCTACTTAATAAAGCCTTTATTTGGGTAGGCTTGTTTGTTAATAATTCTGATGCTTTGGCCACGCACAGAGCCACTGCCATCGGTTCAGTACATCCTATAGCGGGTACTACTTCCTTTTTTACGAGTTTTATAATCTGATCTCGTTCTTCTTTGCTAAACATTTTTCGAAGTTATATCATTTATGTGTATAGAGTTCTTTAATTTATCGGGAGCAAAGATATTAAATAATAATGAAATCTTATTCAATGACATAATATTTGTAGTAGGGGGTATAATGAAAAAAAGAGCTTCAAGCTTATTACTTGAAACTCTTTTTCGGGTGGAGTATGGGGGTCGAACCCATGACCTTCGGAACCACAATCCGACGCTCTAACCAACTGAGCTAAAACCACCATCATAGTGCTTTCTTCCTGAAAGCGGTGCAAAGGTACGTTACATGACTGAATCTTCCAAATGTTTTTGGAACTTTTTTTTGACTTTCTTTAATGTAAACCCCTACAAGCCTCAATTGCAATTATTTATAAAATTCCTTTTTTCCAGCTAATAATGTATTGCGCATTAATGAGCAAATAGTCATTGGACCTACACCACCCGGTACAGGAGAAATATAGGAACATTTAGGAGCTACTTCATCAAATTTAACATCTCCGGTTAGTTTGAATCCGCTTTTACGTGAAGCACAAGGGACACGTGTGGTACCTACATCAATAATAACTGCACCCTCTTTGACCATATCTGCTGTTAAAAATTCAGGTTGTCCTAATGCTGCAATAATAATATCAGCTTGAAGACATTCTTCTTTGATATTCTTCGTGTGACTGTGACAGATTGTTACGGTGCAATCACCTGGGTAAGCTTTCCGTGCCATCAAAGTAGCCATTGGTTTGCCTACTATGTTGCTACGTCCTAGAACCACGCACTTCTTGCCTGATGTCTCTATTTTGTAATAGCTCAGCAAGTCCATAATTCCATTGGGAGTAGCCGAGATGTAGCAAGGTAAACCGATAGACAGTCTGCCTACATTAATAGGATGGAATCCATCCACGTCTTTACGGTAGTCAATGGTTTCGATAACCTTTTGTTCTGAAATATGTTTGGGCAGAGGCAACTGCACGATAAATCCGTCAACATCATCATCGTTGTTTAGTTCCTTCACTTTGTTGAGTAATTCTTCTTCACTTACCGTATTTTCAAATCTAACGAGGGTAGATTTGAATCCGCAAACTTCGCAAGCTTTCACTTTGTTGTTTACATAAGTTTCGCTTCCGCCGTCATGACCTACTAATATTGCAGCTAAATGAGGACGCTTACCTCCGGCATTCACAATTTGTTCTACCTCTTTTGCAATTTGTTGCTTAATATCAGCTGCAACTGCTTTCCCATCTATTATTGTCATGCTTCTCTGTTTTTATTTTTTTAATTGTGACATTAGACGTCCGGCTTTGGTGCCGGTGACCATCTTCATCATTTTGCGAGTTTCATCAAACTGTTTGAGCAAACGATTTACTTCTTGGATATTTGTTCCGCTACCACGTGCAATGCGTTGACGACGACTGCCGTTAATAACATCCGGGTGTGTACGTTCGTTGGGAGTCATTGAATAGATAATAGCTTCGATGCTTTTGAACGCATTATCATCAATATCCACATCTTTGATGGCTTTTCCTACTCCCGGGATCATTGCGGCAAGGTCTTTTAAATTACCCATCTTCTTGATCTGATTGATTTGTGAGAGAAAGTCATTGAAGTCGAATTGGTTTTTCTGTAAACGCTTTTGTATACGTTTAGCCTCTTCTTCGTCATATTGTTCTTGTGCACGTTCAACCAGTGATACGATATCACCCATACCAAGGATACGATCAGCCATACGTGTCGGGTGGAACTGGTCAAGTGCTTCCATCTTTTCTCCCGTACCAATGTATTTTATTGGTTTGTTTACGACTTGTCTGATAGAAAGGGCTGCACCGCCACGTGTGTCACCGTCAAGTTTGGTAAGTATAACGCCAGTAAAATCAAGCTTTTCGTTAAATTCTTTAGCTGTATTCACAGCATCCTGACCAGTCATTGAATCCACTACGAACAGAATTTCGTCGGGGTTAATGCCCGCTTTGATGGCTGCAATCTCGTTCATCATATCTTCATCAATAGCCAGACGTCCCGCTGTATCGACGATTATTACATCATTACCATTAGCTTTTGCTTGAGTGATGGCATGTTGCGCAATAGCAACCGGATCTTTGCTTTCAGGTTCCGAGAAAACCGGTACATTAATTTGTTCGCCTAAAACTTTTAACTGATCAACAGCGGCAGGACGATACACATCGCATGCAACCAATAGAGGCTTTTTTGATTTTTTTGTTTGTAGCAAATTGGCAAGCTTGGCAGAGAAAGTTGTTTTACCGGATCCTTGTAATCCCGACATCAATATGATTGCAGGTTTATTATCCAAGTTTATTTCTGCAGTTTCTCCACCCATTAATGTAGTTAGTTCGTCATGAACGATCTTCACCATCAATTGGCTTGGTTTAACAGCAGTAAGCACATTTTCTCCCAAAGCCTTTTGCTTTACTGTATCAGTAAAATTCTTGGCAACTTTATAATTGACATCGGCGTCTAAAAGTGCTTTGCGCACGTCTTTCAGGGTTTCCGCCACATTGATTTCGGTGATTTTTCCTTCACCCTTCAGGATTTTAAACGACCGTTCCAGTCTTTCACTTAAGTTATCAAACATATCTGCTATTATATTATTACATCAAAAATTTGTGCAAAAATAAGGTTTCTCGAGGAAAATGCCTAAATTTGCAAGGGAAAAAATCAAAGTATTAATTAATATTCTTATCTTATGATAGAAAAGTATGTAATCATCGGTTTAGGTATAGTAGTGGCAATCACATTACTAAGCATTTTAAAATCTATAATTTTCCGTATCATATCAATAGCTGTAGTTTTGGGTTTGGTTGCATGGTTTATATTAAGATAGGCTTATGAATCTTTTTTATTGCGTATATCAAGTATGTATTGCTTTGCCAATATTGCTGGTCTTAACTTTATTGACAGCAATAGTAACAATTGTAGGATGTGCTTTGGGCAGTGCTCATTTTTGGGGATATTATCCAGGCAAGATATGGTCTAAATTGATTTGTTTCTTTTTGCTTATTCCTGTGCATGTGGAAGGACGTGAACACCTCCATGGTAAAACGTCTTATGTGTTTGTGGCAAATCATCAAGGTATGTTTGATATTTTCTTGATATACGGGTATCTTAATCGCAACTTCAAATGGATGATGAAGAAGTCTTTGCGGAAACTTCCTTTCGTAGGAAAAGCTTGTGACGAAGCTGGGCATATCTTTGTTGATCGTACCGGTCCCAAAAAAATATTAGAAACAATAAACAAAGCTAGTAAGACTTTAGTCGGAGGCACCTCTGTTGTTGTTTTTCCTGAGGGTGCACGCACTTTTAGCGGACATATGGGATATTTCAAAAAAGGTTCCTTTCAATTAGCTGATGATTTGCAACTGCCTGTAGTACCCCTCACAATTATAGGTTCATTTAGTATATTTTCGCGTACGGATAAGTGGATTCATTGGCATCCTTTGACTTTAATTATCCACGAGCCTATTCAGCCACAGGGCAAAGGCAATAACAATTTGAAAGTCTTGCTTGAAGAGTCATACAAGGTCATTGAGTCTTCTTTACCCGGGGAGTATCGAGGATATATAAAGAATGAGGATCAAGACGTTTTCTGATTATCATTAAGCTAGTGAGTAAATTTCTACATTTTCTTTTGTGTAGTTCTTAAAAATAGACTAAATTCGTTGAAAAATAGTAACATTTATGGCTAGTTACAAGATCGGAGCTGCATTAAGTGGCGGATTCATTAAAGGTTTTGCTCATTTAGGAGTTTATCAAGCCTTGCTTGAACATGACATAAAACCTGAAATTATTGCAGGTGTGAGTGCTGGTGCATTGGCTGGTGCTTTTTTGGCAGATGGTCGTGAACCATATCAATGTTTGGAATGTTTTAAAGGACATAATACCCTTGATTTTACTAAAATAGTAATACCTAAAACCGGCTTTTTTAAACTCAATAGCTTTATTGATTTCCTTAAAGAAACCCTTACAGCTAAGAGAATTGAAGATCTGAAAATTCCGATGTTGATTGTTGCTACTGATCTTGATCATGGGAAAAGTGTTATTTTCCGTAAGGGAGGGCTGGCTGAGCGTATTGCCGCATCATGTAGCATGCCTGTTATGTTCACCCCACAGTATATTAATGGAACCTATTATGTGGATGGGGGAGTATTACAGAATTTACCGGTTTCGGTGATCCGCAAAGAGTGTGAGAAGATTGTTGCTATAAATGTGAGCCCGATGGAAACTTCAGATTATAAAAAGAATTTGGCTTCTATTGCATATCGATCTTATCAATTTATGTTTAGGGCAAATACATTGCGTGAACGAGAAAGTAGCGATTTGCTTATAGAGCCTGCTGGTCTTAGAGAATATGGTAACCGCGAAATGGATAAGGCCGATCGAATATTTAAGCAAGGGTATGATTGCGCAAATGAAGAAATAAAAAGAAGAATAGCTGAAACAGGGACGATATGGAAATAAAGGAAGAAAAGAGCGCCGAGAAAAAAATAATCATTTATCAGGTCTTTCCTAGATTGTTTGGAAATGACAATTCCCATCCTTTGCGTAATGGGGATATTCTAGATAACGGATGCGGTAAGATGAATGATTTTACTCCCAAAGTTTTAAGCGAAATAAAGAAATTAAACATTACACATATTTGGTATACTGGCATTATTGAGCATGCAACCAAAACAGATTATTCACAGTATCTCATTCGTCGTGATCATCCGGCTGTAGTAAAGGGTAGAGCGGGATCGCCTTATGCCATCAAGGATTATTACGATGTGGATCCGGACCTTGCAACCAATGTATCCTCTCGTATGGAAGAGTTTGAGTCGTTGGTCGCTCGTACGCACAAGTCGGGCTTGAAGATGATTATAGATTTTGTTCCTAATCATGTTGCTCGTCAGTATCATTCAGATGTTAAACCGGAAGGAGTTGTTGACTTGGGCGAAAAAGACAATGCGGATATAGCTTTTAGTCCATATAATAATTTTTATTACATTCCACAAACTCATTTTCATGGACAGTTTGATTTAAAGGCTGGTGAATCGCAAGCTTATCGTGAGTATCCGACTAAAGTAACCGGGAATAATAAATTTGATGCATGCCCCACCACAAATGATTGGTATGAAACGGTAAAGCTTAATTATGGAGTGGACTTTGTTAATGGTTCTACTTGTCATTTCTCTCCTGTTCCGGATACATGGTTAAAGATGGTAGACATTCTTTTGTTTTGGAGTGGAAAAGGAGTTGACGGTTTTCGATGTGATATGGCAGAAATGGTACCGGTAGAGTTTTGGACATATGCTATTGCTGTTATAAAAAAGAAATATTCCCATGTATTGTTTGTTGGTGAAATATATAATCCTTCCAACTATTATAATTATATAGTTAAAGGAGGATTTGATTATTTGTATGATAAAGTAGGGCTGTATGATACTTTGCGTGGCATAGCTACTGGTTACAAGGCGACTCGTGATATTACAGGGTGTTGGCAATCATTGAATGGACAGGAAAAGCGGATGCTTAATTTTATGGAGAATCATGATGAGCAACGTATTGCTTCTGATTTTTTTGCTAAAGATCCCCGTAAAGGATTTGCTGCCATGATGGTGTGTACTCTTATGAATACTAATCCCGTAATGATTTATTCAGGACAAGAGTTCGGCGAACGAGGCATGGATGCAGAAGGATTCAGTGGTTATGATGGACGTACATCCATTTTTGATTATTGGAGTTTATCAACTATACGCAGATGGAGAAACAAAGGGAAGTATGATACTTCTTTAATGGATCAGCGTGAGCGTGAAACATATAAATTTTATTTAAAGCTAATGAAAATCGCTCAAGAACCTGCTATTACGACTGGTACCTTTTTTGATCTGATGTATGTTAATGGAGGGAATTGGGATTTCAATGATGCAAAACAATATGCTTTTTTGCGCTGTTCGCGTACTGAATTATTACTTATTATTGCCAATTTTGATGATCACTCTGTTGATGTTTCGGTAAATATTCCAAGTCATGCCTTTGATTATTTGCAGATACCACAGAAGCGCATGGCCCGGGCAAAAGATTTATTCAGTGCCGAGGAAGAAATATTGTCTATTGTACCTTATCAACCGGCGATTACTCGCTTACCGGCTTTTACCGGAAAGGTTTTAAAAATAGAATTGATCTAGTTCCTTCACTATATTAGTATTCCTATTCCCAGTGTCCTACGTATGTAATAGGCTGACGGTTATTACATTGTAAGTATACTGATGCTGATTTTGTAGGTGATAGTGTAATAGTGAATGTATAAGTATCTTCATCTGTTTTTGTGGATAGGGTTATTTCAGACAGCCCTTTTTTGTCGTATTTTTGGGCATACTTATTGATTATTGAGTTGAATGTAAGTCCTTTTCCTCCTCCATAAGGCAATTGGTAGGCTCTGCCATAGTAAGGTAGATATGAGTAAACAGAATCACCTTTAATTTGTAGCGAATAGCCACTTGCATCCATCACTACTGATCCGGACATTGGGTAGATATTCTCAACATGGATTGTGACTTTCTTTGCTTCAATATTGTTCTTCATTTCGCTTGTAAACGGAATAGAACTGGCACAACTGGTTAATAAACTCAGGATAATGCAGACGAATGTTACTTTTTTCATATTTGTAGATTTATGAAAGCATACAAAAATAGTGTAAAAAATGCATAAATGCAATACTTTGAGTATGATGTTTTGTTTATTTTCTTAGATTTGTATTGAAAACCTAAATATTTATGGCCATGGAAACATCAACTATCGGAAAAAATGCCGGAATTGTATGGCAGGTGTTGAACAACACTTATGAGATGAGCTTTGAAAAACTTCTTGATCAATCTGGTTTGTCAAGAGATGAAGTTTTATTAGCTATAGGGTGGTTAGCGCGAGAGAATAAAATCGTATTCATAAACAACAAATGTGAAGAGATTAAATTCTGTCTGGATAAAAACTTTTATTTTTAAGAATCCTGCTAATATAAGGTAAATATGCCTGCTTATAGAATTAACTTATAGGCAGACATATTTTTATCATTATTAATTATAGGTCATAGTCAATGCCTATGCCGAATACTTTATTTGTACGGGTATATTCATCTTTACCTTTTATTCCAGTATTGTTGTAGTTTGAACTTTCTTTGGTATATGTGCCATAATTTGTCTGAAAATACGCTACATTAGCCCTTATATGGTTATTGATCTTGAATTTGCATCCGAATCCTATTGAATAGGAATTTACATAAAAACTCATATCCTCTTGGAATTTATCGGTTGCACCATAGTTGGTTTTCTGATAACCCGCGCTCACTGTAGTGTTCTTAGTAAGGTCATACTCCACACCCGCCAAATATTCATCCGTTCCACTGCTTAGGTATTTTTGACGATCATTGGCCATACTCGCACTTTTATCGTAGTAATGGTGATAACCTGCTGATAGATGCAATTGAGGTAAAACGCTGTATGAAGCACCCAATGTAAGCAAAGCCGGAATGTCACTAGGAGTATTCACTCCATCATCGTAAGCAGCGATACCTGTGGTATTTTGTGATTGGTTTTGAATATTCAATTTTGTTATAAATTCATATTTCACACCAAAGTTAAAGGGACCTGTCTTGTAATCAATGCCTAATATTGGTGTTACACCCCAACCTGTTTGATCGCAATCAAGTTCTTTGTCTGCAGTATTTTGTGCAACGGCAGCAGCCGTTTGGGCCAATGTCGTATATACTGCAGCCGTTTTCGCGTCCCCTGCAGTCTGATATTGTGTTGCATAAGCAGCCATATCAGTGGACATCTTTGTGAAATAGGTATTTAGTGGAATTAATGTCGTACCGTTATCTAAGTTTGCACTAATGTTTTTAACGTATCCAAAATAGTGGTTAGAGACATAGTTGACACGCAGTCCTGCAAATCCAGATAAGTGTTGGTTGAAACGATAGGCTGCACCTAAATTCAATCCGAATATGTATTGACGACCTTGCATATAAGTGTTGTAGCTGTATTGTGTTGCTGCTAATCCTGGTTGATTTAGCTTTGTAGAATAGCTAGTCAATAATGCAGGTATCACAGCTATTTGAGATTCGAAAGATGGCAGACCTTCATTGAATGTGGCTTTTCCACCACCGCCGGTTAAAGCAAAGCTACTGCTGAATGTCCATTTATTATTTAGTTTATAAACGGCATAGATGCTAGGAATAAATGGTGCCGAAGCTACTCCTTTATATTTCTTTGTACCGTCAGCCGTTGCACTACCATTTGCGTTGCTCGCGAATGGTGCGAATGTGGAAGTGATATTTCTGTTTTGATATGCACTTTGCCCGTTGAATGAGAAATGCCAGCCTTCAGTCATGAATGAAATACCTGCGGGATTTGAGTAAACAGCGTCTATTTCCGTAGATGCATCACGTGCAGGATTTCGCAAGAAAGATACATGTTGGTTGGTATTTGTGAGAATACCTCCTGCAGAAGCAGAGGTAGTGATGGCAGCTATTGCCATCGATAAGGTGAATAATTTTTTCATCTTCGTTTTTGCGTTATTATTAATAGGACGCAAAGGTATAATAAAATAGGTGAAAAATAAAACTGTTTCAAAAGAAACTTTTATTTTTCACCTATTCCATTACAGAAGAGGAGTATTCTCATTCATAAAAATTAGACGATTCCATGTGCATCAACGCTGTTGTCAATCTTCTTTATTAAACCTTGTAACACTTTTCCTGGTCCGCATTCAATAAATTCATTAGCACCGTCTGCCACCATATTTTTTATGGTTTGTGTCCATTTGACACTGCTGGTTAATTGTGCAATTAAGTTTGCCTTTATTTTATCAGGATCTGTTTCAGGTAATGCGTCAACATTCTGATAGATAGGACATACAGGGTGGCTGAATGTAGTTTTCTTGATTGCAGCCTCCAGTTCATTTTTAGCAGGTTGCATGAGAGGTGAATGAAAAGCTCCGCCCACGTTCAATACTAATGCACGTTTTGCACCTGCTGCTTTTAGTTCTTCGCAAGCCTTATTGATAGCATTGATATCTCCTGATATTACTATTTGTCCCGGGCAATTGAAATTAGCCGGTACACATACTTCTCCATTTACATTGTGTTTGGCACAAATTTCTTCCACTTTTTCATCAGCCAATGCAATGATGGCAGCCATTGTAGAAGGAGTAGCTTCACAAGCTTTTTGCATAGCCATGGCACGTGCATATACTAAATTCAATCCATCTTCAAAAGAAAGAGCTCCTGCTGTTACTAATGCAGAAAATTCTCCTAAAGAGTGACCGGCAGTCATGTCCGGTTGAAATTGATCCCCTAAGCAAAGGGCAGAAATAACAGAATGCAGGAATACAGCAGGTTGTGTCACTTTTGTTTGGCGTAGTTCCTCATCTGTTCCATTGAACATGATGTCTGTGATACGATAACCTAGTATGCCGTTGGCTTTTTCAAACAATTCTTTTGCAAGTGGAGAATTGTCGTATAAATCTTTTCCCATTCCAACGAATTGGGCCCCTTGTCCGGGAAATACGTATGCTCTCATTTATTTAAAATTTTAAAATTAGTGGCGACAAATATAATGAATGTAAATTAAATACACAAACCTATCAGATAATTCCGAAATGTTTTAATGCGTATTCAATACCTTCTTCATCAACGGATCTGGTTACAAAATCGGCTGATTGTTTTACTTTATCTTCTGCATTGCCCATTGCAACGCCTATCCCAGTGTGTTCCAACATCGGTATATCGTTTCCTCCATCACCGAATGCCATTGTTTCGTCTATCCCTATGCCGAAATATTCAATCATTTTGTCGACACCTACTTGTTTACTGCTTCCGTGTGGCACTACATCACTGAATAATGGACTCCATCTTGCTGAATCGCATCCAGGGATGACTCTCATCACGTCCTCTTGTTTTTCAATGGGGAAGAATGCAATGAGTTGCATCACCTCGTCATCTGCCCATGAGTGTAAGTCTACAATCGGTACATTCACAAAGTCGAGTTGTTCTTGCATGGCTGTTACATCCTCACGTATGAAGTTCAGCCCCAATGTATGTTCTTTTACAAACATCATCGGCAATGGGTGCTTGTCGCTATAGTCAAGTATGGCATGTATGTCTTTTTTGTCTATAGCTCTTTTATAAATAAGTTCGTTATGATCAGCATAGCATAATCCACCGTTTAAAGTCATGTACCCGTCAAATTGGGCATTGCCTAGGTTGTTGATCGCAGTTTTATGTCTTCCTGATGCCACAAATACCTTTATTCCATTTTTACGGACTTTATCCAAAGCTTCACAAGTACGTTGTGAGATGACATGGGTATTGAAACTAACCATTGTTCCATCAATATCTAAAAAGATTGCTTTAATCATTATTCTGTTATTTCTCCTGTAAGTGATATATTCATTTTTCTTCTCACCTCATCGTATGATAATCCGTGTCCTAGCAGAAACATTAATTTGGTGATAGCCGATTCAGGTGTGCTGTCATGTCCGCTTATTACGCCGGCATCAATTAGTTGTAATCCTGTCTCATATCGTTTCATTTCCACGGTACCAGCTTGGCATTGGGTGATATTGACGACAATGATGCCTCTGCTTGTTGCCTCTTTTAGTAAGCGCATTAGCCATTCTTTCTGTGGCGCATTTCCTGATCCGTAGGTCTTTAGTACCACGGCCTTCAACCCTGGAACATTAAGTAAAGCGGAAAGAATGTTTTCTTGCAATCCCGGAAATAATGTAATTACTACCACATTTGTGTCAAATACATAGTGAGGGTGGAAGGGTTTGCTCAGATCGGGACGTCTGATCTGGCTTGTATTGTATTTTATATGCACACCGGCTCTAGCAAGTACCGGATAGTTGAATGAATGGAAAGCATTGAAATTTTCCGCATTCATTTTTGTTGTTCTATTGCCTCTCATCAAGTGGCTATCAAAAAAGATACAAACCTCAGGTACAACAGGCATGTCATCTTTATCTTTTGCTGCCGCTATTTCAATAGCAGTTAATAGATTTTCTTTTCCGTCTGTTCTTAGTTTGCCGATAGGCAATTGCGAACCGGTCAGAATAACCGGTTTCCCCAGATTCTCAAGCATAAAGCTTAATGCTGATGCCGTGTAAGACATTGTATCTGTTCCGTGCAGTATTACGAATCCATCGTAATAATCGTAATTATATTTAATGATTCTTACTAATTTGCTCCATAATGGTGGTTCCATATCTGAAGAATCGATAGGAGGGTCAAATTGATAAGATGAAATGCGATATTTGAATTTCTTTAATTCCGGTACATGTTGAGCTAGTTTGTCGAAGTCAAAGTTTTCTAGCGCGCCCGTTTCCTGGTTTTCTATCATACCGATGGTACCACCGGTGTAAATTAGCAATACTGAAGGATATTTCTTGTACATGAGGCATCAGTTTGTTTGATCTGATGCAAAGTTACATATTTTTAGCATATTCCAATAAAATAGAGCTTTAGTTTTATCAAATGCTTCTCTTTTATTGATGTTTTTGCAAGATAATTATTCTTTTTTCAACTCGTTAAAATAATAGTCAAGTAACTTTTTGGCAGCAGTGAATGATGTAACATTTCCTTCAAGTACTAGTTTTTCCTCTTCGTTAATCATCTTTGAGATCTTTTCGTTTTGAAAGAAACTGTCACGAAGATGCTGGTTAATGGTCTCATACATCCAGTATTTGTTTTGCTGGCTTCTGCGTGTTTCAAAGTATCCGTTATCTTTAACGAAAGCAACGTACTCGTGAATCATCTCCCATATTTCTTTTATTCCTGTATGGTAGAAACCTGAGTAGCATAATACTTTAGGTATCCAACCGCTGTCTGGAGCTGGAAATAAGTGTAGGGCGTTTCTAAATTGTGTAGCAGCTAAATTCGCCGGTTCTATATTATCACCATCGGCTTTGTTTATTATTATTCCATCAGCCATCTCCATGATTCCCCGCTTTATTCCTTGAAGTTCATCACCCGTACCGGCTAGTTGGATAAGTAAAAAGAAGTCAACCATAGAGTGTACGGCTGTTTCGCTTTGTCCTACACCCACGGTCTCTACAAATATCTTATCAAATCCGGCTGCCTCACATAGAATAATGCTTTCACGTGTCTTTCTTGCTACACCGCCTAAAGAACCGGCTGCAGGGCTGGGACGTATGAAAGAGTTAGGATGTATGGCTAAACTCTCCATACGGGTTTTGTCACCCAAGATGCTTCCCTTGCTTCGTTCGCTGCTAGGGTCAATTGCCAGAACGGCTAGTTTACCTCCATACTGTTCCAATACATGTGTACCAAAGATATCAATAGAGGTACTTTTCCCGGCTCCAGGAACGCCACTAATACCAATTCTTATGGATTTTCCCGAATAAGGCAAACATCTTTCTATTACTTCTTGTGCTGTAGCTTGGTGATCGGGGCGTACACTTTCAATTAACGTAACTGCTTGTGAAAGAATTGTGATGTTTCCTTTCACAATACCTTCTACATAGTCGTTTACGCTCATTGGTTTGTGAGCAGCTTTACGCTTTTTTAAGTATGGATTTACTGATGAGGGTGTTTCTACACCTTTATTAACGGCAAGTCCTTTGTATTCGGAACTATTCTCTGGATGTTCCATAAGCGCATAGAGTTATTGGTTTATCTTTATATCTATCATCACCATTGGTCGCAAAGGTGAGTTGGTAATTATCAATACTTTCGTCTTTCCTCTGTAACGTTTCAGCCATTTAGACGATACACCTATTTTTATGGGAGTGGTCTCGCCGGGAGCTAGAGAACGTTTCTTTAAATACACGCTGACACCGGGATTGAATACTTGCAGTTTCTCCACAGTCAGTTTTGCTTTACCCGTATTAGTAAGCAAGATCACGCTTTTCCTAGTTCCTCTTGTGAAATTAGTTAATTTAATTTCGGTTGAAGATATTTTCACGTTGGGAGCTTTTGCAAGCTGTTCTTCCGTCCATGAAGTGAACTCAGGCAAAAGAATGCTTGATATATCAATTTCATTTTCTTTACTTACTTTATCTCCTGGGTATCTGGCTAAATAAACTGAAGTCTGGGTCAATCCATAGTCAGGCAGCTTGCGTGTGTCTAGTGTGAGAGTAATCATTCCTTTTCTTCCATGACTTAGAAGACGCGGCTTAGCTTCCATTTTCAAATATGGAGGCAAGTGCATCAATAAAACTTCAGCAACTTTGTCCGCCGAGTTGGTCAATTGGATGATAGCTTTAGGCATATCTCCCTTATTGGCAGGTTCGAATTCTATAGATCTGGTATCTAATAGAATGTTACCAATAGAGTAGGGTAATTGTGATTTGTAATTAACTACATCTACGGCTACTTCTCCTTTAAGACCTACACGGGTCAATCGAGTTTCTGCATTGCTATAGATGTTTATGTATTTATAAAATCGTCCCATCATCTTTGCATCAAATGTCACTTTTACCACACCGGTTTTTCCTGATTCTATAGGAGCTTTCGTCCAACTGGCAATGGTGCATGCACAGGATGTAGTGACTTGATTCAACACTAATGGGTCTTTTCCTGAGTTAGTAATGATGATTTCTTTTGAAACAGGTTTATTCCTATCGATAATACCGAAATCGTATACTGATTCACTTACTGATATGTGTGCCTGAGCCCATCCGGTTACAGGTAAAATAGTTGAAAAAGCGAGTGCTAATATATATTGTTTCATTCAGATTCTGTTATTTCATTATTCAGCAAATGTAAGTGTTTCTGCCCATATAACACAGAGTTTTACAAATTTTATTATTCGTTACTTAGTCAAGAATCATTCCTATAAATAATAGGATTGCCATGATAAGCATGTTGCGCGAAGTCATTCCCAGTACACGGTTCAGTGCTTTCCCTTTTTTGATTTTTGACATTGTATTCCATGTGGAAATATGAGGAATCAGATACAATTGAGGTAATAGTGCAGCCCATAGATGCCCACCGATGGCGAAGCTCAAGCACATCCATGCTGCGAATAGTCCTAAGAACAAATAGAATGCTCTGCCGAAGGGCTCTCCGAACCTAACTACAAGGGTGCGTTTTCCACTTTGTGCATCTTGCTCGCGGTCGCGATAATTGTTGAGAACCAAAAGTGTATCCACAATCAAACCACATACAAGCGAGGCAATAATCATTTCCGGCGACCAGTCTAATGCTTGTACATAATAGGTGCCGCCTACAGGCACAAAACCAAAGAAGACCAGCACCAATATGTCTCCCCATCCATTGTATGAGAGAGGATATGGTCCGGCTGTATATAGAAAAGCAAACAGAAGACACAATACACCTATTATAATTAGAATCCATCCAGCGTATAAGAGCAACAAACAACCTATAGCACACGCGATCGTGCAGGTTAAGATGATGCCAATTTTCATTGCTTTGGGGGTGATCCATCCTTGTGATGTGGCACGTTCGGGCCCCAATCGGTCTTCGTTTCTGTCAGTACCTTTCATATAATCAAACAAGTCATTGATGAAATTGGCCGCAATTTGCATCAAGAATGCAAAGAGGAAACAGATTATAGTAGGTACCCATTGGAAACATTGATCCATTACAGCGAGTCCTGTACCAATAAGTACAGGCGTTGCAGCTGCAGCTAGAGTCTTGGGACGTGCAGCCAGTATCCATGCTTCTATTGAATTTGTTTTTATCTCTTTTTCCATGACAATAGAACTTTTAATCTTAATTTTATGCAAAAGTACTTTTTTTCTTTATTACAAGTTTCAAAAATCTTACTTTTGTTTCCATGAAAAAGAATCTACTGATACTAATCTTTTTGCTGTGTGCCGGATTAGCAGCAGCACAACAAATTACTCATAAGCGTGTTCATTTGCCTTTTAGTCATCCGGGTGTGACTAGGGTTAGGCAATATGATGTGTGGGGTAAAGATGTACCGAAGGCTTTTGACGGTTTCCGTATCGCTTTTATAAGTGACACACATTATAAAAGTAAGTTTACCCGCAAAGGATTGGCCTCGCTTACCAAAATGTTGCGTGCATTGCAACCTGATTTATTGCTTATGGGAGGTGATTATCAAGAGGGATGTGAGTATGTGCCCGAACTGATGGATAGTATTGCTTCTGTCAAACCACCCTATGGCATTGACGGAGTGATGGGGAATAATGACTATGAGCGTTGTCACGATTCTATTGTATCTATTATGACGCATTTAGGAATGAAAGTTCTTGAGCATCAACTCGACACGATTGTTCGTGATACTTCACGTATAATCATTGCAGGTGTTCGCAATCCGTTTGATTTAGTACACAATGGCGTTTCTCCGACGCTGAGCTTGCATCCGTCCGACTATGTGATATTGCTTACTCATACTCCTGATTATGTAGAAGAGGTGAACAATGCAAATACTGATTTGGCATTGGCAGGCCATACTCATGGAGGGCAGGTCACGCTGTTCGGCTTGTATGCTCCCATTGTGCCTTCGCATTACGGACAACGATTTCTGCGAGGTTTGAAATACTCCACGTCAGGTATTCCCATAATAATAACGAATGGCATAGGCACGTCTGACATGAAACTTCGAATGTTTGCCCCTAGTGAAGTGGTGGTTGTAGTGCTTCATCCTTTTGTAATAAGTATGAAATAAGAACGTACTTTTGGAGTGTTCTAATCCAGAATGTCCCGCTATTAATGGGAATATATTTCTAAAGTTATTACATTTGCATATGCAAAAGAATAAATAATGTAGTTATGAAAGTAAGAAATTTATTATTGTTGCCATTGTTTTTGGCTAGTTTGGCCGTAAGTGCCCAGCAGGGTAGTGTACGCCGACCTAAATTAGTTGTAGGTATTGTAGTCGACCAAATGCGTTGGGACTATTTATATCGTTATTATAATAGATATGGCAATGACGGATTCAAACGTTTATTATCTGAAGGTGTGAGTTGCGAAAATACAATGTTGGCGCATATCCCTTCGTATACGGCAGTGGGGCATACCTCTATATATACAGGATCTGTGCCTGCTATAGATGGCATCTCCGGCAATAATTTCATTGATCAAAAAACCGGTAAGGATCTTTATTGTACTTCCGACAATACGGTAAAATCCATAGGAACTAACAGTAAAGATGGATTGCAATCTCCACATAATTTGTGGGTGACGACGGTGGGTGATGAACTTCGTTTGGCAACGAACTTTCATTCAAAAGTAATAGGTATTTCCTTGAAAGATCGTGCTAGTATATTACCGGCCGGACGTTCGGCTAATGCGGCTTATTGGTTTGATTCTAAAACCGGTCGCTTCATTACCAGTTCTTATTACATGGATCAATTGCCCGAATGGCTGGATGATTTCAATAAGAAGGAACGGGTAAAAGCTTTGATGAGCCAATCTTGGACCACTCTTTACGATATCAAAACATATAAACAGAGTTGCCCGGATAATAATCGCTATGAGCGCCCTTACTTTAAAGATGGAGAACCGACATTCCCTATTGATCTTCCGCGCTTGCTGAAAGAAGAGGGCTTTGGAGCGATCAAGGCTGTGCCGATGGGTAATACCATTACGTTTGAAATGGCTGAAGCTGCTATTAATGGTGAAGATTTGGGAGGAAGTGATTACACCGATTTCCTTGCAGTCAGTTGTTCATCAACCGACTATGTAGGTCATCAATTCGGCGTGAATGCAATTGAAACGGAAGACACCTATCTACGCTTTGACAAAGATCTTGGAAAGTTTTTACATTATCTTGATAAAAAAGTAGGAAAGGGAAATTACACCGTGTTCCTTACAGCTGATCACGCTGCTGCTCACAACTACAATTTCTTGAAAGATCATAAGATTCAAGCAGGTGCGTTCGATATTCCTGGCAATACGGCTAAACTAGATAGTGCCCTGACTGCTAAGTTCAGCGTGAAAGGTTTGGTACGTTCATTAGAAAACTATCAAATTAATTTTGATTATGATAAGATTAAAGCAGCTAATCTGAATATAGAAGACGTAAAGCAGGCTGCTATTGCTTGTGTTCAAACTTTTGACGGAGTGTTGTATGCCATTGACCAAACAAAAGTGTCGTCAGCAACTTTGCCCGACCACATGAAAGCTTTAGTGACAAATGGTTATAATAAGGATCGCAGTGGTGAAGTACAAATCCTTGTTAAGCCCGGCTATTATGAGAAAGAGGAGGGCGGCGATGATATGGGTACCACTCATGGCGTATGGACTCCATACGATTTGCATATTCCATTGTTGTTTATGGGATGGGGCGTGAAACAAGGTCAATTGAATCGTGAAGTTCACATGACCGATATTGCTCCCACCATAGCTGCATTGTTGCATATCCAAATGCCAAACGGCTGTATCGGACATGCTATTCCTGAAGTGCTTGTAGGCGCTACGTTGGATAAGTAAATTCATTTCGAATCATATTGTATAGTTGATAAGGAGTATTTGATACCCTTATCAACTATTTTATTGCCTGTATTTGGGACGTTCCTCGCATGCATTCTGTTCAATCCTTGCCTGCATTTTATCATCTCCTTAGCAACAAAACTTATTTCTACAGCCGTAGAAATGCTTTTCTACAATTGTAAAACTGTCGTGCCACGGCCGTAAAAATGCTTTTCTACAACTGTAGAAAATGAAAATGCTGCTTACGAACAGAAAGAATGCATGAAGGGAATCCGAAGAATGCTCAGCAGGAATCGGTACATTGCAAAGGATGGATCATGATATTCTTTACAAGGAAAGTCCTGTCGGAATAAAAAGAATAGATACATTTTGATGTTTTCATGCACGAATAATTGTCTATTCATAAGAATAACACTACTTTTGCAGCGAAATTGTAATATAAAACTAGAATAGATGATGAAATGTGATATGATACATATCGAAAAGTGCGTGGCGCGCAATCCTTTGGTAAGAATGAATAATCCTTTTAATCTTAGTTTGTGTGACGGTGAGCAGATTGCTATTATGGGACCCAATGGTGGTGGTAAAACATTATTAGTTGATTATATTACCGGTCGTTATCCCATGCTGCGTGAAGAGATGATTACTTATAATTTCTCAACATCACATTCGAATAAAGTCTATGACAACATAAAATATATTGCCTTTCGTGATACTTACGGTGCTGCTGATGCCAACTACTATTATCAACAGCGATGGAATTCGCACGATATAGATAGTGCTCCTGCAGTTGGTGAATCGTTGGGTGAGATCACGGACACAGCTCTGCGCGATGAGCTTTTTGATCTGTTCGACTTTCGTTCCTTGCTTGATAAGAAACTTATTTTATTGTCAAGTGGTGAGCTAAGGAAGTTTCAACTTATCAAAGCTTTGCTTACCAATCCACGAGTACTAGTCATGGATAATCCCTTTATAGGATTGGATGCTCATACACGTGATTTGTTGAACAATTTGCTGACAGCCATTGTGAGCAAAGGGAACATTATGGTGATTCTAGTTCTTTCGATGCTTGATAGTGTCCCTGAATTTATTACACATGTAGTATCTGTAGATAATAAAAATGTGGGAGAGAAGGTCACCAGAGAAGAGTATTTAGCGAGTTATTCCTCGAACGAAGAGGCCGCACTCAGCGAACAAATGCGTCGTGCAATTATAGATCTACCATATGGCGATAACTTGTTGAGCAATGATCATGTAGTGGATTTGCACAAAGTGAGCATACGATATGGTGAACGCACTATCTTGAAAGAACTTGATTGGAGTGTGATGCAAGGTGAAAAGTGGGCACTTAGCGGTGAGAATGGTGCAGGAAAAAGTACTTTACTCAGTTTGGTCTGTGCAGATAATCCACAATCCTATGCATGCAAGATTGATTTGTTCGGACGCAAAAGAGGTTCGGGAGAAAGCATTTGGGAAATAAAAAAGCATATCGGTTATGTATCGCCTGAGATGCATAGAGCGTATCAGCGAGATCTGCCTGCTATTGATATTGTAGCTAGCGGACTGCATGATTCTATCGGACTATACGTGCGTCCCAAGCCGGAACAGCGAAGTATTTGTGAGTTCTGGATGAATATATTTGGAGTAGAGGAGTTGAAGGACCGTACTTTCTTGAAGATATCCAGTGGCGAGCAACGCTTGGTTTTGTTGGCACGTGCTTTTGTGAAGGATCCTGAATTGCTTATATTGGATGAACCGCTTCATGGTTTGGATACAGAGAACCGTCGCTTGGTAAAGGACGTAATAGAAGCATTTAATCAACGTAAAAACAAAACAATGATCATGGTGACACATTATGCAAATGAATTGCCTCCATGTATTATGAAATCATTATATTTGAAGAAAAATGTTTGAGATTATGAAAAAGATATTCTTATTAGTGCTGGTTTCAGTGCTGCTGGCATCATGCAATACATCAAAGAGCTATGTATCAAGCTTCCAAAGATTTGTGGATAAAACAGATCAACGAAGCGGACAATATACATTGCAGGACTGGGGACATAGTGTGAAACAGTTCAAAACTTATAGCGTAGACAAATTCAAAAAGAATCAAACTAAACTGACAACCGTACAGCGCAGTAAGGTGTTGAAGTTGGATGCACGTTACGTAGGCATACTTCTTCGCGAGAATATCACCGGGGTGAAAACCTTGATTCAAGATGTACGATCATTTATGCCGAATGTAGTGCAAGAGGTGCTAAAGGAGCTTTTTATTCCGGATAGTTCAGGTAGATCCCGTAAGAAATAATCCTATAGATAGAAAAGCCCCGATTAGAAATAATTGGGGCTTTTCAGTTGGATGGGGATGTATTTACATTGGTTTTAGATAACCTCCATCATTTAATTTGAATGTCTTGTTTTGAAGAGTTTTACTTTGAGAAGATGAATAATAGATGTTGTGTCCGTTGCTTATGATGTTTGCGATTCCTTCATCCAATGTCAAATCAGTTATATATGAATCCGCTGTTACATTCCACTTACTTCCGGCTTTAAGAGTCAGTTTCACCCTTTTCGCTTTATTATCATAATTAATTGCACCGTTGAAGTTTGTATTTTCATTAAATGTAATATCTAATGTACTTATATTATCCGCTTCAATGGATCCTTTCAATTCTTGTTTGGTAGCAGTGAAAGAGACTTGCGCTCCATTCTGCCCTTGACGTCCCCATCGCTTGTTTGCTTCAGCTCGTAACAATACTCCTTTGTATCCTGTTAATACACAATTTTCAAGTGTTACTTTCGTATTTGTGTTGGTACTGTAAAATAGAGGTCCTTCCTTTGCTTCAAGTTCACTGTTTTTCATTGTGAATACACTCGTACCTACACCTGCATCGCCTGAGAAGCTTTGATAAAGCATCACACCCCAACTTTTGTGTCCGATAAGTTTTGAATTACTTACTGTGATAGAGTTCTTACCTTCTATGACGGCCGCTTCTGATCTGAAGGCTTCAAACTTGCAGTCCTCAGCCGTAATGTTTCCTGTAGAATAGATACCGGGTGAACCTTCGCCTTGTGTCGTTCCTTCTACGTGTTTAGCCAAAATGGTTCCTTCACCCCGATCGGTAGCTAAGTCGGCACAGTGTGCACCTTCTGTATTGATTGACAGGTTGTTGCCAATAACTGTTCCGCCATATGTAGCGTCTAATCCACGTGAAGAATTCTGTTTCGTATGAATCTTTAAATCGGAAACCTCAATCTTGGCCTTTTTACCGAAGGCAAATACTGCATTTGATCCTTCTGCGTCACTGGTTATTGTGCCGCCTTTTAATATAATAGATGTACCGGACTCTGCAGCAACTGCTGCATTAAGTGCATAAAAGTTGCTTTCATCTCCAGAAGATGTAGCTCCGCTTACCTTATTAATTACTAAATTTGTAGCAACAAGTGATCCGTTCTTTTTGGTCCGAATAACAGATTCATTCTTCTTATTTGCAATAAGTGTTTTGTCACTTAATGTAATTTGTTGCTTGCTTATTTCTAAATTAGCAAGAGGAGTTATCGAGGCATTTGCATTGTTCATTCCGCCCATTGGATGTTTTCCAGAACCTCCTTTAGCCATCATTCCTGTATTCCCTTTTTGAGGCATTTCTCCCTGCCCCATATTATCATTCAATGCTCCTTCAGGTATTTCTTGATTAGGACCGCCGTCTCCTTGTTGTGACATACTTGGATTAAAATTCTTTCTTTCTTCAATCCATTTGTTGATTGAATCTATTTCAGTGGAATCCAATTTCCCATCTTTATTGATGTCGAATTTATCCATAATCATTTGATTATGAGTTTTAATCTTTTCATCCAACTGTTTAACGAGATTGGTGTATGCAGCAGAATCTACTAATCCGATGCTTGATATATCAAGAATTTCCAGTCCGGGTCCTTTATGACCATCTCTGAATTGTTGTTGATTGTTTGATTGAGCAAAAGTCAGAGAAGAAAGAAGTAATGCGCCGTAAAATAAATGTTTGTGATTAGGTTTTTTCATTATATTCTTGTTTTATTGTAACTACAAGAATAGTATTAAATTTTTAAGTTAAAAAATAGATTAAGTAGATTGGCTGAATTTAGATATTAAAGATTCAATCAGTTAGAATTTAACGCTGATACCTACGCTTATATTTGATATTCCATAACCTACTTCAGTGTAAGCTGCAACATTGGTGTCGAAGTAGTAACGTGCACCTGCTGTCAATCCCATTGCAAAGCGCAAATGATCGGGGCTTGATGTATTCGGCATCTTCAGACCAAGCATCAGAGATCCATAAGTATCAAGATTATCCATGAATTGATAATGCAGGTATTCTTTTACTCCTATTGTATAATAGGAAGTGTTTTCTCCGTGATATTTGTGATTGTAGACACTAGCGTATCCTCCCAATCCATATGCACCGTTGTCGTTTCCAAAAAGATCATCGGCTAGACAACGTTCATAAGTAATCTCGAAAGGTATTCCATCACCTGCACCTATGCCGAATTGAATGACATTATCGTCCTGCTTGATCACGTCTTGTGCATGCAGTGTTGTGGCAAATATACCCAAAAGAATTAAAAAGACAGTTTTTTTCATTTGTTTAAAATTAAATTGATACAAAGATAATTTATTTTATTTGTTGCCTACAAATCTTTTCTCTAAAAAAAGTAAAATAGTACGAAGGATAAAGAGATTGAGAGCTAATATGATTGGTACCTTTATGCAAAAATAAGTATTCAGTTGTCGATAATCTTTAATATTTTTATTACTTTTGCCCCTCAATAACTGAATAGAAATTGAACAAGTAATATAATAAATCAAAGATGTATAGAACGCATACATGTGGAGAGTTACGCCTCTCTGATGCAAAAAAGAAGGTAACGTTAGCCGGATGGGTACAACGCACCCGTAAAATGGGAGGTATGACATTTGTCGACCTGCGTGATAGATATGGGATAACCCAGTTGGTGTTTAATGAAAGCGTGAATGCTGCGCTGTGTGAAGAGGCAAACAAACTAGGCCGTGAATATGTAATTCAGATCACAGGTGAGGTGAGTGAACGCTCTTCAAAGAATGCGAACATACTTACAGGTGATGTTGAGATTATTGCTGAAACGTTGAAAGTGTTGAGTCCTTCAGCTGTTCCTCCATTTACAATAGAAGATAATACAGACGGTGGTGATGATATTCGCATGAAGTACCGTTATTTGGATATTCGCCGCAATACGGTGCGTCGCAATCTTGAACTTCGTCATCGTATGACAACAGAAGTGCGTAGTTACCTTGATAAATTGGGATTCTTAGAGATTGAAACTCCAATGTTAATTGGTTCTACTCCAGAGGGAGCACGCGACTTTGTGGTTCCTTCACGTATGAATCCTGGGCAATTCTATGCTTTGCCACAGTCTCCTCAAACATTGAAACAATTGTTGATGGTGGCTGGTATTGACAAATATTTTCAAATAGTTAAATGTTTCCGTGATGAGGACTTGCGTGCTGACCGTCAACCTGAGTTTACTCAGATCGATTGTGAGATGAGTTTTGTGGAACAAGAAGATATACTTGAAATATTTGAAGGTATGGCAAAACATCTTTTCAAAGTCATTCGTGGTGTAGATATGGATAAACCATTCTTGCGTTTACCTTGGATAGATGCCATGAAGCGTTTTGGTAGTGATAAGCCTGATATGCGTTTTGGTATGGAGTTTGTCGAATTGATGGATATTCTTCAAGGACATGGATTCTCTGTGTTTGATGATGCTAAATATATTGGTGGCATCTGTGCTGAAGGTGCGGCTTCGTATACTCGCAAGCAACTTGATGCTCTTACTGATTATGTAAAGAAACCTCAGATTGGTGCAAAGGGCATGGTGTATGCTCGTGTACAAGATGATGGCAGCGTGAAATCAAGTGTCGATAAATTCTATTCACAAGAAGTTTTACTACAAATGAAAGATGCATTCGGTGCTAAATCGGGTGATCTTATCTTGATATTGAGTGGAAATAATGCGATGAAGACTCGTAAGCAGCTTTGTGAACTACGTCTTAAAGTGGCTGATGAACTAGGCCTGAAAGATAAGAATAAGTTCGCTTTGTTGTGGGTGACTGATTTCCCATTATTTGAGTGGAGTGAAGAAGAAAATCGTTTGATGGCAACTCATCATCCTTTTACTTCACCTAATATAGACGATGTTCCTTTGTTGGAGACTCATCCTGAACAAGTGCGTGCAATTGCTTACGATATGGTCTGTAACGGCATAGAAGTGGGTGGCGGTAGTGTTCGTATTCATGATAGCAAACTTCAAGACAAGATGCTTAAGATTCTTGGCTTCACGGAAGAGAAAGCGCAAGAGCAGTTCGGATTCTTGATGAATGCATTTAAATATGGTGCACCTCCTCATGCAGGTTTAGCTTATGGCTTGGATCGTTGGGTAAGTATCATGGCAGGTCTTGATAGTATTCGTGACTGTATTGCATTCCCTAAGAACAATTCAGGCAGGGATGTAATGCTTGATGCTCCGGCAGCGTTGGATCAGAAACAGTTGGATGAATTGAATCTGAAAGTAGATATTAAAGAATAATAAATAGAATCTATTATAAACTTAAAAGAGGATGCATCTATGGATACATCCTCTTTTCATTTATATCTTCTTTTGACTTTATCTTAAGTCTATTATTTCGGCTTTTGGATATTTCTTTTGATTGAATTTAAACATAGCATCATTATAGTTCAATCCAGACTGGAATGATTTAATAACGACCGTTTGCCGTGAGCCATTGCTTTGTGTGATTACAATCTTGCGTGGCTGGTAATTCTTTGAAATGAATAAGGTAACATTTCTTATTCCCATTCGTGAATTCTTTGGAAGAAGCATTACTGAATAATTACCTCCACTGATGCCGTTGTATTTGCTATTAAATTCAGTTCTGTAGCAATTGATATAAGTGTAAGGATTCAAATTCTGTACCTGCTTGGGAGTAGGGGTGCTCACGTTCACTTCCTGATTTGATTTCACATAACTCCATTGTGTGCGACCATCAAACCATGTATTTGTTTTTCCGGTTGCCAAGATAAACTTGTTACCTTTTAATTGTATGCTTCCGCTTGTGCTGAGGCTACCTGTAATACTGAATGAAGCTTTTACTCCTTTGTTATTAAGCACTCGTGCTGTATTGTCAAGTATTTTACCTGCATTGCCAGGTTGAGCAACCATTAAGTTAGTACCGACAAACAGTACGCTCAAGAGAACTATAAGAATCTTTTTCATTTTATTTGATACTATTAATTTTATTCTGTAATTCATCTTCGGTGGCACATAAGACCTGACGAGGTTTACTTCCTTCTGATGGTCCCACAACGCCGGCACGTTCCAACTGGTCCATGATGCGTCCTGCACGATTGTAGCCGATAGAGAATTTCCGTTGTATGAGTGAGGTGCTACCTTGTTGATGTATAACAATAAGACGTGCTGCGTCTTCAAACATATCATCAACTTTGTTCATATCCATATCACCGAATTGTCCAGAATTGTTATCTTCTCCAACGTATTCGGGCAACATAAATGCCGAAGGATAGCCTTGCTGATTACTAATGTAGTCAGTGATTTGCTCTACTTCAGGAGTATCAACAAATGCACATTGTACACGTACAGGATCGTTGCCTTGCAAGAAGAGCATATCACCACGACCAATCAATTGATTTGCTCCTGGACGGTCAAGAATGGTTCTTGAATCCATCATGCTTGATACACGGAAAGCTACTCTTGCCGGGAAGTTGGCCTTAATGGTACCTGTGATAATATTTGTTGTTGGTCGTTGTGTTGCTATTACCATATGTATACCGACTGCACGCGCTAGTTGGGCTATACGGGCAATAGGTAATTCCACTTCTTTACCTGCAGTCATGATCAAATCACCAAACTCATCAATGATTACCACAATGTATGGCATGAACTTGTGACCGTTCTCAGGATTAAGTTTTCTGGCAATGAACTTGGCATTGTATTCTTTTACATTACGTGTATGTGCCTTTTTCAGCAAGTCATAACGCGAATCCATTTCAGTGCAAAGTGAATTCAAGGTCTGCACGACTTTTGTGAAATCGGTGATAATGGCATCATCTTCACCGGGAAGTTTAGCCAAGAAGTGTTTGTCTATGGCTGCATATATGCTGAACTCAACTTTTTTTGGATCAATCAATACAAACTTTAATTCAGACGGATGTTTCTTATAAAGTAATGACGTTATGATTGCATTCAATCCAACTGATTTACCTTGACCAGTGGCACCTGCTACTAACATATGAGGCATCTTGCATAAATCTACCATAAACACTTCATTTGTGATAGTCTTTCCTAATGCAACAGGTAAATCATAATTAGATTCTTGAAATTTTGCAGATGCAATAATAGAATGCATTGAAACAATTTGCGGATTTGAATTTGGAACTTCAATTCCAATTGTACCTTTCCCGGGTATTGGAGCAATGATTCGGATACCTAAGGCTGAAAGACTTAATGCAATATCATCTTCTAATCCTCTGATTTTAGAAATACGTATACCTGCTTCCGGGGTTATTTCATATAATGTTACCGTCGGGCCGACAGTTGCTTTTATATTACTTATTTCTATGCTAAAACTACGGAGCGTGTTAATGATCTTCTCAATATTAGCATTCTGCTCATTCATGTCTACAGCAGGCTTCTCATTGTCATATTTGGTTAATAGGCCTAAAGTAGGATAGTGATAGTTCTCTAAATCCAGTTTGGGATTGTATGGTACCATTGGTATATCCGTTGACATCTTTTCTTCGGGAGCAGCAATAATTTCCAACTCCGGACCGTCTTTTATATCGTTATTATCAAGAATATCTTCTGGCTCTTCGTCGTTTTCTATTATTGGATTAATAATAGGTGTAGGAGGTGTCGCTACCGCTACAGGCTTATTGTTCTTCGTAAAGTCAAAATTAACTGTAGTGGATTTATCATCATTGTTCTCGAGGGAGTTGTTTTCTTCTTCGGCAATGTTTTCTTCTTTCTCCTCATTAATTGTATTCTCATCTGATGCTTGCTGTAAGGCTTCTTGCGGCGAACGAATTTCCAATCTCAGTATACGTCTAATCCAAATGATGGTTCTATTCGTGAAGTAGATGAGGAATAAAATGGCAGAGCCTATGGATACAAGCCATGCACCTAGTTCACCAATCTGTGAGATAAACCATAAGCTTACATTGTAACCATGTAATCCTCCTAGATAGAAAAATGTATCAAGCTTCGTACCTATTAGTCCTAAAAAAATGGAACTCCATATCATTAACAATGCACATACTAGGAACCAACGCCACAATTTTGCATAGCGATATACGCGCATTAATCTTAATGATGTAACAATTAAAACTATGGCGATGAAATAGGATGGTATTCCGAAACATTTATTTATTAGATATTCCGAAATTTTAGCTCCACATAAGCCTGCATAGTTTTGTATATGGTTATTTATTAGATCGATTTGCGCTTTATCGGGATTATTAAGTGTGCTTTGATCTGCAGCACCGGTAATAAAGTAAGAGGTAAAAGACAATACAAGGTACAGAGCAAAAACCCCAATGATCAGTCCGACAACAAAGGGAAAAGTTTCTCCATGCACGAATTGAATGATTTTATCACCTAATTCGGAATCAGAAGAATTCTTTTTTGTACGTTTTTTGGTTGTCATCGATTTGCTTTTTAATATTTTGATGCAAATGTAATAAAAAATACGTAACTTTGCAGTTCATAAAAAGAAATATGAAACAAAAAAGTGAAGTTATTTTTGATAGAAATGTCGTCGATTTTGTGACTGTTGCTGCTGAATATTGCCTCTTCTTAGAGGAGTCGCAAACAAAGACACAAGACGAATTTGTCGATACTGTTTTGAAGATTTTACCTTTACTCTACGTTAAGGCTTCGTTGTTGCCCGAAGTTACGTCTTTGAGTTTTGAAGACCCTGAAATGTCTGTTACAGAAGAGGTTTACGAACAAATGAAAAGTACATTGGAGAAGGTTTTGGGCGATGGGGATGATTATTTGGATGTATTTGTGGAGGATATGAAATATAGTGATACCCCTATCCGAAAATGCATATCCGAAGATTTAGCTGACATTTATCAGGATTTAAAGAATTTCATTTTCGTTTTTAAATTGGGCGTTAATGAGACAATGAATGATTCTTTGGCATTGTGCCAGGAACATTTTAAGGAATATTGGGGACAAGTGCTGGTCAATACAATGCGTGCACTCCACCAAATAAAATATAATAGTATAGAGTAAGCATGTTGGTGATAAAAGATAAAATATCAAAGCAGGAAATATCCACTATGTCACATGTCATATTTGATGGAGAAATAACTGTGGTTGATAATGATGCGCAGCTTGAAGAAGCTATTAATGATTTAAGACAACATTCAATATTGGGTATTGATAGTGAAACGCGTCCTTCCTTTCGAAAAGGAAATATCCATAAAGTGGCATTGTTGCAAGTTTCTACGGATGATCATTGCTACCTTTTCCGATTGAATAAATTAGGACTGTCTTCTCCTATAATTGCTTTGCTTGAAGATGAAAATGTAATGAAGGTGGGACTTTCCTTGAAAGATGATTTCTTGTCTTTGCGTAGGCGTACACAGGTGGATCCGAAGAATTGCCTTGACTTGCAGAATGTCGTGAAAAATTTTGGTGTGAAAGACTTAAGTTTGCAGAAGATATATGCTAATTTCTTTGGCAGGAAGATCTCAAAAAGTCAACGCCTTTCAAATTGGGAAGCTGATGAGCTTGCGGAATCGCAAAAGAGATATGCGAGTACGGATGCGTGGACTTGTCTGAAAATATATGAACTGCTGGAAAAATTGAAAGAAAGTGGAGATTATCAGTTGCAAATTATGGAACAACCTGAAACAGAAGTAAAAGAATAAGCAATATAATAAATATGAGCTATAAAAAAATAATATTAAAGCCAGGCAAGGAGTCATCAATTGAAAGGTTTCACCCATGGATATTTTCAGGTGCTATAAAATGCATTGAAGAGGGTATAAATGAAGGTGATTTTGTTGATCTCTATAGTAGTAAAGATAAGTTTCTTGGCATAGGGCATTATCAGGTTGGAAGCATATCTGTGCGGATAATCTCATTTAAACCTGCAGAGATCAATGATGCTTTTTGGTCTGATAGACTGAAAATAGCATATAATTTGCGTGTAAGCATCGGTGTGGCTGAAAATCCAATAAATAATACTTATCGTTTGGTACATGGTGAAGGTGATAATCTTCCCGGACTGATCGTTGACATCTATAATCGTACGGCTGTAATGCAGGCTCATTCTGTGGGAATGCATGTCTGTCGTAAAGAAATATCTGAAGCTTTGGCAAAGGTGATGGAAGGTAAAATAGATAATATCTTTTATAAATCCGAAACCACACTTCCATTCAAGGCTGATGTTGATCATGATAATGGTTTTCTTCTTGGAGGCGAAGCCGATAATGTGGCAATGGAGTATGGCTTAAAATTTCATGTGGATTGGCTCAAAGGTCAGAAAACAGGTTTCTTTGTTGATCAACGAGAGAATCGTCATTTGCTGGAAAGATATTCAAAAGGGCGTAATGTACTTAATATGTTTTGTTATACCGGAGGGTTCTCTTTTTATGCAATGAGAGGAGGAGCAAATTTGGTACATTCAGTAGATAGCTCGGCCAAGGCAATTGATCTGACAAATCAAAATGTAGAATTGAATTTCCCTAATGATCCGCGTCATCAAGCATTTGCAGAGGATGCTTTTAAATATTTAGATGAAATGGGTGATCGCTATGATTTGATTGTTCTTGATCCGCCTGCATTTGCAAAGCATCGTAATGCATTACATAATGCGCTTCAAGGCTATCGTAAACTCAATGCGAAAGCTTTTGAAAAAATACGTCCAAATGGTATATTATTTACCTTTTCATGTTCACAGGTGGTTACAAAAGATGATTTTCGTACAGCAGTATTTACAGCAGCTGCCATGAGCGGACGTAAAGTGAGAATATTACATCAGCTACATCAACCGGCTGATCATCCTATAAATATATACCATCCGGAAGGAGAATATCTGAAAGGATTAGTTCTTTTTGTCGAATAGAGTTTAAAAGATATTAAATCATAGCAAATATTTGCTCTAAAATTATGTTTTAAAACATTTATCGCTTATATTTGCATCATGTTTTTCATGGTATTAGATTTAAGGTTAATAAAAAGATTGGTTGTCGTGAGACAACCTTTTTTTATGCAATAGCTTTTCATAACGCTTATTGAGGGCTTTTTAGGGATAATAAGTTTTAAGCTCAGCTTATATTTAGCTGGGCTTCTTGAGCTTTATTGAAAACAATTTTCATCATATGCTCAAGTGATGTAGAAAGAATTATTGAGGATTTACTGTGAAATATATCAGGACGTGGTGGATATTGCAATTAGATGTGTTATAATAGAATGGGTAAAATCTTTACAAGGAGAGCTTGAAAGTAATTCCTAAAACAACAAAGTATTTGCAGATAACTCCTACAATATTTTCTGCAAAGGGGCTTTTTGTTTCTAATATTAGAGGTGTGTTTTAAATTTTCTTTTATCAGTTTTTTATTATATCTTTGTACATAAAACAACAAAGAGAATATATGAAAATATTTCCAAGTATACAAATTAAGGAACTTGATGCTTATACTATTGAGCATGAACCGATAGCCTCTATTGATTTGATGGAGCGTGCGGCAACAGCATTTGTAAACACGTTAGTTAAGAGATGGAGTGATGATGTACATGTAGTTGTCTTTGCCGGTCCGGGAAATAATGGCGGAGATGCATTGGCTATAGCACGTATATTGTGTTTGAGAAAATATAATGTTAAAGCTTTTTTGTTTAACCCTCAAGCCGAGTTATCTCCTGACTGTCAGGAAAACGTGGGAAGATTGGCAAATATTGCTGCCTGCGATTTTACACAGGTTACCCAACGATTCGTTCCTCCAACCTTAGACGAAGACACATTGGTCATTGATGGGCTGTTTGGGACTGGATTAAATAAGCCTCTCCAAGGGGGATATGCAGCTGTAATAAAATATATTAATAGCAGTTGTTCAACAGTGGTTTCTATTGATGTACCGTCAGGATTGATGTCAGAGGACAATACCTTTAATTTAAAAGAAAATATAATAAAAGCTGATTATACCTTTTCATTGCAATTTCCTAAACTCGCTTTTCTCTTTTCTGAGAATGAACAGTATGTAGGTGAATGCAAAGTATTGGATATCGGTTTGAGCAAAAAAGGTATTGAGGAAATTGATACAATATATAGTATTAGCGAGATTCAAGATATCCTTCGTATGATACGGCCAAGAGGACGCTTCTCTCATAAGGGGACATATGGGCATGGTTTGTTGATCGCCGGATCATATGGTATGGCTGGTTCCTCAGTGCTTGCGGCGCGTGCTGCCTTGAGAACCGGAATCGGTTTGCTGACAGTGCATGCTCCCATTAAAAATAATGATATTGTTCAAATTTCAGTTCCTGAGGCTATTGTGAATCAGGATATCAACCAATATTATTTTTCAAATGCAGAGGAAACTGATAAATATCAGGCTGTAGCTATTGGACCGGGATTAGGTACCTCGCCTGATACAGTTGAGGCTTTCATTGCCCAACTTAAGCAGACTCAATCTCCTATGGTTCTTGATGCTGATGCAATAAATATTTTGGCTGAGAATCATTCTGTGATGAATTTTGTGCCGGTGAATTCTATTTTGACTCCTCACCCCAAAGAATTTCAAAGATTAGTAGGACGTTGCAATAATACATACGAAATGTTGCTGAAAGCCAGTGATATAACCTTTAGACGTAAGTTATATATTATACTCAAAGGTGCTTGGACGGCAGTGATTACTCCAGATGGTGATATACATTTTAATCCAACGGGAAATCCGGGAATGGCAACAGCCGGGAGTGGGGACGTGCTTACCGGTATTTTACTAAGTTTGCTTGCCCAAGGCTACACTTCTGAAGAAGCAGCTATTTTAGGCACATTCTTGCATGGGCAGGCAGGTGATATAGCTGAAGCTTCAATGGGAATGCGAGGAATGACAGCTAGTGATATCGTTGATAAGATTCCTGAAGCGTGGAAAACTTTAATTGATGTTTGCGATTAAAATTTTAATAACTTAAGTAATTTAGGATATGAAGAAGTTAATTCTTTTTGCGGCTTTATTTGCTGCAGCAAATGGATTTGCACAGACTGAGGTTACAGATTATAAAACGGAAAATAAAAAGCCGGTTGAAGGTGTCGTTTATGCTCTTCCCCGAAATCAAATTATTGTTACGGTGAAGGCAGCAAAACATACTTATACTCCTGGCGAGTTTTGTCAATATGCAGGGAGCTATTTGCGGTTGAAAAATGTGTCTCCCGATCCTAAAGTAACATGGAAAATCAGTGAAATAACTGCAGAAGAGAAAGCAATACCTGATTCATCTAAGGTATATTTCATTAAAATGAAAAAAGGGACCGTAGCTCCTTTGATTCAACTCTCTGAAAAGGGATTGATTGAAGCCATTAATTGCAACGCGGAGAAAATTGACGATATTCCTGTGAAGAGTGAGTTGGTTGCAGAGCCTGCGAAGATGCTTAATCCTCATGATTTGCTCACGCAGGACGTTGTTCAGGCTGGTTCTTCTGCAAAAATGGCAGAATTGGTATCACAGGAGATATTTAAGATGAGGGATACCAAAAACTCGTTATTAAGTGGTGACCTTGACAACATGCCGAAAGATGGTGCCTCAATGCAGATTATGCTTAATCAATTAAATGATCAAGATAAGGCTCTTAGTTCATTGTTTTCTGGTACAACAAGTGATGAAGCTATGACGTATACATTCGTGATTGATCCTCAAAATGGTGATTATGCTTCTCATGTTTTATTTCGTTTTAGTGAAAAACGTGGTGTAGTTGATGCTGATGATCTTGGCGGTGATCCTATAGAATACAAGATAGAAAATGAGCAGAGTATTGTTCAGAAAACAATAGATCCCAAAGTGGTAAAAAAGGACAAGAAAGGTAAGTATGATGGTGTTGTTTACAATGTTCCATCAAAGGCTAAATTTACTGTGTACAATGAGGATAAAGTTTACTTCTCATCTAGTTATATGATTGCTCAGTATGGTAATATAGAAACATTATTAAATGACTTATTTAGTAATAAGAAAGAAAAGATTAAAGTGCAATTCGATTCATTAACCGGTGGGTTGTTGAAAGTTGATAAAGAATCGGTAAAATAAAATTAGAGAAGATATAAAAAAAGGCTATTCAAAATGAATAGCCTTTTTTTGTAGGATATATGATAATTTTATTTTGCTAGAGCTTGAGCTACTGTCACTGCAACAGCAACACTGGCACCTACCATAGGGTTGTTACCCATACCTAAGAATCCCATCATCTCTACGTGAGCAGGAACTGATGAACTTCCGGCAAATTGTGCATCACTGTGCATACGGCCAAGTGTATCAGTCATACCATAAGAGGCAGGACCTGCAGCCATATTATCAGGATGCAATGTACGACCAGTACCACCACCTGATGCAACAGAGAAGTAAGGTTTTCCCTCAAGAATACGCTCTTTCTTGTATGTACCTGCTACTGGATGTTGGAAACGAGTAGGGTTGGTTGAGTTACCTGTAATAGATACATCAACACCTTCTTTGTGCATAATAGCAACACCTTCACGTACATCATCAGCACCGTAGCATTTTACAGCAGCACGAGGACCTTTAGAATATTCAATTGTTCTTACTACTTTCAACTCACTTGTGTAATAGTCAAATTGAGTTTGCACGTATGTAAAACCATTTACACGAGAGATAATTTGCGCAGCATCTTTACCAAGACCGTTCAATATAACTCTTAAAGGGTTTTTACGTACTTTATTTGCCATTTCAGCAATTTTAATAGCTCCTTCAGCAGCTGCGAAAGATTCGTGACCAGCCAAGAAAGCGAAGCATTGAGTATCTTCATGAAGCAATCTTGCAGCTAAATTACCATGACCGATACCAACTTTGCGGTCATCAGCTACAGAACCTTTAATACAAAATGATTGTAATCCTTCACCGATAGCTTCAGCAGCCTCAACAGCATTCTTTACACCTTTCTTTATTGCGATTGCAGCACCTACAACGTAAGCCCATTTTACATTCTCAAAACAGATTGGTTGTGTTTCCTCTGCAATAGTGTAAGGATCAATACCTTTAGCATCACAAATAGCCTTAGCTTCTTCGATGCTTTTGATTCCATATGAACCAAGAACTTTATTAATATTGTCAATACGACGTTCGTAACTTTCAAATAATGCCATAATGTATATCCTCCTTATTACTCTTTACGTGGGTCAATGTATTTCTTTGCCTCATCAAAGCGACCATAATGATTAGTTACTTTTTTCAGGGCTTCATTTGCATCGGTACCTTTTTTGATTTCTTCCATGAATTTACCCATGTGAACAAATTCGTAACCGATGATTTCGTCATTTTCGTCAAGAGCCATACGAGTAATATAACCTTCGGTTAATTCCAAGTAGCGAGGACCTTTAGCCAATGTACCGTATAATGTACCTGTTTGGCTACGTAAACCTTTACCTAAATCTTCTAATCCGGCACCGATTTGCAAACCACCTTCAGAGAAAGCAGATTGTGTACGTCCGTAAACGATTTGTAGGAATAATTCGCGCATTGCAGTATTTATTGCATCACACACAAGGTCGGTATTTAATGCCTCAAGAATTGTTTTGCCAGGCAAAATCTCTGCGGCCATAGCAGCAGAGTGAGTCATACCTGTGCAACCGATAGTCTCAATAAGGCATTCCTGAATTACACCTTCTTTTACATTAAGTGTAAGCTTGCAGGCACCTTGTTGAGGTGCACACCAACCCACACCATGTGTCAAACCGGAGATGTCAACAATTTCTTTTGATTTTACCCATTTCCCTTCTTCCGGAATCGGGGCTGGTCCATGATTAGGACCCTTTTTCACAACACACATGTGTTCCACTTCCTGTGAATAAGTCATAATTTTATCTTTTATATTTGTAATAAAAAACTTTCAAGTGCAAAGTTAGTCGTTTTACCGAAAAATACCTACTACTAGGTACTATTTTGTTCGTTTTTATTTAACTTCTTTACCGTTGATCAGCAAATTTTTAAATTTCACGTCCCTTGCACCTGTTATGCTTACTTTCTGATTTTTTACTCCGGAAAAATTACAGTTTGTGATATTGATGTTATATACCTGTGTGCTTTCTTTTAATCCGATGATATATACTCCATAGTCGCTTTTTTTGCAAGTTACGCTATCAACGTATACATTTCTTACTGTAGGGATGAAGCCACGATGACAATCTTCGTTGTGTTCGTAATCAAGGTTTATTTTGATAACTGCTTCACCGCATTGACCCACTTTGATATTGCGCAAGAAGATGTCTTCAATAACGCCTCCACGGCAGGTATTTGTCTTGATGCGTAATACCCTGTCGAGGTTAGGACTATCCATTTCGCAGTTTTCAACATATAGATTCTTGAATCCTCCACTTATTTCACTACCGATTACTATACCACCATGACCGTCTTTCATCTTGCAGTTACGAATGATAATGTTTTCACTGGGAATACCCCATTTCCTTCCGTCAAGATTACGTCCGCTCTTTATGGCGATGCAATCGTCTCCGGTTTCAAATGAACTGTTTTCGATAATTACATTTTTGCATGATTCCGGATCACATCCATCTCCATTAGGACCATGGTTCATTATTTTTACTCTGTTTACAATAATGTTTTGGCTCAACAACGGATGGATCACCCAAAATGGTGAATTTAGTAACTCTACGTCCTCAATTTTCACACGGTTACAACGAACAATATTTATTAATTGTGGGCGTAATCCGTCTTCAGGAGTCATCACACGTTTATATATGGGCACTCCGTTTTCTCCGTACATTTGTAAACGTGCACGTCCGCCGGTCTTTTGGCTGACCACACCCGGGGTGTATCCGAACTTTGTGGCTCCACACATCTTCCACCAGGATTGATTGCTGCCTTGCCCATCAATTACCCCTTCGCCTGTAATAGCGATATTGGTTTCTCCATATGCATAAATCAAAGGATGTGCATTATAGCAATCCAATCCCTCCCAGCGAGTTAATACAGCAGGGAAATATAGACTTTGTTCTGTAGAGAACTTCAAAACTGCACCTTTTTCAAAGTGTAAGTTTACATTGCTTTTTAAAGTAATAGGACCCGTATAATAAGTTCCTGCTGGGATCTCTACTATACCTCCACCGTCCTGACTACAAGTCACGATGGCTAAATTTATTGCATCATGACACAAAATACTGTCTTGTCCGGCAATAGCACCGAAGTCTGTAATTTTATATACACGATCAGGGAAAGATGTTTTTTGAACTTGTTGCTCAACTTGGCTATAATTATTCCATGGAGAATTTTGATCTTTATTTCCTCCGAAAGAATAAACTGATATCAACAGAAAAGAAACTACTAATGTTAACTGTTTCATGGTATTTACTTTTGTAAAATATGTTAGTAAAAAATGTAGACAAATGTAGGAAAAAATAGGTCCTACCACGTGGATTATTTATCTAAAAACGTGAAAAAACTGATTTATATTCATTCTTTTTTATGAAGATAGCCCATTAATACGCATATTAGTACAATAGCAAGAATCGGGCCTCCAATATTTAATGCTTGCCAATGTACAAGCCTTTTCGGCATAATATTTTCTTTGGAAAGCAGGCGAACCTTACTTTTTTTATTGCGCATTTGAAGCCACGAACCATTACCTGCCAAATAATTTACAGCATTCACAATGAAGTCTTGATTACCTAATCGTTGTCCGGTAAGTTGGTCATATCCTAGCGGCAATGGTTGTGATTGCTCCCCTTCATTGCTCCATTCATTTTGAATAATGCTCGCAGAAGCTGCAACAATTTGTCTAGTTGGTTTGCTTATATTCCTCTTTTCAAGTGGCCAGTCTTTACAATCATTTGGACGAGATAAATGGGCATATGCTGAAGGAAATCTTCCTTCCAACAGTATGGCAATCGGCTGAGATGGCTGACTAAAGTATTTCTTCGTTGTCGGCATTCCTAAATATTTTAAACTTACCGCTTCAGGCGTTTGCAGGATATGTGATTCGTTGGATGTACTGAGCAATTCTGTAACGTGTATCTTATTACTCAAGACAGAAATGCTACTCACCATTTCCGATTTTAAAGGTGACAAATGGGCTGTTATAGGGTTCTTTGTATTTGGTTGCAAAAGTGGAGCAAAGAACCAAGGAAGAGTGTTATATGTTCCTTTGGCTCCTGAGTTTTGTGTTGCAATTCTGATAGGAGTGCATTGCCTGTCTTGCACAGTCACAGCGTTGATTTTCACACCCCATGACAAAAGTAAGTTGTCTATATTCAGATCATTCTTTATCGTATGCGACTCTCCATTTGTTTGAAACTTATCTTCATTTATTTTTATTCCATCAACTAACCAGAATATACTCCCTCCATGCATCAGATATTGATCTAGAATATATTTATCCGATTCACTAAAAGGCTTTTCCGGCCCTGCTATTATTAATACTTTATATGCAGATAATGTGGATGGATCATCTGTAAGTTTACCGCGATCGATTTGATAATACTTACTCAATGCATTAGTTGCTTCATAGACATAAGTATCAGGCAATTCACCCTGTCCTTCTATAAAAGCAATACGTTGTGTCGCCTTTTTTGTTAAAAGATGTAGGGCATCTGTAAATGCATATTCCAGATTGTTTTCCGAAGCATTCGTAATTTCTTGTGGAGACATATGATTCTTTTGCAGCAACAAATCTACAGCAATTGTGTCACCATTATATATAACGTTCGCTTCAGGAAAAATCAACTGTTGTGCATTCTTTCCTTGAGCATTGCTATCATTTACAACTGTTCCATGAATCCCCATATCTGTAAGTTTAGTGATAGCTTGTTCTTCACTTATCGATTTGGGGTGGGGCATGTAATTTATCTTGATGTTATATGGAGTCTGTTTCGCCATTTCATGCAACAGCTCTATTGTGGCAGTCTGCAACTTATAAAAAGAGGAAGTCATCTCGCCATTTAGGTATAAATCTATTTGCAGAGGATGTTTTATCTCTTTCAGAACTTGTATACTTTCTTTGGTAAGAGTAAATCTTTTGTCCGCAGTAAGATCCCATTGAAATGCAAAGATCGATGATAGTATGTTTATAATTACCAAAATGCAAATAAAAACAATACTTTGTTTGACAGGCTTCTTCATTTCTTTCGGATATTGAGTAATAGGGTAAACCAGAGAAATAACACTGTTATGGAAATAAAGTAAACTATATCGTTACTTGCAATTACTCCCCGTGCCAGTGACTCATAATGATACTGTATACCAATTTGTTCAGTATATTTGTGAATGCTTTCTATTGCAATGATTGATGCAATCAAATTGAAACCGAAGTAAAATATGGCATTCAATGCTACACCTATTGTAAGAGCAATGAATTGATTACTTGTTAGCGATGAGCAGAATAATCCCATAGCACTAAATGCAGTTGCCACCAAGACTAGCCCCAAGTACCCACTGATTGTTTCTCCGAGATCGATTCCTTGCATGCTCATACATGCGATGCTTACCACATAAATAAGAGTAGGAGCGATGGCTGTGCATACTAGCAGAAAGGTTGCCTCAAATTTCCGTAATACGATTGTTGACGATTGTTTTATAGGAGTTGAATCTGTACTTTCATTGGTTTCTACTTTTTCCCCTTTCGGAAACATTCTCATTGCAATAGCCGGAACTAATATCAGCATTAACAAGGGAGCCAATTTAAAAAAAGGATGAAGTGTTGCATATCCTGACAGAGGAATATTATAGTTACCATTTATAACCCATAGTATCAAACCTAGAGATAGGAACCATATTGTGAGTAAAATCACGCCTATGTTGGAATTGAAGAAGTATGATAGTTCTTTTTTGACTAAATAATTCATTTTCAACCGGGAAAATTATATTTTTGTATTTTATAAGCCTGCAAAGATATAAATTTTGGTTGAATATATGAGTCTATGAAGTGTAATTTGAAAGTAAAAGTGTGGATTATTTCACTTGTGGCAATTGCGTCCGTTGGTGGGACTTTTTATGCTTGCACTCTTCAAAATGAACAACATACTGCTTCATCTATAAATCTGTATAAGTTTGTATCACCTCATTCACAGGCTATTATTGCAACTAATCATTTTTCATCTTTATTAAAAGAACTTATCCCTTTTGATTCTTGTTTTCGCCATTCTCCTTATTGTATTTCGGATTTGGTGAGAATGTTTTCTCCTTATGCATTCCATTTCAGTGGAGTGATTATAGAATGTCCTTCACAGGATAGTGATAATCAAATTTTTCTTGGCAATTCGGATCAGTCCCAAAATGTACCTAAGTGGATTCGCCATTATTTATTGCAAGGAGTAAGTGTACGTACAATTAAATATCATGGTAATCTCATTTATATTTATCCTCTTTGCAATGGCAAATTCTTGACTTTATTCATTGGAAAAGAAGGATATGTTATTGCCAGTTTTCAACTTCGCAATACACTTCGTGCCATAAATACATATTTACAGTCCAAAGGGCTCTATTACAACAAGCAATTTAATCGCATTTCTATTCGTGACAATAATAAAATGGCCTCATTGTATACTTCCTGTCATAATAGATGGTACAGCTATAATTTGCTTTTTAATCCTCCTACAATTCTTATTGAAGGATGTCAACCGATTGATTCTCTGTCGGTAGGTTTATTCACATTAAGCATGTCGGATACTATCCATAAAAAACATTATGTAATAGTCTCCCAAAAATTAAAGATAAATAATACTTTTTTCCCATTGGTTAAATTGATTATACAGTGAATTTACTGTACTTTTGCAGTACTTTTTTGGAAAAAGATTAGTTTATATAAATGAAAAAATGGTATCTGATAGCCGCCACTTTGTTACTGCAAATACAAAGTGTTCCGGCAATACACAATAAGTCAGGAAATGTAAAGGTATGCCGAAAGGTTATATCGTTTACTCCTCCTTTACGTATTCCTCTTATTTTAAGTGGTAGTTTCGGGGAGTTGCGTCCCAGTCATTTTCATGGAGGAATAGATTTCAAAACAGATGGAAAGACCGGGCTTCCCGTTTACAGCATTGCTGATGGTTATGTCTCGAAGATATTTGTATCGTATGGATCCGGATATATGGTTCATATTACACACCCCAATGGATACACCTCTATATATAGGCATATGATCGGTTTCTCTCCGGCAGTTATGAATTATACGCTTAATTATCAGTATAGACATCAGACCGACCAATGCGAAATAACTTTGAAACCAAATGAATTGCGTGTGAGGCAAGGTGATCAAATAGGTTTTAGTGGTAATGAAGGTTTTTCTATGGGACCTCATCTTCATTTGGATCTTTATCGTACGGATAATGGAGACTTTGTGGATCCGACTCCATTTTTTATGAGTCATTTCAAGGATACTCGTAAACCTCAAGCCACGGGCATTCGTCTTTTCCCTCAACATGGAACAGGTATTATAGGTGGACGTACGGATCAAGTATCGTTTTATCCTGCCAATGGAAAGATTATTAAAGGATGGGGATGGATAGGAGTAGGAGTAAAATGCCACGATTATCAGGACGCATCTTATAGTCAGCATGGCGTACGATATGTTTCATTGTATGTGGATGGGAAGCTGAAATGCAGTACAAATATGGCTTGTTTCTCGCGCACAGAGAATCTGATGAAGTCAGCATGGGTTGAAGAGAATTTTGAAAAGATGTATCGTGAACCAGGTAACCGCATGCGTATAATGAAAGCAGATCCTCAACGAGGATTGGTTTTTGTAAATCAAGAGCGTGATTATAAGTGTCAGCTTGTTTTGCGTGATCTTTATGGCAATGAAAGCAAGTATAATTTTGTGATCAGAGGACGTAAACAGATTGTACCGCAATGGAAATATTCCGGGAATGTCTTGATTCATTGGAATCGGATAAATATTATATCTCGACCCGGTGTGCAAGTAATTATACCCAAGTTGATGGTCCCTAACGATTTATCAATACATTTACAAGTTCATGCATCTACTGGCCTATCTGATGTATATCAATTAGATAATCAGCCCACTTTACTATTGGGCTCGTGTGAACTGCAAATCAGGTTGAAGCATCCGGTACCTCAAGGTGATGAACGAAAGTTATATATAGCCAGTCAGTCGCCGATGGGATGGAAATCCTGTGGAGGTATCTATCGTAACGGATTTGTTATTACTAAGATAGAGAAACTCGGTACTTATAAATTGATGATAGATAATACTCCTCCTAAGATATCCGTTTTATCTATGGGAGCAGGTAGCAGGTTGGCTTTTATTGTTGGTGATTCCGGTTCCGGATTACGTTCATATAGGGGATTTGTTGATGGAAAATTTGTATTGCTGCATTTGCGTCGTCAAAGCAACAAGATGGAATATAAGCTTAGTGAAGCGCAAGTGAAACGAGGCGGAATACATAAATTTGAATTAATCGCTGTGGATAATGTAGGAAATGTTTCCACATATAAAAACTCATTCAGATGGTAACATTTAAGAAAACATTTTTATTATTGCTCGTTATGGCAATGACCTATTCGTCTGTGATGGCATGTACCAACTTAATCGTTGGCAAAAAAGCATCAGCCGATGGGTCGGTTATTGTGTCTTATAATGCTGATTCCTATGGATTATATGGGTATCTATGTCATTATCCGGCAACGAAAAACAACCCGGCGGGTAGTATGCGTGAAATAGTTGATTGGGATACAAACAGACCTTTGGGAAAAATACCCGAAGCTGTCAATACCTATAATGTAATAGGTAACATGAACCAGTTTCAGGTTACCATTGCTGAAACGACATTTGGTGGTCGTCCTGCGTTAGTTGATACAACTGCTGTCATGGATTATGGCAGTTTGATGTACGTGGCTTTGCAACGGAGCCGTTCAGCGCGTGAGGCAATTAAGGTTATGACAGATCTTGTTGCCGAATATGGATATGCCAGTGAAGGAGAATCCTTTACAATAGCTGATCCCAATGAAGCTTGGATCATGGAAATGGTAGGTAAGGGATTTGGCATGCACGGAGCTGTATGGGTAGCCGTACGTATACCGGATGATTGCATTGCTGCACATGCCAACCAAAGTCGTATACATCAGTTTGATATGAACGACACGCAAAATGTGTTGTATTCTCCTGATGTGGTATCTTTTGCTCGTGAAAAAGGTTATTTCAATGGCATCAATAAAGATTTCAGTTTCGCAGATGCATATGCTCCTACAGACTTTGAAGCATTGCGCTTTTGTGAAGCACGTGTATGGAGTTTTTATCGTATGTCTAATCCTGATATGGATTCATATTTATCCTATATTAAAGGACAGTCAAAAACTCCTATACCACTTTACGTGAAACCTTTTCGTAAAGTGAGTGTGCGCGATGTTCAAACAGCCATGCGTGACCACTATGAGGGAACAGAGTTAGATATGGCTCATGATCCCGGAGCTGGTCAGTATCATTCTCCTTACCGTTTGTCTCCATTAACATGGAAGGTTGACAGTATAAAAGGCTTTAATGAACGTCCGATATCCACTCAACAGACCGGATTCACTTTTGTAGCACAAATGCGTGCTGATTTGCCTGATCCTGTTGGCGGCGTTTTGTGGTTTGGACTAGATGATGCAAACATGACTGTTTATACGCCGGTCTATTGCGGTGTCACTAACGTTCCGGATTGTTATGCTCAGGGACATGGTGATTATATTACATTCTCATGGGATTCAGCTTGGTGGATATACAATTGGGTAAGCAACATGATCTATCCCAGGTACGATTTGATGATAGGAGATCTGCGAAAGAAGCAACAAGCTTTTGAAGATAATTTTGCAGCAAACCAGCCACGTATTGAAGCAGAAGCTTTGCGTTTGCTTAAAGTTGATTCATTGAAAGCACAAGAATATCTCAATAATTATACCAATGATTGTGCTACTAACACATTCAAGTCATGGAAAGAGTTGGGAACCTATTTAATAGTGAAATATAATGATGGAGTAGTGAAGCAAGAAAAAGATGGAAAGTTTGCTCGCGGAGCATACAATCAGGCTTTACCGGTGCTACGTCCGGGGTATTCACCAGAGACTTTACGCGAAATTCTTAAAGCAACAGGTGACCGTTATAAAGTCCCTCAATAATTAGGATTTTTCTTTGGTAAGTTGTATTTTTGTAGAAAGAACATTAACTATTAATATTGATATTTATGTCAAATAACGAAGAGTTACTTAAACAAGTCACAGCAAAAGCTGAGAAATGGCTTACTCCGGCTTATGATGCCGATACGCGAGCTGATGTAAGAAGAATGCTTGATGCAGAGGATAAAACAGAACTTATTGAATCATTCTATAAGGATTTGGAATTTGGTACAGGTGGATTGCGAGGCATTATGGGCGCAGGTTCAAATCGTATGAATATCTATACGGTGGGTGCTGCAACACAAGGTCTTTGCAATTATTTAAATAAACAATTTACTTCGCTCAAACAGATTTCAGTGGCAATCGGTTATGACTGTCGTAACAACAGCCGTAAGTTCTCTGAAATTTCAGCGAATATATTCAGTGGAAACAATATTAAAGTATATTTATTTGATGATCTTCGTCCTACCCCTGAATTGTCATTTGCTATTCGTCATTTAGGATGTCAGAGCGGTATCAACATTACTGCCAGTCACAATCCTAAAGAGTATAACGGATACAAGGCTTATTGGGATGATGGAGCTCAAGTGCTTGCTCCACACGATACAGGTATCATTAAAGAAGTTGAAAAGGTAGCTGATCCATCACAAATTAAGTTTAAGGGTAATCCTGAACTTATTCAGATCATTGGAGCAGATATCGACAAAGAATATCTTGATGCTGTACACACAGTAAGCATTAATCCTGATGCAATCAAACGTCAACATGATTTGAAGATCGTTTACACCCCAATACATGGAACCGGAGTTAGAATCATTCCTGCTTCATTGAAACTTTGGGGTTTTGATAATGTGACAACTGTTCCCGAGCAGATGGTAATAAGTGGTGATTTCCCCACTGTTGTATCTCCAAATCCCGAAGAACCAGCAGCATTGTCATTAGCAATTGAGAAGGCAAAAGAAATTGATGCAGACTTGGTTGAAGCAAGTGATCCCGATGCTGACCGTATTGGTCTTGCTATTAAGAATGACAAAGGTGAATGGATTTTGGTTAACGGAAATCAGACTTGCTTACTTTTCCTTTATTACATCATTACCAATTATAAAGCCAACAAGTTGGTGAAGGGTAACGAATACATTGTTAAAACAATTGTTACAACCGAAGTAATTAGAAAGATTGCTGAGAAAAACAATTTGGAGATGATGGATGTATACACAGGATTCAAGTGGATTGCTCGTGAAATACTTTTAGCTGAAGGTAAAAAGAAATATATCGGTGGAGGTGAAGAAAGCTATGGTTTCTTAGCTGAGGACTTCTGTCGTGACAAGGATTCAGTATCGGCTTGTAGCTTAATGGCTGAAATTGCCGCTTGGGCTAAAGATAATGGTAAGACATTGTTTGAGCTGATTCAAGAGATATACATCACTTATGGATTCTCAAAAGAGAAGGGTGTAAGTGTTGTGAAGAAAGGAAAGAGCGGTGCAGAAGAAATCAAGCAAATGATGACAAACTTCCGCAATAGTCCGCTAAAGGAAATAGGTGGCTCACCTGTTGTATTGTGGAAAGATTATCAAACTTTGAAACAAACAGATGCGCAGGGAAATGTAACTGATCTAGTAATGCCGGAAACAAGTAACGTATTGCAGTATTTTACGGCAGACGAAACTAAAGTTTCAGTAAGACCATCAGGAACAGAACCTAAAATTAAATTTTACATAGAGGTCAAAGGTACGCTTGTTCCAGGCAAATGGGATGCAGCTAACGCAGCAGCCGATGTTAAGATTGAAGCAGTAAAGAAATCTTTGGGAATTTAAGTTCGTACGAGATAAATAGTATTTAAAAGGAGTGTTGATTAAATTATTAATCAACACTCCTTTTTTTCTAATTTGCCTCATCATGTTTATCTTCTAAAGTGAGTAATTGGATAGTCTGCCCACCGATAAGATGTTATGAGTGAGAGGTGAACGGTGAATGGGATGAAATCAAAGACACAATTAAAATGCTTTGCTGGTCTCTGGTGAAGGCAAAAAGCAGTCAACGTGCCTTCACTATTTCACGATACTGACTCATCGTCCAACTCACTATAGAGTTTTCACAAACTCAACCTTATGAGTTGGTCAACTCTTCCTAGTGAGTTTGTCAACTCATAAGGTTGAGTTCGACAACTCTTCCTTATGAGTTAGACGAAACAACCTATTGAGTTCTTGAACTTCTTGTAATCAATCTTTAAATTCAAAGACAACAAGATGTAATATAATTTAGGAATGTCGATTTTGTAAACTTTTACAGGTTTCTTTTCCAACGATGCTGTAGAATATTCTGTTTGCGGTAAACTTCTTTAGTACAGAGGTGAATAAGACGTAAACTTAATTCGTATTATAGTAACTAACTTGTAAATAAAAGCAGGCTCAATCCCTTTTTCTGTAGCCCTTATTTCAGTAAAAAATATTGCTCGCCTGTCATCTTTCATCTACAGGTCGGCAATCTCCTCACTCCCCGCGAGCAAGTTTCCAATTGCAGGCCTGCAATTGATTGGCTACTCGCCTGCAGTTTATTGATTACTCGCCTGTAATTTTGGGTATGTTGGTACTCTCATTTATACAATATTCTTTGTTTGTAAACGGAGCATTATTAAATGTACAATGCTTAAATGATTCCTACTTTTCGTATGGTCAACATTATTCCCTTGTTTTTACCATATACACTTCCACAATCAGTAGCACCAGAAGTAGTAAAACTCCATCCTCTCATTTTGTGAGGGCTGAATGTTAATTCAAATAATGTAGATGTATTAGCTTTCACTGTTAGCTTGCTATTCGCATCATAATAAGGATAATTATATGTTCCCCAATTACGTGTGTATGATAACAGCATTATGTATGATAGTTCGCTAGTTGGGTTACCGGATATACCCAAGTGTCTTGCTGTCATTCTATTACTCCGAAAGCTTAAGGAATGATCTTTGTTGTATATCGGTGACTTAAATAGAGGATTTCCTATCGACATACCCCAGTGTGACCAGCTGATATAAAATCCGTTATTATAATAGTTATCATTACCGGCCATGTGTACGTAGGTGTTTCCATCTTTATCTTTTCTGTAGAATTGTCCTGATTGGTCCATGCTTCCAAAATATTCAGCCACCATGCTGCTTACAAATCTGTTTTTGGGGAATGTTAATTCTAGTCCAATTAAGCCATCTCTCCATTTGTATTTCATTGAAAGCATAGACTGGTCTTCAAAATAATGTTCATAATAAGGTCTTATTTCCCAATTATTTACTTTATAGCTTAATGAGAAATGATAGCTACCCAACATGTTTCCTTCGATGTTTTCCTGGTCACTTTCTGGGGCAGTAGTTCCTCCATGCATTGGTATCAAAGCCTTTATATAATCTTTAAATCCTTCAGGCATGCTGAATTTACTACCATCATGATAGTGTCTCACTCCTCCAAATTGAGCTTCCATTCCCAGTCCGAATTCAAATCGCAAGGGTAATAAATCAGGTCTTTCAACCTTAAAGAAGATTTCCTTTGAATGATACAATACGCTGGACGTTCGATCTCCTGAGGCACCAGCAAAGCTTTTTTGCCAGTTGCCATCCGTGAACCATCCATAGGCTACATGTCCTTTTACAGATAACCAATTGTTTGTATAGGGTACAGCGATGTATTCCGGCAATTCCACACGTATTTGTGGTATTGGACGAGCATTACCCGAAAAAGCTAATCCTCCGCTTGATAGTTTCTGATTTACCAATTCACCATTGCGCTCTTTACTACCTATACTCAATTGCATATTGCGATATTTTAAGTCCAGATAAGCTTGCTGAACAAATACATCGGATGTGAAGTGATTGGCTCCGGCAAGCTCTAACCCATAGCTATAGGCAAATTTCTTGGAGCTCATAGGTTTGAAAATACCCGCTGCAACATATGCATTATCCTTATTAATAGAGGACAATCCTTGCTTGTTTGCGTTTAGCCATAAAGGAGAATGATCTCCATTGCCAACATTGGCGGCACTTTCTATTTTATATTCCAGCCCTGTGAAAATGGAACTTTCTTTGATTCCTGATTGATTGTTTTGTGCCTGAAGTGACACGGTTCCAGCTAATAAGCCAACTAAAATTAATTTCATCCTTTCTTGCCTTTTTCTTTTTACATGGTGGCTGGTTGCCATTTATGTATTAATTGATTCTATTATGCAAAGATAAATAAAAAGATTAAGTCTCAAAGAGTTTATCCTCTTGTCGTTTTATACTTATAAAAAACTAATTTGAATTTTCTTCTTTTATTCAAAGCTAAGGTTTTCGTTATCAAACAATCCGTACAGTTGTCCATTGCTTATCGATACGTTGTCGAAATAGATATTGGAGCCGTCATCCAGATAGATAGTCATATCAGAGTTCTCATCAATTTTCCAGCTCAAATTATAAGTGTTTTGTAATGAAGATTTCAGCTGCCCGTATTGATCATAGTATCCTGTCACTTCTGTGAAGTATCCTGTGCCTTGTGGCGTAAAATATAGAATTCTTGTTACAGTGCAATTATCATAGTCAGTGACGGATCTCCAATTATGAGACTCTAAACCGGATGAAAGTACGCTGACATCAATTCCTTCATCATTAATCTGTATGTCACAAGAAGTTAGTCCTATGGTCAATGTCATTGCCACTAGCATGACTGATAGTAAGCGAGTAGAAGTTTTCATAAGCTTTCGTTTTTTTATTTGATGCAAATATAAATTAGGAAAATTTCTTATAAAAGAGAATATCCCTCTTTTCAGTAGGGAATAACCTCTTTTTATTAGTATATTTTCACCTAATAGTTCTTATGGATGATTCACATGAAAATATAATTATTTGGTAGTGTTAACAAAACTTTTATGTATATTTGCATTATCATGAAGATGAAAAAAATGAAGAAATCAATCCTATTTACACTATTGTTGTTTTTGAGCATCGCTGTTTGGTCGCAAAACAAAACAGAAATCAGGGCGGCTTGGCTTACTGGGATCTATGGTCTTGATTGGCCTCACACCCATGCCGTATCCGAGAGCTCTCAACGCCGACAACAACAAGAATTGTGTGATATCCTTGATAATTTGCAACGCATGAATTTTAATGTCATTATATTTCAGACACGCATAAGAGGTGATGTGGCATATCCATCAAATATAGAACCATTTAATGAAGTATATACAGGACGCGAAGGTGGAAATCCCGGATACGATCCATTGGCTTTTGCCATACAAGAATGTCACAAAAGAGGCATGGAGTGTCATGCTTGGATGGTGGCTATGCCTTTGGGTAAACGCATGCATGTAGCATCATTGAAACAAGCGTCAATCGTCAAGAAAGAACCTTCTATAACTTGTTCATGGGGCGGTGAGTATTATTTAAATCCTGCTGTTCCGGGCACATCAAGGTATCTTGCATCATTGGTGCGTGAGGTGGTTACGAAATATGATGTTGATGGCGTACAGTTTGACTATTTGCGTTATCCGGATCATGTTTCTAATAAATTTGATGCATTACAGTATGCAAGGTATGGAAAAGGAGAGGACAGAGAGGAATGGCGTAGAAACAATATCACGACCATTGTCCGAACTCTTTATAAAGAGATAAAGTCAATCAAACCTTGGGTAAAGGTAAGCACATGCCCGATAGGGAAATATCGTGATTTACAAGGCTATTCATCTTATGGATTCAATGCCTATCATGTGGTGTATCAGGATCCGCAGAAGTGGATGAAAGAAGGAATACAGGATATTATATTCCCCATGATGTATTTCAGGGACAACAATTTTTATCCTTTTGCACGGGATTGGCAAGATCACTCATATGGTCGTTCTGTAGCACCCGGATTGGGAATTTATTTTATGGATGCCAATGAAAATAAGGGAGCTAAGCTGTGGCGTCTCTCAGATATTAATGATGAGATCAAATTTATACGAGAGAATAAAATGGCGGGTGCCTGTTATTTCCGTACATCTTATCTAATGAAAAATGTGCAGCAAATTGCGGATATATTAGAGTTAAGTTATTATTCTACACCAGCTTTGACACCTTCTATGCATTGGATGGATTCTATACCGCCTTCTACTCCAATCGGTTTGCAAATCAACAGGATAGGGATGAGCACTCAGCTTGCTTGGTCGCCATCTACAGATAATGATGAGAACAATCAACCACAATATATTGTATATGGGGCCAACTCATGGCCGGTAGATACTAATGATCCCGGGAACATACTTGCAATAAAAGTTGCGGGGCATCAATATATTTATAATAATGATTTGAATCTTCCGAGCCTTCGCTATTTTGCAGTTACGGCTGTAGATCGCTACGGTAATGAAAGTGCTCCGGCACAGATGTTAAAACCAGTTGTTATAACTAATCATTTTGATCTATTAACTTCTAAACTCTCGTATCATGAATGAAAACGGCTTGACTTTAATCTTGTGTTTGGTATTGGCGTTAATCATGCTGATGCATACTGGTTATTACTTGTCAAAAAAAAGGAGACAGCGTATTAAAATGTATCGTGATATTGCTGCTTTTAATGATGCATTCAAGCAAATGATGGCACCACTCACACTAATAAAGGCTCCTTTATCGGATATTGTCGGTAAAACGAAGTTAACCGAAAGTGATACTACGAAGATTGATATGGCATTGAAGCAAACGGATATTCTCATTTCGATGGTAGATAGATTGATTCATTATAATGATACTAAATTTTTTGATGGTGTGAATGAGTCTCAATTTTTGTCTGTTGATGGAGGATCCGTAGAACTCTTGGATAATGCTTCTTTAGAAGGGACAGGTGTAGAAGATGCACGACATATATTGATTGTTGAAAACAATCCGGATATGCGTTCATTTATGTTGAACAAATTAATACAAAACTATTTCGTATATACTGCGGTTGATGGTGACAAAGGTTGGGAGATTCTAAAGCAAGTGAATATTGACTTGGTTATATCCGAACTGGATTTGCCCGGTACCGGTGGAGATGAACTTTGTGCGTTGGTCAAGAACAATCTATCAACGTCTCACATACCAGTCGTTCTAATTTCTGTACAGGATAATAAGCCTGATATGCTTAAAGGATACGCCATAGGGGCTGACAACTATCTTTTGAAGCCTTTTGATGAAGTGATGTTGCAAGCAATGGTATCAACCATCTTTTCGAATAGAGATATGCTGCGTGAACGGTTCTCCAGTTTTGAATTGAATGGTAAGGAAGCTAGCGCAATAGAAGGCTTTTCACCTATTGACCGTAAATTCATTTATGAAGTGAATGGTTTCATTGAATCAAACATGAGTAATGCAGAGTTTAGTGTAGATATTATTTGTGCACATGTGGGCATGAGCCGTTCCAGTTTTTATAATAAGATCAAGGCACTTACTAGTCAGCCGCCAGCCAATTATGTGCGTGATTTGCGATTAATTAAAGCAGCTCAATTATTGAAGAGTAGAGAATATAACATCACTGAAGTTGCCGATATGACAGGCTTCAGTGATGCCAAATATTTTAGAGAAGTCTTTAAAAAGCGATATAATATGACTCCGACTGCTTTCATCGAATCCGGCTCATTGGAGCAAGAGTAACTTCTTATAATTTTATTTTCTTTGCTTTGCTTTTTGATTCGTTGTGCAGGCGATCCAAAGCCGTTATGACGTAGCGGTATTTTGTATGCCCATCATTGTATGGAAGGCGATAGAAACAATCTGGTGTGATGGCTATGATATGTGTAGGATCTTCCAAATTTACCTTTTCCTTCATTCCGAAGCGGTATATCACATAGTTAGTTGCTTTGTCCATCTCTTCTTTTGCCTTTGGTTGTAACCATAAAAGTAAGTATCCGGCATCTGTCCATTTGACTTTCAGGCCTCTCACTTTCTTTGGTGCTTTGTTGTCGATGAAATCGAAGACAGGAGCAATTGCAGGTGTCTTGTTATATTTCACCTCTAACTCAGTAAGTGCATTCCCTGGGTTATCCAATAATGCTTTGCCACTCCAGTAACAATTTCCTTGTACATTCTGTGTTATACGTGACAACTCAATCTTCCGGTTCATTTGGTTGATAGCAGGATTCTGCAAGTCAGGAGCTTTTACTGTACGAACAATATCCTGACCTATGAACAAAGGGCGTTCATAGGAATAAGCTGCCCACCAATTAATAAGAGTTTCATAATCAGCCTCTTTTTTACCTATTTCCCAATATAGTTGCGGCACCGCGTAATCTATCCATTTGTTACGAAGCCATAGCAAAATATCGGCATATAGTTGATCATAGCATTGCAATCCATTTGTATTGCTGCCAATACCATCCAATGCATTTTGCTTGTTGCGATAAATGCCAAATGGAGATATACCGAACTTAACCCACGGTTTGGTTTCGTGAATTGTTTGATGTATATCTCTTATCAGTAAGTTCACATTACTGCGTCGCCAATTGTCTTTTTCACCAGCAAATCCAGCAGAAATGCCATATTTTTCAAATGTGGCTTCATCCGGGAACTCTTTACCTGCAATAGGATAGGGATAGAAGTAATCATCCATGTGAATGGCATCTACGTCATATTTACTTACGATATCTTTAACCACATCATTGATAAATTGCCGACATTCGGGGATACCTGGATTAAAGAACATTTGCTTACCATATGTTACGAACCATTCGGGATGTTTATAATAAATGTGTGCCGGTGCCAATGGTTTTATCGTATCCAATGCCACACGATAAGGATTGATCCATGCATGGAATTCCATATTGTGTGCATGACAAGCAGTTATCACAAAAGCTAAAGGATCCCATCCCGGAGATACACCTTGAGTACCTGTAAGGAATCTGCTCCATGGTTCCAAAGTAGAAGGATAGAAAGCGTCAGCTTCCGGACGAATTTGAAAGAGCACGGCATTTATTCCGGCTTTTTGTAACTTGTCAAGTTGTGAATTAAAATATGTTTTGAATTGTTGCTCACTTTTACCTTGGTAGTCACCATTAAGAGTATGTATCCACACACCTCTGAACTCACGTTTTTTAGGCACTTGAGCCTGTGAAGGTGCAACACAAGACAAAATTAATAGCGTGCACAAAATATACCTTGTTAATGCATTCATAATTAAATATCTTATTTGATTTTGCCACAAATTTGGCTTTTTTTATTCGAAATACCTAACTTTTAGGCTAAGAATGTGATTGCTAACCTACAATATGGATTTTGCTTCGTCCGTTTGATAGCTTTTCCACTCGGATTTGTGTCTTTATTCCGTCATTCATTTCATCAGCGTGTGAAATGACTCCAACTTTTCTGCCTTGTGATCTTAATTGTTCCAATGCATTCATTGTGAGTGACAGACTTTCATTGTCCAATGTTCCGAAACCTTCATCAATGAAAAGACTGCTTATTTGCATACTTCGCGATGAAAGGGCGGATAATCCGAGGGCAAGACTCAGTGACACAAGGAAAGATTCTCCTCCGGACAAGGATGAAACAGGTCTTATCTCATCACCCATATCATGGTCGACAATTATCAGAATCAATGTTTGAGGATATTGTTTTAAACTGTAACGCGGTGTGAGTCCTTTTAATTGTACATTAGCAAGACTTGTAAGGATCCCCAGCGTATAAGTTTGCGCCAATAACTTGAAGTTCTTTCCATGATATGAACCATATAAAGAATTCAATTCCAACCAATTGTTATAGACATGCTCTTTGTCCTTTATTTCGGCTTCGAACCCGGCAATTTTCTTTAAGCTCTCTTTTTGTTGGTGAATGATGTAATCCACTTCACGCAGTTTCTTGTTCCATTCAGTGGTTTGATTCTGAGCCTCTTCTATCCATTGATGAAGCAACTCTTTTGTCTCTTTCTCCTCATCGGGCTTTTCTTCTTTTTGCAAATGATTCTTTAATGATTTTTGATTTGCAGTTTGTTGTCCCACGAGTTTATTCATGCGGTTGTCTAGTTCCTGCAATTGTATCTTGTATTGTTCAATCACAGTGCGGTTGATTGATAAAAGTCTTTTCAATTCAACTTCATCCATCGGCGCATTTTGATTATATGCATTTATCCATCCTGCAAGAGTCTTATTGGCTGATTTGTTTTCTTGCTCTTTGGATGCGCACATGAGTTGTTCTTTTTTGATGCTTCCGATCAGTAAGTTATATTGTTTTGAACAATCCTCTTCTGTTTTGATCAACGAGTCCAACTCTTGATTAACAGCTTGTAGTCTATTGCTTTGTTCTGTTTCAACTTTATCTGCAGATTCATTATTCAAGAATAGCTTCCGTTTCTCTTTCAGTATATCTAAGTCCTTCTGTCGTAACTCTTTTTCTGTCTTTGCTTCATTCGTTTCCTTAAAAGCTTGTTCCAGCTTTTGGTAATTGATACTCCTATTGCTCAATCGCTCATGATCCTTTTCATTTAGCTTTGATTCCGTGATCAATTGTTCGTTTTTCCTCTCGTAGTCACTTTCTTCTTTTTCAGTTTTCAATAACTCTTCTGCTGTTCTCTTCGCGATATCATTTAGTAAATCAATTTGCACATTCTGTTCGCTCACCTTCATCTTAAGGTTGCTCTCCAATCCCATTTCTTCAACCGGATATTGTGCCCATTCATTTTGTTTTGTCTTGAATTGTATCAACAGCTCATTGATGCGTATTTCTTTTGATTGCTGCAATGCTATTTCTGCAGATTGCTTTTCATTGTCAGTTTGTTGAGTCTTTTCCAAAGACTTTCTTTGATCCACCAGTCTGTCTAAATTCTTTCTCATGTCTTCAACCAACGAGTGCAAGCGCTTGCTGGTTTCAGCATGATAGGCATGTGATGTACTTCCACAAACCGGACATGGAGTTCCTTCTTGCAATGTGGCGCGCATTTCTTCTACATCAGCTTTTGTTGCCAGTTGAGTCATTTCTAAAGCTTTGCGTGCTTCTTCCTCTTTGGCATCAATTTCAAGGTGTGACTTATTATTCTTTTCAATTAGTTCTTTTCGCTTATTTATGTTCTCTTTCAGCAACGTTACAGCTTCACGTAAAGATTTACCTTCGTTGATGATACTTGCCATTTCACTCCATATACGTATCAAAACCTCTGTAGCAGTCTTTTGTTGTATGAGTTTTTGTCTTTTTGCATGAAGTGCTTTTATATCTGTTTGTTCCAGTATTTTCTGTTTAGTGCTCCAAGTCGTCTTTTTATCTTGCAGAGCCTTCTTTTCTTCATTGAGTTTCGTGCCATACCGTTTCAAGAAATCAGCAGGTGATTGTATAATCTGTTCGAAGTTTTCATCCAAATCCTGTAAAGCAGAAAAGAGTTCTTTTAGGCCATTCAGTTTGCTTTCATATCCTGTATTTAATCTATTACAGAGTTCTTGCATACTGTGTAATTGAGTATCCAATTCGCGAGCTTCTTTTAATATTGGTTGTAGTTCGTCATTGATTTTTTGTTCCTTCTTAAGATCCTCAGATACTTTATTTTTACTCTTCTCAATGTTCTCTTTCTGTGTGTTTAATTGTTCTGATCGAGCTCGTTCCGAGTTTAATCTTTGTAGAGTCTCGTTCCATTCCTTAAATGTTCGGTCTCGAAGATTAAGTAACTCACGGGCATCTTCCACCGAATTGATTTTTTGCAATTCCTCTTTTAATGGTTGCGCTTTTGTCAACTCCTCTAATGTCTCCTTTATAAGGAGAGCATCTTCTTCACATATTTTTGTTAAATGTTCGTATTCGTGATACCAATCCTCTTTCTTTTTTAATGTATCAGTCTTTGTATCCTGTAGCTTTAGTTGTTCGCTTATTTCTGTAAAAGTCTTTAATTTTGTTGCATACTCTTCGTCGGGCAGTAAGGGAATGTCCTTGATGCGTTGTTTTATACGTTCCAAATTATTCAGAGACTCTTTGTAATGGTCTGATATTTTTCGAGCAATTTGATCGTATATTTCTGTTCCTGTTAGTTTTTCCAGAAGATCAGCTTTATCTTGCACTTTAGCCTTTAGGAATGTAGCAAATTCATTTTGTGCAAGAATTACGGTACGAGTGAATTGCTCGTAAGTCAAACCGATGAGCTCTACTAATTTTTCTTTAGCCTCATTCAGTCCGCTGGCAAGGGGATCACTATTTCCAAACTCATAGGCTGTTATTTGAGCCGGTCCTTTAAATGTTTGATTTCGAGTGCGTGCCGTTTGCCATCGTGAGCGATATTGCTGTCCGTTCGCACCTATAAATATAACCTCTGCATAACCTTCTGTGACACCTTTCCTCAAGATGTTTCGAGGGTCTTTATTGGTCACATTGTTGTCGAACTTCATTTGGTCGGCATTGTTGAAACGCGGAGTATTTCCGTAGAGAGCCAGACAAATAGCATCTAGAATCGTACTTTTTCCAGCACCTGTAGGGCCTGTTATAAGGAATAAACCTGCTGAATTCAAAGGCTCCGCATCAAAGTTCACTTCTTGTTCGCCTTCTAGTGATGCAAGGTTTTGCATTTTTACAGACAGTATTTTCATCTGTTCTCCTCCACATCCTTTATTACATCATTCATCAAGTTGAGTAACTCATCCGGCATTTTCTTTCCTCCATTGTGGTCTTCATAGATAAGTTGTGCCAGTTCTGCAGGAGTTATTTGTTCTAAGGTCTTTATTTCGCTAGTGTTATTGACTTCTAAAGGCTGCAACGTGTTTTTGATTCGGCAAAATCTTACAGCTTTTTGACTGAGTACTTCATCTATTTTATTTTGTAATGAAGGATCCGGACTATCCAATTCTACTTTAATTTCGAGATAGGATTTGGTTTGTACATCTTCATCCGAAATGTCAGGAAGTAGATCCGATAATATTTTTACTATATCGTCAGGCGTAAAGGAATCCTTTTCAGGAAGTGATAGTAAATTCACAAGCGGCTGATACTTTAATCTATCTATCTTAATATTCTCTTTTCCCTCTAAGGTGATTAACTGCACACCATGGTGATAATGTATTTCAGCAAACGTCATAGATAGGGGAGCACCCGCATATCTAACAGTCTCATGTCCTGCCACTCGTTGTGCCTTATGAATATGTCCAAGCGCCGTATAGGTCATTTCATCTCCAAATTCTGAAGCATCTACGCAATCAAGTCCACCAACCATTAAGTGTTCGCTTGCATCAGTGGCAGCTATTTCAGCATTTGTCGCATAGAAATGCCCCATCGCAACGATGGGTTCATTGGGAGTTACCATTTGATCCTTAGCGCATGTAAGAACATCCCTGTACATCTGTTTCACACCTTCTTCGTATCCTTTTGCACCTGGATAGTCACCTTGATGCAAATATGGAACAGCCAGGCAAAGAGCTTCTTCCTCTTTGTTTTTGTTATATAGCGGAATCACAAAATGTTCAGGAATTATCTTTCCCTCTTCATCTCTTTTTATTATTCCTCTAATAGATATGTTGCGGTCATCAACCAATGGTTGTGGAGCTTCCAGACGTGCAGCAGAATCGTGATTGCCTGCGATAACAATGATTTGTACGTTCGGTTGTTGTGCAGATGCTTGTTGCAAGAAGCGGTAGAACATTCTTTGAGATACTGCTGAAGGGTTCGCAGTATCAAAGATGTCGCCAGCGATAAGCAATACATCAATCTCTTGCTCATCCAGTATTTGCAAAAGCCATTGCAAAAAATGAGCATGCTCGGCACTGCGGTCATATGAGTAAAACGTCTGTCCTAAATGCCAGTCTGCAGTATGAATAATGCGCAACATCTATGAATATATTATTTGTCTTTTATACGTTTTTAGTTATGGAAATATAATAGAGCTGTCTCCGTAGCTTAAGAATCTGAAATCATGTGTTAAGGCATAATCGTAGATCTTTTTCCAATTGCCGTTTACGAAAGCCGAAACCAATAATAGTAGCGTACTTTGCGGCTGATGGAAATTTGTGATCATTGTTTTCACAATATGATATGTATACCCCGGTGCAATGATTATTTGTGTATTGCTATGCAGAGTCTCCAATTCGTGACGATCCATATAATCAGCAATTGCTTTCAATGCATCTACAGGAGTTATCGGTTCAAACGGTGTCTCATTATAAGGCTGCCACTGTTTTACTTCAATTTCTTCCTCTGTTGCTTCCGGATTACGATGCAGGGTCAAACCGATGTAGTATAAACTTTCCAATGTGCGTACAGAGGTTGTACCCACAGCAATACATGCCGCGTTGTGCATGATCAGCGTATTTATTGTTTTGCGACTTACTGAGATCCATTCCGTATGCATTTCATGTCCTTCTATTTCCTCACTTTTCACAGGCTTGAAAGTGCCGGCACCAACATGTAGTGTGAGTTCTTCCAATTCAACGCCATGTTCTTTTAAATCATCCAACACACGTGTAGTGAAATGCAATCCTGCGGTAGGAGCTGCAACTGAACCCTCTATTTTTGAATATACCGTTTGATAAGTTACCTTATCGCTTTCCTCTGTTTTTCTATTTAAATAAGGAGGAATAGGTAGTTCTCCTACTACTTCCAGAATCTCAGCAAAAGTGATTTTATCGTCATTCCATTCAAAATCAATCCAATGAATGGTGCCTCGGCATTCACCCTTGTTTGCAGTAAGTATGATTGTTTTTTCGCCCACTTTTACTTCACGCTTCAGTATGCCCTCTTTCCATTTCTTCAGATTGCCTATCATGCATAACCAGCTACATTTCTTTGTTTGTTGAAAGGACAGTACATAGTCGTGTGGAGCAATGGGCTCAAGACAGAAAACTTCTATTAAAGCACCTGTTTCTTTGCGAAAATGCAGACGGGCCTGAATCACTTTGGTATTGTTGAATACCATTAAACTGTTCTTAGGGATGAATTCGGTAAGATGAAAAAATTGTGATTCACTAACCGCACCCTGTTTGTATATTAATAACTTTGAATGGTCTCTCTCTTGCAAGGGAAATTTTGCAATCCGCTCGTCGGGAAGCGGATAATTAAAATCTTTAATTTTAATGTGTTTTGTTTCTTCCATCATAATCTTTGTAAATGTGCGCAAAAATACGCATATTTGCCGAGAAAATAAAATAAAACTATATTGAAGATATGAAAGTAGGAGATAAAGTACGCTTCCTCAACGAAGTGGGAGGTGGCATTGTAAAGCGATTAATCGGAAAGGATCAGGTCAGTATAGAAGATGCCGATGGATTTGAAATACCAATGTTAATGCGTGAATGTGTGGTGGTTGGTACAGACGATTATAATATAGCCCGTCAACCTGCCAGTGTGGCGAAGGATGTACCGGGAACAGCAAATAAAACTTCGACAAGTAAGGCTCGTAAACCGGAAATGGCACCTGAAAGAGGGTATGAATCTGTGGCTGCAGCCTTTGGAATGGCAGCTAAGAGTACTGATGCGGATAAAGTAAATGTGATGATTGCGTTTGTGCCTACTGACATTCAAGCACTTTCTTCATCATCCTATGACATGTATCTTATTAATGATTGTAACTACAAGTTGTTTTATGTGATACATTCGGCAGAAGGAAGTAAATGGCGTGTTCGTTCCAGTGGCGTAGCAGAGCCTGATACAAAGATTTATATTGAAGAGATTGAGAAAGTAAACCTTGATGAACTTGATCCGCTTATTGTTCAGGTTATACCGTTTAAAGAGGGAGTAAGTTATCCTTATAAGCCTTCTGTTACAGTACAACTTAAAATTGATTTAGTCAGGTTCTATAAGTTGAATGCTTTCCAGCGGACTGATTTCTTTGAGGATCCGGCTTTGTTGCAGAAGGTTATAGATAATGACCATGTTGTTAAACAATTATCTATAAATCCGGCAGTACTTGAAAAGGAAATGATGAGTAAAAAGCAAATGGAAGAATCCAATATTGCGAATAATCACCAACCGAAAAAACAAGAAACCAATGCTTTAATTGAAATAGACTTACATATTGATAATCTGTTAGATACTACATCAGGAATGAGCCATAAGGAAATGCTTGATTACCAGATAAAGAAATTTGTTGAAGTAATGGAAGAAAACAAATCAAGGAAGAATGCCAAAATCGTTTTCATCCATGGTAAAGGTAATGGCGTGTTGCGTCAAAAATTATTGGAAGAATTGAAACGTCGCTATAGAAATTGCGCATGGCAGGATGCTTCTTTCCAACAGTATGGCTTCGGAGCTACTCAGATTACCATACACTGATTGTAGCCCATATAGCAATAATAGCAATAGTAGCAAGTCCTACATAAGCTATAAGAGACGATCCTTCAAATTTATGTTGTAGGATCGTTTCGCTGTCTTGGTACCAATTGGGGTGAGAAAGGATGGTGTAACGTGATAGTTTGTATGTCCCGAACGCAACAGCAGAGCCTAAAATCAAACCGCACAAAAGATCTCCGGGATAATGTACTCCTGCATACATCCGTGAGTAGCATTCAAGCAGTACCCATCCTCCCAGGAAGAAAGAAACTAGGCGTTTGCGTATCAAGCATAGAATCCACACAAACAAAGCCACCGTATTGGAAGCATGGCAGGAAGGCATTCCATATTCTCCACCACGATGATCATCTATAATATGAATATAGTAATGTATCGGATTATTTAGATTTGATGGTCGAAGACGCCCAAACATGTGGCGCAATACACTTCCGCATATTTGGTCGGAGAGGGTAATAGCCAGTGCAATGGAAACGACAACAATGAGAAAAGTATTTAATTTCAGGTTTTTGTATAAAACCCATAATATACACAAGTACATGGGAATCCATGCTATTCGACCTGTAATGTAACTGATAAAAACATCTCCCCATGCAGAATTAAATCCATTCACGCCCAAAAGTATGCTTTTTTCAATAGCATATATTGTATCCATCATATATAATTACCTTTTTATATTGTACCAAAGAATGTGCGAAATAACAGAAAAAAAATAAGAATATTGGATGAGTAAGCGTTTTTTTTTATTTAATGCATAAAAAATAACACTAGTGTCCACTAAAAAAAATTA
>DCFW01000010.1 GCA_002315435.1 Bacteroidales bacterium UBA1794
GAATTTTTAATGCGTCAGCCCTGATACAGAGAGATGATAGAATGCAAGACAACAAAAAGAGCATGCCCCGCCGGACATGCCCACCCAATAAAGCATCTAATGATAAAATACAAATCAGCAAACAGTATCCTGAAGATTTACTTTAACACACAGCCAGCCATTCAACTGTTTGATGTTGCATCACTCGTAGAAGTGCTGATGTAGTAAATCAAAAGAATTGAACTCTTTAAAAGTTCAATCCTTTTTGTTGCTTATGAATCTTATGCTTATTGAAAAGAATGATTCAATAAAGATTCTTATTTCAAAATTTTCTTTCCGTTATATGTCACGGTGCGTAGTATTGCTTTTGCTCTATTTGCTACACTAGCAGGAAGTGGAGCATAGTTGGTTCTTGAAGCAAATGCTTGTGCATTGCGGCTTACCATCCAATCAAGCAATCTAAGTGTTTGTTGTGCTTGAGCGAATGTACGGTTACCGTAATTTTGCTCTTTGTAAATGATCAACCAAGTAAATCCTGCAATAGGATATGCTGTGGGAGCAGATGAATTGGTAAGCATTACACGTGTATCAGCAGGTATATGTCCTTTGCCGGCAGCACTTGTAGATGCGATACTTGCTTTGATGAATCGTCCTGATTTATTTTGGATCAATGCAGATGAGATCTTTTCTGCGAAAGCATACTCTGAACCTACATAACCGATAGCACCAGCTGTTGATCTAATGACTCCAGCTACACCGGGATTTCCTTTTGCTGCAACTCCGACAGGGAATCTTACAGTTTTACCTGATCCGATTCTGCTTTTCCATACTGCACTTACCTTAGTTAGATAATCAGTAAACATGTTTGTTGTTCCACTACCATCTGCACGGTAAACAACTGTAATTGCTTTGTTAGGGAATTTCACTCCAGGATTGAGTCTTCTTAATGTAGGATCATTCCAATTCTTGATTGCTCCCATGAAGATTTTTATTAAAGCATCCGGAGTTAATTTTATTTGACGAACACCTGCAAGATTATAAGCAACCACTACTGCTCCACTACATGTTGGGATATGAACAATTGCTGCAGGCATCGTTTTCATTTCTTCATTGCTAAGAAATGCATCAGAAGCTCCAAAATCAACGACTTTGTCTTTCAAGCTGCGTATACCTCCGCCTGAACCGATACCGCCATAATTGACTTTCACTTTTGCAACTTGATCATATTGTCTGAAAGCCGTATTGTAGAATGGCTCAGGGAACGTAGCTCCTGCACCGGATAATGTTTGTCCTTTAACAGAAGAGCTGATTGAAACTAGAAGGATTAGTAATCCTAAAAACAAATTCTTTTTAATCATAATAAAAATATTTCTTGTTAATAATACGTTTGAAATAATAATCAGAAGTTTAATCCTACATTCACTAAATAACTAGCAGTTGATTTAATTGAAGAAGATTTGGGATCGTTATATTGTATATTAGGTGAGATAGACACCCCCTTGGTTGGGAAGAATTCAACACCTGCTACATACAAGTTACCATCTTTTGCTGCATTCCAGTTTGAAGTGGCACTACCAACAGTATTGGATGTCAAATGATCATAGCGTGCAAACACTGACACAGTATTGCTAGCGTTGTATGATCCCCACAGCGAAACACCTGAGAGTTTATGATCTGCAACCATTTTATTACCATGTTGAAGGTTATACTCACCTCCTATTGTAAAGTCTGTTCCTTTGTATGCTACAAATGCATTGACTGTTTTTTGAGCTGCGGTATTTAGTGATGAATTCTTCTTCAAGTAGTCACCGTATACTCTGAAATACAGATTCTTTATAGGTTCATAAGTCACTCCGGCAGCCACTTTCAACGTACTGTCAGCTTGTACATTTTGATATCCTTCACCGTTCAGCACTTGAGCATCAAAACTAAGTTGAGGAGCTATTTGAACTTTAACAGATGCTCCAAGGTCGGCACTAGAACTGAATCCGTTTAAATCCTGAAATGATTTCAACAGATAACGTCTGCCCCATACGGACTCTTGAAGATTAAAGGCCGTGGTACCAATCATACCGAAATCTACTTTTACAACAGGAGTAGCATATTCCACATAAGCATTCTTCACATAAGCTGTAAAGGATGAGGGAGCCAAACCTTTCGTATTGGAAACATCAAATAAAACTTTGCTTGAAAAGTTTGGGCTGAAGTTGTAGATGTATCCGAAATAAGCTCTTGATAATTCAAAAGCTGGATTTGATTTTCCGTCTTGTACGTTGTATCTAAAATCAGAAAAGATAGTAACCAAAGGTTTGCCATTTGGTTTAAAGGAACTCTGCCCGTTATCCGAAGTTTGCGCGGAAACGCCTAGACAGACAAATGTCAGTAACATAGCACTAATAAAAGATGTTTTTACTTTTCTCATTTCCTTATTTGTTTGGTTCATTAATAAATTCTTCTTTAATTTCTATGACAAAAGTAAGCCTGCACTATTACAATAAAGTGAAGCAGATAATACGATTCTATTACGTCTTATATTTTCTTAATCAATCGATTAAATTCATCTAATCATTATATATTGGTCGTAATGAAGGTCAAAAAGTAGCGACATCATTAATGCTTAAAGATAGAATTTATCAATACTGATCACTTACTAAGGGTACTGAATTTTGAGAAACTTAAATGTAATACAATGGAAGAATACTGAGTGGTAGTAAAGAAACAGGGTGAGTATAAAAAAAGTCTTTGAAGGCACTCTTCATGTCGGATCCGCTGATTAAGGATTCACAGAAGTTTGTCTCCAAAGGTATATATCATGTTGTTTTCTTTAAAGCAAAAGTACAAGATATACATTACAACTTTATAACAGCTATGATACTATTCAATCTAATTTGCGTGACAGGTACATCACACATATTACAAAAAGATTACAACTATTTTCCTAATGTAAATAGGAACTCTAATCCGCCTGTAGGCAAATTGCGTACAGAGATATTTCCTCCATGAAGAATGACGGCGTTCTTGACAATGGCCAACCCTAGTCCCGTACCTCCCAATTTGCGAGATCTACCTTTGTCTACTCTATAGAATCTATCAAACAAATGATTCAGGCTCTCTTCAGGTACACCTACACCGCTATCGGAGAAACTCAAATAATAATATTTATCATCATCACGGAAACATCTTATCGTGATTGTGACACCTGCACCGGCATAAGAAATGGCATTGTCTGTAAAATTACGGAAGATCGAATAAATCAATGATGCATTGCCGCAATAGGACAGTCCTTTAGGCAAAAGATTGCGGAAAAGAATTTGCTTCTCAACCAATTGCAAGGCTACATCTCCATCAACCGTATCAACCAATGCATGCAGATCAATATTTTCTTTATTAATCATACTTGGAGCATCATCCATGCGCGAAAGTACGGATATGTCTTTAAGCAACCTACCAAGACGATTGCTCTGTGCATAACAGCGGTTGATAAATGTATAAAGCGTATCAGGAGGAAGATCGCGATTCGTAGCTATCGTTTCAAGATAACCTTGTATACTGCTGACAGGAGTCTTCAATTCATGAGCTATATTCTGTGTCAATTGTCTCTTTAATGTAGCCTGAGCTTCAACTTCTGTAGCATCGTTGATAGTAATTTCAAAACTTTGATCCATGAAGAATACGCATTCAACATTGAATGTACGCCCATTCTTTTCGATGACTACGGCTATACGATGTTCACCACTGTGCGAAGAGGATACATTGACGTGCTTGTTGACAAATTCATTAATAGATGAAAATTCAGGAATCTTTAGCACATCTTCGCTAGCCGATAAACCTATATCGGAAATAAAATCACAGTAACGAAGAAACAGATCATTCACCAGAATCTCTTTCTTACCGGAAGTGAAGATGCCCAATCCTTCATGTGATATTTGCAAGTGTATAATTAGTTTCTCACGCTCCACCGACAGATTATCTTTGGCTTCATGCAAGCGCTTGTACATTCTGACAATATGTTCGGAGATCTCACCTAATTCATTATTGGGGAATGTAGTATTGAGATTTATGCCTTGATTGTGATCCATGGCATAAGCGAATTTACGCAATTGATTAATGGATGCACCGATATGTCTGGTTAGTAACCATATTATGAGAATCAAGCTCAGCAAGATTATTGTTGTAACGCACACAAAAATGGTATCTCCTTTCATGTTATTAATCAATCCAGGAGTATACGGCATGGCTGACCGTATAATATAATGATGACTTTGTGATGAAGCAAAAAGCGTAGCCACATAGAAATAATTGACTCCAATAGTCTCTGACATACGGCGCACATCTATCCCTGTGCCCCTAAGCAACGCACTGCGTACTTCGGGACGATTGAAATGATTCTCAAAATGAGTATAATCCTTCCGTTTGTTATCATAAAAGACATGTCCATCAGGATTAATGAGAGTAATACGCAGACTCTTGTCACCCAATTTGGGCAAGAAGCTATTTAGTTTATGCTCAGTATCCGAAAGTGAACCACCAAGAAGTTGGGCAATTTGCAAATTGTAGTTTTGCAAGTGCATACCTATTAATGCTGTTTTATATTCTTTCTCACGCTGATACTGGTATACCATAAAGAGCAGAGTAAATGCAAAGAAAAGAAAAAGTATGGCTGCAAGGATTTTGCGTGTAAAAGAGATTCGAAGTTGGGGCATAAGCAACAGTCTTTATTATTCTATTTATTCTGGTTCAAAGCAGTAACCGTATCCTAAACGAGTGACAACACATTTACCGTATACCCCGATCTTACGGCGCAAGCGAGTGATATTGACATCTATGGTACGATCAAGCACATAGACTTCATCACTCCAAATCTTGGTAAGGATCTCTTCGCGAGAAAAGACTCTACCGATGTTGCTCAAGAAAAGAAAAAGAATTTCAAACTCTTTCTTGGTGAGTGCTATTTCACTACCGTCAATGGTTACTCGTTTTCTAACTAAGTTTAAGGAGAGGTTTTTGTAAATAAGATGTTCGGACTTCTGAGGTTTATTTTCGATTCCCCGTCTTATTACAGCTTTTACACGTACAACTACTTCACGCAATGAGAAAGGTTTAGATATATAATCATCAGCACCTACATTGAAACCTGTAATTGTATCGTTTTCAGTGTCTTTAGCCGTAATGAATATAATAGGGATTTTGGCTGTAGCAGGGTTCTTCTTTATCATACTGGCCATACGGAAACCTGATATTTCACCCATCATCACATCCAGTAACAACAAATCATACCGGCTAATATCCAACTGCAAAGCTTCCTCGGCCGAGTTGGCTGTATCTACTTCGTATCCTTCGTTTTCAAGGTTGAATTTCAGGATCTCACAAAGATCCTGCTCATCATCTACTACTAAAAGCCTGTTGTTAACCATGTTTATGTCATTAATATTTTTTATGTACAACAAAAGAACAACTTTTATATTTCAAACGTTTGCCATACATATTACATTTATGTTACAGCCCCTGAAATAATAAATGTTAAGGCTTGAGACTTCCGGCAAAATAGTCGCTCTTGTACTTTTCTATCAATAGAAGACCTTTATCTGTAGCAATACCACGCAAGAAAGTGAAGATTAAGGTATCAAAGACGTCATTAAAAGGATATTTCTCTGTGATTTCAGACTTTTTAAGAGCCTCTAGCTGGGCTTCTAGAAAGACATTCACAATTTCATAATTCATGTTGCCCCTGAATAATCCTTGAGATACTCCTTTCTGGAAAAAAGTAATAACCTTATTGCGGTCTCTCAATTTATTCTCTTCATGCATCTTGTTTACAGACGGATACCTTTTTAAATCAAAAAAATAATCTTTATGAATATCACGAACCATTTGCAATACCAAGTAATATATTCGTAAAATGGATTGCAATACATTATCCGATTCTTCATAGACCTTAGAGAACATGACTTCGTTCTCACACTGAACTTGTTTGACGACTTCCATCACAAGAGTTTCTTTATCAGGAAATTCTTCATACAAAGTTCGCTTTGAAATAGTAAGACTGGCGGCAATACTATCCATGGTCATAACTTTTATGCCATTGCTCATGAATAATCGCTTAGCTTCTTGAAGAATACGATTGTGTAACTCTTCACGAGAATTATTCTTGCGACATTTAGGATCAGATATAGCCATATATTCGTCTTTTAAGAATGCAAAAATACAAAAAAAAACTTCTTAATTGAAATTAGTTTATTTAATTTGAATTATTCTTTACTAAGACTTACTTTATTTCCCATTCAAAAGCAGGAATTACAGGTATATCATCGAAACGTCTTTTAATATCAGCAATTATATTAATATCATTCATACTGCTCATACGTTGCCGAACTAGCAGGAATGCCGCATAACGCGCTGCACGCAAATAAGAAATTGCCATTGAATATTCTAATGTATTTTGAGGATTTTCATCATGGATTTCATTAATGAGCAATGCTTGGCGGCTGATAATCTCCATTAAATCAAACGGCAATAACGTATATATTACCCAAACATTCTGGTCAATTTCACCTTTTTCTTTTTTAGACTCCTCTACTGAATCAAAAATGTTTCTCTCTCTTTCCACATTTGATTTATATTCTTCAATCAAACTGTACTGTAGTCTAGCATATTCATTGTCTTTGGATAAGCAACCAATTATAAGTTGGGAACTTAAACATGCATTGACTACTATAGGAAAAATATTCTGTTGCGATCTTGAACACTGTTGCAATAAAGATTCTAGTATTTCACTGGTTTCCATTCTGTATGTTTATTGTAAATTGACGATAATTTTTTGAATATCCGTCACGGTCGCTCACTTCGATACGAAACGTTGAATATGTTTTTCTAAGATGTTTGGATGCTTGAATTGAGATATCATACATTGCAACTTCCCCAGGCATCAACATTTGAAGTGGTTCCGGGATTGAAAGCAACAGCTGCCTTTCTCCATCAACAATTGTAATAACCGGCTTAGCATTGTAAGCAGTAATGGACCCAGCATTGTAGATATCAAATATAAGATGACAAACCTCATCTCTATCTATAGTCCTATTACGATTTTGATCAATAAAGCGTATGTTACGAACTTCAAGATCCGTCTCACTAATCGTATCTCGATAATCACTGTCAAAAGATGATTGCTCTGTTTTACGAATAGGTTTAGAATAAGATCCATTATCGTTTGATTGATCAGAGTAGGAATCATCATATTTAGGTCGTGTGGCCTCATTCGCAACCACAGCACCAGTAATTGAGCCCATCATAGAACCAATAGCGTAGCCATTCCAATGATCCATATGGTTGCCGACTATTCCGCCAATAGCACCTCCAATTATAGAACCGGCTTGTATAGATCCGGGATCTCCTCCACGTAAAAATCCGTTTGCACACGATACGAATAGTGAAGAGCATATTACCAATATCAAAAAAGGCTTCTTCATAAATGTGTATTTAGAATAGATACAAATATAACAATAGAAACGGATCTATATTCTCTACAATATATAATATTAATGATAATTAGTAGAAAAAAAAGCTGTCTTTACCATGAGGTAAAGACAGCTTTTATAAGAATAATTATATAACTTATGATTATTCAGCTTTAGCGTCTTCCTGAGCTTCTTCCTTTGCAGGTTCTTCAGCAGGAGTCTCTTCAACTACTTGAGCATCTTCTGTTGCAACAGCAGCATCTTCTGCTTTTGTAGCTTTTTTAGAACGACGAGTACGAGTTGATTTCTTAGTGCTTTCTTTCATCATGTTCTCATCATAATCAACGAGTTCAATAAAGCACATATCTGCATTATCACCTAAACGCTTACCAGTTTTGATAACACGTGTATAACCTCCGGGACGATCAGCTACCTTTACAGAAATTTCTTTAAAAAGTTCTGTTACTGCAACTTTATCTTGTAGGTTACTGAAGACAACACGACGTGAATTCGTAGTATCATCTTTCGATTTTGTTATTAAAGGCTCAATATACTTCTTTAATGCCTTTGCCTTCGCGACAGTCGTAGTGATTCTTTTGTGCTTAATCAAAGAACATGCCATATTTGCCAACATGGCACCTCTATGAGAAGCAGTACGACCGAGGTGATTAAATTTCTTATTATGTCTCATTTTCTTATTCTTTATCTAATTTATACTTAGAGATATCCGTTCCAAACGACAGATTCAGACCTGCGAGCAAATCATCAAGCTCTGTAAGCGATTTCTTACCGAAATTTCTAAATTTGAGAAGATCAGTTTTATTGTATTGGACTAAGTCACCAAGTGTTTCCACATCAGCAGCTTTTAAGCAATTAAGTGCACGAACTGAAAGGTCCATGTCGACAAGCTTAGTCTTCAACAATTGACGCATATGTAATACTTCTTCATCAAATTCTTCATTACCATCCATCTCAGAACTCTCAAGAGTAATTTTCTCATCAGAGAACAACATGAAATGATAAATAAGAACCTTAGCAGCTTCTTTCAAAGCCTCTTTCGGGTGAATGGAACCATCTGTAGATATCTCTATAATCAGTTTTTCATAATCGATCTTTTGTTCAACACGATAATTTTCAACTGAATATTTAACATTACGAATTGGTGTGTAAATTGAATCAATAGGGATTACATTAACATCAGTACAATACTCGCGATTTTCATCAGCAGGTACATAACCTCTACCTTTGTTAATTGTAATGTCAATCTGCATTGTAGCTTTTGAATCTAAATGGCAAATAACTAATTCAGGATTTAACACTTCAAATCCAGTCAAATATTTACCTATATCTCCAGCTTTGAATTCTTCAGAATTTTCAACTGTAATAGATACTTTTTCAGTCTCAAACTCCTCAACAATTTGTTTAAAGCGAACTTGTTTGAGGTTTAATATAATGTTGGTAACGTCTTCCTTCACACCAGGAACAGTAGCGAATTCATGTTGAACGCCCTCAATTCTTATGGTGTTAATTGCATACCCTTCAAGTGAAGAGAGCAGAATACGGCGAAGAGCATTGCCAATGGTTATACCAAAACCAGGCTCAAGCGGACGAAATTCGAACTTTCCGAATTTTGCGTCAGCTTCCAACATTAATACTTTATCGGGTTTTTGAAATGCTAATATAGCCATGTAATTAATTATTATTTAGAATACAACTCAACGATCAGATGCTCTTTGATATTCTCAGGAATATCAGCTCTCTCTGGGGTATGTAATAATTTCCCAGATTTTGAATTTTCATCCCACTCCAACCAAGGATATTTGCTATGATTAAAGCCTGCAAGCGCATCAGCAATAACTTCCAATGACTTATCTTTCTCACGAATAGCAATTATTTCTCCTGCGGCAACAGCATATGAAGGGATGTTAACAACTTTACCATTAATAGTAATATGTCTATGACTTACTAATTGGCGAGCAGCAGAACGTGTAGGGGCAATACCCAAACGATAAACGACGTTATCAAGACGACCCTCTAAAAGTTGAATCAAAATTTCACCTGTAATACCTTTAGCTCTTTCAGCTTTTTCGAATAAATTACGGAACTGTTTCTCTAATACACCATATGTGTATTTAGCTTTCTGCTTCTCAGCAAGCATTACGCCGTATTCAGAAGTCTTTCTTCTTCTGGAATTACCATGTTGACCGGGGCCATAATTTTTCTTTGATAATACTTTATCAGCACCAAAGATAGCTTCACCGAATCTGCGGGCAATTCTTGATTTTGGACCTGTATATCTAGCCATTTTAAAATAATTTTGTTAATTGCATTCTATCTGTTGCAGCCGCGGGTACAATAAAGGATTTGTAACACCATATAAACAGACAAAAATGTCATTCTAAAATAAATATTAAACTCTACGTCTTTTCGGTGGACGACAACCATTATGAGGAAGTGGGGTTACATCAACAATTTCTGTAACTTCAATACCTGAACCATGTATGGTTCTAATAGCAGACTCACGTCCGTTACCTGGACCAGTGACATATGCCTTAACTTTTCTCAAGCCAAGATCATACGCAACTTTTGCACAATCTTGTGCAGCCATTTGAGCTGCGTAAGGGGTATTCTTTTTAGAACCTCTGAATCCCATTTTACCTGCTGAAGACCAAGAAATAACTTGACCTTCACTATTAGTTAAAGAAACAATAATGTTGTTGAATGAGGAATGAACATGAAGTTGTCCATTAGCATCAACTCTCACATTTCTTTTCTTTGCTGCGACTGTTTTTTTTGCCATATCAACAATTATTATTTAGTAGCTTTCTTCTTGTTTGCAACCGTTTTCTTCTTTCCTTTGCGAGTACGCGCATTGTTTTTGGTACTTTGACCGCGAACGGGCAAACCTAAACGATGACGAATACCACGGTAGCAACCGATATCCATTAACCTCTTAATATTCAACTGAACTTCTGAACGAAGATCACCTTCAACTTTGTACTCGGTTGAAATAATCTGGCGAATTTTAGCTGCCTGATCATCCGACCAATCTTTGACCTTGATATCATTATCAACTCCAGCCTTAGATAAAATCTTTGCTGAACTACTGCGACCTATTCCGTAGACATAGGTTAACGCAATTTCCCCTCTTTTATTTTGAGGTAAATCTACACCAACTATTCTTATAGCCATAAACTTAATTATTCTTGTTGCAAAAATAATAAATTATCATCCTTGACGTTGTTTAAACTTAGGATTTTTCTTGTTAATTACATATAAACACCCTTTACGTCTTACTATTTTGCATTCAGGCGTGCGTTTCTTTAATGATGCTTTAACTTTCATATCTCTTTGTTATTTATATCTAAATACGATTCTCCCTTTTGATAAATCATAAGGAGACATTTCGACACGTACTTTATCACCTGGTAAAATTTTTATATAATGCATACGCATCTTACCAGAAATATGAGCCGTTATCTCATGACCATTTTCCAACTCAACATGAAACATTGCATTAGACAATGCTTCTACAATTACTCCATCTTGCTCTATCGCCAATTGTTTTGCCATATAAATCAGATTCTTTTTCTTCTTAAAACATCTTCTAAAAACTCAAATGACGACAATATATCAGGACCACTCTTCCTTATCGCAATGGTATGCTCATAATGAGCAGCCATACCTCCATCACGTGTAAGAATTGTCCATTTATCTGCATTCATACAAATCTGACGTGAATATTGAGTGATCATAGGCTCTATAGCAATGCACATACCATTTTTCAACATCTCCCCTGTACCACAATTACCATAATTGGGAACATGAGGTTCTTCATGCATTTCTTTTCCGATCCCATGACCGACCAATTCTCTTACAACGCCATATCCGTTAGTTTCAGCTTCCCTCTGTACTGCACTCCCAATGTCGCCAATACGATGACCAATAACAGATTGTTCTATTCCTTCATACAAAGATTGTTTGGTTACATCTAACAGTTTTTTAATTTCTGGTTTGACCTCACCGACACAAAATGTGTAACATGAATCGCCACAAAAACCATCTAACAAAGTGCCACAATCAATTGAAATAATGTCACCATCTTTTAATGGCTTGTTATTGGGTATACCGTGTACAACGGCATCATTTACGGATGTGCATATCGCAGCAGGAAACGGATTACCATAAGGGTTAGGGAAGTCCTTAAATGTAGGCACGGCCCCATTATCCCTTATGTATTCCTCAGCCACCCTATTCAATTGGTTGGTCGTAACACCAGGCTCAACTATCTTTGCTAATTCAGCTAGTGTTTTACCAACTAATAGGTTGGCTTGCCTTAACAGCTCAATTTCATCATCTGTTTTAAGAACAATCATTATTAATATAATGAATCAGGCAGTAACCCCTGATGTACGTCCTTTTATTCTACCGGATTTTAGCAATCCATCGTAATGCCTCATCAATAGATAACTTTCAACTTGCTGTAATGTATCGAGTACTACTCCTACAATAATCAGCAATGATGTTCCTCCAAAGAATTGGGCAAATTCCGATTTTACTCCAAATACACCTGCAAAAGCAGGCATTACTGCAACAACAGCCAAGAAAAGTGAACCTGGCAATGTTATCTTAGACATGATGTCATCAATATATTCAGCGGTAGGTTTACCAGGTTTAATACCCGGAATAAAACCATTATTACGCTTCAAATCTTCTGACATTTGATTTGGATTGATCGTTATTGCCGTATAGAAATAAGTGAACAATATAATCAGAATAGCAAATATCACATTATACCATAATCCGGTATGATCTGTTAATGCTCTAGCTATACCAGTTGCATCTTGGACATGTGAATATCCAACAATTGCAAGAGGAATAAACATTAATGCCTGAGCGAATATAATAGGCATCACATTAGCTGCATTCACTTTTAATGGAATGTATTGGCGGGCTCCACCATATTGTTTATTACCAACAATCTGCTTTGCATATTGTACTGGAACTTTTCGTGTACCTTGAACAAGCAAAATTGCAGCTGCAATAACAAACAATAAGAATATCATCTCAACTAGAAACATTATCAATCCACCCGCCTTATCAGACATACGAGAAACAAGTTCTTGTCCTAAAGCTACTGGTAAACGGGCAATAATTCCAACCAAAATAATGAATGAAATTCCGTTTCCGACACCTTTATCAGTTATTCTTTCACCTAACCATAGAACAAACATACTTCCTGCCGCTAAAATAATAGTAGAAGTGACCATGAAGAGTGTCCAATTCAACGATGAGTTAAAAGAGGGTCCCGCTTGCATCTTTAAATTAATTAAGTATGAAGGGGCCTGAAACACCAGAATGAAGATTGTCAGATATCGGGTATACTGATTTATTTTTCTAGTACCACTTTCACCTTCACGCTGCAATTTCTGAAAATACGGCACTGCTATAGCAAGCAACTGTATTACGATTGAAGCAGAAATGTATGGCATGATTCCCAAAGCAAAGATAGATGCATGTGAAAAGGCACCACCGGAAAACATGTTCAACAATGCCAAAAGACCTTGGCTTGTCTGCTCGTGTAACTTAGTTAACATGCCAGCATTAATGCCGGGCAGCACAATATATGAGCCGAATCTGTACACCGCCACGAACAATGTCGTGATGAGGATCCTTTTTCTAAGATCCTCAATCTTCCAGATATTCTTTAATGTTTCAATAACTTTTCTCATATTCTAAATTAGAGTTTTACAGCGTTACCACCTACAGCTTCAATAGCAGCAATCGCATTCTTAGAGAAAGCATGTGCTTCGATCTCCAGTTTACTTTTAAGGCTACCGTTACCTAGAATTTTAACTAAATGTTTTGAAGAGACAAAGCCTGCACTAATAAAGTCTTGAATACTAATTTTGGTAAGACCTTTGTCATCAGCTAATGATTGAACTGTGTCCAAATTGATGGCTTTATATTCAACACGGTTGATATTCTTAAAACCAAACTTAGGTACACGTCTTTGAAGAGGCATCTGACCTCCTTCAAAACCAACTTTTTGATGATAACCGGATCTTTGCTTTGCGCCTTTATGACCTCTTGTAGAAGTTCCTCCTAAGCCAGAACCAATTCCACGACCGGTCCTTCTTCTAGAATGTGTAGAACCACAAGCCGGTTTCAAATTACTTAAGTCCATATATCTTTTAATTTACTTATTCTACAAATGAATTATTTTTCGACAATGACCAAGTGTTTAACCTTCTCAATCATACCTAAAACTGAAGGAGTAGATTCACGTTCCACTACTCTGTTCAATTTACGGAGTCCTAACGCATCCAAAGTACTCTTTTGATCTTTAGGAGCACCTATTCTACTTTTAATCTGTTTAATCTTAATAGTCGACATTACTTTCCTCCTTATTATCCTCTAAATACTTTTTCAACACTAATTCCGCGATTCTGAGCAACAGTTCTTGCATCTCTCATTTCACCTAAAGCTTTAATAGTAGCCTTAACTAAATTATGAGGATTTGAAGAACCTTTTGCCTTAGCCAGTACATCAGTAATACCTACACTTTCAAGAACAGCACGCATAGCACCACCGGCTACAACTCCAGTACCTTGAGAAGCTGGTTTGATAAATACTTCAGCACCACTAAATGTAGCAGTTTGCTCATGAGGAACTGTACCTTTCAATACAGGTACACGAGTAAGATTCTTTTTTGCAGATTCAACACCTTTAGCTATTGCTGCTGTTACTTCACCAGCTTTACCAAGGCCCCATCCTACAACACCATCTTCGTTTCCTACAACAACAAGTGCCGAAAAGGTCATATTTCTACCACCCTTTGTTACTTTCGTAACACGATTAATGGCGACTAATCTATCTTTTAATTCAATATCACTTGAAATTTTTGCTTTGTTATTTGACATATTCATTAAAAATTAAGTCCGCCATTACGAGCAGCATCTGCTACTGCCTTAATTCTCCCATGATAAAGGTAACCATTTCTATCAAAAACAACAGAAACAATACCTGCTTCTTTTGCTTTCTCTGCAATAAGTTGCCCAACCTTCTCTGATTTCTCTTTCTTAGAGATTCCCTCTAATTTAAGAGATGAAACTGAAGCCAATGTTTTACCAGACAAATCATCAATTATCTGTACATAAATCTGCTTATTACTTCTAAATACACTCATACGTGGACGCTCTGCAGTTCCAGAGATCTTATTACGTACTCTGTATTTGATTTTTGTTCTTCTTTCTATTTTTGTTGTCATGATAATTACGAATTTACAAAATTACTTAGCACTTGCTGATTTACCAGATTTTCTACGAATTTCTTCGCCAACAAACTTAACACCTTTTCCTTTATAAGGTTCAGGCTTACGGAAAGAACGCAACTTAGCACAAACATGACCAAGTAACTGTTTGTCACAAGACTCTAGTGAAATAAGAGGATTCTTATTTCTTTCAGACTTGGTAGTAACCTTCACTTCATCAGGAAGCTCGATAAAAATATTATGAGTATAGCCTAAAGCTAACTCAATAATATTGCCTTTATTTGAAGCACGATAACCAACACCAACAAGTTCAAGTTCCTTAATATAACCTTGAGAAACACCAATAACCATATTGTTGATTAATGATCTGTAAAGTCCATGGAATGCTTTAGTTTGTTTATCTTCGTTAGCGCGTGAAAGTACAATGTTTCCCTCACTTACTTCAACAGTAATCGACGGATCGATTTCTTGAGCCAACTCTCCTTTTGGACCTTTGACTGTAACTACATTCTCCTTGCATACGACTGAAACGCCGGCAGGAATTTGTATGGGTAATTTTCCTATTCTAGACATTGCTTAATCCTCCCTAAATTAATAAACATAACATAAAACTTCACCACCAATTTTCAAATTGGAAGCTTCTTTATCTGTCATTACACCCTTGGAAGTAGATACTATAGCAATACCCAAACCATTAATTACTCTCGGCATATCTCTGTATCCGGTATACTTACGCATACCAGGAGAAGAAATTCTTACCAATTTTTTAATCGCGCTAGATTTACTAACGGGATCAAATTTCAAGGCTACTTTTATTGTGCCTTGAGGTCCATCTTCTACAAACTTATAATTAAGAATGTAGCCTTTCTCAAAAAGAATTTTTGTAATTTCCTTTTTAAGATTTGAGGCTGGGATTTCAGCAACCCTGTGCTTAGCACTGATTGCATTTCTCAGTCTTGTTAAATAATCTGCTATTGGATCAGTCATATTATAAAAATTAAATTAATCAGGTCTACCCTGACAATATTTAAAATAAATTACCAACTTGCTTTTTTTACTCCAGGAATTAAACCATTTGAAGCCATTTCTCTAAATTGTATTCTAGAGATACCGAATTGACGGATATAACCTCTTGGGCGTCCTGTAATTTTGCAACGATTGTGTAAGCGAACAGGTGAAGCATTCTTGGGTAGCGCTTGTAAAGCTTCATAATCACCAGCTTTCTTCAGGGCTGCTCTTTTAGTAGCATATTTCGCTACCAACTTTTCCCTTTTCACCTCGCGAGCCTTCATTGATTCTTTTGCCATAATATCAATCTTTATTAGCTTTTTTAAATGGTAAACCAAACTCTTTCAGCAATGCATAACCTTCCTCATCAGTGTTAGCACTTGTAACGAAAGTTACATTCATTCCTAAAATTTTTGATATACTATCTATATTGATTTCAGGATAAATGATTTGCTCCTCAATGCCAAGAGTATAATTACCTTTACCATCAAACTTGTTTGAAATTCCTTTAAAGTCACGAATACGTGGTAATGCCACGCGAATCAGTCTTTCAAGGAATTCATACATTCTCTCTCTGCGAAGCGTAACCATAACACCAATTGGCATTTTTTTACGCAACTTGAAGTTAGCAACGTCTTTGCGAGATAAAGTCGCTACAGCTTTTTGACCTGTAATGGCTGTTAACTCATTAATAGCTACGTCAATAATCTTCTTATCTGCAACAGCAATTCCTAATCCTTGATTGATAACGATCTTTTTAAGAACCGGAATTTGCATTGTTGATTCATACTGAAATTTTTCTTTCAGGGCAGGCGCTATACGCTCTGCATACTCTTTTTTAAGACTTGCAGTGTTACTCATCACTTAATCTCCTCTCCTGATTTAGTTGCAAAACGAACTGAAACGCCTTCAGTATCTTTCTTTCTACCTATACGTGTTGGTTTACCTGATTTAGGATCCAATGGATTCAAATTAGAAATATGAATCGATGCTTCCTGTTTTATCAGACCACCTTGAGGTTGTTTTGCACTTGGTTTAGTACTTTTAGTAACAAGGTTGACACCTTCTACGATAGCTCTCTTCTTATCAACAAGTACTTTAAGCACCTGTCCAGTTTTACCTCTATCTTTGCCAGTATTAACGTAAACTGTATCGCCTTTTTTTATATGAAATTTACTCATTACTTAAATCTATTACAAAATTAAAGTACTTCTGGTGCTAATGAAACAACCTTCATATTGGTTGCACGAAGCTCTCTCGCTACGGGGCCGAAAATACGACTACCACGAATCTCACCAGCAGTGTTCAAAAGAACACATGCATTATCATCAAAACGAATATAAGAACCATCAGCACGACGGATTTCTTTCTTTGTTCTTACGACAAGAGCTTTTGTAACTGCACCTTTTTTTATATCACTTGAAGGGATCACGCTCTTTACAGAGACAACAATTACATCCCCAACAGAAGCATAACGACGACCTGTTCCACCTAATACACGAATGCATAAAACTTCACGGGCACCGCTGTTATCACAAACTGTAAGTCTTGATTCTGTTTGTATCATAATTACTTAGCTCTTTCTGTTATTTCTACTAATCTCCATCTCTTAGTCTTGCTCAAAGGACGAGTCTCCATTATACGCACGGTATCACCAACACTTGACTCGTTCTTTTCATCATGAACATGGTATTTCTTTGTCTTACTAACAAATTTACCATAAATAGGGTGTTTCTCTTTAAATTTAGCAGCTACCGTAATAGTTTTATCCATTTTGGTGCTAACTACAACCCCTGTTCTTTCTTTTCTTAAATTTCTAACTTCCATTCGGCCAATCATTTATTATTTAATTGTCTTTGGCGTAATTCTGTTTTAATACGCGCAATCATCCTGCGTAATTGCTTGATTTGTGCAGGATTTTCCAAAGGAGAAATGGAATGATTTAATACCATTTGGGTGTAATTAGCTGTTTCAGTTGCTAATCTTTCAACCAAGTCCTTTGTATTTATTTCTCTAATTTCTGCAATATTCATAACCATTAAGCATTAGGATTTTGAGCATCATAATCACGTCTAACTACAAATTTTGTAGTAACAGGAAGTTTTTGAGCAGCCAAACGAAGAGCCTCTTTAGCTATTTCATATGATACTCCTTCAACTTCGAAAATTATTCTACCTGGATCAACAGGAGCAACAAATCCTACTGGATCTCCTTTTCCTTTACCCATACGCACATCAGCCGGTTTCTTTGTGATTGGTTTATCAGGAAAGATTCTAATCCAAATCTGCCCCTGACGTTGCATATATCTAGTTACCGCAACACGAGCTGCCTCTATTTGACGTCCGGTAATCCATCTTGTTTGTAAAGATTTAATACCGAAAGTACCAAAGGCAAGCTGATTGCCTCTTTGTGCATTACCTTTTTGACGGCCTTTCTGCGGTCTTCTGTATTTAGTCTTTTTGGGTTGTAACATAATTTTTTAATTCAATTAGCGGTTATTTTTTTTTCTTTTAAAGTTACGGCCACCATTGCCTCCGTTATTGCCACGACCATTTTCTTTTTGAGTAAAATTGGGTGCCAATTCACGTTTTCCGAACACTTCACCACGGCAAATCCACACTTTAATGCCCAACAGACCTACTTTTGTAAGAGCCTCTGCTTGACAATAATCGATATCTGCACGGAATGTATGCAATGGAGTACGTCCTTCTTTATACATCTCTGAACGAGCCATTTCAGCTCCATTCAAACGACCCGAGATTTGTACTTTGATGCCTTCAGCTCCCATTCTCATTGTGTTAGCTATAGCCATTTTAATGGCACGACGGTAAGCGATTTTACCCTCTACTTGTCTTGCAATATTATTTCCAACAATAACAGCATCAAGTTCAGGTCTTCTTACTTCAAAAATATTAATCTGGATATCTTTATCGGTAATCTTCTTCAACTCCTCTTTCAACTTGTCAACTTCTTGACCACCTTTACCGATAATAATACCGGGACGTGCAGTACAAACTGTAATCGTCACCAATTTCAAAGTTCTCTCAATTACAATTCTTGAAACACTAGCCTTTGCTAGTCTGGCATTCAAATACTTACGGATTTTTGCATCCTCAAGCAATGATTCTCCAAAACTACGGCCACCATACCAATTGGAATCCCATCCTCTAATGATTCCTAAACGGTTACTTACTGGATTTACTTTTTGTCCCATCTAGATCAATTATTTTTTTCATCATTAGTATTCTTCGACTCAACGAACAACGTTACATGATTTGAACGTTTACGGATTCTATATCCACGACCTTGAGGTGCTGGTCTCATTCTTTTCAGAGTTGCGCCACCATCAACAAAAACTTTAGATATATATAATTCTCCATCTTCTGCCTTGCGCTCATTTTTCTGTTCCCAGTTAGCAATAGCAGAACGCAACAATTTTTCAATTTTGCTAGAAGCATCCTTTGAAGAAAACCTTAAGATTCCAAGTGCTTTATTCACTTCCATGCCTCTCACCATATCAATAACATAACGCATCTTACGAGGTGAAGAAGGAACATTATTTAATTTGGCAAAACTTATTGTTTTAAGGGCTGTTTTTCTTGCTTCAGCCGATTTAAACTTTCTTGCTCCCATTATTATTATACTTTTTTATTTCAGAATTATTTTTTCCTGTTACCGGCATGACCACGGAAAGTTCTAGTAGGAGCAAATTCTCCCAACTTGTGCCCAACCATGTTTTCCGTTACATAAACAGGAATAAATTTATTTCCATTGTGAACTGCAATAGTTTGTCCCACAAAATCTGGGGAAATCATTGAAGCTCGAGCCCAAGTTTTAACCACGACTTTCTTGCCTGATTCAATCATTGCAAGAACTTTGTCTTCTAGTTTAACATTTATATAAGGGCCTTTTTTTAATGAACGACTCATAATTTACCAATTTAACAGATTACTTTTTTCTTCTCTCTATAATATATCTAGAAGATTGCTTCTTCGGAGCTCTTGTTTTCAAGCCCTTAGCGTACAATCCTGTTCTAGAACGAGGTTGGCCTCCAGACTGACGTCCTTCACCACCTCCCATTGGGTGATCAACAGGGTTCATTACAACACCACGGTTATGAGGACGACGTCCTAACCATCTTGAACGACCTGCCTTACCAGAACTTTCCAAAGCATGATCAGAGTTACCAACGCTTCCGATAGTAGCTTTGCATGTGCTTAAGATCTGTCTTACCTCACCTGAAGGTAATTTGATTACACAGTAACGTCCTTCACGAGATGTTAACTGAGCAAAATTACCAGCAGAACGAACTAAAGCAGCACCTTGTCCTGGACGTAATTCAATATTATGAATCACAGTACCAACAGGAATATTCTGCAGAGGAAGTGTATTACCAACTTCAGGAGCAGCATTTTCACCCGACATTAAAGTAGAGCCTACTTGCAATCCATTGGGAGCAATAATGTATCTTTTTTCACCATCAGCATAATACAACAAAGCGATACGAGCTGAGCGATTCGGATCATATTCGATTGTTTTCACTACTGCTGAAACACCGTCTTTCTCTCTCTTAAAATCAATCAGTCTTAACTTTCTCTTGTGACCGCCACCAATGTAGCGTACTGTCATCTTACCGACATTATTACGACCACCGGTAGAACGCTTACCGAACACAAGAGATTTTTCTGGTACAGTTGATGTGATATCATCAAACGTACCAATAATTTTATGTCTTTGCCCCGGTGTTGTGGGCTTAAATTTTCTTACTGCCATTTCTTTTAAATATTGCTATAAAAATCAATAGTATCTCCTTCTTTTAGTGTAACAATTGCTTTTTTATAAGCATTTGTTTTACCACTTATCAGACCTGCCTTTGTATAACGACTTTTATTTTTGCCTGGATAACGCATAGTTTGAACCCTGACAACTTTAACATTGTAAGTGTTCTCAACAACATTCTTAATTTGTACTTTATCGGCTTCAGGAAGAACTACAAATCCGAAACGATTATACTTTTCTGATTCTGCGGTCATCTTCTCAGTAACCAACGGTTTAATGATAATTCCCATTATTTAAGCCTCCTTTTTAATTAAGATATCACCAATTGCATTCAAAGACTTTTCAGTCAATACCAATACACCAGCATTCATAACTCGGTACGTATTTACACCCGACACAGAAATAACCTGTGTTTTTTGTAAGTTACGAGCCGACAAATATACATTATTATTAGATTCTGGTAAAACTAAAAGCAACTTTTTATCAGAAACTTTAATGTTTTTTGCAAATTTAATAAAATCTTTGGTCTTTGGTGCCTCAAAAGTGAAGTCCTCCACCACTAGGATAGAATTTTCACTTGCTTTATAAGACAAAGCAGATTTTCTTGCCAACACTTTTAACTTCTTGTTCAGTTTAAAGCTGTAATCTCTTGGTTTAGGACCAAAAGCACGGCCACCACCAACTAATACCGGCGAGTTTAAGTCTCCACGACGTGCACCGCCACCACCTTTTTGACGGCCAATTTTTCTTGTAGAACCACTAATTTCACTTCTCTCTTTAGATTTATGAGTACCTTGTCTTTGATTGGCAAGGAACTGCTTTACATCTAAATAGATCGCATTATCATTGGGCTCAATACCGAAGATAGATTCGTTTAACGTAACCTTTCTTCCGGTGTCCTCACCATTAATATTTAATACGTTAACTTCCATTATTTTTCGATTTTAACAATTGAACCTTTTGCTCCTGGTATAGACCCTTTTATTAAAAGAAGGTTGTGTTCAGGAATGACCTTTAATACTCTCAAATTTTGGATAGTGACTCTGTCATCACCCATCTGACCGCCCATACGCATTCCTTTAAATACTTTCGCAGGGTATGAACAAGCTCCAATTGAACCTGGTTTACGAGCTCTGTTGTGCTGACCATGAGTTGCTTGGCCTACACCAGCAAATCCATGTCTTTTAACAACACCTTGGAAACCTTTACCCTTTGATATACCAATAATATCAACAAAAGTTGCATCATTGAAAAGATCAACAGAAATCGTATCTCCCAAATTAACGCCTTCGAAATCTTTGAACTCGGCCAAGTGTCTCTTTGCCGCTACACCAGCTTTCTTGAAGTGACCATCAAGAGGTTTTGTAACATGTTTTTCTTTAATGTCTTCAAAACCAAGCTGAACTGCTGCATATCCATCATTCTCAACGGATTTTAGCTGTGTAACAACACAAGGACCTACTTCGATAACAGTGCATGGAACATTTTTTCCATCGGCACTGAAAACGGATGTCATTCCGATTTTTTTTCCTAATAATCCTGGCATTTCAGTAACTTTTAAATTTAAATTTTAATTTCAACATCAACTCCACTCGGTAATTCCAACTTCATCAAAGCATCTACAGTCTTAGCAGAAGAACTGTAAATGTCTATCAGACGTTTGTAAGAAGAAAGCTCAAATTGCTCTCTTGATTTTTTATTAACGAAAGTAGAGCGATTCACTGTAAAGATACGCTTATGCGTAGGAAGAGGGATAGGACCACTGACAATGGCACCCGCCGACTTCACAGTACGTACGATATTCTCAGCTGATTTATCAACCAAGCTATGATCATACGACTTCAATTTGATTCTAATTTTTTGGCTCATATTATTAATTAATGTAATTATAACAAATCTACTCGACCTTTATACTCTTCCAGTACACCCTTAGCTATAGAAGGAGATACTTTCTCATAATGATCGAATGTCATAGAAGAGGTAGCACGACCTGATGATATAGTACGTAAAGTTGTTACATATCCGAACATCTCTGCCATCGGAACTATAGCTTTTACAATACGTGCACCAGAACGACTAGTTTCCATGCCTTCAACTTGTCCTCTTCTCTTATTCAAGTCACCAATGACATCACCCATGTTCTCTTCCGGAGTTACAACCTCTAATTTCATGATAGGTTCCAACAACACAGGGCCTGCTTTAGAGCAACCATTCTTATAAGCATTCAAAGCACAAATTTCAAATGACAACTGATCAGAGTCCACTGGATGGAATGATCCATCAACAAGAACAACTTTCAATTTATCAACTGGGAATCCTGCTAAAACACCATTTTTCAATGCGTTTTGGAAACCTTTCTGAACAGATGGTATAAATTCCTTAGGCACATTACCACCTTTTACCTCATCTACAAATTGTAATGATCCTTCGAAATCATCATCAGCTGGACCAATATTAACAATAATATCAGCAAATTTACCACGACCACCAGATTGCTTCTTGTAAAGCTCACGAAGATTAACTGTCTTGGTGATGGCCTCTTTGTATGATACTTGAGGACGTCCCTGGTTACATTCTACACCGAACTCACGCTTAAGACGGTCCATAATGATATCAAGGTGAAGTTCACCCATACCAGAAATAATCGTCTGACCACTTTGTTCATCAGTATGTACACGGAACGTAGGATCTTCTTCTGCCAATTTAGCTAAACCGATAGAAAGTTTATCAATATCCTTTTGCGTTTTCGGTTCAATTGAAATACCGATTACGGGATCAGGGAAGTCCATTGATTCCAATACAATTGGGGCATCTTCATCACAAAGAGTATCACCCGTGTGAATATCTTTGAAACCAACTCCAGCACCAATATCACCAGCACCAACTACGTCTACTGGATTCTGTTTGTTTGAAAACATTTGGAACAAACGAGATACACGTTCTTTTTTACCAGAACGACTATTGTAAATGTATGAACCAGCTTGAATCTTACCTGAATAAACACGGAAGAATGTCAAACGTCCAACATAAGGGTCTGTAGCGATCTTAAAAGCTAAAGCTGATGTATGATCATCATCATTAGGTTTTCTATCTTCTTCAGCACCTGTGTCGGGGTTAGTACCTACAACATTAGGAGTATCCAATGGAGAAGGTAAAAACGCACATGTATAATCAAGCAATGTTTGAACACCCTTATTTTTGAATGAAGAGCCACAAAGCATTGGGGTCAACTCCATTTTCAAAGTACCGGCACGTAATGCTCTAATGATTTCTTCCTCTGTTATAGTTGAAGGATCATCAAAAAATTTCTCCATCAATGCGTCATCGAAGTCTGCAATCGCCTCTAACATCTTGTCTCTCCACTCCTGAGCTTCAGTTTGCTGCTCAGCTGTAAGATCATCCACTTCATAATCAGCACCAAGAGATTCATCATGCCAATAAATGGCTTTCATCTTGATTATGTCAATAACACCCTTAAAACCCTCTTCAGCACCAATAGGTATAGTTACAGCTACAGGACGAGCACCCAAAATAGCTTTCATCTGATTCATTACTTCAAAGAAGTCTGCACCAGAACGGTCCATTTTGTTTACATAACCTATACGAGGAACATTATACTTATCAGCTTGACGCCAAACGGTTTCAGATTGAGGTTCAACTCCACCAACTGCACAATAAGTTGCGATAGCACCGTCCAATACACGTAAAGAACGTTCTACCTCAGCTGTAAAATCAACGTGCCCCGGAGTATCAATCAAATTGATTTTGTATGTATTGTTATTCCAAATCCAATGGGTTGTTGTTGCAGCAGAAGTAATTGTAATACCTCTTTCTTGCTCTTGTACCATCCAGTCCATAGTAGCAGCACCATCATGAACTTCACCAATTTTATGGGTCAAACCCGTATAATAAAGGATACGTTCGGATGTAGTTGTCTTACCAGCATCAATATGGGCCATGATACCAATATTACGAGTTAAAAGTAAATCCTGTTTTGCCATTTTCTTTTAGAATCTAAAGTGAGCAAAAGCACGGTTAGCCTCAGCCATACGGTGCATATCTTCCTTACGTTTAAATGCTCCTCCCTGTTCATTGTAAGCATCAACAATCTCAGCAGCCAATTTCTCAGCCATGGATTTGCCACTGCGTTTACGAGCATAAGCAATCAAGTTCTTCATTGAAACTGACTCTTTACGATCAGGGCGGATTTCAGTAGGAACTTGAAAAGTTGCACCACCAACGCGACGAGATTTTACTTCAACCTGAGGAGTAATATTATCCAAAGATTTTTTCCAAATTTCTAATGGAGAATTTTCCTCATTAGCAATTTTAGCCTTCACTATATCAAGGGCTTTGTAAAAGATTTCATAAGAAGCATTCTTCTTACCATCATACATCAAATGGTTTACAAATTTAGAAACCGTCTGATCGTTAAAAACGGGATCCGGTAAAACGAGCCGTTTTTTTGGTTTTGATTTTCTCATTTGTTTGAAATTAATGTTAGTTTTTGGCTGCTCAAACGTCTTCAATGCCCTCCCGGGTCATTTACTCAACCTCTTGCTAATTCCAACAAACCAAACTAGTTTTAAATACTTTTTTTTAAAAACAGACTAAACTATTTATTTCTTAGCCTGACCTTCTTTAGGACGTTTTGCGCCATACTTTGAGCGACGTTGTGTGCGATTTGCTACACCGGCTGTATCAAGTGTTCCACGAACAATATGATAACGTACACCAGGAAGATCTTTCACACGACCGCCACGAACCAACACGATTGAGTGCTCTTGTAAGTTATGTCCTTCGCCAGGTATGTAAGAGTTAACTTCTTTCTGGTTGGTCAAACGTACACGTGCTACTTTACGCATCGCAGAGTTAGGCTTTTTGGGAGTTGTAGTATAAACTCTCACGCAAACTCCACGTCTTTGAGGACATGAGTCAAGCGCAGGAGACTTACTTTTGTCAACCAAAACAGTTCTACCTTTTCTTACTAATTGCTGAATTGTAGGCATTCTAATTGTTTTTAAATTATTATATTATTGTTATTTATTTCTATTTTCTACACTTTTGGGCTGCAAAATTACGAAGAATATCTTATATAATCAACGCAACTTCGCAACTTTTTTGATTTCAGAACAGAATAAACTTTATTTAACTTTTAAAGCAGCCATTTAAACTTATTTTATGCTTTCCCCATTACTCCGGAGATAGGCGGCAACATTTTCTCTTCCGGAAGACTGACCTTGCCATAATGTTCTTCATACTGTTTTATATTCTGTTCTAAGGCGACCAAAAGGCGTTTTGTCTGCTCAGGAGTTAGTATTATGCGGCTTTTCACTTCTGCTTTAGGGATTCCCGGCATCATACGGGCAAAATCAAGGACAAATTCCGAGCTGGAATGAGTTATAATAGAAAGATTCGCATATGTACCTTGTGCCACGTCATCCTTTAGTTCAATTTTGATTTGATTATCTTCCATAATGTATATTTATATTTTCAAACGACACAAATTTAATGAAAAAATATGGAAATGTCCCTTTAGTATAACCAAAAAGATTTATATTTGCATATAAATTAAATCACTAGAAATATGAAAAAAATTATTCGTACTTTTATTCTATTAGTAACATGCATGATTTTTGCCGCACCGGCAGAAGCGCAACTAAAGTTTGGTATTAAAGGTGGAATCAATCTATCCAAAGGAGACTTTAATACAGTAATTGATGCTTCTGTAGAAAGCCTTGAAGCAAAAAGCTACACGGGTTTTTTCATCGGGCCAACAGCTCAGTTGAATATTCCCATCATCAACTTAGGGGTTGAAGGATCACTTCTTTTTAATCATTCGGGAACTAAATACACCTATTCAAATGGAGCATTGGATACAACAACAGGCTCTAGCATTGATGGTACAAATACCCAAAATGCTTTAGAAATTCCAATCAATTTGAGATACAATATAGGGCTCGGCAGTATATTCGGGATCTACTTCGCAGCTGGTCCAAGTTTCAAATTTGACATAGGCGATAAAGACGGATTTAGTAAAGCCGCCAATTTTGTTGTCACAAGTAAATGGAAAAACCAAGAAGTTGCTATTAACCTTGGTGGAGGTTTAAGGTTATTAAAGCATCTGGAAGTTGGATTAAACTACCGTATGCCTCTAACCAACTCAGCTAAAGACAACATTAGCGGAACATCCACTGGAACGTCCACCCTACTTGATCCGGGATCCTATAAAAATAAGACTTGGCAGGTCTCCGCAGCTTATATTTTCTAAAGAATAGGAATGAGCAAATTTGTTGATGTCATTTTACCCGTACCTATTGGAGCCTGTTTTACCTATATATTACGCCAAGAGGATGAAAACGTCAAAATTGGATGTAGAGTTATTATCCCTTTTGGAAAGAAAAAGATATACACAGGCATCGTATGGAGGATAAAGGACACAGCTCCTGAAGGAATTGCTGACATTAAAGAGGTATACTCGGTTCTAGACAAACAACCTATTATTAATTCCAAACAACGAAAGTTTTGGGAATGGATGTCGTCTTATTACCTTTGTTCACTAGGAGATATCTTCAAAGCAGCAATTCCGTCAGGGATGAAAATTGAGAGTGAGACATATGTGATGCTCACTCCCGATTTTGATGAAGACATAAAACTTACTAATAAAGAAAGCATTATCTACAATAGCCTTAAAGCCAATAAGGAACAAACCATTGCGCAAATTGAAAAATCTACTCAAGAGAAAAACATCTTATCCTCTATAAAATCACTTATTGAAAAGGGTGTTGTCAGCATCAGAGAATCACTAAACAACAAATATCATTCACTAAAAAAGGCAAACATCACCTTAAATCAAGCATATAACACACCCGCAATCATCAACGAATTAATATCACAAGTCCAACGAGGACGCTCGGAAAATCAATATCGGGCACTAACAACATATCTTAATTTAATTCATTATGATGAAAGCTCAAATGAAATTTCAGCTGTTGATAAAAAAGAACTTACATCCCAATCATCAACTAGCGATGCCATCATAAATAGTATGGTGAAAAAGGGAATCTTCAATATTGTTTACGAGAAGCTCAACAGGATAAAAGAATTCGTCAGTACTCAAGATGCACCTAACGCATTAAATGAATATCAGCAAGAAGCCCTGAACTCCATTAATAAAAACTTCGATCAAAAAGATGTTTGTTTATTAAATGGTGTAACTTCCAGTGGAAAAACTGAAATTTATATTCACCTAATTCACAAAACAATTGAGTGTAAGAAACAGGTACTTTATCTGCTTCCTGAAATAGCACTTACAACGCAAATTACTAATCGACTGAAAAAGATATTTGGAAAAGACTTAGGTGTTTATCATTCAAAATTCTCGGATGCTGAAAGAGTGGAAATATGGCAAAAGCAGCTAAGCGACAACGCATATAAGGTGATATTAGGTGTACGCTCCTCTATATTTTTACCTTTTCAAGATCTAGGATTAATAATAGTGGATGAAGAACATGAAAATTCATACAAGCAGTATGATCCTTCACCACGATACAATGCACGTGACTGCGCTACGGTTTTAGCACATATCTATAATGCGAAAACTCTATTGGGTACAGCAACACCATCAATAGAAAGTTATTACAATGCCGCAAATCAAAAATACGGATATGTAGAGTTAAATACCCGTTATAAAGAGATTCAATTGCCGCACATTGTCCCTGTTGATATGAAAGAGTTGCGCCACAAGAAAAGAAACGTTGGATCATTTTCACCATTACTGATTGAAGAGATAAATAATGCATTACAACGAAAGGAACAAATTATACTCTTTCAAAACCGACGCGGATATGCTCCTATCATAGAATGTAAAGAATGCGGATGGATTCCCAAATGCAAGAATTGTGATGTGAGCCTCACCTATCACAAAAAGCTGAATCAATTGACATGCCATTATTGTGGATACACCATAACGATCCCTCAAGAATGTCCGTCGTGCCATAATCATGATTTAAGACCTCATGGATTAGGAACTGAAAAGGTCGAAGATGAAATCAGTAATTTATTCCCTAATATAAAGGTATCAAGAATGGATCTTGATACGACACGTACCTCAAAATCAGCCTATGAGAAAATAATTAGTAATTTCGAAAACAAGAAATCAGACATTTTAATCGGTACACAAATGGTATCAAAAGGGCTGGACTTTGATAATGTAAGCATAGTGGGTATACTAGATGCTGACTCCTTATTGAACTTCCCAGACTTCAGGGCTCATGAGAGAGCATTCCAATTAATGGCTCAAGTATCAGGAAGAGCCGGCAGAAAAGGGAAACAAGGATTAGTTATATTACAAACACGTACCCCTGACGATCCGATCATTAAACATGTCATTAAGAATGACTATTTAGCAATGTATGAAAGTCAGCTCATGGAACGACAACTATTTCATTATCCTCCATTTTTTCGAATTATTTATATTTACATGAAACACCACAATGAGAATGTACTTGAAAACGCATCAAACATCATGGCTGAACTTACCCGCTACTCATTTCATAATCGAGTTTTAGGACCGGACAAACCATTAATCGGAAGGATACAATCTCTTCATATCAGAAGGATTGTGCTAAAATTGGAATCACATTCTTCAATCAAACAAGCAGGGAATATACTAAACCAAATCAAAAGCCAAGTTTTATCCGATAAAAGATTCAGCTCAGTGACAATCTATTTTGATGTAGACCCGCAATAATAAGACAAAATCCAACCTAAAATATCGCTGGGATTCTCTACTACAAATCCAAACGAGCACACAACATTTTCAAACCATCAACTCTACAATTTACCGACAACGTTTTTCGAGCCTTCATTTGTATCCGACTTTAGGCAGATAATCCAATAAAAAAATCTATTGCTGTCCGTTAAAAATTAGAG
>DCFW01000037.1 GCA_002315435.1 Bacteroidales bacterium UBA1794
TTTTAGGACGATACAAATGAAGGGAGAAACCGAAACGGTGCCTTCATTCGTTCATTCGGGAATGCCGATGGATAAAGGGATATGAAGGATGAAGGGTAAAATCAAAACTCAGGTGTTTCAGAGAAATCGACCATTATCCAATGATTTTATTCCGTTTTATCCGCATCCGTAGCTGCAGATATATTCCTTATGAGTCCTTCATATTTTGCACGTTTAACGGCCGACCCTTTGAATATTCTGCGATAGCTCTCAACAGATAAGTTTTGCCAGTCTTGCTCGGTATTATTGAAGAACCCTTCATTGGGTTGTAGGTCCGGTTCGTTGTTTGCTGTGGCAAAGCGATTATTCCAAGGACAAGCTTTTTGACATTCATCGCATCCGTAAATAGTTCTTTTCATTGCCTGCTTTACGCTTGCCGACAATTCTTTGCGATTTTCAATTGTTTGATAGGAAAGGCAGAGGTTTGCATTCAGATTACCATCTGAGGTTAATGCATGTGTAGGACATGCCTCTAAACAGCGTTTACAGCTCCCACAATGACTTTTCTTAGGAGAATCATATTCTAGCTCGCTATTGAGTATTATCTCGCCTAAGAAGAAAAAAGAGCCGGCTTTTGGAAGAATGAGTAAAGTGTTCTTTCCTACCCACCCTAGCCCGCTTTTCCAAGCCCAGTATTTTTCAAGGATTGGCGCGGTGTCACAGAAAACTCTTCCTGAAGATTGTGGATCTATTGTTTGAATATATTCCAATAGTCTCGTCAATTTGTTTTTTACAAGATTGTGGTAGTCTTTACCATAAGCATAGTATGCAAATTGCAATTGCTCTTTATTCAGAATCTTTTGAGGATAGTAATTGAGAGCCACGGATATAATGCTTTTGGCGCCTTCAACTAATAAGCTTGGATCATAGCGTTTATCTTGATTGCGCTCAAGGTATGACATATCGGCTTGGAATCCATTCCCCAGCCATTGATTGAAGTTCTCTCTTTCTTTTGAATCAACAGGCTCTGCCGGTGCTATACCACAAGCAGAAAAGCCGAGGTTCAACGCCTCGGCTTTTATTAATTTGGTTAGATCACCAGAGTTCATAATAACTTAAATTCATATCCATTTTCAAGTAACCAGTCAATAGAACGTGGTAGGGCGTACATCATATTTTTCTCGCTCTTTACAGAATCATGAAAGGTGATAATCGATCCGTTGCGTACGTATTTTTTTACGTTCTCAAAGACCTGTACTCCATTTCGTTTCTTACTGTAATCACGGGTTACCAGATCCCACATTACTATTTTGTACTTCTTTCGAAGTATATAGTATTGTGAAGGTGTCATATGCCCATGTGGCGGACGAAAAAGATCTGTATGCAAGTACTCGTTTGCTTTCTCTGCATTCTCCAGGTATTTTTCCATCGAATATTCAAACCCCTTGATGTGGTTGAATGTATGATTTCCTAACTTGTGTCCCCTTTCCTTGACCATTTCAAATTCTTCATGATACTTTCTGATATTGTCGCCCACCATGAAGAATGTAGCCTTGATATTATATTTATCCAGTAAATCTAATACCCAAGGAGTAACTCTCGGTATTGGACCGTCATCAAAAGTCAGATAAACTGCCTTTACATTCGGATCCATTCTCCAGAGAGCACTCGGGTATAATATACGGAATATTTTTGGTGGTTGTTCTATCAGCATTTATCGCGCTCCTTGTAATACACCTCCTATTCGTGCATTTAACTTGTTATAGTAAGTATAGAACTTAGCTCTACACATTTTAGCTTTCGGTGATTTATTACTTTCCAGTATTTTGCACATTTCATCCAATTCATAAAGTTGCAATGCGCAGCTTTGAGCTGATGCTTGAATTTGTGCATCTGAGAAGTCGTTGTACCAATTGAGGTATTGGGCTGATTTGTCGAACAGTTCTATGACGATATGTTCAGCTTTTGCCTTCTGACCTAATTGATAGTAGCACTGAGCTATATTTTGTGAATAGCAACTGTAGTCATGTGGAACAGTCTTTTCAGGTATAACCTTTTCACCGTAGTTCAACAATTTCAAAGCTTTCTCTTTTTTGCCTTCTTGTATCAATTGAGTTGCCAATTGGGAGAACAAACGACGATGTGATTTGCACATACTCATGATGTTTTCGTCAATATAAACCTTTGGATTGTCTAATCCGCCCCACTTGAACTTTGTCATTATGTTGTTGTACATTTTCTCAGAATCGATGCGAGGTCCCTTAGCACTTTGGAAAGGTGTGATTCGATAAGCCATACCTTCGAGTGTGAAATAATTATCGAAACACAAATGATTTTCAGGACCTACGGTAATAGCCATATAAATAGGTCTCTTCCAATCTGTATTTGATAACATTTCAAGCATCATCAATTCCGATTTAGACAGTCCGGTTTTGCCTTTCAAGCTGATAACCATTTGATCTGGAATCTTTCCGTGTAATGAATCAGGAATCATCATGCCTGATGCAAGTACGGCATTCTTGTCGATAGGGACTATGATACTGTCGGTTGGAATGCAATGCATCTCCGGATTATCTGAAAGTACCCATTTGTGGATAATATTTTTAAGTTCAAACGGGTTGTCGCCTAACATTTGTTTTGCCTCTTTCGGATTATTCTTCATCAATTCCAAGATTTGGGTCTTCAAGTTTGGCTGAACTTGCAGATACTCATTTGTACCATTGGCATATTGAATGCTTGTCCAATTGATAGGAATTGCCGGTGAACTGTATGACGGGCGCTTCATTTGATCTATGTACCAGTTGGTTTGTAGATAACTTAAATTGCAGACTCTTACATCCGTACGCACACCTTCAGTTTCCTGATTGTACCATAATGGGAAGGTATCGTTATCGCCGTTGGTATAGATAATCGGATTGCCTTTTGCCTGACACGAGTTCAGATAATTTTGTCCGAAGTCTCGACATGTATATCTGCCTGAACGATCATGATCATCCCATGTTTGGCTTACCATTTGGATAGGAACAAGCAAACATACTAAAGAAGCGAGGATTGAAGCCGGCAGCTCTTTCATTTTTATTCTTTCATGCAGGAACTTGTATACCATTGCCACACCCATACCTATCCATATGGCAAATGCATAGAAAGATCCCGCGTATGCATAATCTCGTTCACGCGGTTGCCCCGGAGCTTGATTCAAATAGATGACGATGGCAATACCGGTCATGAAGAACAGGAAGAATACTTCCCAGAACCCCTGGATGCCTTTTTCGCCTCGATATGCCTGGAAGAATATTCCTAGAACTCCTAGCAGCAAGGGTAAGCAATAGAATACGTTGTATCCTTTATTTTGAGCGAGTTCATCGGGCAAATGAGTTCGGTCTCCAACGAGATATTTATCAATGGAGTTGAATCCTGTTATCCAGTTTCCATGTTCCACTTCTCCGCTGCCTTGTAAATCATTCTGCCGTCCTGCGAAATTCCACATGAAATAACGCCAATACATAAAGTTCAATTGATAAGTGAAGAAGAATTTGATATTTTCCCATTGGTTAGGCATATTCACCATTTGCGTTTGTCCGCCGGCGTCATATGCAACATCATGTCCTGTAATGTTTACCCATCTTTTGTAATCTTCAGCATGTGCAGCATCGTACATACGTGGGAAGATCATGTTTTGTGCGTATACATAATCGCTCATGCCATCCTTCGCAACATATTGATCTTTTTCATTAGGATCCTTTTTGTCCTTACGCACATAAGAAGGAGTTCCTTTGTCTATTTTGTATCTGTATCCTCCATCAACAGCCTCCAAAGCCGGTTTTGAAGAAAATGCAGGTCCCCAGAATAAGGGTCTTGTACCATATTGTTCGCGTCCCAAATACTCTCCCAATGAGAATACGTCTTCAGGTGAATCTTCATCCAAAGGAGGATTTGCAACAGAACGAATGACGATCAATGCATAAGACGAGTATCCAATGACAATCATCATCATGCAAAGTAGTGTAGTGTTCAGTACTCTTGGGCTTGCTTTGTGTTTCTTACTGATAGTTTTTGAATTCAGATAGAAAGCAAGAATGCTTAGTGCAACGATACCAATAATTGCGCAACTAACGCCATGTCCGTAGAACGGAATACCAAGTAAGCCGATTGTGATAATAAATGACCAGCTCATTCGCTTGTCACTCTTTTCAACAAAGGTTTCATAAACACCCCAGATGATTGAAGCAACAAGTAGGAAAATATAGATGACAAATCCGGTGTTGAATCCAAATCCTAAAGTATTGACGAAGAACAGTTCGAACCAACCACCTACTTTTACAATACCCGGAACAATACCGTATAGTACTACTGCTATAAGTACCATACTTCCAAGTAAAGCAATCAAGCTACCTTTCAGGTTGGCCTTAGGGTTCTTTTTATAATAATAAACCAGTACAATAGCTGGAATACACAGTAAGTTCAATAAATGTACTCCAATGGATAGTCCGGTTAAATACGCTATAAGTACGAGCCATCGGTCACTGTGAGGTTCATCGGCCACATCTTCCCATTTCAGTATAAGCCAGAAGACGACGGCAGTAAACATGGATGAGAAAGCGTAAACTTCACCTTCAACCGCACTAAACCAGAATGTATCGGAGAATGTATAGGCAAGTGCACCAACAGCTCCTGCACCCATAATGAGGATGATCTTACTCGGCTTTTTGTAGTCGCTTTCATCAGTAATGATTAACTTGCGTGTGAGGTGCGTAATGGTCCAAAACAGGAACAAGATACACGTCGCACTCAACAAAGCCGACATCGTGTTGACCATACGTGCAACTAATGCCGGATCACTAACAAATTGCGTGAACAGATTTGAAGTAAGCATGAAGAATGGAGCGCCGGGTGGGTGTCCGATTTCAAGCTTATAGCCTGTTGATATAAACTCGGGGCAATCCCAAAAGCTCGCTGTAGGTTCGATTGTCATGCAATAGACAATAGCAGCAATCAAAAATATGAACCACCCTACCAGGTTGTTCACCAATTTGTACTGTTTCATTAAATTATCAATTAGGTATGTATTATCATTTTAATTGGTTGCAAATATATAGAAAGATTTATATAAAACATACAAAATGATGAGGTTTCACATTTATTCAAAGTAATTTCTAATCCAGTCATAAGTTCTGTCAGGACCATTATGATAGGTAAGGCTATGGTCAACGTATGCAATATTTTTAGAATGGTCTATTAATGATTCCAGTTCATGCGAAATGATAATGATTGAACATCTGTAGTTGATTTCAGCAAGAATGTTGTAGAGTTTCTTCTCAAATCGCTTATCAACATATGTATTAGGTTCGTCAAGGATCACGACTTCAGGGTCTGAAACAATTGCTCTTCCCAGCAATGCACGTTGTAGTTGTCCTCCTGAGAGTTCGCCTATCGTTTTGTTTTCCAGTCCTTCAAGTTCTATTTTTGAGATAATATTTTTTACTTGTTCATGATCTTGTGGAGTATAGCGTCTGCCCCATAATTTCTTTTGGTCCAGACCGGATAGGATTACTTCGTAAACAGATATGGGAAACTTCTTATCAATAAGATTGTACTGTGGCAAATAGCCGATGTTGAGTTTCTCTGTTTTATCTTCACCTTTATAGAAAGTAATGGATCCCTTAGTGGGTTTTATTTGTTTCAGCAACACCTTTACGAGTGTAGTTTTTCCTCCACCGTTAGGACCGACAATGCCGAGAAAATCTTGTTTATATATTTTCAGATTAACGTCGGCCAGCACTGTTTGATTGTCATATCCGGCATTTACATTCTGCAGTTCGATAATAGGATCCATATAATGCGATTAGTGCTTAAGTTGTTGAGCAATATATAGCATTTGCTTTTCCCAGTCATGTGCTATGGGATCAATCGGTATGATCTTAGCATTTATAGATTTGGCTATTATTTCTGCGTTATGCTGATCGAACTCTTTTTGTACAAATATAATTTTTACATTATTTTTCTTCGCATCCTTGATTACATCCTGTAGATGCATAGGCGAAGGCGTTTTCCCATTTTCTTCAATCACAATCTGCTTTAATCCATAATCCCGAGCAAAATAGGTGAGTGAGGGATGGTATATCACAAACGATTTATTACTATTTTTTAATAAGAATTTGATGCTATCATTAAGTATGTTTACTCTTTTCTTAAATGCAATTGTTTGTTGTATATAGTATGTTTCGTTGTTTTTATCAAGTTGGATGAGCATTCTGCAAACATTGTTTGCAATGGTTAACATATTTTTTGTTGACTCCCAGGTATGTGGGTCTTTATTGTGTGTTTCCTTGATGCCGGCAGATTCATTGAATAACAAAAGATGAGGGGCATTGCTTAGCAAACGATTAATCCATGCATTTTCAAATCCAAGTCCGCCAATTCGCAGGTAGCCTTCACTTTTGTTCAATGCAACAATTTGTGATGGAGTAGGGTCATAATTCTCAGGATTATTGCCTTTAGGTACCATTGTTTCAATCTTGAATTTGTCTCCGGCTATTTGTTCAATAAAGTATTTTTGTGGTTCGATTGTTACGGTAATGATTCTTTTTGTTTTTTTTTGATGAGGAGAGCATCCTGCTAAAAACAGGAGAATTATAAGAGGAAAATATGTGATAAAGGACTTTTTCATAATAACTAATTTTATTATTGAGCAGCAAAAATACTAAAAAAAGTACTGATCACTGAAAGAATTTCAATAATAATTTTTGTATACTGTTTATGGCAAACAATAATGGAATTGTCATTGCAATATATCTAATAAGTTTGCCAACAAACATGGATGTAGTGGTGGCAAATTGATTGGTACGCATAAATCCAAGTGTTACTGCGATTACTTCACCAACTGCCGGAAGGAAAGCAAAAAAAGCCATATATGAGCCATGCTTTTTAAGTTTCTTCTGCATGGAATCAATCTTGTCATGATTCAATTTCATGTATTTTTCTACCCATTCTGTTTTTCCGGCATATCCCATATAGTAGCAACTCATTCCTCCGATTGTATTACCGACTGATGCCAAGAGTACACAGGATATCGGTTCCAACCCTAATTTTATAAGTGCTATAAGTACAAGTTCTGAACTAAAGGGAAATATACTGCCTGAGACTACTGCAGAAATGAATAGTCCGGGATATCCCCATTGTACCATTGTAGCTTGCAAAGTATTGATGATTGCATTCATGAGATTGTATATATGTATATTGATGTAAGGATGAATATGGAACTTAAAAATAATATGTTAATAGCCTTATTGTTGGTAAGTGCTAAAAAATGTCCTATGAGAATGGAACTTGTAATCAATAATAAGGAGTAATATAGATCGAAATTTTGCGGGCGAATGATCGTCAATGCCAGCAAAAAGAGGCTTAGCCATATGATGAAGAACAAAAAATCGCGAGTCTTTATTTTGTCTTTCCAATTGTTCAGCAATAGATGTATGATTGCTATGATATTTGTAACAACCACATATCCAAGTAATAATTCACGGCTAAGATTTAGATGTGAGAAATCAAATAGTGAGAAATTGTCTATTACTCCTTCAAAGTTATCGATCAGCCACATTTGATTGAAAATGAAAGCATAGGTTGCGATTAGTAGATAAGGGACACAGAGCCCCATTATTCCTGAAAAGAAACTTTTAATCGATAATGATTGAAACATGTATTCTCCAATCAAATAGATGGGTATCAGCATTATTAAGTCAGGAAAGAGAATGCTTGCAAACCCTAATAATCCCCATGCATGATAGATGTTGCCCATCGGTCTCTTTTGCTGGTAACTGTCAAGCAGGAAATATAATGAGAAGCTCATCAGCAGCATTACGATCGGTGATGGTTGCCATGAATGCAGGTTGATGGACGTGCCAAGCATGACAAAGAATAACGTGGCGGGAATTGTTGTTCTTACGCGTATTAATGCAAACGTATTGTTTATGACTAGCAGAAATAACCCTGCTAATGTAAATATAGCAATATTTATGATTCTCAGAATAAGAGTATCTAAGGTGATATATTTACTGATAGCATCCCAAAGAGAAGTTGATTCAGATGTTATAAAATGTGCCTTAGACGGTTCCGGCACAAAAAATGCCAGAACAATCATAACTATGATCGCTAATGGAAGTGATAATCTACCAAAAACAATTTGCTGTTGCAGATATTTGTTACGCATTTCCCTTATAAGTCAAACCCGATATCGTGTCGATAATATTTTTTATCGAAGTTAATTATTTCTGCACTCTCAAATGATTTCATCAATGCTTCTTCTTTGTCTTTGCCATATGAACTGACAGCAATGACACGTCCTCCGTTAGTTACCACTTGATCGTTTTTAAATGTCGTTCCTGCATGAAATACTGTGCTGTTTTTTACTTGATTGATTCCCTGAATAGGATAACCTTTTACATAGGCCTCAGGGTACCCACCGGAAACTAACATTACACAAACGGCTGTTCTTTCATCAATTTCCAATGTCTTTTCGTCAAGGTTTCCTGCAGCAACTCCTTCAAACAGGCTCACTAAATCACTCTTTATGCGGAGCATGACACTTTCTGTTTCAGGATCGCCCATTCTCACATTGTATTCGATGACCATAGGTTCATTGTCGACTTTGATAAGTCCAAGAAAAATGAATCCTTTATAGGATATATTCTCTTCAAGCAGGCCCTCTATTGTCGGTTTGATAATGCGTTCTTCCACTTTTTTCATGTAAGTGTCATTGGCAAACGGTACTGGTGAAACCGATCCCATACCTCCTGTGTTCAGGCCTTTATCTCCGTCTCCGATTCGTTTGTAGTCTTTGGCGACAGGTAATATTTTATAATGTTTCCCGTCTGATAATACGAATACGGAACATTCTATGCCGGAAAGAAATTCTTCGATGACAACTGTTCCGGAAGCTTCTCCGAATTTGCCATCAAGCATATTACTTAATTCTGCCTTGGCTTCATCAAGTGTCGGTAATATCAATACACCTTTGCCGGCACACAATCCGTCGGCTTTTAATACATAAGGTGCCTCTAGTGTGTTTAAGAAATCGTATGCTTCATTAATTGTTTCTCGAGTGAAACTTTTATATTTAGCTGTAGGGATATTATGTCTTTGCATGAATGCTTTAGCAAACTCTTTGCTTCCTTCAAGCTCAGCTCCTTTTTGTGTCGGTCCGATAACAGACACGTTTTTAAGAACCGGATCATTTGCGAAGTAGTCAGTGATTCCTTTTACTAGAGGAACTTCAGGGCCTACTATTACCATGTCTACCTTATTGTTGATGACAAACTCTTTTATCGCTTCAAAATCATTTTCCTCCAAATCAACGTTTTCTCCAACTGTTGCTGTCCCGGCATTTCCCGGAGCAATGTAGAGTTTCTCCACTTTCGGACTTTGAGCAATTTTCCATGCCAGCGCATGTTCGCGGCCTCCTGAGCCAAGCAATAACAGTTTCATGATTTTATGGTTTTATTTCAAATAATCTTCAAAATAACGAGTAATCTTTTCATGTAGATGTACTCTATCTCGTCCCATTACATTATGATCATGTCCGGGATAAGTAAAGAAATCGGGATATGTACGAGCTTCAATACATGCTTTTAAGAATGAGAACGTATGCTGAGGCACACATGTTTTATCATTATAGTCATGAATGATAAGTAAATGATCTTTCAGATTACCTGCAAGATTCTTTAAATCGCATTCTTTATATCCTTCAGGGTTTGTTTGCGGAGTATCCATATAACGTTCCCCGTACATCACCTCATAATATTTCCAATCTATGACAGGACCACCGGCAACACCGGCTTTGAATACCCCAGGGTGACGTAGCAGCATAGCTACAGTCATATGCCCTCCGAAGCTCCAGCCATGAATACCGAGTCTGTTGGCATCCACAAAAGGTAGAGATTTAAGGAAATCCACTCCTTTCATTTGATCTTTACACTCTTCGACACCTAAATGACGGAAGGTGCAACTTTCAAAGTCGAATCCTCTGTTTTCACTTCCTCTGTTGTCTAATGTAAACATGATATAGCCTTTTTCAGCCATATATAAATCCCAACCACGCACATCATATTGCCAACTATTGTGGATCATTTGAGCATGAGGGCCGCCGTATACATAGATGATTGTAGGGTATTTCTTGTTCGGATCGAAATTCGCAGGTTTGATCAGTCGGTAATGCAAGTCAGTGACACCATCCGCAGCTTTGATTGTGCCGGTTTCAATCGTCGGCATTTCTATTCCCTCATAAGGATTCGGTGCGGTAAACAAGTTTAGATCTTTATGAGAAGAAACTTTTATCAAATCTATTTTGTTCGGAATGTTAGGTGTTGAATAGGTATCTATAGCATATTCACCAGATTCACTTGTCTTTACGTGTTCCACTCCATTTTGTGCCTTTCCGTAGTAAGTCACATGTCCTTTTAGATCTACTTCAGCTGCGTTGCTTTGTAATGGAGAGAGACCTGTCGTTGTAATTAAGATGCTCTTTTTCTTTCTGTTGAATCCGTCAATGCTTTGTACAAGCCATTTGCCTTTTGTAAGTTGGCGGATGAGTTTTCCTTCCGTATCAAACAGATAAAGGTGATTAAATCCGTCTTTCTGGCTTTGATAAATGAATTGATTCTCATTCCATGGTAGGAAGGCTAGGGGATGTAGCGGTTCTACGTATTTGGAATTAGTTTCTTCGTAAAGAACCTTTTCTTTTTCTCCTGTTACAGCATCATAGCGAATAAGTTGAGAATGATTTTGATCCCGGTTTAATTCTATTACATAGATCTTTTTCTCATCAGGGCTCCATGAAACATTCGTAAAATATCTGTCAGTAGGATCTACGGTTTTTAGATAAACGGTTTTCCCTGTTTGAGGATTATATATTCCTATTGCTACTTTGTGACTAGTCATTCCTGCCATCGGATAACGAATAGGTTCTGCAGTAGCAATGCGTGCATCAATGTCAACTAGTGGATATTGAGTGACCATGCTTTCATCCATACGGTAAAATGCCAAGAGATTGCCTTTCGGACTCCAAAAAGTTCCTTTAGTAATGCCAAACTCGTCTCTATGAACTGATTTGCCACATACTATTCCCTCTTTTGTTTCATTTGTAATAGCTGTATCCTTGCCGTCCGAAGTAGCCAGGTACAAATTATTTCCTTTCGTGTATACCAATGAATAATTAGCCGCACAGAAATCTATGTTTTCGGCATTCTCCTTAGGAGTGATTATCTGCGTAATTGTTTTAGTACCGAAATCATAGGCGACATATTGCTTTGCAAGCGGTATGATCACAATTTTCTTTTCAGCAAAAGGAAACGTTATGTAATAGAAATGATGCAGTTTCTCCAGATTCTTGTCTGAGAGAGCTTTGTTTATTTCTTCAAGTGTAAAAAGTTTATTTTTCTTTCCAGTTTCAGGATTAATGGCAGATACATCATCATCAGTTGGGAAAATACATTTATTTCCCCACCACTGTACGCCATAAACGTTTTTGGGAACATATTTCCAATGAGTGTCCCCGCCTGGAATTAGTTCTTCAAGTCCAAGGGTGACTGACTGATTTTGTTGCGCTAAAACAGAGGATGTTAGAGCTAACGATGCGCATAATGCCATAATAACCTTTTTCATTCTTTAGTATCTTTATCTAAATGTCTTGAATATGTAGCATTTCTAGGACGTTTGCTTCGCGTAGAATCCGTATCATCTGTTTTATTTGGTGAAAAGTCTTTTCTATCGCTACTATTCTTTTCGTAATCACGTTTGCGATCAGGTCTTTCCGTATGCGAATAATTATTCGAGCTGCGTGGGCTTCTATCAGAAGAACTAGGGCCTCTATCATAGCTGCGTGGGCTCCTATCAGAGGAATGGTAGCCATCAGAACTACGTGGACTTCTATCAGAAGAATTAGAGCCTCTATCATAGCCGCGAGGGCTTCTATCAGAGGAATGGTAGTTATCAGAGCCGCGTTGTCGTCTATCAGAATCACTAGAGTCTCTATCAGAGCTACGAGGTGGTCGTCTATCAGAAGAATTTGAGTAACCATTTGGACGTGGGCTTCTATCTGAGGAATTAGAATGTCTGTCCAGCTTGTATCTATTGTGAGCAGGTTCTCTATCATCAGCGTGCTCCCCTTTATATTCTTTATATTTTCCACCGAAGATTTGATATTGGTGAAATTCACATTCTAATGCACCATTAAACAACGGAATTCTTTCAGTTGCCTTTAATCCTATTTGATCAAAGCATTCGCGATGATAACTTAATATCCACGCCTCATTACCGGTAAATGCATGTTTCAGACGTTCGCCGATCATTTTGTATAAGTCTAGAATATCATCTGTTGAAATGCGCTCACCATAAGGAGGATTAGTTATGATTAATGACTTTTGTTCAGGTTGTTTGAAATCCTGAAAAGATTGAAGTTCCAATTCTATGTTCTTTCCCAATCCAGCCACTTTCACATTATTTCTGGCAATAGCAATGGCATTTACGTTGTTATCATATCCGTAGATATGGCACGTCTGCTCTTTTTCTTGAGAATCATCGTTATAAATAGTTTGTAGCAAATCCTCATCAAAGTCTGCCCATTTTTCAAAAGTATATCCTTTTCTGAAAACACCCGGAGCAATATTTCGAGCAATAAGTGCAGCTTCGATAGGTATTGTTCCCGAGCCGCACATTGGATCTATCAAATCACATTCGCCGCGCCATCCGGTCATCAATATCATGCCGGCCGCCAAAGCTTCGTTTAAAGGAGCCTCTACAGCTTCTTGTCTATATCCACGACGGTGTAATGATTCTCCCGATGAATCGAGTGAGAGAGTACAATGATTCTCTGCTATATGAATATTCAATTGAATATCAGGATTGTTAATTCTGACAGAAGGGCGTTCACCTGTCTTCTCTCTAAAATAATCAACAATAGCATCTTTTACCTTGTATGCAACAAACTTAGAGTGTCTGAATTCTTCGCTAAAGACCACAGCATCTATAGCAAAAGTTTTATTTACATCAAGTATATCTTCCCATTTGATGTTTTTAATTTCATGATACACTGCGTCTGCATCACTAGCATCAAACTTTTTTATTGGCTTTAAAATGCGTATAGCTGTTCTTAGCGCAAAATTAGCGCGGTACATCATTTCCTTATCACCAGTGAAAGAAACCATTCTTCGACCAATTTGAATGTCATTGGCTCCTAAATTAGTCAGTTCCTCTGCTAAAACATTTTCCAACCCCTGAAAAGTTTTAGCTATCATCTCAAAATCCTGATTCATTAAATCTTCTATTAATTATTTTTTAGCTTTACGTTGTACGATTTTTGCACCTGCCGGTACATCGTCTGTAACCCAAATGTTACCTCCTATAGTGGCATCGTGCCCAATTGTAATATGCCCCAGTATAGTGGCATTAGAGTATATGATTACATTATCTTCAATTATTGGATGGCGCGGTATGCCTTTGATCGGCTTTCCTTCTTCATCAAGAGGGAAACTCTTTGCCCCCAATGTGACGCCCTGATAAAGTTTTACGCAATCACCTATTATACATGTTTCACCGATAACGACACCTGTCCCATGATCAATGGTAAAGTAGGAGCCAATTTTTGCTCCGGGATGGATATCTATCCCAGTTTCACTATGCGCAATTTCAGTTATAATTCTTGGAATAAGCGGTACATTTAAATTGAGTAAGACATGAGCTATTCTGTAATTGGATATTGCTTTTATGGCAGGGTAACAGCAAATCACTTCGCCGTAACTTTTTGCTGCCGGGTCACCGTTGTATGCGGCAACAACATCGCTAGCCAATATCTTTCGGAGTGCAGGTAATTTACTTATGAATTCCGAAGCAATACGTTGCGCGTTTTCACGACAAAATTGCGTGTCGGCATTTTCTTCTTCTTTATCAAAACATAATCCTGCTAGTATTTGTTTGCTCAGCACATCAAAAAGTCGTTCAATATTTACTCCAATATGATAAGCGATGGTTTGGCTGTTGATTGTGCTATTCCCAAAATATCCCGGGAAGATAATCGCACGGCACAAATCAATCACTTCTTCTAAAATTTTAGCCGAAGGCAGAGGCTCACCATCTTTATGCTGGTGCATTAGTCCTTTGTATGAGCTACTTTCAGAAAGCTTATCTACCGCTGTTGTAAGAATGTGAGTAAAATTCGATGAACTCATAAATTCGTAATTACAAAATGTTTCACAAAGATAAGACATATTCTGCAATATATTGGTTTAGTATAACTTAATTTCAGAAAAAAGAGTAAAAAGCCGCTTGTTTATTGATAAATTATTATCTTTGCCATCTACTGTAAATAGGAAAAGATTATGTCAACAGTTATTTATCCCGGACCTATATTCGGTCCTATTCATTCTCGTCGTTTAGGCATTTCGCTTGGGGTTAATTTGTTGCCTTCTGATGGTAAACATTGCACCTTTGATTGCATTTATTGTGAGTGTGGCTTTAATGCTGACCGTAGACCGAAACGATCATTACCTACACAGGAAGAAGTGAGAATTGCTTTAGAAGATAAATTGAATGAAATGAAGGCTACCGGCGTGCTGCCTGATGTGATTACATTTGCCGGCAATGGTGAACCTACCATACATCCTCATTTTCTTGAAATAATAAAAGATACGATCAGTTTAAGAGATAAGCTTTGCCCAAAGGCTAAAGTTGCCGTCTTAAGCAATGCAACGATGGCTCATCGTCCCAAGGTGCATGAAGCATTGTTGCTGGTTGATGATAATATACTGAAGTTGGATACGGTAGATTTATCGTATATAGAATTAGTAGATCGTCCCACTTCTCATTACGATTTAGAGAAGTTGATCCAGGATTTAAAATCATTTGATGGACACGTTATCATTCAAACCATGTTTATGAAGGGGATGTATAAGGGTGTTGATGTGGATAATACAAGTGATGCTTATGTATTGCCTTGGTTGAAAGCCGTAAAAGACATTGCTCCTCAACAAGTAATGATTTATACCATTGACAGGGAAACTCCTGATCAGAATTTAAAGAAAGCTACACACCAGGAACTTGATAGAATTGTCGATCTTTTGAAAGCGGAAGGTTTGGATGCTACCGCTTCATATTGAGGCTGATTTGCTGATAACATCTATTTTGCTATCGTGATCTTATTGATTCTTTAAGAAGTTGCAAAGTTTTTCAACCGCGATGGCTCTGTGGCTTATTTTGTTTTTGATTTCATCACCCATTTCAGCAAAAGTGTCATTATATCCTTCAGGAATAAATATTGGATCATAGCCAAATCCGGAGTTACCTCGTTTTTCTTTAATGATTTCTCCCTTTATGATTCCTTCGAAGAGATATTCCTGTTCATTATAGATTAAAGCAATGACAGTACGGAACTGTGCTTTTCGGTTTGTTTTACCCTCAAGCTCTTTCAACACTTTTTGAATGTTTTCTTCACTGTCCTTACTTTCACCTGCATAACGAGCCGAATAAACTCCCGGAGCACCGTTTAAGGCATCAATTTCAAGTCCGGTATCATCCGCAAAACAATTCAGTTGATAATGTTCCTTTACATATTGGGCTTTTAGCTTTGCATTACCTGGAATAGTGTTTGATGTTTCAGGAATATCCACATTACAATGAATATCGGATAATGATAGAAGTTCTATTTTATCTTTTAAGATGTCAGAGACTTCGCGCAATTTATGTTTGTTGTTAGTCGCAAAAACAAGCTTTGTCTTCATCTTTTTATTCTAATATGTTCAAATCCGTTTCCATACACACCGATAACAGCACTCTGAGAGACAAAAGCATCCGGATCAATATCTCTTACCAATCTGAATATCTGAGTGCTTTGACTCTTTTTTGCTAGGATGCATATCACCTTCATCGAGTTCTTGCTGTACCATCCAGTGCCGTCAAGGATCGTAACTCCTCTGTTGCAATCATGTGATATTCGGTCGGCAATTTCTTGATATTTTGAAGAGAATATGAAGAATTGCACTGATTGGCGGGCGCTGTTCACCACCATATCCAATACATAACTTAGTACCGCCATGGTAACATAGCCGAATACAACACGTTTCCAATCGTGGAAGACGATGTAGCAGGATGCGATGATAAATATATCGCAGTATAGAATCATTCGTCCAAAAGTGACATCTCTGTATTTGGTGACGGCAGCTGCAATGATATCCGTTCCTCCGGTACTTCCATTATTTACATATACTACTCCTAAACCGATACCACATAAGGCAGCTCCTAAAATACATGCCATGAAGTCTTGATTCGGCCCTAGGACTTGTACATTTCCCACGAGTCTTTGAAACAGCCAAAGGTAAAACGTCAAGGAAAAGATTCCGAAAGTAGTTTTAATGCTGAACTTGGGACCTAATATCTTGATAGCAAAAGCCATTAACACGGCATTTATTGCAAAGTAACTGTATTGCAACGGTATGTTTGTCGCATAATAGATAATAGCTGAAATACCGGTTACTCCACCTGTCGTTATTTTGTAAGGCAGCAGAAAAGCGGCCCAACCTAGTGAATAGCTCATCAATCCGAATGTGATGAGCAAATAATCTTTAAGTTCACGAAGAACAATGCTTTTATCTAATGTTCTTATTGGCATGGTTTTCTCTTTTTGAGTATATGTTTAGCATACAATGTTTACAATCTTTTTGGGTACTACAATAATCTTCTTTATTGCTTTACCTTCAATCCATTTTTGTGATTCCTCATGACTTAGAACGGTTTTTTCAATTGCATCACGTTCTGCATCAACAGGGAATTCCAATGTAAAGCGAGCTTTACCGTTAAACGAAATGATGTATTTTACTGAATCTTCTTTCAAGTACTCTTCGTTACATACCGGCCATTTAGCATCGCAAACAGAAGTATTGTTACCGAAAGATTCCCACAATTCCTCAGCAATATGAGGTGCAAAAGGGGCAATCAATACGATTAAGTCACTAAGTACTTGTTTACTGTGACATTTCATCGCAGTCAGCTCGTTTACACAAATCATAAAGGCACTTACGGAAGTGTTGTATGAGAAGTTTTCAATATCGTAAGTTACTTTTTTGATTAACTTATTGATACTCTTCAATTCTTCTTTGCTTGGTGCATCATCCGTCGGAATGAATTGATTCTCTTTGTTCCAGAACAAGTACCAGAATTTGCGGAAGAATCGTTGGACTCCGTCAATACCGTTTGTATCCCATGGCTTTGATTGCTCCACAGGGCCGAGGAACATTTCGTACATACGCAATGTATCTGCACCGTATTTATCAACAATCATGTCAGGGTTCACTACATTAAACATGGATTTGCTCATCTTTTCAACAGCCCATCCACAAGCATATTTACCATCTTCGAGGATAAATTCGGCATCGTTGTATTCCGGTCTCCATTTCTTGAATGCCTCTGTGTCAAGCAAATCGTTTGATACGATGTTTACATCCACGTGAATAGGAGTGGTCTCGTACTTATCTTTTAGTCCTAATGAAACGAACGTGTTTGTATCTTTAACACGATATACAAAGTTGCTTCGTCCCTGAATCATACCTTGGTTGACCAACTTTTGGAAAGGTTCCTCTTTCACCGATACTCCTATGTCAAATAAGAACTTGTTCCAGAAACGTGAATAAATCAAGTGACCTGTGGCATGTTCTGTTCCACCCACATACAGGTCAACATTCTGCCAATAACTATCCGCTTTTTCTGAAACTAAAGCCTTATCGTTATGTGGATCCATGTAGCGTAAATAGTATGCAGAAGAGCCGGCAAATCCGGGCATTGTATTCAGTTCCAAAGGATAGCCTTCTTTGGTTGTCCAATTTTGAGCACGTCCCAATGGAGGTTCACCCGTTTCCGTTGGCAAGTATTTGTCTATTTCAGGAAGCTTTAATGGTAAATCTTTCACGTCAAGCATGTATGGTATTCCCTCTTTGTAGTATACAGGGAAAGGTTCTCCCCAGTAGCGTTGACGGCTGAAGATAGCATCACGAAGACGAAAGTTTACTTTTACTTTTCCTAAATGAGTTTCTGTTACATATTTCTTTGTAGCGACAATGGCCTCTTTCACGGTTAATCCGTTAAGAACCAATCCACCTTCCTTTTCTTGTCCCGGTTTCGGAGAGTTTATCAAGATGCCCTCTTTGGCATCAAAGCTCTCTTCACTTACGTCACATCCTTCAATCAAAGGACGGATTTCAAGACCGAATGTTTTAGCAAAAGCATAGTCGCGGCTATCATGAGCCGGTACAGCCATGATGGCTCCCGTACCGTATCCGGCCAGTACATAATCACTGATCCAGATAGGAATATTTTCGTTTGTAAGAGGATTTATGGCATATGAACCTGTAAATACACCTGTCACTTTGCGATCGGCAATACGTTCACGTTCGGTTCTTTTCTTTGTCTTGTCAAGATAAACGTCCACTTCGGCTTTCTGTTCAGAAGTGGTCAGTTGAGCCACCAGTTCGCTTTCAGGTGCAAGTACCATGAACGTGACACCGAAGATTGTATCGGCACGTGTTGTGAAGATTGTAAATTCAGTATCGCTATTTTGTACTTTGAATTGCATCTCCGTACCTTCGCTGCGACCGATCCAATTGCGTTGAGTTTCTTTTAATGATTCTGTCCAATTGATTGTATCCAGCCCATCAAGCAATCTTTGTGAGTAGGCCGATACTCTTAGGCACCATTGACGCATCACCTTTTGAATCACAGGATAACCGCCGCGTACGGATATGCCTTCAACCACTTCATCATTGGCTAGAACGGTTCCAAGTTTTGGACACCAGTTCACCACAGAATTGCCCAAGTAAGCAATACGCCAATTCATCAATGCATTCTGTTGAGCCTTTTCATCCATGGCTTTCCATTCATCGGCAGTGAATGAGAGTTCTTCACTACATGTAGCTTTAATGCCTTCTGTACCCGAAGTTTCAAAATTCTTTATCAGTTTATCTATGGGTTGCGCTTTCTTCAAGTCATTGTCATAATAACTATTGAACATTTGAATGAACGCCCATTGAGTCCAATGATAGTATCCCGGTTCACAAGTACGTATTTCACGGTCCCAGTCAAATGAAAAACCGATCTTGTCTAGTTGTTCGCGATAGCGATTTATATTGTTTTTTGTGGTGATAGCCGGATGTTGTCCGGTTTGTATGGCATATTGCTCAGCGGGTAATCCGTAAGCATCATATCCCATAGGGTTCAGCACATTGAATCCTTGCAGACGTTTGAATCTGGCATATATGTCACTAGCAATGTATCCGAGAGGATGTCCTACATGTAAACCTGCTCCGGAAGGATAGGGGAACATGTTCAATACATAGTACTTCTTTTTTGATTCATCTTCAACCACATGGTAGGTTTTGTTCTCTACCCATTTCTTTTGCCATTTCTTCTCAATCTCTCTGAAATTATATTCCATAGTGACAGTAATTTTCTATATTTTTATTGATTGCAAAGATAGATAATATTTATTGAACTATAAATGAAAAAAGCTTCCCTTTTTGATGGGGAAGCTTTTTCAGTCAATTATTTAGTTACTCAAAATGTAAATTTAACGCCGGCGTAATAACTGCGAGGCATCATCGGGCCATAGATGTAGTTTGAGTCACGATCTTTTCCCTTGTCGAAATCTTTCTGAAAGGAGTCAAAAACATTGAGCATTCCACCGTTTATCTGCATTACCACAGCTTTGTCGCAAAGTGATATGTCGTAAGCCAGTTTGATGCCGGCATCAAAAAAACGCGGTGTTTCTACTGAAATGTCTTTGCTTACACCCGAACCAGCTAGATGTTGAACCAACATGCTGCCGGTGTAGGTGCCGGTGATAGCTGATGAGAAATGCTCGAAAGGAGTGATGTTTGCGGTCAAGTATCCGTAGATGTCGGGAGTGCGAAAGATTCGTTTTTCGGCAGGAACTATTGCGTCACTGCTCCATTGTTGAGCTTCTTTGTATTTGCTTTTTTGCCAAGTGAGACCGGCTTGCAAATCCATAAAAGAACCGAATGCCGCTTGCACTTCCGAGTTTAGCCCATAGACACGTGATCCCGATGCATTGTAGCGTTCGTCTACTTCATCACCATTGGCATTCGTTTCGCCAAGTTGACGTAGAGCAAATGTATTGCGAAGATCAGTATAGAATCCTTCAACAAGAAAATCCATCAAAACATTTCCGAATCTATGGTTATAATCAGCCGATCCGCTCCAACTAGTTGAGCTTTCTTGCTTTAGATTAGCAGCTAATTGTATTACTCTACGTACTCCATTCACAAGATCAATATGTAAATCTTCATCATATGCTTGAGGTGCTCTGAATCCTCCGCTCAAGCTTGCACGGAAGTTCCATGCGCGACTAGGGGTATATCTCAAATTCACTCTAGGGCTAAAGATTGCATGGTTAATCATGTTATGCTTGTCAAGGCGGCCACCCAAAAGAATGCTCCAGACATTTGTTTTCCATTCATTTTGTGCAAACACACTTGATGTCCGGGTATGTTGGTTTGTCAATATATTATATCCTAGTGTTTGATCCTTCATATTGTCTGAGTTATACTCAGCACCCATTGTCAGATCTGCCGGCATAAATAGTAGATTAGAGAAAATGTGAGTATATTGAGTTCCGAAAATATAAGTAAAATCATGTGTCAATCCGTAGTTGTTGAGGCTCCTGTCAGCACCGTAATAGCTGTTCCTGTCTGTATTTTGGAAGGAGAAATAGGTATTGAATTTATCTCTGTAGCTAGGTGTGGCCATGTCTAGATTAATACCTCCACCATTGATTGTATGTTGAGTGGTTTCTGCCAGGTTTGCTTGATGCGGAGGTAAGTTTATACTATCACCACCACGACGATAATCGGTGATTCCATGATAATCAATAGATATTTTTGCATAGTCGCTTGGTTTCAAAACAGCACGTGCACCGATTGTTTTGGTCTTTATTTTGTTAATATCCGAAAAACCGTCACCGTCAGCATCGTAAGGTTGACGCTCGCGATTGGCTCCGTAAAGGTATAGTCCTGCCTTTTTATTGTCAGAAACCACCGAAGCATTGATCGTCGTGTTGTTTTCAAATGTATTTGTTCCCCCGATAGAAGTGATTGAATGGCTTAATGCACCTCCATTTTTTGTAGGTTCTTTGGTAATGACATTTATTGTACCTCCAATGGCTGAAGAGCCGAAGAGTGCTGATCCGCCCCCCCTGATCACTTCTACATGATCAATCATGTTGGCAGGTAGTTGTTCTAATCCATATACACTGGTAAGAGCCGAAAAGATAGGACGGCTATCGATCAATATTTGTGAGTAGTGGCCATCCAGTCCATTGATTCTTGCTTGAGTCCATCCACAGTTTTGGCAATTATCTTCAACGCGCACTCCCGGTACGAAACTTAATCCTTGTACCAAACAGCTTGCTTGGGTGTCTTCAAAGATTTTGTGTGGAAGTACATTTACCAATGACGGTGCAAGCCACTTGGTGGTAGGATTTCTAGTGGCTGTAACCACCACTTCATTTAATGCAATACTGTCATTTGGACAGATCTTCTCATTTTTGGCACTATTGCTGGCGTGTACGCTGAATGCAACCATGCTGAATAGTAGCGTAGCTATAAAGGAATTTTTTTTATTCATTTTTTTTTATTTAGGAATAATACCTCCATCTGACAAATAGTTTTGTCAGTAACGTTAAATTAATAAAAGAGTCTGTTTTAAGCTACAGTGTTTGGAGGTGCCCTAAGTTGAGCGTAAGTGCGCTTCTTGTGAGAATAAGATTGTGTAAAAGTACAATATTGTATCCCCAATAAGATAGCAGTGGCAAATAAATGAAAAATGGTAGCAGCTTCTGTTGGTGAGAATGTAAACTGGCATATAGGGCAAGCTGCATCATTACTAATCGTTATTTGATTGTGAGCAACGACAGTTTTTGCCGTAATTCTAATATCAGCTTCATGATGGTGCAGATCTTTCAGCACTATAGCCGATAATAGAATAAACAACAATCCCCATGCTATTGCAATTCTGTGATTATGTTTTTTGGCCTTCAAATAACTGTTCTGTTTATGATTTCGCTGCAAAGATAGTATATATCGCTTTATGTTTGGCTTATATTTCTCTTAAAAAGAACATTATTAGTTTAAAATGGTTATAATTACAGTTGAAAACCATTTGGGTAAAAAAAGTTTATGAGAGTAATGAGAGTAAAGAGTATTATTTATGTGTCATTATTATTTTTATCGTCTTGTCTTTTACTTAAAAGTGTTTAC
>DCFW01000020.1 GCA_002315435.1 Bacteroidales bacterium UBA1794
AGAAAAAAAAAAAAAAAAAAAAAAAAAAAAAAAATATAAGAAAAAAAAAAAAAAAAAAAAAAAAAAAAAAAAAAAAAAAAGGGAGGAGTAACTGGTTGATGTTATTGACCTTGTTCTTCGTGTTGTTTTCTTCGTGCAACAATGACAATGTGCCAAGGGGTGGAAGCGAGTCGGACAAAACGGCAACAGTTCGTTTGACTTTTACAGCTTTATCGCAACAGACTACTCGTGCACTTTCCTCAAATGAAAGTACGGTGAATGATATTACAGTATTAATATTTAATAGTAATGGAGATGTGATCGGGAGCAATTACCAAACATTTACGACTAGTCCTTATTCAATGACTGTCACTACCCGTTTTGCTAATAATTGCACGATCTATGCCATAGCAAATACGGGAAGCAGCAGCTATTTCAGCGGAGTGTCAACTTTGACTGCTTTCAAAGCAAAATACACTACTTTGACAACAGCTGCTAATTTGGGCGCCGGCAGTTCGGTGATTATGTTCGGGAAAAGTACCGGTACGGTAAATATCACAACTGCAATACAGAACATTGGCTCTATTCCATTGACTCGATTATGTACGAAATTAAACTTTACAATAACACCAGCCAGTGGTATCACTATTACTGGGTATCGCTTATATAATGTCCCTATAAGTAGTTACATCTCTGATGATAATTTAACAGATGCCAATGACTCCATACATTATAATCCGAAAGGTACTTATCTCAATTTTGATTCTGTTGCTACAGGTGCGGGAGCTGGTATAGCAATTAGCAATACGTATTATATGTATGAAAATAGAGTTGGAAGAAAAAATACAATCTCAGCAACAGCTAGAAATTCAGCAAATGCTCCAAAATATGCTACTTATTTGCAAGTGTATGCTAAAACAAGTGTTTGGCATTCTGTATATCGGATTTATTTAGGTGGATTAAATGGTTTCAATTATGCAAATTACACTATTCCACGTAATTATAATTACACGTATAATATAACCATAAATTGGATGGGACAATTAGATGTTAGAGTGACAAGTACAGTGGATGTTGCACCACAAATAGGAGGTTATTATTATAGCGATGGAACATGGGGAACAAGCGCAAATCCGACAGGGGCATCTGTAATTGGTATTATATTTTCGACAACGACAAGTACTGCTGATCAAGCTAAGGGCTGGACGCATGGATATGCTATGGCTGTAACGAATGCACAATCAGCGGGAAACGTTACTTGGTCTACTAATTCTACAACGGAATTTGGTAGTCAAATAAGTACCATAGCATTAATGGAAAGTGATTTAGATGGTTACAGCCATTGTCAAACTATAAAAAATAAAGCCGGAAGTTCATTGAGTACAAATTATCCTGCTTTTTATTATGGCTTAAATTATGGGACAAGTAGTATAGGTGGGACAACATATGCCGCTCCTTCAAGTAGCAGTGGTTGGTACTTACCTAGTGAAGGACAATGGTATTTAGTACTAAAAAATTTAGGAGGAATAACCTGGGCAATAGAAAATATAACAACAACTAGTGATGGAGGTAACTCGGGAACTTGGAATAATCAAGTAAATAGCACATACCCATCTGTTATAGCATCTGAAAACATAAATAACTATTTGAATAAGGTTACGGGTAGTGATAAAGTCATTTGTACTCTTGGTGTTGTTGATTCATGGTTTTGGTCTAGTTCAGAATCTACTAGTGCTCGAGCTTGCGACGTAAGTTTCGATTTGAAGGGTATTCTTTACTTGGACAATCCTTCGAAGTCTATATTGGATACCCGATGTAAAATTCGTTCAGCAATAGCATTTTGAATGTTTGAAACTTCCCGCTAATTTTATCTGTATTATAGCTAGTACATAGAACTAATAATAAATGAACAAAGTAATTATAAATAATAAGAGAAAATCATGGCAAAAATGAATGATCAAACGATCAAAGAACAAGAATTGATCAAGAAACAGGAAGAAAGTGGAAATGAAGTATTATGCCTAATGAAAATAGGTTACTTCTTTCATGCATACAATGCAGGTGCTTACGCTTTGGCACGAGTGATGAAGTATCGTGTGAGGAAGAAAGTACGTAGAAGCGGATTGGAAATGATAACCGCAGGTTTCCCCACAGACAATTTACCATTGGTATTAGAGCTCATCACAGTAGCCGGTGGGAAGATCTTGTCGCAAACAGACGATTGGATAGAATTTACCGGAATAGATTGTACGTCAAAGGGGATTGAGGTAGTGGAGCAGGAAAAGAAACAGAAAGCTCCAAAAGTGCCGGAGGAGTCTTCTCAAGAGTCGGATTTGGCAAAGGTCATCCGTTCTTTTGATTTGCTGCACTCAACCCCACTGGATGCCGTCAACTTTATAGGACATCTGAAAACATTGGTGCACGAATAGAAAGAAACAATGTACTGAATAAACGATGATCTATATGAAAAGCACTCGCCTAGCGGTTTTATTTTGAACCATTTGACGAGTGCTTTCTATATGTTATGTCCCTGTATATAAAATATTTACTAAACTACTATATTACATATCCAATAACTATAGTATTAGTGTGAACTATTTTTTTTAAAAGAAATTATACTAAATACTTTTGTATATTAAAAATATGTATTATTTTTGCATACGAATCAATAATTAATATGTAAAACAAATAATGATAGATTAGATTAACTTCTTATTAATCCTATGAATAATACTATCTTACAGAGATTTAGTAATATTGAAATAGTATTAAGCCTGTTGTCTAATAATCAAAAACTAATATTAAAAAACGTAAAAGTAAAATGGAAAGTAAAAACTCAAAAACAACCAAATTACAATGTTCATCCTTTCAAGGTCCTATCGGTAATATAACTCCATATGACATAATAGCCTTAGATCAAATATATACAGATATCCGTAGCGGTAAGTATAAGCGTCAAATAGAACTGATGCGCGCTGAGACGGATCCCAAGAAACAAGCAGCAATGAAAAGGGCATTGGACTATTTCACCCCATCAGTCATTTGCACAGCACGTAATAGCCAATCAATCACCGCCTATACAGGAGTACTATGCATTGATTTGGATGGTAAGGATAATCCGACTCTCACACCCGAAAAGATGCGCGTATTGGTGATGAATGATCCGCTGCTGCATGCGTGGATTATATTTAAAAGTCCACTAAACAAGGGAATAAAGATCTTGCTTCTTTATGATGCGGAAGCTTGCACGGTGGAAGATTATTCGCATGCCGTGATGCAATACATGGCGGATGCATGCCACTTGCGTGCCGACAAGGCTTGCAGTGACCCTACTCGTGCCTGCTTCGTGTCGTATGATCCGGAAGCTTATATGTCTACTCCCGGTTTGCCATGCGCTGTGGATGTAAACATTTGGCAACCTCGATACAACTCTTTTCAGGGAAAGCCTGAGATGATTCCGGCTGCAAAACCGATGAAGTATGTTCCACCAAACAACTCAGTAAATAGCGAGGCTGCTGTCGTTACAGAAGATAACGGTGTCGTTACTGCGGAACTGCTTGCTCATGCACAAGCAGTGTCTGAACGTATAAAAATTGATATTGCTCCCAATTACGATGATTTTCTACGTTTGGGCTTGTCTTTGGCAACATTGGGTGAAGCGGGACTACCGATATTCAAACATTGCTGCTCATTCTATTCGGGTGAGCAAAGTCGCGATCTGGATAAGTATTTCACGGATTGCATGATCCATAAACGAGGCGACGTAAAGATCGGTAGCTTCTTTGAATTGTGCCATCTTTCGAAAATAGACATCAGTATGCCGAAAGATGACGCAAAGGATGAAGTGGAGGTGGCTACTGAATTGGAGAATCTACCTACATTTCCTGCATGGGTTTTAGACGAACGGCCTCCCCTACTTAAAAAGATTATATCGAATGCCGATAGTTTATCGGAAAAGAGCATGCTTTTGATGATGGGGACTATGATGGCACAATGTTTCGATTGGGTGTCACTCATGCCCGCATATGCATGATACTTACGGCATTGCGAGGTGAAAGATGATACAGGTCGAATAATAGAAAGAATTGGCCATGGAGTTTATCGGAAAATATTGGATAAGTAAATTTATAGAATAAAAAGCTACTCTCTGTTTGCGATCAATAAAATTGCAAACAAGTATATAATAAACGGGGTGATTGCGTGAAAACGTCGATCACCCCTACTCTTTGTGTCTTAATGAACTTGATTATGCAAATAATATATCCTAATCCGATGAACTTATTTTGTTAAACAATTATAAATATTGATACTAAAATGATTGTTGAAACGATTAAACAAATATATTTGGAGCATAATTATTTATTAAGTATAACCGCCATGAAGACTAAAGTATCGATAAAAACCATAGCAGAGCAAGTTGGGGTATCTACAACTTTGGTCTCGTATGTACTTAATAATAAGAACGAGAACCGTATTAACAAGGATGTTGCCGAAAGGATTAGGACGGTGGCTCGTGAACTTAATTACCAACCGAATCAAATAGCACGTAGTCTGAAATTTCAAAAGACATTCACCATAGGTCTGATTGTAGCGGATATTGCCAATCCTTTTTCATCACAAATAGCAAGGATCATTGAGAACGAAGCAAAAAGCAATGGTTATTCTGTGATCTTTGGCAGTTCGGACGAAAGTAAAGAGAAGACAAAGGATTTGATTAACTTGTTTATCAATCGCCAAGTGGATGGACTTATCATCGCATTACCCGAAAATTGTGAAGAACAAGTTGCGTATCTAAAACAATCAGGTACTCCTTTTGTGCTGATTGATAGAAACTATCCTTCCATCCCATCCAACTATGTGGGCATAGACAATTATGATGCAGCTGGAAAGGCTATTCGTCATTTACAAGCGAATGGGCACAAACGGATCGGTGTGATCTCATACAAAACATCCCTGTTGCATCTTAACGAACGCGTAAGGGGTGTAGTAGATCTGCTGAATGAGAATGCTGTGGTAGGTGAAGTTAGTATTGATCATACAAATGAAGATGTGGCTAATGCCATTGATCGATTTATGTCCGGTGATCAACCGATAGATGCATTGTTTGTAACGACCAACTTATTGACCATTTGTGCATTGAAATACATCAATAGCCTTGGAATTAAGATACCGGATCAACTGGCTGTTGTCGGTTTTGATGAGACAGATGCTTTTGATCTCTTTTATGCTCCGGTCACTTACGTAAAGCAGCCGATGGCTGATATAGGCAAGAAGTCTGTGAGGATTTTGCTGGATGCCATTGCAAAGAATGATGGTGTTCAATCGGCTGTCTTTGATACGGAATTGATTGTGAGACAATCGTCCGTTCTCTCTTAAGATTTCTCTTCATAAAAGCAAAGGTTTAAACACAAGCAATCAAAAAATAGAATTGAATGATTGAGCGATAAATGATCATGAAAGGCATCTTTCAACAACACAAATATTTTTTTCGTAATATGTTTAAACGTTTCAACAAGGTAAAGAAAGTAATTATTTAGAACCATAGATATCATGAAAACAGAGAAAATTGAAAAACAGAAAGTAGTATGTTACGGTGAAGTGCTTTGGGATGTATTCCCTACTAAGATGAAACCGGGTGGTGCCCCAATGAATGTGGCTTATCATCTTCAGAAATTCGGCATTGAAAGTCACATGATCAGTCGTGTGGGCGATGATGAATCCGGCAAGAAATTATTGAACCTGCTTGATGGTTGGAATATTCCGGCTACGGATTGTCAGGTTGATCCAATACATGAAACAGGCAAAGTGGAAGCGATAGCCGATGAAAAGAATGAAATGACTTACATTATTCATCAACCTGTTGCATGGGATTATATTAATCAGGCTCCTACTTATGATAAGTTGGTGGCAGAAGCCGATGCATTTGTTTTTGGTAGTTTAGTGACTCGCAATGACACTTCACGTGATACTTTATATCACTTGCTTGAAAAAGCTGTATATAAGGTGTTTGATGTAAATTTGCGTCCTCCTTTTTACTCAATGGAGACCGTGAAATATTTATTGGGAAAGTGCAATCTGTTGAAACTTAACCACACCGAATTAGAACTTATCAGCACTTGGTTTAATGATCAATCAGGTACAGAGGAAGATTCCGTTAGATTCCTTCAAAAGGAATTTGACATTGACGAAGTAATCGTGACCAAAGGAAGTAAGGGAGCTACTTACTACACTACTACTGATTCTTATTCATATCCTGCATTTTCAGTGACGGTAAAAGATACTGTAGGAAGCGGCGATTCATTTCTTGCGGCATTCCTTGCAAAGAAGGTACAGAATAAAACTCCGGAAGAGGGTATGATTTATGCTATGGCTTTAGGGGCTTTTGTTGCTGCACATGAGGGAGCTTGTCCTTCCTATGATATTGCCCAAATAAAGGATTTTCAGCTGCAACACTCTCCTATTTTTTAAGAAACCTTTAAATTATATACTATATGCAACTATTTAATTTAAAATCAGGAAAGACACTGACCGCTGCAGCAGAGTTGCAGACGGAAAAGAAAACGAGCTATGTGTTGCCGTTAATACTCATCATATGCATGTTCTTTATGTGGGGGATGGCAGCTAATTTGAATGATATCCTTATCAAACAGTTTAAAAAGTCGTTTGAGCTGACTGACTTGCAGTCGGGTTTTGTACAATCGGCATTCTATATGGGCTATTTCATACTAGCGATTCCGGCATCAATCGTGATGCGAAAGTATAATTACATCACCGGAATCATTGTGGGATTATTACTATATGCAACCGGAGCATTCCTGTTTTACCCTGCTGCGGAGAAAAACTCTTATGGATTCTTCTTGTTTGCTTTGTTTGTGATTGCATCCGGATTGGCTTTCCTTGAAACTGCAGCCGGTCCTTATGTACTGGCATTAGGAAAGCCTGAAACGGCTACATTCCGATTAAATCTGGCACAATCGTTCAACCCGATAGGATGTGTCACAGGAGTATTGGTGGGGCAACATTTCATCCTTACAGGTGTGGAACATACGAAAGCGCAACTGGCACAAATGACACCCGAAGCTGTGAAGGCTTATTATATGACAGAGGGACATTCTGTGCAGACCCCTTATCTGATTATCGGTGCTGTGATCTTATTGTTTGCCATAATCATTGCATTAACCAAATTCCCGGTTGTCAAGGACGAACAAGTAGCCAATACTTCATCTACCAAGAAAACATTGAAAGTGTTATTTGCCACTCGCCATTTCAAGAAGGCTGTTGTTGCACAATTCTTTTATGTAGGCGGTCAAGTATGCGTATGGAGTTTTCTTATTCGTTATATACAAGGCACCATACCAGGTACTCCTGAGAAAAGTGCAGCTAATTTCCTTACAATATCTTTGATTGTTTTCACCCTTGGACGATTTGTAGGAACAGCTTTGCTCAAGAAAATAAAAGATCATAAGCTGCTTTCAATCTATGCATGCGTGAATGTATTCCTTTTGGCAATAGGTATTTTGTGTCCCGGAACAATAGGTTTATGGGCATTGGTAGGTGTAAGTTTCTTTATGTCTATCATGTACCCTACGATCTTTTCATTGGGAATCAAAGACCTTGGAGAGCATACCAAACTCGGCGCATCAATCCTGGTTATGGCTATTATAGGAGGAGCTGTATTGACACTTGCCATGGGACGTTTGTCTGATTTGGCCGGCATTGCAAACTCTTTGATAGTACCGCTGCTATGTTTCCTTTTTGTGGCATATTATGGAGCCAAAGGATATAAAGACAGAGCTTGATGTGGAAGAAATGTATTCGTTTCTTTTATTTTTATCGAGTTGTTTAAACGTTTAAACATGTTGTATGAAAAATTGGCTTAAACTGCTTTTATTGGTTGTAATGCCATTGAGTATCCATGCTCAAGTGGTCATTACAAACTCAAACTTCTCGATGGGAACTACCGGACGAATCGGAGTAGGTACATCCCCCAACGGAGAAGGTAATATGTGGAAACCTTTGAACCTGTCAGGACAAGGTTCATTGGGCGGACGTATGGAGCAAACGGATTATTTTGACATCTTGCCTGCTTTCCATTTCACACCGAAACTAATCGGAAAAGATAGTACGAATGTTACTTTTCAGGCTCGATTGGGGATGTATTCTGCCAACGGACAATTTATAGGGAATACAAGTAGTCGTTCATCAGACGGACTTACATTCATTCTTCCCGAAGCTTTTGTTGAAGCTCGCAATATCATGGGAAGTCGCTGGTCTGCCTGGGCCGGAGCACGTTTCCGCCGCTATGATGACATCCACATATGCGATTACTTCTACTTTGACGACCATTCAGCCCAAGGATTCGGAGTAAGCTATAAGACAACAGAATTGACGATGCTGATGCCTGCTTCTACAGATTCAGCAGGGGTATATCCATATAACTATAAAGTGACTGTGGCCGGAGCAAGTAATCTGGCTATCAGGCAACGATTTGTATGGATTGGTGAACATACTTTCAATCTGAAAAATGGAAACAAAATCAAACTTTTGGGAGAGTTTCATCACGTGTCGGCCAATTCGGACAAGGCTTCTGTAAAGTATCCTGCAGACAAAGGTTGGGTAGCCGGAATTAAGATCACCACTCCCATTAAAACAGCCTTACCCGAGTCTTTTAACGACTTTTCCGTTCGTTATGGCACAGGTATAGCCAACGGCGGTGATAATGGAAATACGTTCACGTGGGCGACCTATGGAGCACCTGATTCAGAAGGGAAATATAACGAAGCCTATTCTTTTACGATGGTAGAGCATTTTCTATTGAATGTATCAAACAGATTCAGTTTCAATGGATATGGTGTATTCACCAAAAGCAAAGGAGGATCGTCCAGTACAGACAAAGCTACATATTTCAATGGTACGCAGATTTACAACCGAAAGACAGATTTCGTGGTTGGTCTCAGAACTTTTTATTATGCAACAGACTGGTTTCATATCCTTCAGGAAGTGCATTATGCCATGAGAAAAGATGGAGACAATCCGGATGCCGCTATGTGGAAGTTCTCTCTGGCCCCGACCATTGTACCTGTAGGAAAACGCAGTCCATGGTGCCGACCTCACATTCGTTTTGTTTGCACATTGGCACGCTATAACAACTATGCCAAGGACAATCATTACTCCCCGTTTCTTCAGATCAATCAGAAACAATGGGGAACATACATCGGCATAAAAACAGAATGGTGGATATTCTAACTTAAACAGATATAATAATGAAAATAAAATTCGGGGCTTCAATCCTTTCATGGATTCCCCCCAAATGGACAGCAGAAGGTGGCTTATATGCAATACAAAAGACAGCTGAAAAAGGTTTTGACCTTTTGGAAATATTGTTGCCTCCTTCGATGGATATCGATACAAAGACTGTGAAGAAGCAATTGAAAGAATACAATTTGGATGCAGTTTGTACACTAAATTTGCCGGCTGGTTGTCACATACCTTTCTATCCTAAAGCTGCTACTATGCTAATAAAATCGGCATTAGACAAAGCTGCTGAGATGGATGTTACATTCCTTGGTGGTGTATTACACAGTGGCATAGGCGTATTCAGCGGTCAACCGATAACGAAAAGTGAAAAGGATACGGTATGCGAAGTGTGGACGGATGTAGCGGCATATGCAAAGACATTAGGCATAACGATCGGCATTGAGGCTATCAACCGTTATGAAAGCTATGTATGCACGACTGCAGCAGACACGCTTGAGATGATTAAAGCAACCGGAGCAGACAACTTGGCTTTGCATCTAGATACATTTCACATGAACATTGAGGAAAACAATTTTTATGATCCGGTTATCGAAGCTGGAAGCAGATTAAGGCACATTCACATGACAGAAAGTAATCGCGGTATGTTGGGCGAAGGAAATGTACATTGGGATGATCTGTTTCGTGGATTGGCTGCCATTGACTTCACAGGCAATTTGGTGCTGGAGAATTTCACCTCAACGGTTCAAGGTATGGCGAGTGCTGTTTCTTTGTGGAGAGAATCGGCATATGATGCAGACGAACTGGCTACAGGTAGTTTGAAATTTATGAAAGAGAAAGCAACAGAATACAATCTGCTATAAAATCTTTTCATTTTTAATATTTGTTTCTATTTTATTGGTATTTTTGTAAAGTAAATTGGGCTATGAATACTGCTCAATTTACTTTTTTTCTTAAATTAAAATGAATAGTTGCATGAATGAATTTACTTTACTGATATGCTTATTGCCCATCCTCTTCATCTTTCACGATTTCGAAGAGATTATCTTCTCAAGAGTCTGGTTGGACCATCACAAAGAAGAGATCTGCCTGAAATTCCCCTTTATGAAGAAAGCACTGAATATGTTCGGGAATCTGAATACACCGGCATTTTCATTAGCTGTACTCGAAGAATTTATTATTATCAGCATATTCACAATTGTAGCATTAGTCTTTAACGAAACGGACTTATGGTATATATGCTTTCTCACATTTTCAATACATCTATTAATGCATATCATCCAATCCATCGCAATCAAAGGGTATATACCCGCTGTGGTCACATCCGTTATATGTCTTCCCTACTCCATATACACTTTACTGCTGATACATGAAAAAGGTATTTACAACCTCACAGAATCCATTATATACAGCCTTATCGGAATAATCTTTTTCGGTGCCAACCTTCTATTGATACATAGCATTGCAGGCAAATTATATAAATTACTGGCAAATAAGATGAAATAGTCCTTTATGCCTGCTCTACCCAAATCAGTTGTGATATATCATATCCTCTTCGTTCAGCACACTGCAAGAGATGTCGTTTTGCAGCATCAGGCAATTGCGGTGTACGGCTGAGTATCCATAAATATTTATTTGAACGGCTGCCGATGAGAGCGTAACTATAATTTTCCTGATCAAGTTCCAATATGAAATAGTCTGCACTTATTCCGGGGAAAAATGATACTTTCAATTTACCGGGAGAATTCAATACAGCCATACCCATAGCTCGTTTCTCTTTACCTGAAGACGGGTCTACGCCTTTATTCTCTACTTTGATTGTCCCATCAAGCTCAAGAAAATATTGTGCTGTAACATGGGTCAGATCCCGTTCAAAACGATGATCATAACGAGCAATTTCATACCATTTGCCTAGATAACGCTTCAGATCCACTTTGTCCACTGTAGTCCGATCGGGAGTGGCAAGAAACTGATCAATATTGGGTGACAAATAAGTGAAGTCTGATTTGATAAGACGCGTAGGAATCACACATTGTCCTTTCAACAAGAAGTCAGAAGCTTCTCCGAATTTATACTTAAGAATAAATTCGGGAATACCTACCTTCAGTAAGCATTTGTAGTGATGAGCAACTCGTTCGGCCAATTGATACTGTGTCAATTGCTGTGGGGCTACGAAATTAACGACGCCCGTAATTGAAGAGGTCTGCATCACATATTCCATGGCCCTGACAAGATCACGAATATCAATCCACGGGAACATCTGTTGCCCTGTACCGACAACCGTGGCAAATTTGAACTTCAAGGTACTGAACATTTTTGGGAAAGCTCCGCCATAAGGAGATAACACAATGCCCAAACGAGTAATGACCAGACGTGTTTTGTTGCTGATTTTACCGGCTTCATCCTCCCAGTCTTTGCATAGATCAGACAGGAATCCATCTCCTTTTTGCATGGAATATTCATCGTAGAAACCTTTATTAGGATAATACCCCACTGCCGAAGCAGAGATAAAAACCTCAGGCTTTACGTGCAACGCATTGATAGCGTTGACCAAGTTGCAGGTAACCTCAATTCTACTATTATACATTTCTCTCTTGTGCTCAAAGGTCCAAGTTTGATTAATATTAGCTCCTGCCAAATTGATCACAGCCTGACAACCCGATAGCGCATCGATTAGCTTCTCGCTGTCTTGAATAATAGTTCGGTTCAAAGAAACGATTTCATATCCCTTTTCTTGAAAATATGTAGACAAGCGCTTTCCTACAAATCCACTTGCCCCACTTATGGCTATTCTCATACTTTAAGTCATTGATTGTTTCTTTTTACTAAACAAAACTAATGCGTAAAAGGTTTACGATGACTGCTGTTATTTGCTGCACAATATTAAAAATGCTGTATTCTTTGAATTTTCAAGAACCAAAAAGACTCTTCTGCGTTATTTAGGTACAGTTCGAAAATGAATTGCATTTTCAAAATGTTGAACCAAACTTTAAAATCATGTCAAGTATAAAAACAGTAAATCCGACAACCAATAAGGTTGAGAAAGAGTTCGAGGAAATGAATGATCAGCAAATTCAAAGTATAATCGCTGAAGCCGATAAGGCATTTCAAACATGGCGTAAAACGTCTTTCAAAAAAAGAGCAGAATTACTTCATAAAGTAGCAACTATCATGCGCGAAAAGAAAGACCTATTGGGGAAGTTATGCTCCATAGAAATGGGCAAACTCCTGAGCGAAGGTATTGGCGAAGTACAATTATCTGCCGACATCTTTGATTATTATGCAGACAACGGTGAGAAACTATTGGCAGACCAACCATTGGAAACTCCTACAGGCAAAGCTTTCTTAAGCTATCAGCCGATCGGGGTACTATTAAGTGTGCAACCATGGAATTTCCCGTTTTATCAAATAACCCGTTCGGCTGCTCCCAATATAATGGCCGGCAATACGGTTGTCTTGAAACATGCTTCAAACGTGCCTCAAGCTGCTGAAATTATGGAAAAAATATTTGCTGAAGCAGGAGCACCAAAGGGTGTATATACGAACTTATTTGTTCCCGGTTCAAAAGTTTCACAAATACTCGCCGATCCTCGCATCAAAGGAGCTTCATTGACTGGTAGTGAAGCAGCAGGATCAAGCTTTGCCTCTATGGCAGGCAAGCATATAAAGAAATCGACTCTTGAATTGGGCGGTAGCGATCCATTCATCGTAATGCCTGATGCAGATATTGATAAAGCTGTGAAAACTGCGGCTGAAGGACGTCTATGGAATGCAGGACAAGTATGTGTATCGCCCAAGCGCATCATCGTGGTTGGGGACGCAGCCAATGAATTTATTGCTAAGGCAACAGCTCTGTTTGAAAGAGTGGTAGTGGGTGATCCTTTGGATCCGGCTACACAATTAGCTCCGTTGAGCAGTGAAAAAGCAGTGGCTGATGTAATCAAACAGGTAGAGAAAGCTGTTAGTCAAGGTGCTGATTTAATATTGGGAGGTAAGCGTATAGATCGTCCAGGAGCATTTATGGAACCCACGATCCTTACAAACGTAAAAAAGTATATGGATGCATTCAGTGAAGAAATCTTCGGTCCGGTTCTTGTCATCTATGCAGTGAAGGATGTAGATGAAGCTGTAGAACTTGCCAACGGCACAGACTTCGGTTTGGGTGGAACTGTATTCGGTACAAATGTAGATAAGGCTGTAGAGGTAGCTCGCAGAATAGATACCGGCATGGTCTATATCAATCATGTCACAGGCATTGCACCTGAACTTCCCTTTGGCGGAACAAAAAACTCAGGCTATGGTCGTGAACAGTCGCCCGCAGGTATTTATGAATTTGTAAACGCAAAGCTGATAAGGGTAACTACACCTGATGCAGCCTATTAATTAAATATTTCAGACAAGCAAAAGCCACGCTCACCACTTCCGAGCGTGGCTTTTCTATTTTATTAAAGTACTTTCTGCATGCACAATGAGCCATCCATCTCTTTATACGGTCCGTAGTTGGGTATAACCTCGAATCCCAAGTTCAAATACATCTTATGCGCACTTTCCAGCAACTTCGAAGTTTCAAGTATGAGCGATTCATAACCCTGCTCATGCGCTTCATCTTCCAAACAATTCATTAAAGAAGTGGAAATGCCTTTCCTTCGATACTCAGGCAAGACAAATACCCTTTTTACTTCAGCCGTAAGATCGTCATAACGTTTAAATGACGCACATCCCACAGGTACATCTTCATCATAAGCAACAAAAGCATCATGTATATGGTCTAATAGATTATACGCCACATATTGTTGCTGGTTCTTTTGTCCGCCGATCTCTACCAGAATATTATCCAAAGAATGACACAAGGATACAAAATCTTCATTCTCGCCATTCGTATATTTTATTGTAATCATTTATTTTCTTTTTTTATTCGCTGCAAATGTATGAAATGCTTTTCTATTCATAATATCTCTCATAAATAGAAAAACAAAATAAAAACATTAATCTATTTCTTTAACAATAAATCTGCCGATCTTGCGTTCAAATTAATATAGGTATTACTATCGTGTAACTAAAAAGATTGCATTATGAAAAAGATTTTTGGACCTGATCCAAACGCTATTTATCCGAATGAGGACATTAAGCAGATTTGCTTTATTAAGAATGTGATTAAGAATCCTAATATCATTGTAGGAGATTATACGTATTATGATGATATAGACGGACCGGAGAATTTTGAAGATCATGTTACTCATTTATACCCGTTTATCGGCGACAAACTGATTATCGGCAAGTTCTGTGCAATAGCCCGTGGCATTGAGTTTGTGATGAATGGTGCCAATCACAGAATGAATTCTGTATCCACTTACCCGTTCCACATTATGGGAGGCGGTTGGGAAGATTTTACCCCTAAGCTGAGCGAGCTTCCCCTAAAGGGCGATACAGTGGTCGACAACGATGTATGGTTCGGACAAAACGTGACAGTGATGCCGGGTGTGCACATTGGTGACGGAGCCATCATTGCAGCAAACTCCGTAGTGACGAAAGATGTACTTCCCTATCATATCGTAGGAGGTAACCCTGCTAAAATTATCAGAAAGCGTTTTGATGATGAATTGATCGAAAACTTATTGGAGCTTCAATGGTGGAATTTGGATCCTAAAACCCTCTTTGATAACATGAAAGCACTTTGTCGTAGTGATTTAGGAAGAGTAATGAGAATAAATCGAATGTAAAGTGATCACCAAAAGTTTTAGATTATGAAATATATATCCACATTATTAGCAGTAAAAGATATTAAAAAATCAAGACAATTTTATGAAGAAATTTTTCATGAAGAGGTGAAGTTTGATTTTGGTCGTAATATTGTATTTAAAAGCGGAATATGTCTTCAACAGGACTTTGCCTTGTTGGCAGACATATCTCCTGAGAGTATCGTGGAGCGATCACATAATATGGAGCTTTACTATGAAGCGAGTGATTTTGAAAATGAATTAAATAGATTAGCTGAATATCAGTATATTAAATATGTTCACCCACTCAAAATACATGCATGGAAGCAACAAGTAATCAGGATATATGACCCGGATTACCATATAATTGAGATCGGAGAAGCCATGGAAAGTGTTGCTAAAAGATATTTACAAAAAGGGTATTCAATAGAAGAAACAGCAAAAATCATTCAACATCCTATAGCTTTCGTAAAAAGTGTTGAATTGGGAAAGAAATAATTACTACTTTTGTAGTCATAAAATTTTATGACATGGCTATAAGAACAATTATTTTGGATTTCGACGGAACAATCGCCGATACAAGAAAAAGTATTATCCTCTCTATTCAATCTTCACTCGCAGAAGCTGAAATGCAACCGGCAGACGAAGAGCAGATAAAGGCTTATATAGGTTTGCCTTTAAAAGATATTCTTAAAAAGATTGCCGATATTCCTGATGATGCCACTATGGAGAAGTTGGTGGCAATATACAGAAAGCGATATAATGAAATAGCGGAGAACTGTGTAAAGCTATTCCCGAACGTAATGCGCGTATTGGATGAGCTCTACCAAAAGGGCATCACCATCACTGTAGCGTCAAGCAAAGGACGTGGAGCCTTACTGCTTTTACTTGACAAACTAGGCGTAAGAGACTACATGACGCTCATCTTGGGCGAGCAAGATATCCATCACAAGAAACCGGCTCCGGATATGGCTCTTTTAATCATGGAAGAAACAAACTCCAAACCTGATGAGACACTGGTTATCGGCGACACCATTTATGACATAGCCATGGGACATGGTGCGCATTGCCTTACTTGCGGTGTGAAATACGGATACAACTCCACAGCACAATTAAAAAGCGAGCAACCTGATTATCTCATTGATAACTTCTCAGAACTTCTTGAAATTGTAAATTAAGAAACAATGATCATTGTCAAGCACGAGGAATTCCTTTTACGTACGTTTGAAGAAGCAGATGCTACTGCAATGGCAAACTTGTTGAATAACAAGAAGATATGGGACAATTGCAGAGACGGACTCCCCTATCCCTACTCCTATGATGACGGATTGGCATTCATTCGTAAAATAAACAGCAAAGATGAAATTCAGGAATTATGTATTGCTATTGACGGCAATCCGGCTGGAAATATAGGTATCGTTCCCGGAACCGATGTAGAAAGATTCAATGCGGAGATCGGTTATTATCTGGGCGAACCCTATTGGAACAAAGGATTAATGACAAAAGTATTGGCTGCTGCCATAAGATACTACTTTTCCAATACAAGAATTATCAGACTGCACGCTTGCGTATACGAATACAATAAACCATCCATGCATGTACTTGAAAAGAACGGTTTCACTAAAATGGGAATAGCCCGAAAGGCAATCTTCAAGAACGGCAAATTCTGGGATGCACACATCTATGAATTGCTTAAAGAAGATGCTCTCAAAAGATAAAGTTCATCTATTAAATAATTGAAGGCTGTATTGACTAAATACCAATACAGCCTTCATTATATCTCCCAGCGAAATCGAAAAACGTTATTTCTTCCAACGTTTCAATGTAGGGAAATAAGCATTCATAGTTGCAACAGCTACTTCTCTGCTTAACTTCTCATCATCATCATCATCCAAATCTTCATTGAATTGCTCAAGCATATCTGCACAATGTTGAATCATGTCATCCATTGTGAAGTCGTTTGTGAAGTGACCGTCTTTATAGCAGAATCCGCAGTAATCAGTGTTTACCGTTTGATCGGCATTCGTTCCGTTACCCGAAAAATCATCCATGGGCATCCCGCAACTTTGACAAATTTTCTTTTTCATAATATTTCCTTTTTTGTTTACGACAAAGATATTTATATAAATAATAAAAAAAGTTATCCAAACTTGCTTTTTTTTGTTCAATATCACTTATTTGATTTAAAGAGACTACGATTTTTATTCGCAGTTGAGTGAGCAGGAGCCCCATCGCTAGATAAGCTTTTCAAGTTTTCATATTGTTCATGCTCCTCTTCACTAAAAAGTACAAAATAATCTTCATGATAGATATAATTACATAGTACCTTATCATTTTCAAATACCTTTTTCCGAGAAAATATCCACAAATGAACCAGCTCAACTCGAGTATCATCCGGTATATACACAATTAAATTCTTAATAATGCTGTTAACCATCGGATCCACTTTGCCGTTCAGCAGTTTGATAATATAATCTCTGTCATTCATTAATCTAGTCGCATCTACATCCTGAGTGGAATGAATTAATATATAATAGAGGGCCATTTCCTGCTCTAAAGGAGACATTTTATCCTTTTCATCCTCCCAAAAATCGTAGAAATGGTCATATACAACGGTACCAATGTACCGTTGTAAAGTATCATCAGCTTTAACCATAATTGATTCAAGAGAAACCTTTTTCTCGCCCTTTTTGGCAAGATAACTTTTAAACTTGTCAAAAATTACCATATTGAGAGCAGGTTCCATAATTACTTTAAACGGAAATTCTTCGACCAGTTTGAGATTTCCTAGTTTCATTTTTAATATTTTTTAAAATTCAGCGCACAAAAGTAATATAAATAATTGGCATATGCAAGCCATGTGCATTAATCACATGCATAACTTATGTTAGCGTAAGAAGAAATTATTAAAACCAAGAACGATATACATCATCTTTTATAAATAACCAAGATGAGCAAAATTACTATAGCAAATATTTGCACATGTAAACACTATTTACTTCTTTTGCCATAAATAAAGAGTATATGAAAACTACGAATCAAATAATTGAAGAGAATCTAAAGAAAATTAGAGAACTGTCCGGATTTACGCAAGCGAAAGTAGCCTTATCTATTGGTGTGGAGCGTTCTGCATACATCAATTATGAAAGAGCTACAAGAGAAGTTCCATATACTATTTTAGAAAATATAGGCAATCTGTTCGGATGCGATTCTTTCGTATTATATGAAGATAATGCTCAAATCAATAATGAAATTCTATCCACAAGGTTTAATATTCCAGATATTGATGAGAAGGATTTAAAAGAAATCATCAATTTCAATGATATAGTAGAGTTTTACCTCAAAATGGAACGTATTGCTCAAAAGGAAGCCTAAGTTATACGCAAGCAAAAATTATTTCAATAAATTATTTGTGTAATATTCTTCTATTTGTAATAAATTTATTTTGCATCTTATCGAAGAATGCAATATAATATTGACCCCTGCCGGCATAGAAAAACATTTAAAAAACTCCCAGCAATTCAACATAAACAATAATAATCTTTGAGGTGACTTTGGAACCTTACTCTGTCCAGCCCCAATCAATGGAAGATACACGGGACGACTATTTGCCATCTTCTCAAGGTGGTCAAATAATTTCATATAAACATTCCTTAATTCCTCTACTGAAACAAAAGCTTTATCATTCTCATCAAAATGAGTGACAGCAACAAGTACATATATATTCTGCCCATCTTCTACATCAGCACATGTCCCTAAATCATATATCTTTTGTTTCCCCGTTTTTCTAATAACAGATTTAAATGAAATTCCATCTAGTGATGAAGATATCTTTGAATCTAATTCAGGCAACCTATCTTTAAAATACGTATCAATAAAGATTCCATGAATAGTTTTGTGAGCAATGATTTTATCATCAACAATTGTATCAAAGTATTCATTCACAGGAATGACAACAACACCTTTCTGTGAAAACAAATCACCAAACTTTACTATGACACTCAATTTAGGATGAATATAAAGATCTATCTTCTTTATATCTTTAGTCATAAATATCCCATATGCAACACAGATGACCACTATCACTATAGCATAAAGAATTATACATAGTCCAGACAAGTTTGACTTATCTGGACTTGCAATGAATGCTACTAATGTTGTCATCGATGACAAGGTTCCCAATGCTGCAACAAAATATCCCCAAAAACGCCTCATATGCATAAATTTAAATAGCCTTCTGAAGACATTAATCCTAAGGCTCATTTTTATAAATCAAAGAAATATGTACTCGAATTTGTCTTTGTATTAATCATAAAGTCTGAATTATTTAATGCTTTTTCTATAAGATTTTTCTTCATAGGAATATGAAGTGTTGGAACGTTACTCATTGAATTACGAAATACAGGCAGATTATCCCATAAATCTTTTACCTGCTTTCTTAAGTCTCCTGAACTAGTGACGATGTCACTCTTTTCTTTAAACTCCGGATAAATAACAATTACGGGCAGGCCACTTGTATTAATTCCATACTCAATTTCTTCTCTTAATGCCCGAGAATTTTTAGTTACTGAACTTAAAAATAATATTATATTTTTAGAGTTGTTTAATCGTTCATGAAGTCTTGGTTTCAATGTATCTTCCCAATCGCTGCCATCACGAACGTTATAGGTTTTGTCATGTGAATCAACAAAAGGGAATGAAGAATCGTCTGCTTTCCATGCTCTCAATAGATTGTACGATACAAAATCTTTAGCTGCATATGCACCTAAATTGCTCTCTTTAAACGGCTCATCTACATAAAATGCCGAATAATTTCCATTTCTATACGCCATAATACTTCTTTTATTTGTTAAACAATATATTCATTATTATTTTTAATAGCAATAATCTAAAATGATAAGGAGAAATCTTCATATTTTTAGATATAAATCATAGTAATATCCACCTCTCTGCGAAAGGTTGTTAGGCCTTTCAAGCTACTATTTTCTATATTTATTTCTTATTTCAACGGTGCAATTATACAAAAAATATATATAGAAGACAAATAAATTCACAATTAATGCAGGATACAATAATAAAAAAAGATTAATTGAGACTAAATATCCAACAGAAGCTCATCCTAATTTTCTAAAATAGCAACAGCATAAAAACGCCTCCGGGCAACAGATTCCCCGGAGGCATTCCTACAAACATTAAAAACACTAAAATACTAAAAACACTACAACTTATCTTGACTAGCACCTTCCTCACAGGCGTAAATGAAATCATCAAAACCAACCTTCCTGTACGTCCCATGATCCACTTTCTTTAGCAGAAAGCCTGTACCGTCTTTATCTCTTATGAATTGGTTGACGTAGTTGTAAATCGTGGCTCTACTGATCTTCAATGCAGCACCTATATCATTCGCCTCATTCATCGTGAACTCATCAGGTAAGGCACTGTAATACTGAAACTTGATAGGCATATTCTTCATCGTTCCCTCCTTCGGCTTTGGAGTCAGGTAACGGAAAGCATAGGCTGAGTGTTGATTCAAGACACTGATAATCTCCAGGGCAAGTTGCAAATCCTCATCGGAACAGTGGAGGTCATGCTCATAGTCTGTCACGCTATTTACACGCAGTGCAGTTAGAATCATGCAAATGCGTCCGTGTGCCAACCCTAAGCGGTGAATGGTACCATCGTAGTCACCGTCGTAGAGGGTATGGTGCTGCAACAGCATATTGTTGAAGTAACGCTCCACTTTGCTCTCCTGCTCGGCAGACATCACAAAGCGTACGCCTTTCTCACCGCTACAGTCAAACGCCGTGTACATCACATATACGTCACGGGCATATTCGTCAAATAAATCCTGATAAGATTTTCCTTCGTTCACGGCATACTGATTGACCCACTCCACCACTTTAGGCTTATAGTAGTAGATATTGAAACGGTTGAACAGTCCGTTTTCGGGCGAATGAATCAGGTTGCGAAGTTGCTCGGGCGTACCGCTCATCACGGTCGACATGCAGGGATGATCTATCTCGAAATAAGTGCCTTCGCCCTTCTCGTTCATCGTACTGCTGCTGTCGCCTGAACGACTGAACTTCAATGCTTCATGATGCGGTATCTTGCGGAACTTGTCAGAGAAAGCTCCATAATCTTTCCCGAAAATATAAGCCAGCGTATCACCCTCCGTTTCAAACATGATGCCACGACCGCCATTCTCATACAACGTCCTCATGAAAGCCGCTGCACTACTCTCAGCCGTCATGATAAACAACTTGTAAGGAGGCATCGGTTCAGTCATTTTCGCCGGCTCTGCATTGCGACCCTTACTCTTGCTTTCGGCTTTCAACTGCTCCTCCTTACGCTTGTATTCACGTATGGCAGTCACCGATTCAGTCAGCAATTTATCATGGATGGGACGCACCAAACGAAGGCAATGTTTCATTTTACCCTTACCTGCACCCGATTGTGCCAGTCCGAAGAAAAAGAGGTTGGCTTCGACCATGTCACCGCCATAGATCATATAATAATGTGGCATGGCGGCACTCAATGTGCTCAGCGCAGTCATCAATATCAAACCTTTTTCACCGGATGTACCGGCTATGTCGGTGATCTGTTGCAACAACGAGGGCAACTTGTCGTAAATGGACGAATCAAGCAAAGGCAACTCCCCCATCTCATCCACCTCTTCCTGAATCTTCATCTCCTGAAGCGGCGCAACGGGCATGCGAATGTCAATGCCTGCATCCTTGGCCATCTCAAAGAAAGTGGCTATCGTGAACTTACCGTTACTGTCATGCATGCATTTATCGAAATAATCATCCAGATTGACGGTCTGTTTGCGACCATAGAATGAGCAGCATTGCTTGAACACCGCCCTGCCTGATTCGCCCAATGCGGAGAGCGACATGCAAAGGCGGAAGAATGCTTCATAATCACCATTGGTGATGTCGGTCTGAATACGGGATGCCACCAACTGCACATGCGCCAACATATCGCAATCGGCACTCTTCTTATCCGTTGCAATCTCTCTAGAAACTGCTTTGGGCTTCTTTTGCTGAGCTTCGGTGTAACGGGCAAACCAATATTCATAATCCACTCCGCACATCAATCCTGCATTGCTGTAATAAGCCATGGGATCGTAGGACAAGTAGCAGGCACGCGCTATGTCAAAACAAGCTTTGTCGGTGACCAGATGATACACTTCCTGGAGATATTGCATCACTGCATGCGAATAATCCACCACCGATGACTTTGTAGGGTCATACTTAATGAAGAGTTTCAAACCTTCGCCACGGGGGCTTATGTAGGTGAGCAACGGATGCAGACAAGGATCGTTCAGCAGCCACACTTTTATTACTTCGGGGGTGAGATGCGGATTCTCCTTTTTGTCGAAGTCGAAGCTCAGCATGCCACTGACCGATTTCAACTTCTCTTTGTTTCGCTCGGTGAACACACCTACCGGAGTGACATAATCAAGCTGCGACTTCAGTTTCGCCTGCTTGGCAGGATCTGTTTCTTTGCGCAATGCTTCCACTTGCTCTTTGTAAGCGTCACTCCTGACCAGCTTAAACAGTGCCTTCGTCGTTACATTCTTTTCGGGATACTTGTTGGTGATCGGTCCGCGAAAGAACGAAAATACTTCCTCATTCATCATGCTTTCGAAATCTTCCATTCCATTTATTTTTAAATTTTTCATGCTTAAGAGAGTTTCTCAAAAGCCATGCAAAGGAATGGAAAACCGCATTACCCTACTGGTTAGTTACCGGTGAGTCATCAGTGCATTATAACTTTTATTTACATTTATGCCTTTATTTTTGGTCCTCTTTTTTTGTTCTGTCTTATCTTCTCTTGCACTAAGAGATACCATTCATACTCTTTGCCACGCGAATAGCTGTTGTCATAAGTGCTCAAACTTACACCCAGCCATGCCCCAAAATCCATTACAAAGGTTTTGAAAGATATAATGTTGCCGTTACCATCATGCTTATCCAGATACTCGTCATACACAAGCCGAGCAACTAACACCAAAAACATTTGGGAGCCCCATGGAGGAACACCATCGATGGATTTTAATAGATTGTAGGCATTGATCACCGATTCAGATTTGATCAGCAATTCAGATTCCGTAAAGTTCATCTTAATAAGACTGCGCAACTTTTCATCAACGATTTGCATCAGAATCTTTTCACTTATATAGTGGTCCTTCAATTCTTCCTGATTCTCGAACACCTTCTTACGACTCGTAATCCACGTATACAAAGATTCAAATTTGATGTCTTCGGGAATATATATCACATGTTCTTTAATCAAATCCATATAATCCGGATGCATTTTGTTATTATCCAAGAATTTCTTGATATCATCATAAAACAGCATTAATTCGCTGAAATTCACATTTTGCGTGGCGTGGATCAATATATGATGTAATATAACTTGGCATTCATCTGGCGTATATTTGTTTACAATATGATTTTCCCAAAATAGTTCAAATTCATATTTAGTGTAATTTTCATAATATAATTTCAAAATGTTATCAGCAGATTTAATTATTTCTAGAGACTTAAATTTAGTAGTGTTTAGCACAATTTTAGTGACATCTATCATTTTTCGATCTATTTGACCTAATCTTGCCGATTTTCCATTGTGGAATTCGGTTGTTTCGAGCATTTAAATTCTATTTTTTTAAAATTTTGACGAAATTATATAAAAGTATTAGCATATCCTAATTTCCATGTAAATAATATGTATATTTCCACAAAAACGCCTTGTTTATATTATCTTTTTTGCGGATATATACGCTTTTTCCAACTTTTCTGCATAATGATTGGCTGCATATTCGGGACCGTTGTAGGCTCGTGCAAATTGTTTCCAATCCAGTCGGCGCAAGTGCCCGATGATGTTGGTTGCTTTCAGATAGGATACGGTGAACTTCAGCTGCCGATATTCACTTTCACCCATCAATCGCACAAACTCATAGATGCTTTTTACTCCGCATTGAAAACAATTGAATCCCATCACTTGAAACATTCCCCAACTTGCGGCTTTGTATGCTGCTTCTACACTGATGCGACAGGCTTGTTCCAGTCGGCTGTATTCTGCTAGTCCGCCTTTGTATTTGGTACGATCCCATTTGGGATAAAGGATGTTTTCGTTGCCTTTTATGTGGGCATGTGGGTTGATGCCTTGCTGGATCAGCATTTTCCAGAAGATGTGGCCTTCAAAGAGGATTGTGGGCTTTTGTGGGGCTACAAAACCGCCCCTTCCCCCTGTTTCTACTGTTTGTACGGCTTTGAGCGCTGCGGGCTCTATGCTGGTGCTTTTGGCTATTAGGATGATTTCGGTGGTGGTTAGTGCTATTCCGGGCACTGTTACCGGGGCTTTAGTATTGGTGTTCATTTCTTCTTTCTTTTTATTATTGTTGATTGCTGCTTGCGGGTCCTCTTGCTTATTCTTTTTCTTTTTGTACGGACAAAAAGGAAAAGAACCAAAAAGAAAAAACCGCCGGCTGTCACTCCGGAGCTACTCCGAGTCATCTTTGTGCTAAAACGAACAAACGCCCTCGCTTCGCTCACTTAAACGTGTTCGTTTCTTAACGCCCAAAGCTAACTCTACGCTCACGCTCCTACGCTAAAGGCCGGAATTGTTTTCGCTCGCTTCGCATTGCTCGGGAGTTACTTTTATTTGGTTTCTTTTTTTTGCTTGCTTCGCTTTGCTTTTGTTGCTTGCTTCGCTTCGCTGAGTGGGTTTTAGCTTCTTTTTTGCTTGCTTCGCTTTACTGGTGATGCCTTTCTGTAGCTTTTATTTGCTTAATCCGCGTCACTGGTTGTTACTTTTTTTATTTAGTATTGCACGCTCTGCTTTACAGGAGTGCTTTCCTCATTTGCATTGCTTGCTACTTGCTTGGCTTCTTTTTGTATAACATGGATGCCGACTGGGCTGAGAGAGTGGCGAATCATTCCATCTTGTGGTCAAGAGACGGGGCCGATCAATTACTTGCCTTGCTTGACGGTTAGGATACATGGTGATTGCTTTTCTCTGCCTGTCGGCATCCGATGGGTCATTTTACTACAAACTTGCAGCCTTGTGCTTCCTTGCAACTGTGGGAGGCTGCTTCCAGCAATTGCTCTTTGAGTGTACAAATCTCTTCGTGCATCTCTTTGATCTTCTTCGATAGTTCGAAGTAATCGTTAATCACTTGCTCCAGCTGTTCGATCAGCGACTTGTATTGACTCATAATCAAGTCGGCAAAGTCTTCCAGAGCTTTCATGTTGTCCTTGTCTTTCAGGAGAGGCGCAGCCACGGCGGAGATTATCCGCCATGCTTTGCCCAGGATCACTCCCATTACTTTAATTGCACTCATTGGTTGTTACTACTTGTTTTGATTGTTACACCTCAAATTTTGCCCCCGTCGGAATCGCCTCCTGTATTGCCTCCGGTGCTGCCACCTGAGTTGCCTGAACCCGTACCATCGCTCTTCCCGCCCGATTTTGTGTCGGATGTGGTAGCTCCGGTATCCTCAGACAACTTCAAGAAGCTGAGCGAATTCATCACACTCTTCAAGTCCTTGCCTGCACGGAAGTTGATGTGTCCGCTTTTGATTTGGGCTGAAGTGAAGTCCTTTTCGTTCGCCACGCCTTTACTATTGATGCCGATATACAAAGAGCCCAATTCGCCTAGCTCCACGATGCGTCCGTTGCGCAATTGATCCTTGATCACATCCAACAAGTTGCTCAGTACGCTTTGAACATCACCTCTACTGAGTGCCGACATTTGCGTCAGTCGATCCTGCAAGGTCGACAAGGTGGCACGTGCCGAATGATGTACTTGCGCATAGTAAAGCGCCGTCTTGTTTTTGTCCTTCGGATTCGGACGTTTCACTGTGGAGTAAAACACTTGATTCTCTGTAATGGGAATCGCATAGGTTTTCTTTTTTGTTTTAGATGCTACCATCGTTCTTTGGTTTTTAAAAGTTATACAATTTGTTTACGCAACAGGCTTATTTCCTGACTGCTCTACAAATTTACGACATCCGAAAAAGGCAATGAGTGACTTTGAAGCTTAATGAGTGATAATGATGCAAAATGAGTGAAAATGAAGCTTATTGAAGCTCTTTTACCTCGGAAAAAGCTTGCAAAAACGAGCTTTTTTTTGTACTTTTGATACATAATAATTGTAGAAAAAGAAAGGAAATGGAATATCTAAACAACGAATTGACCGATACAGCGGTACGCACCTATGGCAAGACTGAACTTGCCCTGATGTACAATCCCCATAGTTCCCCACGAGCTGCCGTACAAACATTGAAACGTTGGATACAGTGCAACACTGAATTGTCTGAAAAGCTGGACGCTATCGGTTACCGACCCAAGCGACACACTATATACAGCCCTGAAGCTGAGTTGATCTTTAAATATATAGGAAAACCTTAATCACATTATTCCCTACAGCTCCCCTACGCCTTCAACAAACTCGTACGCCCGAATCCATTCTTTGGTGACTGAGCCTGTTGAGGGTAAACTCAATTAATTGAGTTGGCAAAATGAAGCTGATCTTTCCACCAAAACATACTGATGATTTCATGAACCGGAACAGATGAAATCATAAAATCAATTAATTGATTTCATGAAAAGTTCAGTATTAACACAAAAAGACAACATTATACATTCAATAGTCTAAAAGTCTAAGGTACCCCCCCTTTCCTTTTTTTTGCAAACATCATTTCATTCATTATGAGGTAGATATAAAATGCTAAAATCTCTACTTTTCGTCATTTGCGTATATTTCTTGTTCCTAAATGTAAGATTTTCGACCACAAAACAACCTCTATTTTAATGCCAAAATTAATATTATCAGATACTTACATCACTATAGACCAATAATATTAACATTTTTAAAATAGTCTAAGAAAGTCTAAGTACTTAGACTTCATTTAGACTTTCGTCTGATTTACCATATAGGATATAAACATCATATAGCGAGTTATTTATACACGTATTTCATAAAACGGTTGAGACAAAAAAACAGTTAATATATTATACAGTAATATACAAACATTAATACAGCCTACAGTATTACTTATTTCCTCTTCAATGACTACCTGTATTACCATACTGAGTATGGAATGAAGAATACTAAAGACTAATAAACAAATAGATACAATTATACATAGAGTACAATAAGCAAAGGTACAAACATCCAATAACACAAGTAAATAATCATATTATTTGGTATTCATATACCTCATAATCAATATAATAATTACTCGAACTAATACATTAACACATTAATACAATTACATCCACCTCTCATACAAAAAGAAAGAGGAAATATATAGGATTATAAATTATAATCAACTCATTATCAATTGATATACAATATATAAATTACTCATTTGAATATTTATAATAAAGAATAAGTAAAAATGGGCTCCAAAGTCTAAATGCAGTCTAAGCACTTAGACTTTCTTAGACTTTCGTCGATTTACCTGTCATCTATCATTTTCATAATATACTGTTTTTCTGATAGATATAAATATGAAGAAAAACAGACTTATTGAAATGGTTATAAAATACACTTTTTATGCATAAATAGCCCCTTGGAGCATATGCAGAAAACAAAGATGTAATTAATTGATTATTAATATAGTAGATGCACAAAAATGCATACATATAACGTTTTGAGCTAAAATGCACAAAAAAAAGGAAGGGGGGTACCTTAGACTTTTAGACTTTACTGTTTTATGCAATTTATATGCGAAAGCTATTTTTACAATAGTATACCTTTGTTTGCAATTCAACAAAAAAAAGAGGACAAAGTATCTTCAGTTATAATTCTGTAGATGACCTCACCCTCCCTTCAAAAAAAAAAATTATTTTTTCGAGAAAAGTTCTTTTTCCTTTAACTCTTTCATCAATTCAGAAATAAGCGTTTTCACGCTTGTAATCTTGTCAGCCTTATAAGCATTGGAACCAGAGAAAGCGAAACCGCTTTTGAAGTTACCCTTGAATGCGTTGTAAAGAGCCAGCATGATGCAGTACGGACTTTTAGAAATATCGCAAGTCTTGATGCAATGGAAAGGACAAGCCTTAGGTTGCTTGATGCCCTCCTTCACCTGTCGGATGAAAGAACCGCAGATCGCACGACCGGGCATCCCCACCGGACTTTTAATAATCTCTATATCCCCTATCTTAGCGTTCAGATATTGTTCCTTGAAAGCCATAGAGGCATCGCATTCGTCTGTAGTGACAAAGCGGGTTCCCAACTGTACGCCGGAAGCTCCAAGGCTCATCATTTTGAAAATATCTGCTCCTGAATAAACACCGCCTCCGGCAATTACAGGAATTACTTTATTGTACTTCTTTTCATAAATCGCAGTTTCGGCTACGACTTGTGGCAGAATTTCTTCCAAAGAGAAATGTTCGTCAGTGATTTGATTTTCCTTGAAACCCAAGTGACCTCCGGCTTTAGGGCCTTCGACAACCACGGCATCAGGAAGATAATTATACAGACTTTGCCATTTCTCGCAAATGATTCTCAAGGCACGAGCCGAAGAAACGATAGGCACAAGCTTTGTTGTGCTATCTTTTTGCAAGAAGCTAGGCAAATTAAGAGGTAGCCCGGCTCCGCTGAAGATGATATCGGCCTTCTCGGCAATCGATGTTTTCACCATATCGGCAAAGTTAGTCATGGCCACCATAATATTGACCCCGACGATTCCTTTAGCTCTTTCCTTTGTTGCTTGAACTTTTTCATGAGCCAGTCTTAGTTCTTCTTTAAGTCCTAAGATACAAGCCTCACTAAAACTGCTTGATAAATTGTTGTATATAAGTCCGAGACCGGCACATGATATCACGCCGATTCCTCCTTCATTTGCTACAGCAGAAGCTAGACCGGATAAAGAAATTCCTACACCCATTCCACCCTGAATAATAGGAACGCGAGTTTTTAAGTCTCCTATTGACAACATTTTCATATGATAATAATGTATTTATTGTTATTGCGAGCAAAGGTACTACTATAAATCGGATAATAGTTGCATTTGAAAATATTTTTGTGGCAACCCTGTCACACTGAAAGAAATATGGGGCTATTCTCCCCTCTGGGCAAGATTTGTCTATTGCCAAATATTCGCTTAATAAGGTCATTTTTGCTTGATTATCCTGAGAATATTTCGTATATTTGTCTACTGAAAATCTTCAAAAAAAAAGATCAAATGAAAGATAACTTTTTTGTGAAAACACATGGCTTAGGCAACGAATATATCGTTTTATGTGACAAAAGTATTACATTTAACTTATCGCGCAACGCGATCAAGCGGATATGCAACGTAAACTTCGGTATCGGTTCGGATGGCATCTTGTTGAAAGTCGATTCGGACAAAGCCGATGTAGGGCTGAGAATATACAATCCGGACGGTTCGGAAGCCGAAAAGAGCGGTAATGGTTTGCGTATCTTCTGCAAGTACATCTTCGATTACGGGTTTGTCAGCAAGCGGGAGTTCACAGTGGAGACCAAGGGCGGCCTTGTGAAGGCAAACATCGTGGAGGTCAAAAACAATAGAGCGACGCTTATCACGGTGGATATGGGCACAGCGATATTCAGTGCGCCACTCATCCCCACCAGCTTTCCCACTGCAGAGGTGAATGATGAAACCATCAACGTGGAAGGCAAGGATTACAAGATCAATTGCGTATCGATGGGCAATCCTCATTGTGTGATCATCAAGGATCATTTGGACATAGCCGAAGTGAAGAAATACGGTCCGTATATAGAGCATTACAAGATGTTCCCCAACCGCATAAATGTACAGTTTGCCAAGATCATCAACCGCAAGGAAGTTGAGATTCTCATTTGGGAAAGAGGAGCCGGCTTCACCTTGGCGTCAGGCACGTCCTCATGCGCCGTAGCGAGTGTTCTACGCAAGAAAGACTTAATTGACAACGAGGTGACAATAAAGATGCTAGGCGGCGAACTAAAGATCGAAATAAATGAGCACATGGACGTGAGGATGACTGGGAAAGTTAGACAGTCGTGCGAAGGTGTGCTGAATGAGGATCTGCTGGAGGATTTGGAAGAGGGAGGGATTTGATGAAAAGGAATAAAATGTATAATTGTTTAATGCCCATCTGATTTTAAAGAACTAGACAGAATTAGTTCTTTACAGAAGATTTAATTATCAGAGGTGAAAATTATTTTTAATGAGTGGAAGAATTAAATAAAAAAATTATTATTTTTACAATCAATATGAAGAATAAATCATCTATTATCGCTCAAATTATTGAATTCAATGAACTATTTGAAGATCCCCCTCAAAGTGTTGAATTTTATTTAAGTGGCATTAATAAGGATACGCTACTCAGAAGAGCATGCTATTTTAGTCAAAGTAATCAATGCGAAGAATTGTACAAAACAACTAATATTTTGTGGCCTTTCTTTTCAAGAGAAGATCAAACCATACTACTCGATGTGGAGAAAAAGTTAAAACCATTGCTCGCAAATAGAAATAAATATTTTATAATAATTAATGCAAGAACAAGTCTTAAATTATTTGAACATGCATTCAAATTAGATTGTAAAAATATTTCCACAAAAAGTGAATCTGAAATCAATCTTAGCCTTTTTAAGGCATATTTACTTTTAAATGAACAATATAAGGCATTAGACAGTAATCAAGAAAATACTACAACAGAAGAGATAATTTTATTTAGTGAATTAAGAAATGGATTATACAAACAAGATTTTGCATCATTATATTATTTACATATATCACAGCTTATAAAGGCTTCTATTTTATTTGAATATTGTGAACTGAATATACCAACGCATATAAAAGAGTTTCTTAGCTATTATGGTATTGTATCTTGGAAAGAATATATTTGTAGTATACATCAGATTGTTAAGGGAGTTATAGATAATCGTGACAAAAATACAATACATGATAGTATAATCATAGAGATTACGGACAAAAAGTATTACTTTAAAAAGCAATTCCTAGAAAAACTTTGCATTAAATCAATTGAGACAGGAAATGAAGATTTTACTATAATGAAGAACAATCCGATAGTGAAAGCTAGTGATACGGAATATTTGATAATTTCAACCCAATTTCTTATAGAAAAAATTTTCAAATCTATTTATTTTACATTAAGAACTATTAATGATCGCTTGGTAGGGGAAGAGACATACATTCCAAAAGGCACTTTTAGAGCAAATTATGGATATGACTTTACAGAAAAGACGTTATTAGACACAATCTTAAATAAAAGTTTTTCAAAAAGATACAAACGGTTATCCTACAAAGAATTAACCGATGATGGTGATCCCGATTATTACATAAGAAATGGTAACAAAATTTTCTTGTTCGAGTGCAAAGATAATTTAATGAAAAAAGAGATCATTGATAATGGGAAAAAAGATGAGTTTATCAACGAGTTGAGGCACATATTTATAGAAAAGAATAATAGAGGAAAAAATAAACCTAGTGCCATAAAACAATTGTGCAAAAATATAGAACGAATTACTACAAACCAATTCAAGAAAGACGAAGTCAAGTCTAAAAACCTTATTATATATCCATTAATAGTAGTTAATCATGACATCTACTCACTATCAGGTATGAATGCCGTTATTAATAAATGGTTCGAAGATGAATTAAATTCAAAATCTCTCACGTCCCATAATATTAAGGACATAATTTTAGTGGACATGAATACTCTCGTATTATGTATCGATTTATTTAAAGAAAAAGAAATTACATTGGAAAAACTTCTTGATGGCTACATTAGTATAAATAAAAAGATGAGCTGCAAAATGTATCCTACTGAAATGGATCCTATAAATGATCTTCCGCAAAAATTTAAATCATTCAAAAGCTATGTAGAAGACTTATTGAGAGATAAAGATATATTTGGAAAGGAACTATGCAAGAAACTATCTTCAATATTCAATTGATAGTTCCACCTGATACATTTTATAGCCATTTACCGCCTTTGCACAACTTTCAAGTTCGCAATCATCCTCATAGTAATCAATCTGATCACCTACAGAATGGGAATGCTCAGCGATATGCTCATAAAGACTTGTGCCAATATCGCCATTATTATTTATATGCAATTCCTACGACCTGTACTCCACCTCCCATTGCTGCAGCTTGTTGATTAGGCTGTGAAGTAATTAAAATAACACCGGCATTAAGTTTGGCGGCTCTCCTCTTCAATTTATTAAGGGCTCCCTTATAACCGATACTAGATCCCATTGATCCGCCCCACATAGATGTAGCCTTTACATCAGAAACACGGGTAAGTCCTTCAACGTCAGACGGCAAATATGTAATAACAACGTTCTTCCAATCGCTTTCCCCATTGATCGTGGGTATTTCAAATTTTGTATTACACTTTTCTTCTCTTCCACTAGAATAAATAACTTTGACAATTTCCTTTTTACTTTTCTCGTTTAAAGTAGTTTCATTTGGGAAAGTGTACTCTACGTTGTCGTCCGTACTTTTTTGAATCTTTACATTCAGAGTATCTCCACTTCTGAGTACAACCTTATCCTGTGCGTTCGCAAACAAAGGAATAAACAACATCAATAAAACAATCAAATTTTTCATACCAACTTTAATTTATAGTTTGTTATTATCTAAAAAAATATACAAATACACTAATATTAAAAAACTCCCATTTATAAGGCTTATAGTAAAGCGTTCGATTAGCTGTGCAAAACCGGTTAGAAAATTTGACCAATAAATTTAGCCGAAAGTAATAAATAGTGCTGATTGTATCAATATATATGCAAATCATTAAGTTATATTGTATAATTTATCAAAGCGTTAACGTTTATTTACTAGATTCATTCGCAACCGTCAAAAAGGTAACTTTCAAATTCGCAATCATCTTCATAGTAATCTTCGTTGCTATAATCCTCGAATAACCAAGCCTACGTTTGAATGAGACTCTATATCAATGGAATGACCGGCAGAATTAGACAATCGTGCGAACGGGTACTGAATGAGGGTTTGGAGAATGGTGAAGAAATATGGAAACAGGAATTTATAAACACTTAATCAGCGATGCGCCTACTTTTAATCTTTCAATTAAGTTGTAGCCCATAATACCTTATTTCCCCGCATAAAAAAACACATTAGAACTCAATGCAAGCTCTAATGTATTTTTTATTTATGTAGTTAGACAATTCCAACAGTATAACGTTCAGAATAATCAAAAATGAAATGCTCTGTGATAAAAAATCTATGGATTGGATCATGGTATGATAAAGGTTTCTAGGGCTATTCATATATATAATGATGAGCGTCCTCATTTAAGTCTTGATTATTATACACAAGAAGAAGCTTATCATATGAGTGGAGAAATAAAAAGACGATGGAATACTAATTACAAAAAGAAGGAGGTCGAATATGAAATAATAGAAAAGGAATTTTGACTGTTAAAAGAAATATAATATCTTTGCAACACTTACTCCACGTCTAGGATGGAAACAATATTGTAGCGCAAAATAATTATGGAGAATAAATCAAAAATAAGAATTCATAAGTCTAAATTTAAAGGATTGAATATCCATATAAAAAAAGTCCAAAGCACCAATTCATGTGAAAGGATAAAATATGCGCACCGTGATGAGCATTTCATCTTTTATGTTCAACAAGAAGGATTTACCGAATTAATGATAGATTTTAAAAATTACCAAATGAACGGTAAAACTTTCTTATTCATTTGTCCAGGGCAAGTACATTACTATATCAGACAGACGTCACCTATAGGTTATTTCATCTTTATTGATTCGTCTTATTTGAGAAATGAGTATCGAAGTACCTTTGAAAACAATCAAAACCTAAACCAAGTAAATCCTATTCTCAATGATTCTTTATTCGAATTAATATCATTAATTGCCGATAGGGTATCAATTACTACTACAGATATAGGTGAAAATATTATCCACTCTTTAACTGACAGTCTTATCGGTATTATGGTTCTAGAAATAAAAAGTGGCGAAAAACAACACCAAGGCGCTCTTGACAGAAAGACAGAACTTTTATCTCAATTCAGGAATTTGGTACGTAAGCATTTTGAGAAGTTCAAAAAGCCTAAAGATTATGCTGATATATTAAATATTTCCGTGCCTTACCTAAATGAAATTATCAAACAACAAACGGGCTATACGATAAGTTACTGGATACAGCAGGAAATTCTGCTTGAAGCAAAACGATTACTGCATTACACGCAACTGAGTTCAAAGGAAATTGCTTTTTCCGTAGGCTATGATGATTATGCCTATTTCTCACGATTTTTCAAAAAAAACGTCGGGATTACCCCATTAGAGTTTAGAAAGAATTACTTGGATTTGTCCAATCTTCACTACTGATTCTCCATTGTTATTTCTTTGCGGCATCTATACCTTTGTACCCAAATTAAAAAACAAAATTTATGAGTACAATAGTAAAAAAACAAGATTCTAATTTTTACAAAACAGCATCACCGCTTATAATATCGGTCTTCATAATTTACCTCACAATAGGAATAGCTATAGGCGTAATACCGAAGTTCGTCAGTAATGATTTAAAATATAGTAGCTTTATTGTGGGCATTGTTGTCGGAATACAATTTTTTTCAACTCTTATATCACGACCATACATAGGGAAAAGATGCGATATACATGGAGTGAAAAGTAGCCACCTCCAAGGTATAATATTAATGATGATTACAGGAGTTATTTATTGTTTAAGTGCTGCACTTTACCGACAACCTCTGTTGGCTCTAATGGTTTTGTTGTTTGCAAGAATCATTCATGGCATAGCGGAAAGTATGATATTAGTAAGCGCAGTGACATGGAACATCGGGTTGGCAGGTTCTCAAAGGTCGGGAAAGGTGATGAGTTGGAATGGAATAGCCATGTACGGAGGCATGGCATTTGGAGCACCGTTAAGTATCGAGATGGCTAAAGTATATAATATGAGCATAACCTTCATTTTAGCTATTATGGTAGTACTGCCTCTCATAAGTTTATTATCAACAATAAAACTTCCTGCTATCAAAGTAGACGAAACTAAAGTAAGAACGCCATTTTTAAAAATAGTAAGACGTATGTTAAGGCAAGGAATAGGTTTAGGATTAGCTACAATCGGATATGGATGTATAGTTTCGTTTATTACATTGTATTTTATGGAAAAGAACTGGGGAAATGCATCATTGGCATTTGCAGTTTTCGGGATATGTTATATACTTGTACGTATATTTTTCGATTCACTTCCCGATAAATATGGAGGGTACATAATAGTATTAATCTCATTGATAATTGAAACGATCGGTCAGGCTATAATAGGATTCTCTCCAACGAGAACATTTGCGATAATAGGTTGTGGTATAACCGGAATCGGCTTTTCACTTATTTACCCAGGACTAGGAGTATTGGTAGTTAATAGAACTGAGCCTCAAATAAGAGGAACTGCCTTAGGCCTTTATGCAGCATTTTTAGATTTTGCTTTAGGTATAACAGGCCCTTTGGGAGGATTGATAGCATGGTGGTTGAGTTATCAAGTAAATTACTTATTATTGGGGAGTATAAGTTGTCTATTAGCAATGATAATCATTTCATACAAAAGAAATAGTTAGCAATAATTTCACTCGACTCTTTATTCTTTCACCGAAAATAATATCTCTTTGCAGCTAAACCAATAAAACAGGTGGAGATGGACGAAAGTGATTCAGAAAAGGAGGTAAAGCGACTGTTGCAAATACTTCATCTTCTGCGCTACTTCCAAGTTCGCAATCATCCTCATATCAATCTGATCATCCACAGAGTACAAATGCTCAGCGATATGCTTATAAAACAATTGCATTCGATCACTAGTTGTGAATGAATGCAATTGATTGAGATAACAACTTGTGTCAATGTCTTCTTTATATTTATTTGTATGCAATTCCTACGACCTGCACTCCACCTCCCATTGCTGCAGCTTGTTGATTAGGCTGTGAAGTAATTAAAATAACACCGGCATTAAGTTTTGCGGCTCTCCTCTTCAATTTATTAAGGGCTCCCTATAACCGATACTATTCGAACTTAAAATGCAAGCTCTAATGTATTCATTATTTATGTAGTCAGGCGAAAACCTTGTATATCCATTACTTTGACCATTTTGGGCAATAGACCATATTGCCTCATTACTTCATCCATCTTGCATTCTTGTATGTCTGAAGACAAAACAAGAGCTTCCTCAGGCTTAATTTTTGAAGATTTGCTTCTTCTTTGAAAATATACCTGAATTGGTATGGGGATAATATAGTCAACTTTTAATAATACAACATCCTCAGCTTTGATATGCACAAATTCATTATCTACTTTAAATAGATTTAGTCTTACTGACTCTTGCCAATTAGACAATTCCAACAGTATAACGTTCATAATTATTGAATTTAGAAATTTATCCACGAAAGTTATTTGATATTTTGATAAGTATCAACTATTTATCGTTATATATTGTTTCTTGAAATGTTATATATTATTGAGAATAAGCCGTATTACGCGTTATTTCATAAACAAAATGCCCACTTGAAATGATTGGCAAATGTTGAAAACGCTTATAGGAAGGGATTTCAAGGAATACAAATTACTGTGTTAATTTTAACGCAGCTATTTCGTGTCAGATAGTACAACGATACTGATTTAATCTATCATTGATAGCTTTTGTGCTACTTCTAAGTTCGCAATCATCTTTATGGTAATCTGATCACCCACAGAGTGCAAATAATCAGCAATATGCTCATAAAACACTTGCATCCGGTCATTGCCGTAGTCAGTGCTGGTACTGAATGAATGCAATAGATTCAGATAACGATTTGTATCATACACGACAGGGTGAGTCAGCTCATGATGTCCTAATAGTTTGAAATAGCCGCTCTCGGCTACTTCATCCCGCCGCGTGTCAATTTTGTTTCTTATGGCTAACTTCAGATTATAATCCCCGTTAGGATGGTAGAGTTTATGGATTTCTTGAATAGTAGGATCCTCCATCATATAATTGTTCCAATACAGAATCAAGAATCCATTCGTGTTGAGACGCTCATGCGCCTTTTTGTATTTCACTGACTTATCCAACCAATGGAAGGCAGTGGCTGAAAGGATGCCATTGTAGCGCTCTGTGGTATTGTAGTCTTCGAATGAACAATTATGAAGCTCTATCTTTTTATCGTCTTTAAAACGATTGCAGGAGAATTTATATAAGTTAGGTGCCGGTTCAAGAATAGACAGTCGGGCATTCCAGAAATCAGCAATTTCTTTACTTGCAAGACCTGTCCCCCCTCCTATTTCCAATAATGAAGATTCGGCTGTGAATGAAGCATACGTTTGAATGAGATTGTATAGTTCAATGGGATACCCTTCCCTGCCGTTGGAATATTCATCGACGACTTGATTAAATGGATTGTTCATCTGTGTGACTATGTATTAGTGGATGCGTCAACGCTCTAATTATCTACAAAAAAAAGGAGCAATCAATTAAGTTGCCCCTTTTATTATGTCTTATTCTTTTATCTTAATCGATCAGCTGCTTTCACCTTATCATCATCTCTCTTGATGCCATGGAACGCCATGAACATTAAAATTAATGATATGGCAGGCAATACCGTGCCTATTGATATGATGAATCTCAAATGTCCTCCAACTGTTTTTGCGAGCAAACCATATACGATGTATGTCAGATAATAGAGCGTTATAACCACAATATTAATCGCGCAAAGGCGAAGTTGCAACGTTCTGTTTTTGAACATAAATATATTCACTAAACTAATGATGGCCGCTGCCCCTGCAACCAGGAGTAATCCGTACGGATGAAAGGGAACATCATGATCAAGCAAATTGATTTGCACGTCTCCGTAAGCTGCTACGGGAAAAAACATGGTGACTACTAATAAAGCTGCTGCGATAAAAAGATAAACGGATTGTATACGTTGAATCATAACTTCTACTGCAATTTATCTTTTTCTTTAGAAGGATTACGAAAATAGACTTTTCCTTCTGTATATTCCTGAATGGAGATCAAAGTAGCTTTAGGCAATTTCTCGTAATAACGTGAAATTTCGATTTGCTCTCTGTTATCAAAAACTTCTTCCAAGTTGTCGCCTTGAGTGGCAAATTCGGAAAGTTTTTTAGACAAATCACTCTTCACTTCTTGTGAGATCTGATTTGCACGTTTACCGAGAATAGCTACAGTTTCATAGATATTGCCCGTCTCATCACACAGTTTCATTAGATCCCTAACGACTGTGGTACTTGGGGCGTTACTTTTTTTGTAATCCATAATTTTAATTATCTATTAAATACTTTATGTTTATTCTTTTGTTGTTTTTATCGTTTGAGAGGCTTCTGCAAAGATCTTGTCAACCTCTTTCGTATATTTACTTTCAGGGAATTCATTCTTGAATGCATAGCACTCGTCAATGGCATCTCTATAACGATCTGTTTTCTTGTCTATGATACTCTGTATCGCCACTTCATATTTTGAACGAACAATCAGTATTGAAAGTTCTTCTCTCAGTTTTGTATAGGGATAGTCCTTCAACGCATCTTGAGCGACGATAATACATGACGAATAGTTATTACCCATATAAGTACCTAAATTGTAGTACAATTTGGCAGAATAGAATTCTTTTGTAACCAACTTGTCTTGCAATGAATAGATGATTTGTTGGGCTTCATTCTTGAATTTGCTTTGAGGGTAGATATCTACAAATGCCTGTAACTCCTGTATAGCCTTAGCGGTGTTTGTCTGATCCAAACGTGGTTCGGGTGTATCCAATGCCAGAGCCTTACCGCTCATAAAGCGTGACAGTTCTGAATAAGTCCCTTTTTGATAAGAAGTGTAATACGTGGTGAAATAGTGGGATGCAGTTACGTAATCCTCCTGATTGTAAGAACTCATTGCGAGCATATACAAGGATTCTTCCGCTTTGTCGGTTCCCTTCAGCTGCATGATGATGTCACCAAGCAATGTGGCTGCCTTACTATACTTGCCGGCCGTGTAATAACACTTTGCAGCTTCGTATTTATAGTCGTAATCTGTACTTTTCAGCAACTTATTGTATTCTCCGCATGAAGACAGCAGTAAAGTCGCTAACACTACAAGGATGATATTTCTTTTCATATATTCAAAATATGGGTACAAATGTACAATTATCATCTGATATTGCAAAACATTAAGGATAAAAGCCCCTATGTGGTCAGACGAATTAATATTTTTTATCTATAACCGCATGGTTATATTTGGAATTTCTTCTTAAATATTTTTTCCAGTTTGAGCATCTCGTCTCGATATTGGGCTGCTTCCATGAAATCGAGTTTCTTGGCGGCATGTCCCATCAACTTCTTTGTGCGTTCGATACTCTTTCTCATTTGCTCCTTGGTCATGTATTCTACAATAGGATCTGCTGCCATGGTAACGTTTTCATCTTCAACATAAGCTCTTGGAGCACCGGGCTTCTTTTCTTCGTTGAGCAGCGATGATCCCATGGCTTTGACAATTTGCGTGGGAGTAATGTGGTGTACCTCGTTGTATTTCAATTGCTTTTCACGACGATAGTTGGTCTCGTCTATGGTCTTTTTCATGCTGTCGGTTATCTTGTCGGCATACATAATGACTTTACCGTGAAGATTACGTGCTGCACGTCCCGCTGTTTGTGTGAGGGATCTGTGCGAACGCAAAAAGCCTTCTTTGTCTGCATCCAAGATGGCAACCAACGATACTTCAGGCAAATCGAGTCCTTCACGCAACAAGTTCACGCCGATCAGCACATCATAGATACCGGCGCGCAGATCTTCCATGATCTTCACACGATCCATCGTTTCTACATCGCTATGGATATAGTTGCACTTTATGCCTTTGCCCAGCATGTATTCTGCAAGTTCTTCGGCCATACGTTTGGTCAGTGTGGTCACCAATACGCGTTCGTTTATCTTGATGCGAGTATATATTTCATCCAACAAATCATCGATCTGATGATGGCTGGTACGTACTTCTATTTGAGGATCCAGCAATCCGGTAGGACGAATCAACTGCTCCACGATAACTCCCTTGCTTTGCATCAACTCGTAATCGGCAGGGGTGGCACTCACATAGATAACTTCCTTGGTGAGTTCTTCAAATTCATTAAACTGAAGCGGACGGTTGTCCAAAGCTGCCGGCAAGCGGAAACCATATTCAACCAAATTGGTCTTACGAGCCTTATCTCCTCCGTACATGGCACGAACTTGCGGGATACTTACATGACTTTCATCTATGACGGTAAGGTAATCATCCGGAAAGAAATCGAGCAGGCAGTATGGTCTTGCTCCCGGAGAACGACCGTCAAAGTATCTGGAGTAGTTCTCTATTCCTGAACAATGACCGAGTTCTTTGATCATTTCCATATCATACTCCACTCGTTCCTTGATGCGTTGTGCCTCAATCATTCTGCCCTGTGTCTCAAACTCAGCGACCCGTTTCACCAAATCGTCTTGTATGGATCTTACGGCATTTTGCTGACTATCCTGAGTGGTCATAAACAAGTTGGCCGGATAGATTTTATATTCATCAAAGGCATTGATGCGTACGCCTGTGAGCGGATCGGTTTCCTCGATGCTATCTATCTCATCATCCCATAATGTGATGCGAAGTACGGCATCAGCATAGGCCAAAGCGACATCCAAGGTATCGCCTTTCACACGGAAACAGCCTCTATCAAGGCTCAGGTCATTACGAACATACAGACTGCTCACCAATTTGCGCAGAAGTACATTCCGGTCTACTTTCATTCCTATTTTTACGTCAATGACATTGTTGTAGAAATCGGCGGGATTGCCCATACCATAGATACAGGATACCGATGAAACAACGACTACATCCTTTCTACCCGACAACAAGGCTGAGGTGGCTGCTAATCGAAGTTTATCAATTTCTTCATTGATGGCTAAATCTTTTTCTATATAAGTGTCCGAGGAAGGCAGATAAGCTTCCGGTTGATAGTAATCATAGTATGATACATAATACTCCACGGCATTCTTAGGGAAAAAACGCTTAAACTCACCATATAATTGAGCTGCGAGTGTTTTATTATGGCTAAGAATCAATGTGGGTTTATTGATATTCCTAATCACGTTCGCCACCGTAAAAGTTTTACCTGAACCGGTCACACCCAATAATGTCTGTGCCTTTTCACCGTCAAGCAGACCTTGAGTCAATTGCGCAATAGCTTCCGGTTGATCCCCGGTCGGCTGATAATCTGATGTTAGTTCAAAATCCATTTTATTATTCTTTCATATGTGCTGTTTCGACTTTCAGCAGTTTTTCTTTCAATACTTGCACTTTTAACTTACGTATCCTCAATGTAATTTCACAATCATTATCATATTTCTGTTCCAATATCTCGGGACCATCGTCTTTCACGATACGCATGATCTCACTCAAAAAAGGATACTCAAAAACGATTGTAAATGATTCATCTATAGTCTTTGTTATTATCTCAGCTTCGTTCAATACATCCTTTGCGGCTTCTCTGTAAGCTGAAATCAGTCCGCCTGTTCCTAATTTTATACCACCGAAATATCTTATTACCACAATAAGTATATTGGTCACGTCGAATGATTTCATTTGTCCTAAAATAGGCTTTCCGGCTGTTCCTGACGGCTCTCCGTTATCATTCGCTCTAAAGTCCTCCCCTACATATCCCAACCTGTAGGCATAACAAACATGTCTGGCATCGTAATATTTCTTTTGATATAGGATCAGCTGTTCTTTCACTTCATCCTGTGTCAGCACAGGAATGGCAAACGAAATGAACTTGCTTTTCTTTTCGGTGAAAGTGCTGTCGGCAATAGCCTTAATTGTTTGATAAGTGTCTTTTTCCTCAATCATATATCAATTTAGCAATAAAAAGACACGCATCGTGATCACCGAAGTTATCAAAATGTCGTGTCTTTCAAAAAATATCAGATGTCTCGAATCTTTAATCTTCCAACTTATGAATAATCAATCCTGAGCGCAACTTCGGTTCGAACCAGGTAGTCTTCGGAGGCATAATTTTACCGTTGTCGGCAATGTTCATTATCTGTTCCATTGCCACCGGATAAAGTGCCAAAGCTACTTTCATCTCGCCTGAGTCAACACGTTTCTTCAATTCACCTAATCCTCTGATTCCACCGACAAAGTCAATTCGTTTATCAGTACGCAAATCTTTGATGCCCAATACCTCATCCAAAATGTATGTTGAAGAGATAGATACATCAAGAACTTTGATCGGATCATTGTCATCATAAGTTCCCTCTTTGGCTGTAAGACGATACCAAACGCCTTCCAAATAAATAGAGAATTCATGCAAACGCACAGGTTTATAGATCTCGGCTCCCATCTTCTCCACTGCAAATGAGCGTGAAACTGCTTCAAGAAACTGATCGGCAGTAAGACCGTTCAAGTCTTTCACTACACGGTTGTAATCAATGACAGTAAGCTGGTTTGCAGGAAAACAAACAGCCATAAAATAATTATATTCTTCTTTTCCCGTAGGATGTGAATTGTTCTTTGCTTTTTCAGCACCGACCAATGCAGCCGCAGCCGAACGATGATGTCCGTCAGCAATATATAATGAAGGCATAGCTTCAAATTGCTTGGTAATGGTAGCAATATCGCTGTCATTTTTAATGATCCAAAGCTGATGGCGGAATCCGTCAATCGGAGCCACAAAGTCATACTCCGGTTCTCCACCGGTATACTTTGCTACAATATCGTCAATCACCTTATCATCAGGGTAAGCAAAAAATACCGGTTCAATGTTTGCATCGCTTACACGCACATGTTTCATACGGTCTTCTTCCTTATCCTTGCGGGTCAGTTCGTGTTTTTTTATTATACCGTTCAAATAATCGGGCACATATGCACCCACGACCAAACCGTATTGTATCTTGCCGTTCATTGTTTGAGCATATACATAATAATACTCTTTCGAATCCTGAACCAACCATCCTTCGTCCTGAAACTTCTTGAATTGCTGAGCAGCCACCTCATAGACACGAGGATCATGTTCATCTGTCCCTTCCGGGAAATTTATCTCAGGTTTGATGATATGGTACAAAGACTTTTCGTTGCCTTTTGCTTCGGCACGAGCTTCATCCGAGCTTAATACATCATAAGGACGTGATTCCACCTCTTCAACAAATTGTTTGGGAGGACGTACACCTTTAAAAGGTTTTATGGTAGCCATAATAATTATATTATAGTGATTTCTTCTTTGTGAGGAGCTTTATCAGATAGCCCACTCCACCAAAAATAAGGACAGCCGATGATCCCTTGCAAAATCCAAGGAAAAAGTCAGACAAGTCCTCTCTGAATATACAACTTAAAGCATATACGACACAACCAACTAAAACATAGATGATTGCAAGGCGTATTTGAACTACTCTATTGTACATATCTTAATTTCTTATTTATTCACACGAAACTTCTCACTGCCGCTCTTGAAATAGCCTACGATCTGTTTGGCAGCAGCCAATCCGGCATTAATGTTTGCTTCAGCTGTCTGTGCACCCATCTTCTTAGGTGTGGCAAAGTATCTTTCAGGGAATTTCTCTGCGAACTCAGCTGTTGCAGCAGGAGCAATATCGGTAATGTATTTGAATTTAGGATGATCACCCAAGAATTTAATTACCTCAGCTTCATTGATAACTTCTTTACGAGCGGTATTCAGCAAGATTCCATTCTCAGGCATGTTGCTCAACAAAGCATAGTTGATGGAATTTTTAGTTTCAGCTGTAGCAGGTATATGCAATGAGATGATGTCACTCACTTTGTATAACTCTTCTACAGAAGCACAAGCATGGGTACCGTCGCTTTGTATTGCTTCTCTAGGACAGAATGCATCATATGCATATACTTCCATTCCGAAGCCACGAGCGATACGTGCCACATTACGGCCTACATTGCCATAAGCATGTATACCCAATTTCTTTCCTTTTAATTCTGTTCCGGCAGTACCATTATAAAAGTTACGTACAGCATAAACCAACAGTCCGAAAGCCAATTCGGCAACTGCATTCGAGTTTTGTCCCGGCGTGTTCATTACTACTACATCATGAGCAGTAGCTGCGGCTAAATCTACGTTGTCATAACCGGCACCGGCACGAACAACAATCTTCAATTCCTTAGCGGCATCAAATACTTCATTATCTATTTTGTCACTGCGAATAATGATGGCATTGACATTCTTTACAGCTTCCAGCAATTGTGATTTATCGGTATACTTTTCAAGAACAGCCACTTCATAACCGGCAGCTTCTACTTCTTTACGAATACCTTCAACCGCAACCTTGGCAAACGGTTTTTCTGTAGCGATTAAAACTTTCATTGTATATTGTCTTTAGTTAGAATTATAACGGGAAAGAGTTATAAAGGCAAAAGCATATTTACCTTCATAACTCTTGAAAATCATATTGATATTAATGCTTCTTTTCGAATTCTTGCATGCAGCTGATAAGAGCTTGTACACTCTCCAAAGAAAGAGCATTGTAGCAAGAAGCACGGAATCCGCCAACGGATCTGTGACCTTTGATACCCACCATACCTTTTGATACGGCAAATTCAAAGAATTCTTTCTCCAATTCTTGATACTCAGGAGCCATTACAAAACAAATATTCATGTATGAACGATCTGCCTTGTCAGCAATTGTAGGAACAAATAATTTGTTACGGTCAATCTCGCTGTACAAAGCGTCTGCCTTGGCAAGTGCTCTTCTTTCCATTTCCTTTACACCACCCTGTGCTTTCAACCAGCGTAAGTTCAGCATAGCTGAATATATAGGTAATACAGGAGGAGTATTAAACATGGATCCTTTCTCTACGTGTGTCTTGTAATCCAACATAGTAGGGATCTGACGGCTTACTTTGCCCAATGCATCGTTCTTTACAATAACGAATGTCAAACCGGCAGGAGCCAAGTTCTTTTGTGCACCACCATAGATCATTGCATATTTTGAAACATCAAGAGTGCGAGAGAATATATCAGACGACATATCGGCAATTACCGGAACCTTCGTATCAAAATCATGATGAAGTTCTGTTCCGAAAATGGTATTGTTAGTAGTAATATGGAAATAATCAGCGTCCTCAGGAACTGTGAAATTCTTTGGAATATAATTATAGTTTTTATCAGCTGAAGAAGCAACTTCAACAGTCTCTCCGAATAATTTAGCCTCTTTTAAAGCTTTCTTTGCCCACGTTCCAGTGTTCAAATAAGCAGCTTTCTTTTCAAGGAAATTATAAGGAACCATGCAGAACTGCAGGCTGGCACCACCTCCTAAGAAAACAACTGAATAACCTTCAGGAATATCCAAAAGTTCTTTAAACAAGGATTCTGCTTCTTCAATTACCGGTTTGAAATCTGCTGATCGGTGGCTGATCTCAAGAATAGAAAGTCCTATACCGTTGAAGTCTAGCACGCCCTGAGCTGTTTGCTCGATTACTTCCCTGGGAAGTATAGACGGTCCCGCATTGAAATTATGCTTTTTCATTTGAATGTTGTTTTGGTTATACTTAATATTTTTACTTCTCTATTTATTAAACCTTTTGAAAAACGATGCGAAATTACTAATAATAATCATTTATAACAAATGATATGTTACAAAAAAGTATACTAAAGTTACAATTAGTTATTTTGCTTCTTCTATAATGGTCTTCAGGCTTTTTATTTTCTCCCCTTCGATCTGATTCAAGGTTTGATTCAGTTTCTTCCGACTTACTGCTACAAAAGAATAATGGTCCTTCACATCAATCAACCCTATGTCTTTGTTGTTCAGCCCACCCTTTTTGCAAAGAAATCCAACTATATCCGTTTTGTTTAACTTATCTTTCTTTCCTTTACCTATATATAATGTTGCCCAAATCGGCTTTGGCGGTACAGGAACATTTTCAGGTAATTCATAAGTTTCCACAGACTGAGTGATGTACTCAGGCAAGTGCTCTACATCATTCAATATGATATAGGAGGTACCTTCTGCATCCCATCTGGCCGTACGTCCGTTACGATGGGTAAATGCCTCTTGATTGACAGGTAAATGATAATGCACGATATTCTTTATCTCAGGTATGTCCAATCCACGCGAAGCCAAATCAGTGGAAACAAGCACATGACAACTTCCATTACGGAATTTATAAAGTGCCCGTTCGCGATCTTGCTGTTCCATGCCTCCATGAAAAGCTCCATTCTCCAACTTCACTGAAGTAAGGTATTGACTGACTCTATCTACTGATTCACGATAATTCACAAACACAATGGTGGAATCGCTGCCCAAAGCACATAGAAGCTTATAAAGCGTATCCAATTTATCCTTATCGGGCGAATTGACTACTCGTAAATCCAAACGATTGTCGGTCTTTGATTTGTCAAGATAGTCCAATCGAACCGTTTCGTTCATTCCTGTGAAACGTGGGATTTGTTCTGCATCCGTGGCTGAAAGTAAGATACGTCGTGTCAGTGAATGTAGCTGCGAAATAATATCTTCCATCTCTTCTTGAAATCCGTATTCAAGAGATTTGTCAAACTCATCAATAATTAATGTAGTAATAGTTGACGGATCAATATTTCCTTTTTCAATGTGGTCGAGGATTCTACCTGGAGTACCTACCACCAATTGAGGCTTATTATATTGTAAACTACGATGTTCTTCTGAAGTAGGATGACCACCATAACAGGCCATAGCCTTGAAAGGTGTATTCATCTGATTAAAAACTGTGGTGATCTGTAGTGCCAATTCACGAGATGGAGCCATAACCAAGGCTTGAACCTGATCATTTGCGACATCCAGTAATTGCAATAAAGGCAGCAAATATGCGAGAGTTTTACCACTTCCCGTAGGTGACAGCAGAATCATGTCTTTTTGCTTTTCTACTATAGCCTGCAATGAAGCCTGCTGCATTGGGTTTAGTTCTTCAATGCCCAATTGAGCTAATGCTGTATCAATTAAATTACTATATGTTACCATGCGACAAAGTTATAAATAAAAAAAGTATTAGAGCGCATCATCTATTATTTTTTTACAAGAACACTTTTATATTGGAGCGAGATTGCTTACCTTTGCAAACAATTAACACAATATAGGTAATATCATTTAACAAAATGAGCGAAATAGCACCATATTTAGTATTCTCAGGTACTCGTTCAAAGTATCTGGCAGAGAGAATCTGCGAACATCTAAGTTGCCCGTTGGGTAACATGAACATCACCCACTTTGCTGATGGAGAGTTTGCAGTATCATATGAAGAATCTATCCGAGGATCTCATGTGTTCCTTGTACAATCAACCTTCCCAAATTCGGACAATTTGATGGAACTTCTTTTGATGATTGATGCCGCTAAGCGTGCATCTGCGAAAAGTATTGTTGCAGTCATGCCGTATTTTGGTTGGGCTCGCCAAGATAGAAAGGACAAACCACGTGTCTCTATCGGAGCGAAATTAGTAGCTGATCTGTTAAGTGTTGCGGGCGTAGACCGCATAATCACAATGGATTTGCATGCTGATCAGATTCAGGGCTTCTTTGACGTTCCTGTTGATCACTTGTATGCATCAGCTGTATTCCTGCCATACATTGAGTCTCTTCATCTTGATAATTTGGTCATAGCAACTCCTGATGTCGGCGGTTCAAAACGTGCCAGTACTTTCTCTAAGTATTTGGGTGTGCCATTGGTTCTTTGTAACAAGGTACGTGCGAAAGCAAACGTAGTAGCCTCCATGCAAATTATTGGTGATGTACGTAACAAAAATGTAATTTTGGTAGATGATATCGTTGATACAGGCGGAACCATTACTAAAGCTGCTGATTTAATGATGGAAAACGGTGCAACCAGTGTACGTGCCATTGCCAGTCATTGCGTGATGTCTGATCCTGCTTCAGAGCGTGTAGACCAATCAAAACTAACTGAGTTGGTATTCACAAACAGTATTCCCTATAAAGGAACATCTTCAAAAGTAAAGCAATTAACGGTTGCCGGTCTTTTTGCTGAAACAATTCGTCGTGTCTACAACAACGAGTCTATCAGCGGTCAATATTTGATTTGATATAGATTTATATATTCGATAAAAAGGGATACACACATTGTGTATCCCTTTTTTGTGTAATGGCAAAGGCAAGTCATTCGTTATTACCGAATGCAGGCATTGTCCCCTACCCATTATTTTCTAGTAAAAAAAAGAATAAATTGAGATTTTAAATGTACTTTTGCATGAAGGAATCCACATGGTTTCATTTAAAAATTAAAGGAAAATGGTAAAAGTTTGTATTGTTACGGGTGCACGCCCTAATTTCATGAAAGCAGCTCCTATCATCAGAGCTATCAATAAAGCAATAGAAGAAGGAAAACAGATTTCATATCGACTAATATATACCGGTTTGCATGATGATTCCACTCTTGAGCCGTCGCTCTTCACTGATCTGGAAATAAACAAACCTGATGCATTCCTGAATGCCGACTGTGAGAATTTGAATGAACTGGCAGGTAAAACGATGTTTGCCTTCGAACAGGAACTGACAGCTAATCCGACTGACGTAGTGATTGTTGTTGACGACCTCACATCTACTATGGCTTGTGCCATTGTGGCAAAGAAGAAAGGCGTGATGCTGGCTCATCTTGTGGCAGGTACACGATCATTTGATATAAAGATGCCTAAAGAGATTAATCGTCTGGTCATTGACGGATTGTCTGATTTACTGTTTACTGCCGGTGTAGGCTCTAATCGTAATGTAAGTCGTGAAGGGGCCGAGACATCACAGGTATATATGGTAGGAAACATTTTAGTGGATACATTGCGATTCAACCGAAATAAATTGGTGATGCCTGCTATATTCAATATCTTGGGACTAAAAGAGAAGGAATATCTGGTATTCACACTCAATCGTCATGCCCTGCTCAGCAATCCAGAGAATCTGAAAAAGATGTTTGCAGGTTTCATACGTGAGACTGGTAATACTCCAATAATTGCTCCTATGCATGAGTATGCCGGCAAGGAAATATCCAAACTACTACCTGCAGGATGCAACTTCCATATTGTGCCTCCACAAACATATCTCGGTTTCGGGTATCTAACTACTCATGCCAAAGGTATCATTACCGACTCAGGCAACGTGGCTGAAGAAGCTACTTTCAACGGTGTGCCTTGCATCACTCTGAATAGTTACACAGAGCATACCGAGACGGTAACTGTAGGCACGAATGTATTGGTAGGTGAAGACCCTGAAAAACTTGCAGAAGCCACTCATAATCTAATTTCAGGCACATGGAAACAAGGTGCTTTACCAGAAAGATGGGACGGTAGAACAGCGGAAAGGATCATTCAAATATTACTTGAATATAACGAGGATAAATAATTATGATACAGCCACTTGCAGAAAGAATGCGTCCCAAGTCTTTGGATGATTATATCGGACAAAAGCATTTGGTGGGACCTGGTGCAGTGCTTCGAAGAATGATTGATTCGGGACGTATCTCCTCATTCATTCTGTGGGGCCCTCCCGGTGTGGGAAAAACAACCTTGGCACAAATCATTGCCAACAAGTTGGAGACTCCATTCTATTCTTTGAGTGCTGTGACAAGTGGCGTGAAGGATGTGCGGGAAGTGATTGACCGTGCCAAAAGCGGACGTTTCTTTTCTCAGAACAGTCCGATTCTATTCATTGACGAGATCCATCGTTTCAGTAAATCGCAACAGGATTCATTACTTGGTGCCGTAGAGCAAGGAGTGATCACTCTTATCGGTGCCACCACGGAGAATCCTTCTTTTGAGGTGATACGTCCCCTGTTATCCCGCTGCCAACTGTACGTTCTGAAGTCTCTTGAAAAGGAAGATCTGCTGGAGCTTTTGCATCGGGCTATAGCAACGGATGTGGATTTGAGCAAGAAGCATATCACTATTAAAGAGGATACAGCACTATTGCGCTATTCGGGAGGAGATGCACGCAAACTGCTCAATATCCTTGAACTTGTAGTGGATGCAGAGGAAGACGACGATATTGAGATTACAAACGATAAGATCGTCAATCGCTTGCAACAAAACCCTGCGGCTTATGATAAGGAAGGAGAAATGCACTACGACATTATCTCCGCTTTTATCAAGAGTATCCGCGGAAGTGATCCGGACGCAGCCATCTATTGGTTGGCACGAATGATTGAAGGTGGAGAAGATCCGTCTTTCATCGCACGACGTTTGGTTATCTCGGCCTCTGAGGACATCGGGCTAGCCAACCCTAATGCTCTTTTGCTTGCTAATGCAGCGTTTGATGCCGTAATGAAGATAGGTTGGCCCGAGGGACGTATTCCATTAGCTGAAGCTACTGTATACTTGGCAACAAGCCCTAAAAGTAACTCGGCCTACATGGCGATCAATGATGCATTAGAGAAGGTGAGGGAAACCGGTAATCTGCCTGTTCCACTCCACTTGCGCAATGCACCTACTAAGTTGATGAAGCAGTTGGGCTATGGCAAAGAATATAAGTATGCTCATGATTTCACAGGACATTTCGTTGATCAACAGTATCTGCCTGACGACATGCAAGGTACGCATTTCTGGCAAGCACAAGACAATCCATCTGAAAGCAAGTTGCGTGAACATATGGACGGGTTATGGGGCAAAAAGGATAAATAAGACAAAAAAGAAATTCTATAAACAATTAGCCTATCAATGGCGTTTAAGAAATAAAGACTAAAGAATTATGAAGATAGTTGTTTTTGACGGATATAGTTTAAATCCCGGAGATCTGGATTGGAGCGGACTAAATGAGTTTGGAGAATATACGGTGTATGATCGCACTGGTAGCAATGAAATCATTGAACGCGCAATAGACGCAGATGTGATACTGACTAACAAGACTTGCATGTCCGATGAAGTAATGGGGCAATTGCCTAACTTGAAATTCATCGGTGTATTGTCTACAGGCTACAACACAATAGATATTGCGGCTGCAAAACGCAGAGGAATCATTGTGACGAACACGCCTTCATACAGTACCAACTCTGTAGCGCAAATGGTGTTTGCACATATCTTAAACATCACGCAGCAGGTAGCTCACTACACGGATGAAGTACATCAAGGCACATGGGAAAGAAGCAAGGATTTTTGCTTCCGCGATACGGAACTGACTGAGTTGACAGGTCTGAAACTTGGTATTATCGGATACGGCACTATTGGTCAAGCTGTGGCACGTATTGCCTTAGGGTTCGGTATGGAAATTTGTGCTTATACACATAAATCATTCCTACAAATTCCTCGTGAAGTGACAGTGCTGTCGTTAGATGAAATCTACAAACAATGTGACGTTATCTCGTTACACTGCCCGCTGGATGAACACAATCAAGGAATGATTAATGCAGAGGCTTTAAAGAAAATGAAATCGACTGCCATCCTCATTAATACAGGTCGTGGCGGATTAATTAACGAACAAGATCTGGCAAACGCTCTCGACAACAATGTAATAGCAGCAGCCGGACTGGACGTTCTTTCATGCGAACCCCCCAAATCAAACAATCCGTTGCTTAAAGTCAAGAATTGTTACATCACGCCACACATTGCATGGGCTACCAAAGCTTCACGTACCCGACTGATAACGATCGTATTGGATAATCTTCGTGAGTTCCATAGTGGTGGTGCAGTGACAAATAATGTAGCAAAATAAAAAGAGATTGCACCAAAGGTAAATATACCTGATAGATGCAACTTGAAAAGAATAGAACAAGCCCTTTTAGATCCTATATTTGATCTGAAAGGGCTTATTCTTTTATACATTGATCCTTCAATATACGCTAGCGGATGCGCATCCATTCCTAGTAGGTTTTGATCGAATTGTTGCTATACATTCTTTCACTTACAGTCACAAATTGCTCCTATTACAAGTACACATTTTTTCTCTTGAATACATCTATTCTTTCCTTTACATGTATGAACGACTCTTGTAGCAAGTCATGCTTGGAACCTATTTCTCTATATGCATGTATCCCTTGCAGACATTAATTGCTCCTGCTACAAGAATACATTCTTTCTCTTACATGCATGAACTACTCCTGTTGCAAGTCATGTTGGAACCCATTTCTCTCCATGCATATATCCCTTACAGACATTCATTGCTCCTGCTACAAGTATATATTTTCCCTATTACAGGCATGCATTCTTCCAACTACAAGCACACATTCTTCCAATTCGTAAGCAGCATTTTCATTTTTTACAACTGTAAAAAAGCATTTCTACGGCCGTAACACATACGTTTTACAGTTGTAGAAATGCTTTTCTACAGCCGTAGAAATAAGTTTTGCTGCTTTGCAAGTGGAAAAATGCATACAAGTATTGAATAAAAAGCACGTTAGTATCTTATGATAACTACCAAGGAACTTGTCTGTTATGCGCTCTTACGATAGCTGACAACTGCCCATGCATTCAATGCCAAGGCAAATATGCCAAGAGAGGCAAACTGTATAGATAAATCGCTCCAACTGCTACCTTTGATGAAAACCATACGCATCACTTCAACAAAATATTTCAAGGGATTTGCCATAGTAATGTATTCCGCCCATTGTGGCATACTTCTTATAGGAGTGAACAATCCGCTCATCAAGATGAATACAACCAAACAGAACCACATCACAAACATGGCTTGTTGCATGGTGGCGGAATTGTTGGAGATGACTAGTCCCAATCCTGACATGGCCAATACATAAATGGCGGCTCCGGCATAAATGACAAGCAAGCTTCCTACTGGAACAAAACCATATATCGCCCAAGCCAAAACGAAACAGATGGAAAGCACCACAAAGCCTACGGTCCAATAAGGTATCAACTTGGCAAGTATAAAGACAAACTTGTTGACGGGGGTCACATTAATCTGGTCAATAGTACCTACTTCCTTCTCGCTCACCACGTTCAATGCCGGTAGAAACCCACACAACAACGTAAGCAAAATGCCCATTAACCCGGGTACCATAAACAATTTATAATCTTGATGCAAATTATACAAATTCCGCACACTCACCATCGAATCGGTGTTGCCTCGTACAATTGACGCCAAATAGGAACTGCCTAATCCTCCTTTTGTACCGTTAACGGAATTGGCTGCGATCAATACTTGCGCCGGCTCACCCCGCGTGACATGACGCTCAAGATGTGGAGGCAATTCAAGCAGTAAATCTGCTCTGCCCGCCTCTATCTCATTCATTCCTTCGGCATAGGTTCCTTTATTGGAGGTAAGTTTGAAGTAAGTGGAAGCTTCTATGCGATTCACCAAGCGTTGCGAGAGCATGGAATGATCATTATCAATGACGCACAAGTTCAGATTCCTTATCTCCATATTGGCTGCCCAAGGCATCAACACCATCATCATGATGGGGAACATCAATATCATTCGTGGAAGAAACGAGTTACGAAACAATTGCTTGAACTCTTTCTCTATCAGAAATTTTATCATCATAATCTTATGCTAATCTATTCTTAAACAACTTCAAACTTACACCCAAAAGCAATACAGCCATTCCTAACAGTACTCCTATTTCGGTTAACACATATCTGACGCCCACTCCTTCAATCATAACCTTGCGCACCGCTTGGATATACCATCGGGCAGGCATGGCACAGGACAGCCATTGCAGAGGTTCCGGCATATTCTCTACAGGAAACACCATTCCGGAGAAAAACATCGTAGGCATCATCAGCATCATGGCACTCACCAACATCGCTGCAACTTGCGTTTGCGTGATGGTGGAGATGAACAATCCCAAGCTCAGCGCCACCACAATGAATAATAGCGATATCAGCAACAGCAATATGAGATTTCCTGCAATAGGCACGTGTAATACAAATCGAGCTAATGCCAATATAGTAAGCAAGTTTGTAAATGAAAGCACCATATAAGGAACCATTTTGGCTAATATAATATTAATTGGACGCATGGGTGACACCAACAGGATTTCCATGGTTCCGGTCTCTTTCTCCCGAACAATGGAGATAGACGTCATCATGGCACAAATCAGCAACAAGATCATTCCCATCACTCCGGGCACAAAGTTGTATGCACTTTTCATCTGCGGATTATACAGCAATTGAATGCTGGGAATAATGCCATTTTGAACATGCGTCGGTTGTTCCTTTGAGGCATCACCTATTATACTTGTTGCATAATGGGCAGCGGTTGTAGCCATATTCGGATCCGATCCGTCCATGATCAGTTGCACATGTGATTCACCATTTGGTATTTTCGAAGCGTACTTAGGCGAAAATACCAAGGCCATATCTATATTTCCTTTCTTGAAACCTGCATCCACCTCATCGGCATTGCTTACATTACCAACGACAGAAAAATATTCGCTGGCATTGATTTCGTTGGTAATACGATGTGTAAGCACGTCATGCGATGGATCCAGCACTGCCACCCGTTCATTATTCAATTCCGTGGATATGGCAAAGCCGAACAGTATGATTTGTACGATAGGCATACCCAACATAATGAGTATCGTGCGACGATCACGAAAGATATGACGGAATTCTTTTTTGACAAATGAATAAAACTGAATCATTATTTAATCTGATTTACGCACCGCACCGCGGGCTAGTTTAGTAAATACTTCGTCCATTGTAGCTACGGAGAACTGACGTTTCAACCCTTCGGGAGTATCCAATGCTTTGATATGACCATCCACCATAATGGATATGCGATTGCAATACTCTGCTTCATCCATGTAGTGAGTGGTGACAAACACCGTGATACCTCGATCTGCTGCCTGATAAATCAATTCCCAGAACTGTCTGCGTGTAGCAGGATCCACACCACCGGTAGGTTCATCCAAAAAGACGATACTCGGTTCATGGAAGATAGATACGGAGAATGCCAGTTTCTGTTTCCAGCCCACAGGCAGACTCTTCACCAACGTATCACGTTCTGCCGTAAAATGCAAAGCCTCTAACAATTCATCAGTCTTGCGAGCGATTTCATCCTCTTTCATCCCGTATATACCTGCAAACAATCGAATGTTTTCCCACACCTTCAAATCTTCATACAGGGAGAACTTCTGGCTCATGTAACCGATGTTTTTCTTCACCATTTCCGATTGCGTCATCACATCATATCCTGCCACCAAGCCTTTGCCCGAAGTGGGTATACTCAATCCGCACAACATTCGCATAGCAGTCGTTTTACCGGCTCCGTTAGCTCCAAGGAATCCAAAGATCTCACCCTTATGTACTTCAAATGAGATATGATCAACAGCCGTGAACGAACCAAAACTCTTCGTCAAGCCTTCCACTTTAATGGCCGGCTCGTCATTGCCATGAACCGATTCGCGCTCTAAGGGAGCGGGACAAAGAATCTCATTAAACTCTTGCAAGATCTTTTCAGGAGTATCAATTCCCTTAATTTCGCCCTCATTGATAAATGCAATACGGTCACATTGCAGTGCTTCGTCCATGATCGGCGTAGAAGCCACGATGGTGATACCGGCCTTTCTGAGTTGTTGCAACATCTCCCAAAACTCTTTGCGCGATACAGGATCAACCCCCGTAGTGGGTTCGTCCAGAAAAAGCACCGAAGGTTTGTGTATCAATGCACAGCACAACGCCAACTTTTGTTTCATACCGCCGGACAACGCTCCTGCACGACGTTTGGCAAACGGAGCAATCTGCACGTATATATCTTTTATTAGGTCGTAATTCTTTTCTTTGGTGGTGCCGAACACAGTGGCAAAGAAGTTTAGGTTTTCCTCTACAGTCAAATCGGGATAAAGAGAGAATCTACCGGGCATATACCCTACACGTGTACGGATCTTCTTGTAGTCGCGCACTACATCCAATCCGTCAACCGTGGCACTTCCCTTTTCAGCCAGCAGCAACGTTGTAAGTACTCGAAAGAGTGAACTCTTGCCGGCACCATCAGGTCCGATGATTCCGAACAATTCGCCTTGCTCCACATGAAAAGAGACTCCTTTCAACGCTTCTACTTTACCGTAAGACTTAAATACATTATTTACTTCAACTGCAAACATCATTTCAATTTTACTTCACCGTACATTCCTATCTTCAAATAGCCGTCATTGTGCACCGCGATCTTTACGGCATACACCAAGTTAGCCCGTTCGTCATCGGTCAGAATGGTTTTAGGAGTAAACTCGGAAGAGGATGATATCCAGGTAACGGTTCCTTGGTAGGTTTTCTTCTTATCATTGCCATAATCCGCATATACCGTTACAGGCATTCCCAGTTTGACTTTCATCAACTGCTCGGAGGTGATATAAGCGCGCAAGTAAACATGATTCATATCTGCTACCTTAAAGAGAGGCTTGCCGGGTGTCGCTAGTTCTCCTTCTTCGGAATATTTCTCAAGAATAGTACCTGTCACAGGAGATATGATATGACATTTATTCAACTGATCAATCACTTCTTTGCGTTGCAACATCAATGACGATCCTTGCTCATTTAAGCTAGCCGTACTGTTCTGTAAAGACGACAGCTGAGCATCCAATTGCCTTTTCAATAAAGCAATCTGAGCATTATAGTCATCCAATTGTTTCGTATTAGCCGCACCATCTTTCAATAGTCCTTGCACACGTCTCTTTTCACGCTCGGCTGTAGCTATTTGTTGTCTTAGCACAGCGATCTGTTTACTCTGATCCGGTTTCTGCCAATCAACCGACTTTCTGTTTGCGCCCAACTGTAAAGCCTTAAGCCACAGCTGCACTGTATCAGTTACACCTACTTCTTGACCTTGGTTTACATTGGTACCCTCTTCCGTATTCAAACGAAGGATTTTCCCTTGTGATTCTGCCGAGACAATTACTTCCGTTGTTTCAAAAGTTCCGGTTGCATCATAATTCTTATTGTTTCTTCCACATGCCGTCAAAAGTATCAACGCAGTAAGTGGTAATATCTTTATACGATTCATCTTGTGTTCTGTTTTATTGATTAGTAGTGTATTTTATTTGATAAATATCCGACAACAGCTCTATCTCATGTAGCGCTTTAGTCTGTCTGGCTTGATCCTTGGCATTAATCATCCTCAGCAACTCAGTCACCGAGAGTGTTCCGTGAGCCACTTTAGACTCTCCTGCTTTGCAGATTCTATCACGCAGCACAATGATCTCATCATCTTCCTGCATCTGTCTACGCATGGATGAAACATTGCCGGTCTGCTGTGCTACCTGCATGCGAGTATTAAACAAGAACACATCTCGTGCATTGTCAATTTCAGTCTTTGAATTATCAAGCAACAGCCGATCATTCTTACGCGTATAGTATCCATCCAGATTCCATTCAAACTTTATGCCCACCAAATAATACGGACGAAAATTATTATTCAGCGTATTCAGTCCCGGTCTTCCATAAGATCCTTGGGCAAAAAGTCCTAAATGAGGCCTAAGAGCAGCATCAAGAACTTCGCGTTGTCTCTTCAACTGTGCTTCCTGCGAATTGAACCATTGCAGTTCAGGACGATTAATCTCAGTTGCAGGCTCCTTGTCAATCGGCTTTTGGAAATTAGCATCCGAAGCGACTTGCTCTCCAAGAAAAAGCGACAACATCCCGATATAAATGCTTCTATTGTCGGTAAGTGCAATTCGACGTTGCTTCGTATCTAACTGTTCAGCACGAACGGCATCCAAATCCGATTCGTTAGCCACACCGTTGCGATAGTATGAATCAATCTGCTTGTAGTTACGATCCAAATCATCCATCAGTAATTGGTTCTGCTTCAGCTGCTCGTCAATCAGCAATATACCGAAGTATATCTGGTCTATTCGCTGATTCAAATCATACAGATCTACATTGTTTTTCTCACGTTCCACATCGGCAGACGCCTCTGCCATTTTTTTCTGTGAAGCCATTCGTCCACCATCCCAAATATTTTGTTTGATGTCCAGCGATGCCTGATATTGGTCACGCGATACGCTGCTGATGTTCAATCCCGCTATTTTCAGAGGAATTTTAGTCACCTCACTTTGGTAGCTAGCTTTAGCTGAAAGTGTAAATTGCGGCAAATTGCCTTTCGACACGTTCTCGATGTTGTAATCACGTGCAGCAGTAATCAGTCCGTACTTGCGGACTAAAGGATAATTGTCTCTTGCCTTCTGCCTACACTGTTCCAACGTCTGTTGTGCTCCGGCAGAATTAAATATTCCCCACGCTGCAATAATCAAGATAATTATTCGTTTCATAACACTTAATTTTTTATGGCGACAAAGATATGGATAAAAAGTATGCAACTATCCTGCAATAGTTGGACGAAATGTTCTATTAGTCCGAATAGTTATTAAAGTCAATGCACAATATAAGATATTTATTATCTTTGTGCAATAATATAGATGGAAAATATGGATAAGAAAGTACCTATAGATCTTGCATTAAATACACTTGACTTCAAGAAGATCATAAAAAATACAGAGTATTGTTTCATTACCCCTGGTTTTGGATTTATTGACAACATAATAAAGATGGAAAGTGTGCTCTTTCATTTAGGTCAGCCCTACAAGATGCATGAGGGACGTATCATTCAGTTGACTAGTGGAAAGGTTCGCATCAATATCAACCTATCAGAGTATACCCTTGTCCCCGGCGAAGTTCTCATTACTTTCCCTGAATCAATCCTGCAACCAATGGAATTCTCTCCCGATACCAGGGTGCGTGTGATTACAGCCACACCCAATTTTATACAAGACGCCGGAAATGAAGATTTTTTCCGCCATTATCTAGCTAACGATACCAATACATTATTACAACTAAGTAAAGAAGAAAATGAAGAAATGAATCAATATTTTTCGCTCTTTTGGAGCATTGTACATGCGTCTCATTTCAAGCAAGAAACAATACGGCATTTGTTCATGTCACTGTTACACTACATACATGACTTACGTGCCAACAATCAGGAAGAAAGTTCCAAGCCTATAACAAGGCAGCAAGAGATCTTTCAGAAGTTCATTATGCTTGTTAATAAAAATAGTTGCACCGAACGCAATGTAAGCTTTTATGCAGATAAATTATGTCTCACGCCGCGCTATCTCAACACGCTTATTCGTCAAACCAGTGAACGCACCGTGATGGAATGGATCAATCGTTCTGTGATACTGGAAGCCAAAGTGCTTCTAAAGCATAGTAACAAAATGATTTACGAGATTGCCGATGAATTGAATTTCCCAAACACATCTTTCTTTTGCAAGTTCTTTAAGAAGAATACAGGCATGACGCCTCTGGAATATCAGAAGCAAGAATAAAACTGAAAATTATAAAAGTACATATAACACTAAGCTTATTATAAATAGGGAAAGTATTTTTCATTGTGAATGATGTGAATGATAAGAAGCTTTTTTAAACAAACTTTCGCAATGTGAATACTCAAAGATTTCAATATTTTGATTTACTTTGCAACATATATCATGATAAAAATTAAATATTAGAATTATGTCATTCAAAGACTTAGTACTCTACCCTGTATTGAACTCTATTTCAAGATTCAAAGAAAGAAATGCATTTTATATCAACGGCACGTTTTATACCTACAACGATTTAGGCAAGTGCATTTCAAAAATAAGAAGTGCTGTACGTAATATACCTGAAAATAACATTGCATTGGTGGCTAATGATGACCTTGAAACCTACGCTTCCATATGGGCATTGTGGCTTGAAGGCAAATGTTATGTACCATTACATCCGGAACAACCGCTTGAACGATGCCAGGATATCATCAGCCAAGTGGACATGCACTATATTTTAGACTCTAGTAATGAAACCAGATATAACTCAGGGAATGTGATCATGACCCAATCGCTCATATATAAAGGTGACGATCTTGAATATGAAGATAAATATCCCGATGAAAACCTAGCTTACATTCTCTTCACCTCCGGCAGTACCGGAAAACCAAAAGGAGTGACGCTCTGTCGTAAGAATATAGCAGGTTTTATCAAAGCTTTTTGGGCATTAGGATATAAACTTGATGAAAACGATCATTGCTTACAAATGTTTGATCTCACATTTGATTTATCGGTGCAATCATACATTGTCCCTCTCCTTGTAGGAGCTTGTGCTTACACCGTTCCTCCTACCAATTTAAAATATGGAGCAATATTCGAATTAATCGATGAACATTCCTTAACCTTTGCATTAATGGTTCCCTCAATTATTCATTATCTCCGCCCTTATATGGATGAAATAAACGCACCATCCATGAAATATTCCCTGTTCTGCGGTGAAGCACTACCTCTGGATGAAACAGAAGATTGGAGTAAAAGCCTTCCGAATGCACGCATAGATAATGTGTATGGTCCCACAGAAAATACGATTTATTGTACCGCTTGCACTTATAACAGAAGCGGCACCAACAAAGAATCCAATGGTGTTATGAGCATTGGTAAAGCCATGGAAGGTACCCAAACTATTATCATTGACGAGAACAGAAATATCGTATCTGTTGGCGAAAAAGGTGAATTGTGCTTGGCAGGAGTGCAATTGACTCCGGGATATTGGCAAAACCCTGAAAAGAATGCGGAAGCGTTCTTCGAGAAAGATGGTACACGATTTTATCGCACCGGCGACCTTTGTGCAATGGATGCTGATGGAGACATCCTATATCATGGACGCATTGACTTTCAAGTAAAGATACAAGGCTATAGAATTGAGCTTGGTGAAATAGAACATCATGCACGTGAGTTTTTGGCAGGAGCCAATGCTGTTGCAGTAGCATTTACTAACCAAGCAGGAAGTGCGGAAATAGCATTATGTATTGAAGATGATAAAAAAGATTCTGCTTCTATACTCAATTATTTAAAATCTAAAATACCCGGATATATGATTCCTTCAATCATCGTGTATGACCCCCAATTTCCGTTGAACGTAAACGGAAAAATTGATAGAAAAGCCCTTACAAAGCTAGCAGAGAATAATCAATGACATCATAAATGATATAAAAAGCAGTATATTCTATCAGTTATACTGCTTTTTTCATTACCATTCTACCAGCGTTGCATTCCATAAATCTGATGCAACAATTTTTCCCCTAGAATGGGGCGATAATGCTCTCTCTCATAGAAATTATGAATATCTTGGGTGAATTCGTTCACACCTGTGAAGTCATACACATTTGCTTTGCCAAATATACTTTGCAAGATTTTTAAATCCACATGATTTAGTTTCATTTGATCATAATCAGGACTTAGCACTATTTTTACATTTGCATGATGTTTGCAAAATAGAGCTTCAATCTCCTTCAATAATTTTATCTGAGAATCATATATCACTCGTTTAGCCTCTTTATGATTTGCATCTCTTCTTGGAAATTCCTTTTTATGTTCAACCCAGTATAGCTCATGTTTCATCTTTATTTCTTTTTCTCGTGGATTATTAAAATCACAATTCACTGGATTACGAAAAACGCCGTAGCGATTAATGACTCCTTTCATGTAAGGCCTATAGTGATGGAATAAATTATAATCACAATAAGGTACCAAATATTTTGGAGTTAAAAAAGATTGTATGAAACACATTTGATACTCAAAATCGCTCATCCCCGACTCTGCAGGAGGCATTACAAAACTGGCAGTTTCATTGATCTGAGTCTTTCTCAAAAGACTTTCATCAGCTATCAGAAGAATATTCTTTATCGTAGCATGACTTACGTCCAATGCTTTTAATTTCTTATAAACAGCTGTCAAACGTTCTGCATTTCCAAATAGCCTAATTGCTCTGTCTCCCTTATCCAGGTATCTCTCCCATTCAGAACATTTAAATGCCATTGTGCATGAGTTACCTAGAATAAAAGAATTGAAATGCACCGAATCGCGATTGTTTATATAAGTTTGCCACCCAACATGGTGTTCATTCAAAAGAAAACAGGATTTATCATATCTTTTATAATTTCTTATAACCATGAAAGGATCGCTTACAAAATAAACAACCAAAATAATTGAAAACGGTATAATAAGCCACAAGCATTTCCGAATAAAAGATCTTTTATTTTTTTTCATTATATTTCCCACTATCTATATTTTTAGAACTGCAGATATACGAAAGTATCTGTATTAAATCCTCCCATCGTAAACAAAGCAAAAGCTAATACGTAATAAATAATCCAACGCACGGCTGTATTCTTTTTACTTACCAACTCTATTATATTCTGTTTCGAATTGTAATGCTCATAAACTAGCATCAAGACAAGCGTGATGCCCGCTACGACGCAATTGTGATCGGACATGCCTATATTCAGTTCCTTCCAACTATGGTTGATACTGAATGACATGTGCGTGAGAAAGTAGATTGCATCATGAAAAGATTCTGCACGAAAGAAAATCAACGATAGTGCAAACAATAGATAAGTTCGTACGATTGATAATCCATTGTAGAGAGACTTTCCTAACTTATCGGCTAGCCTTGCATGGAAATTGGCTGTTTGCATCTCATAAGTGATGATCACACCTTGAATCAAACCGTACATGGCATAATTCCATCCTGCGCCATGCCATATCCCCAAGGAAATAAATGTCACAAGCAAACTGAACGAGATGCCCCATCTACCCCATCCGCGAGTTTCAGAAGTCAAGGGTATATATACGTAATCACGTACCCAGAATGAGAGGGACATGTGCCAACGACGCCATAACTCGGCTGTTGTTTTCGAGATAAACGGGCGATCAAAGTTAGGAGTCAAGTTGAAACCGAACATAGCGGCTCCGCCCAAAGCAATGTCTGTATATCCTGAGAAATCAGCGTACAACTGTATCGGATACAACAAACAAGTCATTACCAACTGCATGCCTGAAGCATCATGCAACGAACCGTACATCCCATCAAGATAAGGTGCCATATTATCGGCCAATACCACTTTCTTCATTAAGCCGATAAACATCAGTTTAAGACCGAAAGTAACCATATCATAATTAAACTCTTTTTTCTCTTTTAATTGATGAAGCAAACCGGAAGGCCTCTCTATCGGGCCGGAAAGAAACTTCATAAAGAAAAGCATATAAAGCAGAAAATCAAACACATTGTTCTCCGGTTCTTCTTCTCCCCAATAAATCTCTGTCAGATAAGAGATGGCTTGAAACGTATAGAAAGAGATGCCTAACGGGAACAGAACGCTATGCTGAGAGACACGCCAAGGCAAATCAATTAATGGAAAAACTCGATTGACGACACTCTCCATCCCCTCGGGGTATCTCAGTACCAGCCATACAATGATTAGCAATGACACCGATGAGAAATAGAGCCAGCGAATTTTCTTGTCTTGTTGAGTTGAAGCAATAAGCTTACCGAAATAAAAAGTCATAAAAGAGATTACCAAAACAGTAAGCAGGAAAGAAATATGATAGTAGCCTATGAAAAAGCAACTTGCCAATAGGAGAATACTCTTTTGATATTTGGAATTCACTGCATAGTATAGCAGCAACACACATACGAAAAAGGCAACAAAACTCAATGATATGAACGACATGGTTATTTCGATTTAAGAATTATTGCATTACACAAATCACCCACTTTCTTCAACTTCACTATTTCTCTGAATCCGAAATGAATTGTATATTTCTTTTCAATAGCACTAATCAATAACATGTTCGTCAAGGAATCCCACCCTTCTACATCATTAGCGGTAGTATCAACTGTGAGAATAACCGCCCCTTTTTTCAGGACTTCTTGAAATAGTTGTTCCAATTCTTTTAATAGATTCTCTGTATCCATTTTATTAATTATTTAGTCTGTTCTTAAATGCACTAATAAACAATATACTGCTTCAAGTAATCCCTATTTTATTGAAATTCAATTAAAACGAGAAACATTGCTCAAAGACATACAAAGTAAGGAAGAAAAGCGGTACTAAAATTAGATTTCAATTAGATCTTATTAATCTAATGCTGTCTGTCGTTCCCATACTATTTCCAGAAAAGCGACAAACATTATATTCATCTTCTTAGCAAACCTATATCTTCGCAGGATATTTGTAAATTTTTTGCAATAACTTTTTACCGAGAGCAGGACGATAATGAGTTGACTCATAAAAGTTATGTACATCATTAGTGTATTCATTCACTCCAGTAAAATCAAAAACATTTTCGCTACCAAATATCTTTCGTAATATTTGCATATCTTTATGATTAAAGGTTTCCTGATCATAATCAGGGCTTATAACCACTTTAATATTCGTATGATGTTTGAGGCATAGCTTTTTTATATTCAACAAGATTCTTATTTCTACATCGTAAATATTCCGTTCCGTTTCTCTCGGCTTATTGTCTCTTTTAAAAAATTCACTTTTATGATCTATCCAATATTGCTCATGTTTGAGTGCGATTTCCTTTTCTCTAGGATTGATCGCATCACATGTTATTGGATTCCTAATCACTCCATAGGGATTTATAATACCTTTCATGTAACGCCTATAGTGATGAAATAAGCTATAATCACAATAAGAAATTAAAAAATTGGGCGTGAAAAACGACTGAATACTGCACATCTGAAATTCAAGTTTGCTCATTCCCGACTCAGCAGGAGGCAGAACACTCGTAGCAGACTCATTCAGAAGTTTTCTTCTCATCAAATCATTATCAGCCACTAAAAGCACATTTTTTATTACGGCATGATTTACATCCAAAGCCTTCAGTTCTTTGTAAACAGAGGGCAAACGTTCAGCAAAACCATACAATCTAATTGCTCTGTCTCCCTTATCAAGGTATTTCTCCCAATCAGAACATTTAAATGCCATCGTACATGAATTACCTAGAATAAAAGAATTAAAATGAATGGAGTCTCTATTATTTAAATAGGTCTCCCATCCCACATTGTGCTCATTCAATACGAGACAAGAGTTGTCAAATCTTGTATAATGCCTTAGAACCATAAAAGGATCCTTAACAAAATAAATAACAGAAAGTATTAAAAAAGGTGCTGCAAGATATATGCACTTACTCCAAAAGAATCTTTTATTTTTTTTCATTATAATTCCCAATATCTATATTTTTAGAACTGCAGATATACGAAAGTATCTGTATTAAATCCTCCCATCGTAAACAAAGCAAAAGCTAATATGTAATAAATAATCCAACGCACGGCTGTATTCTTTTTACTTACCAACTCTATTATATTCTGTTTCGAATTGTAATGCTCATAAACTAGCATCAAGACAAGCGTGATGCCAGCTACGACGCAATTGTGATCTGACATGCCTATATTCAGTTCCTTCCAACTATGGTTGATACTGAATGACATGTGCGTGAGAAAGTAGATCGCATCATGAAAAGATTCTGCACGAAAGAAAATCAACGATAGTGCAAACAATAGATAAGTTCGTACGATTGATAATCCATTGTAGAGAGACTTTCCTAACTTATCGGCTAGCTTTGCATGGAAATTGGCTGTTTGCATCTCATAAGTGATGATCACACCTTGAATCAAACCGTACATGGCATAATTCCATCCTGCGCCATGCCATATCCCCAAGGAAATAAATGTCACAAGCAAACTGAATGAAATGCCCCATCTACCCCATCCGCGAGTTTCAGAAGTCAAGGGTATATATACGTAATCACGTACCCAGAATGAGAGGGACATGTGCCAACGACGCCATAGCTCGGCTGTTGTTTTCGAGATAAACGGGCGATCAAAGTTAGGAGTCAAGTTGAAACCGAACATAGCGGCTCCGCCCAAAGCAATGTCTGTATATCCTGAGAAATCAGCATACAACTGTATCGGATACAACAAACAAGTCATTACCAACTGCATGCCTGAAGCGTCATGCAACGAACCGTACATCCCATCAAGGTAAGGTGCCATATTATCGGCCAATACCACTTTCTTCATTAAGCCGATAAACATCAGCTTAAGGCCGAAAGTAACCATATCATAATTAAACTCTTTTTTCTCTTTCAATTGATGAAGCAAACCGGAAGGCCTTTCTATCGGACCGGAAAGAAACTTCATAAAGAAAAGCATATAAAGCAGAAAATTGAAAACATTGTTCTCCGGTTCTTCTTCTCCCCAGTAAATCTCTGTCAGATAAGAGATGGCTTGAAAAGTATAGAAAGAAATGCCCAACGGGAACAGAACACTATGCTGCGATACACGCCAAGGCAAATCAATTAATGGAAAGACTCGATTGACGATACTCTCCATACCCTCAGGGTATCTCAGTATCAGCCATACAATGATTAGCAATGACACCGATGAGAAATAGAGCCAGCGGATTTTCTTGTCTTGTTGAGTTGAAGCAATAAGCTTACCGAAATAAAAAGTCATAAAAGAGATTACCAAAGCGGTAAGCAGAAAAGAAATATGATAGTAGCCTATGAAAAAGCAACTTGCCAACAAGAGAACACTCTTTTGGTACTTCGAATTCACTGCATAGTATAGCAACAATACACATACGAAAAAGGCAACAAAACTCAATGATATGAACGACATGGTTATTTCGATTTAAGAATTATCGCAGTGCACAAATCACCCACTTTCTTCAACTTCACTATTTCTCTGAATCCGAAATGAATTGTATATTTCTTTTCAATAGCACTAATCAATAACATGTTCGTTAATGAATCCCACCCTTCTACATCATTAGCGGTAGTATCAACTGTAAGAATAACCGATCCTTTTTTCAGGACTTCTTGAAATAGTTGTTCCAATTCTTTTAATAGATTCTCTGTATCCATTTTATTAATTATTTAGTCTGTTCTTAAATGCACTAATACGCAAATTATTGTTTCCAGTACTCCTAATTTTCATTTTATTCCGATCAAAATAATAAATATTATTCCAAGAAAAATACATAAAATGATAAAGAAATAGTTGAATTAGGCAACACTCATTCTGTATTAGATTTTTCTTATATTGATTCTCATAACTTCTCCCCCTTACACTTTCACTGAATATTACACTATTTCTATGCAAAAAAAACATCATTCCATCTGCATTAGGGTTGAATTTCTAATAATCAGGGCAAAGGTATTATTTTTTTTATAGTTACAAATCCATTTTATTAATTTTAACAAATCGGGTTGTAATTATTCATGATTGCTTCATCTCGTATACCCTATTCGACTATTTTGCAAGACAAAAAGGCAAATATGGATCGATAAAATCTTTCGCTGCTCTAACTTGAGAGCTAAAGCGGAGGGGCTATAATTGTTTCTATCATTTACGATTGTGCTTTCATACGCCGAGAGATACGACTAATATTACTACTGATTTCTGTGCGATGACTATTAGTTTTTAAATCCGTTTATCCTTTAGTTTATTACTGATATTTTTCTAAACATCTCCAATAGGATACAATAATGCCTGCAAAAGAGCACACAATTTGGTACGTGCTCTTTTGCAGGCGACATTTAATTTGCTTTTGTGCTATCTCTATTTTTTCATAAGCATAAAAGTGTTTTCATCGCTTACCAATTCCTGCAATTTGGAAATGAAAATCATAGCCTCGATTGGCGTAGAACGGGACAGATCATACGAGCGGATAATTTTTGACAATTCCGACTCTTTAATCGGTTCCACTTGTTTCGGCAATACTTTCTTTTTCTTTTCTAGTTCCACCAATTCGATTCCTTCCGAGGTACAATCTATTCCGGTGAATTCTATCCAATCGTCTGTTTGTGACAAGATATGCCCACCGGCAGCTTTGATGCACTCTAATACCGATTGCAAATTGTCTGTGGGGAAACCTGCGGTTATCATTTCCAATCCGCTTCTTCGTACTTTCTTCCTCACACGATACTTCATTACTCGTGCTAAAGCGTAAGCACCTGCATTGTATGCATGAAAGAAGTAACCTATTTTCATTAGGCATAACACTTCATTTCCACTTTCTTCCTGTTTCTTGATCAATTCTTGTTCTTTGATCGTTTGATCATTTAATTTTGCCATGATTTTCTCTATTTATAATTGTTTATCACTTTTATTTTTCTTCATATTCATCTCATCATCTTGCAGGTTGTCATTATTGGACACATCTTAAGCCTCTACTTGTGCACCTATCGTTTATTGAAGCAAAAGCCAAAGAAGATGAATCAAAACTAAAGTCATATGCATTTGAACCAGAAGAAGTGGAAGTCCATTCATCTCCACGACCTGGTATTACTAATGTACAACTAGCACTTCGCACCCCTCCAGCAGGAATAAAAAAACTTCCAGTTCCTGTATATTCCCTGCCATAAGTTGTCCAAACAAAATTATCTGTAGTTAATGTTGGCCACTGAGATTCTGCTGGAACTTTCCAGCCTGGAGGGCAAGGATCATATGTAGTCTTACTTGATGCCCATAATGAATTATTTCCATTGCTTGATGTTGTTGTATACCAATCAAATAAACCTGAGTTAGAACTATACAATGTTAATGGATTTTGTATAGAATTCTCTAGATTTGTGGACGAAGGAATAGATGTAGAAATTGATACTGTTCCTCCATAAAGCGTTGGCTCTACACTACTTGTTAGACTTGCTGAATTAGGAAATGGATCTTTACGTCCCCATTGATACAAAAAACCACTTGTTGTTACAAGTCCTGGAGTATTAGTTGTTGCTCCTAAATTACGATCCATCCATTTATAACCGTTTGTTGTTATATAAGTTGTACTTGGATCATAACTTGTCACCCAAATATGCCAGCTCCAAGCGATATTACCGGAAGAACTTTTTACATATACTACTGCATTACCACTTGCAGTTCCAGAAGTAACAATTATTCGCCCGCCAGTCACATCTGCTACAATAGAGGCAACCGCACCGGAAGAAGAGATTCCATTTGAATTATCCGTCCAAAGTAATCCACATGTCCATCCACTTGTAGTGCTGGATAAACGAGTGGTACCGTCTTCATTTGCTCTTGACACAGGAATACCTATTGAATTTCCTCCGGGGTTTAAAATGTAACAATTGGATGCGGTTTGATTCGTCGCACTTATATTGCTTATCGTAACACGAGTATCAGCTCCTCCATAAAGATTGTTTAATGTAATATTATAGGTATAACTGTAATTTCGATATACATTATAATCGGAAGAGTTGTCACTTCCCAAATATATTTTGTAGGTTGATGTGTACGATGAATTATATCCTTTGGCTGTTATCAGTATATAGCTAGCATTACTGGGAGCACTCTGTGTTTTATATATTTGATCAGTATGTGTCACAGTTCCTTGCGGATTGCCATACATGTAGCATGTCACTCCACTTATGCTCGATGCTGTCACTGCCGTTTTATTGGCCCAAGTAATCCCGGCAACAGTATCCCGGTCAAGATAAGCCGAGGTCGCTACATTGCAGAATTGATAACCCGTAATGGTTATTCCGGTGGCAGCCGTTACATTCAGCGTCACTTTGGCAAACATGCGGGTTAGCTTTAAGCCGCCAATGGTCACGCTGCTTTGACTCACACTTT
>DCFW01000015.1 GCA_002315435.1 Bacteroidales bacterium UBA1794
TATATATAAATATATAGAAAAATACGCTTATAAGAAGTGGCATAAGATACATTTTTTATGCAAGAATAGCCTATTAGGCTATATACAGAAAATAAAGATGTAATTAATTGATTATAAACACGGTAGAGGTACAATATTGCATACATATTACATTTTAAGCAAAAATGCACAAAAAAGAGAAAGGGGGGTACCTTAAGTTCTTGGACTCTTTTGTTTTATGCAGTTTATATGCGAAATACATTTATACAACAATATACTATTATTTGCAATTTATCAACATTTGATAGCAGTTACCATCAAAGGAGCAATTGGATCATCAATGCGATGCACCGTTGAGACGAAAGAAGTTATTGGATTACTATAAATACTTTTGAATAAAGGCTCTTATTAGCTATTTCTACGCCCTTTGCCTGTGCTCTCCGTACACACTCATGAACTTGCAGACTTTCTTCATATAAAAACAAAAAGGGAATGCTTCAACAGCATCCCCTTCTCCCCTTTAACACTTTAACATCTTAAACAAAAAAATCTATCATTTACGAGCAGCAACTATAAATGCCAAAGCTTGTTTGGCTTTTTCAGTAATTGCAGCCCAATTCTTTGCAGCTATAACCTCGCTAGGGAACAATTTAGATCCCATACCTACACATGTAACACCGGAATTAATCCAGCTTGTGAGGTTCTCTTCTGTAGGTTCTACTCCACCTGTTACCATAACCATAGACCATGGCATCGGAGCTTTCATATTCTTTACAAAAGAAGGACCACCTACATTAGGAGCAGGGAATACTTTTGTCAAATCGCATCCTGCTTCTTGAGCAAAACCGATTTCTGAAATAGATCCACATCCCGGAGTGTAAGGAACCAAACGACGGTTACAAACTTTTGCTATTTCAGGATTGAACAATGGACCAACAACGAAGTTGGCACCTAATTGAATATAAAGAGAAGCTGTGGCAGGATCAACAATTGAACCTACACCTAATATCATCTCAGGGCACTCTTTAGCAGCCCATTTATTTACTTCTTCAAATACTTCATGTGCATAATCACCACGATTGGTAAATTCGAATGCACGAACGCCACCGTCATAACAAGCTTTCACTACTTGTTTTGTGGTTTCTGCGTCTTTGTTATAAAATACAGGAACCATTCCTGTGCCGGCCATTGCGCCTAACACTTGGATTTTATTAAATCTTGCCATTTCTTTAATAATTAAAGTTTTCTTTTATCAACTTAACGAGCTACACGACCTGAACCGTCACCCTTCATCAATGTCTCAACCTCTTCAACAGTTGCCAAGTTGAAATCACCGTAAATTGTATGTTTCAAGCATGATGCTGCAACAGCAAATTCCAAAGCCTTTTGATCATCTTCAGGATAAGTAATCAATCCGTAGATCAAACCGCCCATAAATGAATCGCCACCACCTACACGGTCAACAATATGAGTAATGTCATATCTCTTAGACATTTTCAGTGATCCGTTGCTGTAAAGCACGCCACCCCATGTGTTGTGGTTTGCATTAATTGCACCACGTAAAGTAACAACAACTTTCTTTGCACGTGGGAATTTCTTCATCATCTGTGTGCATACTGATTCAAACTCAGCTTCATTGATCTCACCGTTGGTCTTTGTTACATCAAAGCCTTCAGGTTTGATACCAAACACTTTGTCGCAATCTTCCTCATTACCAAGGATAACATCACAACCTTCAACCAAAGCTTGCATCACCTCACGAGGAGTTTTACCATAATTCCAAAGTTTCTTACGGTAATTCAAATCACAAGAAACTGTGATTCCCATTTCGTTTGCAGCATGAACAGCTTCAAGACAAACATCAGCAGCACCTTGAGAAAGAGCTGGAGTAATTCCGGTCCAATGAAACCATTGAGTATCTTTAAATACTTCTTTCCAATTAACTGATCCGGGGTTAATCTGAGAGATGGATGAATTAGCACGGTCGTAAACAACTTTAGATCCACGTGCCACAGCACCTGTTTCAAGGAAGTAAATACCGACACGATCACCACCATATATAATATGGTCTACACCCACGCTATGTGAGCGAAGATCCATCACACACGCTTTTGCAATATCATTATCAGGAAGACATGTAACGAATTGTGTGTCAATTCCATAGTTTGCAAGTGATACGGCAACATTTGCTTCGCCACCGCCAAAGGTTGCATTATACTCTTTTGCTTGTGAAAAACGAAGATAACCAGGAGTTGCCAAACGCAACATGATCTCTCCGAAAGTTACAACTTTTTTTCCCATAATACTATTCTTTACTCTAATTAGTTATAAATAAAATTAAGTTTCAATATCATTAAATACACATTATTCGGATAATAAACTGATATTGAATATTCTAATCAACAAATCAATTCTACCATCTCAAATCGTGTACGTGCACAAAGGTACGTTTTTTTTTGTAAAAACAAAAATTTAGTCTATATTTGCATCAAAAAATACAGAGAATTAGTTTTATTTAAAATTCTCAATCAGTTTAAATGGCAAATACGATGGATGAGATATCAGAAAGAATACGAATAAAGGACATAGCGAAAATGTCTAACGTATCTGTTGGTACGGTCGATAGAGTCCTTCATAATAGAGGTGGAGTTTCAAAGGAAAATTACGAGCGTGTCAAAAGCATCATGGATAAGCTGCACTACCGCCCCAATATGTATGCAAGTGCTTTAGCTTCAAATAAAAAATATTTATTCGGCTGTTTACTTCCTATTCATAAAGTCGGCGAATATTGGACAGCAGTGGAAGACGGGATACAAGAAGCTATAAAGGCATACTCTGATTTCAATATATCAATCACCATAAATTACTACGATCCATTTAAATACAGTTCTTTTCTTATATCCGGCAACGAATTGCTGGCACAAAAGCCTGACGGAGTAATGTTAACGCCGTCTGATCCTAAAATGACTGAGCAATTCACAACGGCATTGCGCAAACAAGATATACCTTATATATTCCTGGACTTCAATATGCCTGCTCTGAATCCTCTAGCCTTCTATGGACAGAATTCGGTTCAAAGTGGATATTTGGCTGCGAAGTTTCTTATGCTAATGGCAGGAAAACAAACAAAAGAAGTGGCTGTATTTCGCCAGATTAAGGACGGAATCATCGGATCCAATCAACAAGAGCATCGAGAAGTAGGATTCAGACAATATATGAAAGAGCATTTCTCTGAATGCAAAATCTTAAGTATGGATGTTCACAACCGTGATTTCAAAGAAGAACATACATTGGAACTTTTCTTTAAAGAACACCCAAATATCACAAACGGAATTACATTTAATTCCAAAGCATATATAATAGGTGAATTTCTTGAAAAGCATCAATTCACTGCATTCAATTTAATGGGATATGATCTTCTGAAAAGAAATGTGGTCTGCTTGAAGAAAGGAAGCATCTCAATGATCATTGCTCAAAAACCGGAAGATCAAGGTTACCGAGGTGTATCATCTTTATGTGATCATCTCATCCTAAAGAAAACAATCACACCAATCAATTATATGCCCATTGATTTACTAACTGCAGAAAACATTGATTTTTACATGAATTTTCCAAGATAAATAAGACGCTTTATGAATACAAAATTTTTAAAAATAGACACATCTGATAATGTTGCTGTCGCTATCAACGACCTCAAGAAAGGTGAATTAGTTGAAATAGATAACAAAAAGGTAGTTATCACTGAGGATATACCTGCAGGACATAAATTTGCCCTTACGGATATAGAAGCGAATGAAAATATAGTAAAATACGGATACCCTATAGGCCATGCAAGAAATAATATCAAGGCAGGAGATTGGGTGAATGAACTAACAATCAAAACAAACCTTGGCGGATTACTTAGTTATTCATACAATCCTATAGAAATCAAGAATGACATTCCTAATAAAAATATAACATTCAAGGGATATCGTCGGAAAAATGGAGATGTCGGCATTCGTAATGAGGTTTGGATTGTTCCTACAGTTGGGTGTGTGAATGGCATTATCGGAAAATTGGCGGAAGATCTTCGCAAAGAAACAAATTGCGAAGGAGTAGATGGAATAGCTGCATTTCCACATAACTATGGTTGCTCACAGTTAGGTGATGACCATGAGAATACCAAGAAAATCTTACGTGATATTGTGCTCCATCCGAATGCAGGTGCGGTACTTATCGTAGGTTTAGGATGCGAAAACAATCAACCTGATATTTTTGAGAAGACTTTAGGTGATTATGATCATAGCAGAATTAAATTCATGGTAACGCAAAAGGTCGATGATGAGTATGAAGAAGGAATGAAAATTCTTCGTGAATTATATAAGATAGCAAAAGAAGACAAGCGAGAAGATGTTCCATTAAGTGAATTACGCGTAGGTTTGAAATGTGGAGGATCTGATGGATTTTCAGGAATTACTGCTAATCCACTATTAGGTAAATTCAGCGATTTCTTAGTAGCGCAAGGTGGTACAACAGTTCTTACAGAAGTCCCTGAGATGTTCGGTGCCGAAACAATCTTAATGAACAGATGCAAAACTCCTGAATTATTCAATCAAACAGTAAAACTTATCAATGATTTCAAAGAATATTTCCTATCGCACAATGAACCTGTAGGAGAAAATCCTTCACCGGGAAACAAAGCAGGAGGTATATCTACATTAGAGGATAAAGCTTTGGGATGTACACAAAAATGTGGGTCAAGCGCTGTATGTGGCGTACTTGGATATGGAGAGCGATTAGAAGAAAAAGGATTGAATCTACTTAGTGCTCCCGGTAATGACTTGGTGGCAGCAACCGCTCTTGCGTCATCAGGATGTCACATTGTTCTATTTACTACCGGACGTGGAACCCCATTTGGTACTTATGTTCCAACGATGAAGATTTCTACTAATAGCAATTTAGCATCTCACAAGCCCGGATGGATTGATTTTAACGCCGGAACAATACTTGAGAACGAATCAATGCAACAAACCCTTGAAAAGTTTATTACATACATAATAACGGTGGCAAGTGGTGAATTAGTTAATAATGAAAAGAAAGGTTATAAAGAAATAGCTATCTTTAAAAACGGCGTTACATTATAACTTTATCACTAAACAATACAGTACGACGGCAGATAAATAAAGCTTATCTGTCGTCGTTTTTTCTATTAAAAAGTTTACTAAGTAAAATTTAATCTAAATAAAAAGCCGAATTCTATTGAGATATCAAATATAATACATAACTTTGCCAGTAATTTAAAAACATCTCATTGAAAAAAAAATGAAGAGACGCTTATTTATTATCGTTGAAATGCTATTAGTTATAATTTGTTGCTCTTGCGTTTCAAAAAAGGAAATGGTTTATCTACAAGGTTCTGAAAAACTATCACTGAATTCAGATACTATAAGCCAGAATTATGAAATCAAAATCCAGGATGATGATCTCCTCTCTATTGCGGTAAGCAGTAAAGACAAAGAACTATTGGAACCCTTTGGAAACAATTTTTTGTTTGGTACTAGTGGTGCTCAAGGTAGCTCTCAAGCCTCATCACAAAGTGATGTCACTTATTTCAGAGTTGATCAGGAAGGAGACATTATTCTACCTATTCTTGGGCAAATACATGCTGCAGGATTAACTCGCTCGCAATTTGCCGAAAAAGTAAAAAACAAAATCATAGATCTGAAGTATTTAAAAGATCCTATAGTATCTGTGCGATTAAAGAATTTCAAATTCTCAGTGATGGGTGCTGTTACTGTTCCTGGACAATACACCGTGGATGGAGAACGCGTTACGGTTTTAGAAGCTTTAGCTAAAGCAGGAGATCTTTCTGCCGGAGGACTACGGACGAATGTTTTGCTATTAAGAGAGAATAATGGTAAAAGGACTACACATAAGTTAGATCTTACAAATATCAATTTAGTAGAATCACCCTATTATTATTTGCAACAAAATGATATACTTTACGTTGAACCCAATTCAAGCATAATAGTACAAGGAAGTCCTGCATATACATATGTTAGTGTTGGAGGTACAGTCGTATCACTATTTGTATCATTAGTTTCATTAATAGTAACCCTATCTAGATAAACTAAAAATAATCATTATGCCCACTCAAGAATATCCCAACAATCCTAACATTAATACAAAAGAGGAAGAGGAACAAGTCATTTCTTTAAAAGATATATTGGAAATGATAGCAGCAAGGTGGTATTGGTTCGTCCTATCTGCTATTGTTTGCATCATTTTAGCACGCATAGTCATTTCAACCATTGAGCCTACCTATCAACAAAATTCAATGGTACTAATAAAAGAAGATGATAAAAAGGGAGATAGCAACGGTAGCACCCAAGCTTTCTTACAATTAAGTGGATTAAGTAGTACCAATGAAATTGAAAATGAACCATACGTTATAAAATCAACGCCCTTGGTTCAAGAAGTTGTTCAAAACTTGCATCTTAATGTAAACTATCGTAAATGGAAGACATTGAGATATGAGGAATTGTTTAATGAAACACCTGCAACTGTTGATTTTGTAGGCAAATATTACAAAGATGTATCATTTGCCATCCACCCACTATCTGCATCAATGTGCAAGATTTATAAATTTGAAATTTCTGATCCTACCTATGGCGTAAGCAAAATTGAATACGAAAAGACTGTTCCGTATTTCGTCCCTATCAATACTCCTGCCGGTAGAGTTATCATAAAACCTACAGGACAAGTACCTATAGATAAATTCAATTATGATTTATATGTATCACGTCATGACATAGGTAAAACAGCTGATGCATTCAAAAATGAACTGAGTACATCACTTGAAAAAAACACTTCACTTATTACAATCACATGCGAAGATAAAAATCTTGGCAGAGCTCAAGCTATCTTAAAAAACCTTGTGGATATATATAATAAATATACCATCGAGGATAAAAATAAAGTAGCAGAAAATACTGCGAAGTTCATAGATAACCGCTTAAAAATGGTTAGTCAAGAACTTGGAGCTGTTGATTCAAAATTGGCAAATATCAAGAGTCGCAGCAAAATTATTGATTTTGAAGATGGAGCTCAAGAGTATTTGACGGAAAGTAGTGCAGCAAAAACAAATACCGTAGAACTTCAAACAGAGCTTTCGGTTGCGAACTATATTAGACAATATCTTAATAGTACGGCAAATAGAAATGAATTAATACCTGATTTGCAGGGAAAAGACGACTTAGCAGCATCTAATCAAATAACGAGCTACAATGAAGCGATGCTACAACGCAATAGGCTGATTCTTAATTCATCACCTTCAAGCCCTGTCATTGCGGATCTAGATCGGTCGATTGCTGCAATGCGTACTAATATAAAAAGTAGTCTTTATGCCAATATTCGTTCAATACAAATAAAATTAGCTGACGCACAATCAGCAGAAGGAGAAATCAATTCTAAGATTTCGAGTGTTCCCGAAACTGAAAAGACAGCACTGGATGCTAAACGTCAACAAGAGATAAAAGCAGCAATCTATACATTCTTGTTAAACAAGCGTGAAGAAAATGCGTTGCAATTGGCTATTACGGAAAGTAGTGCAAAAGTGATTGAACCGCCCTACGGATCAACAGCAATGACATCACCGAAACGTAGTATCATACTCTTAGCTTCTTTTATTATTGGTTTGGCTATACCATTCGGAATTCTACAGTTGCTGGCTATGCTTGATAGCAAAGTACGTGGTCGTAAAGATATTGAAGATAATACAACAGTACCTATTTTAGGTGAAATCCCAGCTTCATCAAAATCCGATGATCAAGAAAAGGCCTTCGTCGTTGATAAAACAAGTAATGACCCTGTGAGTGAGGCATTCCGCTTAGTCCGATCGAATTTAAGCTTCATGAACAAAAATGCAAAAGTTATCATGTTTACGAGTACTACTGCCGGAGAAGGAAAGTCATTCGTTACACGTAACCTTGCAGTCACCTTAGCAATGAGTGGAAAAAAGGTTATATTGGTAGATACGGATATTAGAAAAGCCACTCAAACAAAAATCATCAAACATGCAAACGATTTTAGTAATCGTATAGGTCTGACAAATTATTTAGCAGGAACGGAAGAAGACTTGGATAAATTAGTTCAAAAGAATGACGATGAAAGCGGATTTGACATGTTGATGTCAGGTCCAATTCCTCCAAACCCTGCAGAGCTTTTAATGAGTGAAAGACTAGATTTTATTATTAATAAATTGCGTGAACAATATGACTATGTCATCGTTGATAATGTACCGGCGCAAGTCGTTGCTGATGCGACAATTGTAAATAGAATCGCTGATATTACAATATATGTGATCCGTGAAGGAGTATTAGACCGTCGCTACTTACCGGAACTTGAGAAATTACATCAAACCGGTAAATTCAAAAATATGTCCATCATCATTAACGATTGCCATATGGAGAAGAAAGGTTATGGATACGGTTACGGATACGGTTATGGATATGGATATGGATATGGATATGGATATGGCATTGAAGATCAAAAGAGTTCCACTTTTGATAAAATAATGAGCGTATTTACAAAACATAAGAGACATCACAAACATCATCATAGAAACTAATAATAAAAAACCGGAATTAATTCCGGTTTTTTTGCTATAACTATTATACAGACTTTGCAAAATCCACAGATATAATTATCTTTGTCATCAACTTTTAATATTTTGAGAACAAGATGGAAACAAAAAAAACAAGATGCCTGATTATCGGATCAGGACCTGCAGGTTATACTGCTGCTATATACGCAAGTAGAGCTAATTTACAGCCGCTACTATATGAAGGATTGCAACCGGGAGGACAACTTACTCAAACTACAGAAGTTGAAAATTTTCCAGGCTATCCTAGTGGTGTAGAAGGATTCCAATTAATGGACGATTTAAGGAATCAAGCTTCAAAATTTGGAACAGATATTCAAAGTGGCATTATAACAAAAACAGATCTAAGTGTAAGACCTTTTAAAGCCACTGCAGATGACGGTACCGAGATTATTGCAGATACAATTATTATCTCAACAGGTGCTACAGCTAAATACCTTGGCCTTGAAGATGAGAAAAAATATAATGGGAAAGGTGTAAGTGCTTGCGCCACATGCGACGGATTCTTTTATCGTAAAAAAGTCGTTGCTGTCGTTGGTGGTGGAGACACAGCATGCGAAGAATCGCTATACTTAGCGGGACTAGCACAAAAAGTGTACTTAATTGTGCGCAAGCCCTATCTTAGAGCCACTAAAATCATGCAGCAAAGAGTGCTTGATAATCCTAAAATTGAACTTTTGTTTGAACACAATACACTGGGATTATATGGTGATGAAAAAGTTGAAGGTGCTCATCTCATACAGCGAAAAGGAGAAACAGACGAAAAAGCATACGACTTACCTATTGATGGATTTTTCTTAGCAATCGGGCATAAACCCAACTCAGATTTATTCAAACCATGGGTAGAAACAGATCAAAACGGATATATCCTAACTCAAGGAGCACGTCCACTTACTAATGTTGAAGGTGTATTTGCCGCCGGTGATGTTGCCGACCCAATATATAGACAAGCTACAACTGCAGCAGGAAGTGGATGTAAAGCCGCAATTGAATGTGAACGATATCTTTCAGAACATAATCTATAATTTAAAAAAATTTCTTTTTATGAGTAAGAACAACATTTTAAAGTCCCTATTTTTTGGACTAATTCTGTGCTCTACGTCATTAGCACAGGCACAAATGCCTACCATTCCGATAGATAAGGATGTTAGGATTGGTAAACTTAGCAACGGATTGACATATTATATCCGAAAGAATACTAAGCAACCACATTTGGCAGACTTTTATATAGCCCAAAAAGTAGGATCTATTCTCGAAGAACCCCGTCAACGCGGATTGGCTCATTTTTTGGAGCATATGGCATTCAATGGAACACAAAACTTCCCTGGTGATGACAAAGGTAAAGGCATCGTTGCTTGGTGTGAAACAGCCGGAATAAAATTTGGGGAAAATCTAAACGCATACACAAGCGTTGACCAAACAGTCTATAACATTTCAGATGCTCCTCTGACACGAGCAGGTGTATTAGATTCTTGCTTGTTGATTCTTCACGATTGGAGTCATTCTCTACTATTATCAGACAAAGAAATAGATAAAGAACGCGGCGTCATTCATGAAGAATGGAGATCTCGCCGATCTGCCATGCAAAGAATGCAAGAAGAAGTAACTCCAATTATTTATGCTGGTACAAAATATGCAGATTGCATGCCTATCGGAAGCATGGATATTGTAGATCATTTCCCTTATAAGGATCTACGCGATTATTATAAAAAATGGTATAGACCCGACTTGCAAGGTATAATCGTTGTTGGCGACGTAGATGTTGATCAAGTTGAAGCAAAAATTAAAAAAGAATTTGGTGAAATTCCAGTAGCAACTAATCCTGCAGAACGCATTTACTATCCAGTTAACAATAATACGGATCCTATTATAGCTATTGCCAAAGATAAAGAACAATCAAATACAATAGGCTTATACTTTATCAAACAAGATGCCACACCTGATTCAATGAAAACATCATTGAGCTATATGATCAATCAATATGCCATTAACATGATTTGCAACATGTTGAATTCACGATTGGATGAGCTAACTCAGAAAGCGAACCCTCCTTTTGTTGGTGCAGGTACAGACTACAGTTCATTTTTTGTATCAAAGACAAAAGATGCATTTATGGGACAAGTTGTTTGTAAAAACGATAGTGTGGAATTAGGTATAGCTGCTCTTATTGATGAAATCTCTCGTATAAAGCAACATGGATTCACCGCCTCTGAATATGCTCGTGCCAAAGCAAACTATTTGAAAGGTCTTGAAACATCCTACAACAATCGGGAAAAAGTTGACAATCAAAATTATATAAATGCTTACGTCAATAATTTTCTTGATAATGAGCCTATCCCCGGTATTGAATATGAATACCAAATGATGAACAAGATTGTTCCAAATATTTCTGTTGATTTAATAAATAAGGGTGCTAAAGAACTCCTGGTAGACAATAACCAAGTATTAGCTCTTTTCTCTCCGGACAAAGCAGATATTAAATGCCCAACAAAAGAGGAGTTATCTAATATTTTAAAGACTGAAGAAAAGAAAACTCTAGATGCATATGTTGATAAAGTATCAACAGAACCTCTCATAAAAAATGAACCTACACCAGGAAAAATCATTGCAAAAAAGAGCAATGCAAAATATGGAACGACAGAGTTTACTCTCAATAACGGTGTAAAAGTACTCATCAAAAAAACAAATTTCAAAGCTGATGAAGTCAATATGACGGCTTTGAGTCGTGGAGGAAATTCACTGTTTCCTAACAAGGATGCAATAAACTTCAAATATTTGACAGATGTAGTGACCTTAGGCGGTATTGGAAATTTCAGTGCAACTGACTTAACCAAACAATTAGCAGGTAAAAATGTAAGCGTTGCACCTTACGTTAGCACGACTCTTGAAGGAGTATCCGGAAGTTGCTCACCAAAAGACTTTGTAACAATGATGCAGCTGACTTACCTATACTTTACTTCTCCTCGAATGGATCAAGATGCCTATACTAGCTTTATAAACAGAACAAAAGCTGAATTAAAGAATAGAAGCTTGAATCCCATCAGTACTTATTCTGATTCTATCAGAAATATATTGTATGGTGATAACCCTCGTACGAATCCAACACACGAGTCTGACATTGACAAACTCGATTATCAACACATCATGGATATGTACAAAGATCGTTTCAAAGATGCCAGCGATTTTACATTTGTATTCGTTGGAAATGTCGATCCGGATACAATAGCTCCTATGATTGAAAAATACTTGGGAAGCTTACCAAACCTCAAGCGTAAAGAAAATTTCAAAGATCCAAAGACAGATATCAGACCTGTTAACGAGAAACATATCTTCTTTAAAAAGCAAGAAACTCCATCAGCTCTAGTATCAGTAGTATATAATGGCAAAGAAGAATATTCTGAAAAAAGTAATGTTTTAATGAGCATGCTGCAACAAGCTTTAACAATGGTATACACAGATAAAATCCGTGAAGACCAAGGTGGTGCTTATGGAGTATATGTTGGTGGGAATGTAGATAAATATCCACGCCCTGAAGCCACTGTACAGATTCAATTCCGTACCGATCCAGAGAAATATGACAAACTTGCAAAAATAGTATATAACCAAATTGATACAATCACTGTGAAAGGACCAAGCGCTGACGATCTTGCAAAAATCAAAGAATACATGATCAAGCAATATAAAGCGAATCAAATTGAAAACAGCTATTGGATGGGACTTATACATGAATATTTATATACTGGATTAGAGGAAAATAACTATGAATCCATTGTAAATAATGTAACAATCAATGACATAAAGAAATATGCCGCAGAGTTCTTTAAAAATAGTCATAGAATAGAAGTGACAATGACCACTAAAGAAAAATAAGTTAAAAGCTTGCAGGTTCCAGCAAAAATTTATAATTTTGCAACCGATTATTCTGAGTATGGTATAAAAGAGATCTACACAAAGATCCACCAGCCAGAGGAAACCTGTTAAATAAATAAGACAGATGTACGCAATTGTAGAAATCAACGGTCAGCAATTTAAAGCGGAGGCCGGAAAAAAACTGTTTGTTCATCATATTCAAAATGCTGAAAATGGTACAACAGTTGAATTTGAGAAAGTATTATTAGTTGACAAAGACGGAGTAGTTTCTGTTGGAACTCCCGTAATTGAAGGCGCAAAAGTTGTTGCTGAAATTGTATCAAACCTTGTAAAAGGCGATAAAGTTTTGGTATTCCACAAAAAACGTCGTAAAGGTTACCGCAAATTAAACGGTCATCGTCAACAATTTACTGAGATCTCAATTACAGAAGTAGTAGCTTAATCATTAAAAATTAGAAAGAAATGGCACATAAGAAAGGTGTTGGTAGTTCTAAGAACGGCCGTGAGTCAGCAAGCAAAAGATTAGGCGTAAAGATTTATGGTGGTGAATCTTGCAAAGCAGGTAACATCATAGTTCGTCAAAGAGGCACTGTTCATCATCCTGGTGAAAACATAGGTATGGGCAGCGATCATACACTTTATGCCTTGGTAAATGGTACTGTGAAATTTAAGAAAGGACGCGAGAACAAAAGTTCTGTGTCTATAATTCCGGCAGAGCCTAAAGCAGAAGCTTAATTAGGTAAGAAAATTTTAAAGTCCCTTCTTTTTAGAAGGGACTTTTTTTTATATTCTTTTCCATCCCATTGATTATTTTTTTCTATATCTTTGCAAGTCTAATATGGAAATTAATTAAAGAATAAAATAATGCTTACAATTAAATTAATTAATGAAAAGACTGAAGAAGTTATAAAAGGTCTTGAAAAGAAACACTTTAAAGGAGCAAAAAAAGCCATTGAAGAAGTATTGGAATTGGATAAAGAACGTCGTTCAGCACAAAATGAACTTGACAAAAAATTATCCGAACTTAATTCCCTATCAAAATCCATTGGCTCTTTGATGAAAGAGGGTAAAAAAGAAGAAGCTGAAACAGCTAAGAATAAAGTCAACGAACTAAAAGAAAGTGCAAAATCATTGCAAGAAGTGATGGATAATGCAACGAATGACTTGACAAACAAATTACTAGACATTCCTAATATGCCTAATCCATTAGTCCCTGAAGGAAATGGAGAGGCTGACAATATAGTTATAAAAGAAGGAGGGAAAAGACCTAATTTCGAAGGTACACCCCTTCCCCACTGGGAGCTTTGCAAGAAATATGACTTGATCGACTTCGAATTAGGTGTAAAAATCACAGGAGCCGGATTCCCTATTTATAAAGGGAAAGGTGCCCGTTTACAACGTGCTTTGGTAAACTTCTTTCTTGATGAAGCATTCAAAGCCGGTTACTTGGAAATCGAACCGCCATATATGGTAAATAAAGATTCCGGTTATGGTACAGGACAATTGCCTGACAAAGAAGGACAAATGTACCATGCGACAGTGGATGATTTTTATTTGATCCCTACAGCTGAAGTTCCTGTAACCAATATGTATCGCGATGTTATCTTGAATGAGAATCAACTACCTATAAAAAATTGTGCATACTCTGCTTGTTTCCGTCGTGAAGCCGGATCATACGGCAAGGATGTACGTGGACTTAATCGTCTGCATCAATTTGACAAAGTGGAGATCGTAAGAATCGACAAACCTGAACATTCATATCAATCACTTGAAGAAATGATGAACCATGTTGAAGGTCTTGTAAACAAGCTAGAATTACCTTATCATATTTTACGTTTATGCGGTGGGGATTTGAGTTTTACCTCATGCATTACTTATGATTTTGAAGTTTATTCTGCAGCTCAAGAACGCTGGCTTGAAGTTAGTTCAGTTTCTAATTTTGAATCATACCAGGCTAATCGTTTAAAATGTCGTTATCGTACCGCTGAAAAGAAAACCGAATTATGTCACACACTGAATGGCTCTGCATTGGCACTCCCACGAATTGTAGCGGCATTACTTGAAAATAATCAGACACCGGATGGAATAAAGATTCCTAAAGTATTAGTTCCATACACAGGATTTGACATCATTGATTAATTAAAATATACAAAAGCCTTGTGTCTTGCAAGGCTTTTTATTTTATTAATCCTTTAAATAATACTTAATAAATAATACTTTTATGAATAGGATTATCAGTAAAGAACGCTTCTCGGATAAAGTATTCCAAATTGAAATTGAAGCACCCCTCATTGCTCGCGCAAGAAGAGCAGGACACTTTGTTATCGTTCGCGTAGGAGAAAAAGGAGAAAGAATGCCTTTGACTATTGCTAAAGCTGACATCCAAAAAGGAACAATCACATTGGTTATTCAAGAAGTGGGTTTGTCATCAACACGCTTATGCGAACTGAATGTTGGAGATTACATCACCGATGTTGTAGGTCCTTTGGGGAAAGCCACACATATTGAAAACTTTGGAACAGTCATTTGCGCCGGCGGCGGAGTTGGAGTAGCGCCACTGCTTCCAATAGTTGAAGCACTTAAAAATGCCGGAAATCGTGTGATCACTGTTATTGCCGGACGTACAAAAGAACTGATAATTCTAGAAAAGGAAATGCAAGAGAATTCGGATGAAGTTATCGTCATGACAGATGATGGTTCATACGGGAAAAAAGGATTGATAACGAATGGTCTTGAAGAAGTCATACAAAGAGAGAAAGTAGATAAATGCTTCACCATAGGCCCTGCCATCATGATGAAGTTTGTTTCCCTACTTACAAAAAAATACAATATACCTACCGATGCATCACTTAATACTATTATGGTAGATGGCACCGGTATGTGTGGGGCCTGCCGAGTAACAGTCGATGGCAAGACTCGCTTTGTTTGCGTTGATGGTCCTGAATTTGATGCACACAAAGTTGACTTTGATGAAATGCTTAAACGCATGAACGCTTTCAAGCTCCAAGAGAAAGAAGAGTTTGAACGTTTTGAAAAAATAGAACATACGACAGAGGAGAAGACCGAAAGTGCCAGAGATGCAGAATGGCGTGTGAATCTTCGCAAAGCCATCAAGCCTAAAGATAGAATGACACAAGCACGTGTTAAAATGCCGGAACTTGATCCTGAATATAGATCACATGTAAGAACGGAAGAAGTCAATCAAGGACTCACTTCTGAAATGGCACAAAAAGAGGCTCAACGATGCTTGGATTGTGCTAATCCAGGTTGTATGGAAGGCTGCCCTGTAAGCATACAAATACCGGATTTCATCAAAAATATTGAACGTGGAGACTTTCCAGAGGCTGCACGTATTCTCAAAGAAACCTCTGCTCTACCTGCTGTATGCGGAAGAGTTTGCCCACAAGAGAAACAATGTGAAATGCATTGCATTCATCTGAAAACAGGGCATCCTGCTGTAGCAATTGGGCATTTGGAAAGATTTGCCGCTGATTATGAACGTGAAAGTGGTAATATACAAGTTCCACCTGTGGCTAAACCTAACGGTATAAAAGTAGCAGCTATCGGATCGGGACCAGCCGGCTTATCTTTTGCTGGCGACATGGCTAAAAAGGGATATGATGTAACCGTATTTGAAGCCCTTCATGAAATAGGTGGAGTTTTGAAATACGGCATACCCGAATTTCGTTTGCCTAATGAGATTGTGGATGTTGAAATAAACAACCTTGTTAAAATGGGCGTTAAATTCATAAAAGACACCATCATCGGTAAAACAATCGGCATTAAAGAACTTGAAGAAGAAGGATTTAAAGGCTTATTCGTTGCCAGTGGAGCCGGATTACCCCGTTTCATGGATATTCCCGGAGAAAACTCTATCAATGTAATGTCAAGCAATGAATACCTCACTCGCATAAACCTAATGGATGCAGCGAGCGAAGATAGCGATACACCTGTATATGAAGGTAGAAGAGTGGCTGTTGTTGGTGGAGGAAACACTGCTATGGACTCTGTTCGCACAGCAAAACGTTTGGGAGCCGAACGTGCTATTATTATCTATCGACGTTCGGAAGCTGAAATGCCTGCCAGATTAGAGGAAGTGAAACATGCCAAGGAAGAAGGTATTGAATTCTTCACACTCTGTAACCCGATCGAATATATCGCAGATGAAAGCGGACGAGTACAAAAAGTGATTATGCAGCGCATGAAACTTGGAGAGCCTGATGCTTCAGGGCGTCGCAGTCCGATACCAATTCAAGGAGCCATTGAGGAACTTGAGATCGACGAAGTAATCGTTAGTATCGGAGTTCAACCTAATCCCATTATACCTGACTCGATAGAAGGTTTGCACATCAGCAAGCGTCATACTATCGAGGTTGACGATAATATGCAAACATCTATACCTACGATCTATGCAGGTGGCGACATTGTCAGGGGTGGTGCCACGGTCATATTGGCAATGGGTGACGGACGAAAAGCTGCCGCAGCAATGGATATACAATTGAAGAAGAAATAAAGATATTGATTATATATTTCAAAGCCCTGCTCAAAATCACGATGAACAGGGCTTGTATCTTTTTAAATACTTAATAAATTGTGGTTACGTAATATAATTATGACTTAATTTCTTTATTCAATTCTATTTTCGACATTTTCATAATACAAAAGTAATCTATTGCAACAAACCTTACAATCCCACATTAAAGGTATTTTATACGCTAAATATCCCACATAATAGGTATATTACATTACTTTCATCCATTTTATTAAGTTTTACACGCATTTTTTTAGTTCGAATCTTCTTTTTTTCTACATTTGTTCAGTCAAAATTATGACCAAAGAATTCAGATACAGCGCATTCGTGCTATTGGCATTCTGCTCTATCTCAGCACTATTTTCTTGCATAGGAATTACTTCTACGCAGGAAGTAAGACTTATTGACTCACTTAATCTACGTTCATACAATTATCGATACAAAAATCCGGATATAGCCTATAAATCCGCCTTCAAAGCATACAATCAGGCCCAATCCTATTCACAAGGACGGGCTGAAGCCTGCAACAACATTGCCTTTGTAGAGTATCAAAGGATGAATTATGAAGCTGCGAAAAAGTTCTACCAGCAAGTATATGATCTGACTCAAAACGAGCTGGAACAAACCATTGCTGATATCGGGATGATGGCCGTTTGCCAAAGGACAGCAATGAATAAAGATTTCTATGACTACCGCAATAGTGCATTAAGGCACATGAAGCGTATAGAAGAGAACCACACTTTATACATTGAAAAGAATGAACGTCAAAGATTGAATTTTGCAAAGACGGAGTTCTATTTGGTATCAGCCACTTACCACTTTTATCTACAGCAAAATAATGAAGCCGTCTATTCTATTAACCATATCGAAGCATCTGATCTGAAAGGAGATACTGCACAGACATTATCTTATTTATATCTCAAGGGATTAATCGGTGCTGTCAATCAAAACAACAGCGAACAGTATGTGGTCAACCGCTTTGATCAATTCTATGAATGTTGGAAACAAAGCTGCAATGGATATACCTATTTCACTGCCATGAGTTTACAACAAATCGGGAGCTTGCTACAATTGCAGAAGAACTTAAATATTGTACGACAATACAGACCCAATGCAATTGAATTATTAGGTAATGCTCAAAAGGCTGACTTTATACTGCGCACTTTACAGGAAGCCCAACATATTTTCAACAGATTCAGAGACTTTTATCACATGACGGCGACATCAGTAAGTATTGGTGAATACCTCAATATTCAAGGTAAATATAAGGCTGCGATTGATTCACTGTCTCGAGGATTGGATTATATAAGTACGCAGCACAAGATCTATTATCCCGAACAAAAAGGAGAATGGCTCTATTCTTTTGACAGTACTGATAGTATTTATACCGAACTGAATTGGATTACGAACGAGCATGTCAAAACAGCACCTGAATGGATCGCACGTATAAGAGAACAACTTAGTGTTTCCTATGCCGGACTTAGTGAAAAGATCCCATCAGATTACAACCGTAACATTTATCTGGACCTGATGAATTATACTCGCCAGGACAAAGAATTGGAGAGTAGAAGCAAGTATCTTGAACATGAGGATCATCTTCTCACGTTTATTTCTTTCAGTGTGCTCATCGCATTGATTCTGCTTATTACTCTTTTCCTTATCTTGAACAAACGCTCTAAGGGAAAAAACAGACTATATATCAGTCGACTACGAGGGACCTTAGATCTATGTCAGTCGGTAACAGCCTCGCTAAAATCAGATATAGAAAGTACCGAAGACATTAGCAAATCCGTAGAAAAAGCAATTGCGAAGGATATGTACTCTCTTTTTGGAGTCACTTACATGAAAATCATTTCGCTTGAAGATCGTGACGAAGAAACAATCGACTTGATAGATAATCCGGAAGAGACCTCCAATAAACATCAATACACCTACCCCATCTATCAGACTAACGATACGATACAGATCGGAACATGGAAACTAGAAAGTGAAAGAAGTTTCACAAAGGATGATGTGGCTATGATCAATGTCATCAAACCTTACATCGGGTGGACTCTGAAAAACGGACTCACATTGCTGTCCCTCGGAGACGAGCGCAAGCAATTGGAAAAACAATATTACATTGTTGAACAGCATATTGAGGACAACAAACGTTCCAATCTCATAAAGAAATCATGCTTAAGCATTGTCTATGGGATTACTCCATACATAGACCGAATTATCAATGAAGTAAGCAAACTTTCATTAAACGAAGTTGTCGGCAATCGGCAAATTAAAAGCGGTAAATATCAGTACATTGATGAGTTAGTAACAAAAATCAATGAATACAACGATATATTGTCTCTATGGATCAAAATGAAACAGGGGTCGCTCAACCTCAACATCGAAAGCTTTGCCTTAAAAGAACTGTTTGAGGTGGTTGCTAAAGGCAAAAGAACTTTCGAGAATAAAAACATCACGTTGACCGTTGATCAAACAGACACTTGGGTAAAAGCGGACAGACCTCTTACCCTATTCATGATCAACACACTCATGGAGAATGCCCGTAAATATACTCCCGAAGGTGGTCATGTGGAAGTCAAAGCCGAAGACTATGATGAATATGTAGAGATATCCGTTACGGACAACGGTCCGGGAATGTCTTCTGAAGATGTAACCAAGATTCTAGGCGAAAAGGTTTATAACTCTGCAGACATAGGACTAAATAATAAAGCTGCCGAAGATATAAAAAAGAACAAAGGCTATGGATTTGGATTAATGAACTGTAAGGGTATCATTGAAAAGTACAGGAAAACCAGTTCCATCTTTGATGTTTGCAAATTCAACATAGAGAGTGAACCCGGCAAGGGAAGCAGCTTCCGTTTCAGATTACCTCATGGGATGAAACGCCTCATGCTGGTGGCTCTACTTGTCATAGGAGCTTGTTCATGTTCACAACCTCAATCTCGGAACAACAGTAAACCTCACAAGAAGAATCCATATAGCCATTTATTGCAGCGTGCCTCGGATATGGCTGACACCGCCTATTACTGCAATGTCATGGAGAAATACAAGCTGTCATTAATATATGCCGATTCTGCGATAGTCAACCTTAATGCTTATTACAAAAAGCAATCACACAATCCTAGAACATTCATGACATTAACCGGATATGGCACTCCGGCCGAGACACAATGGTGGAATTCGATGATTGAATCGGACTACTACGTAATCTTGGATATTCGTAATGAAGCATCGGTTGCATTCCTGGCTTTGAAAGATTGGAACAACTACTATTACAATAATACGGCTTATACGCAGCTCTACAAATTGGTAAGTGAAGACTATTCGTTGGAAGATTATTGCAGAAGCTTAAAGAACTCAACAAACAATAAAATAGTCGGAGGTATCTTATTTATCATCATTATTTTCATCTGCTTTGCTGTGTATTATTTTTTGTATATTCGCAAAAGAATACTCAACAGGCTTGATTTGGAACAAGTCATTGAAATTAACAAACAGCTCCTTTCTTCCTCCACCGAAAGTGATGAGGAGATCGTAAAGAAACTCTTTGATGCAATGAATGAGCTCTTCCCTATTGATGCACTGGGACTAGCTGTCATTGAAAATGAAACAAACAAGCCTCAATATGCGTTCAATTCACAATACACTGTATGGAACGAAGCATTAAGAGACGTCATGGAGAAATGCCTGGAAACACAAACCAAACAAACGGCTGAAGAAGGAAGGATTACAGCAATTCCATTGATCGCCGATATGGGAGAAACTCACAAACGAGTGGGCATCATGGCATTTATTAGTAAAAATAAGAATGATGCGGAAAGAAATGATCTGCTAATCGCATTGATAAGCAGATACCTGAGTATCGTACTCTTCAACCGCATCGTCATGATTGCCGAGAAATATCGAGATATAGAGACGGCCGAAGATGAAGCACGAAGAGCGGCTTATGAGGAAGAGTTGATACATGTGCAAAATATGGTATTGGACAACTGCCTTTCCACGATCAAGCATGAAACCATTTACTACCCCAACCGTATCAAACAAATTGTTGATCATCTGAAAACAGAGACAATGCCTCAGGAAAAAGAAAAGTCTTTAATTGAAGACATGAATGAGTTGATCGATTACTACAAAGGTATCTTCACTATATTGAGCAGTTGTGCTGCCCGACAATTGGATGACATTACGTTCAGAAGAAAAAATGTGGAAATAGGAAGTTTAATAGAACATGCACATAAGTATTTCAAGAAATCGACACGCAAACTCCCCTATTCGCTCCACTTAACGACACAGAGCATTAACGGTAAAGTTGTTGGTGATGAAATCCAATTAAAGTATTTAGTGGAGAATCTCATTGATGAAGCAGTGACATACTCTTGTGACGGAACACTTGATTTCTCTGCAAAGGAAGATGGTGAATACATTCGTTTCCTGTTTACTGATCAACGTAGAAATAAGTCACAAAAGGAACTCAACCAATTGTTCTATCCGGATTTGCAGCGAATGGAAGTGGACACTAATGGCGCGCTGCACGGTACAGAATATCTGATATGCAAACAGATCATACGCGATCATGATGAATTCTCAGGGCATAGAGGTTCACGAATCAATGCAGAGATATGTCCCGAAGGAGGGTTTACAATCTATTTTACAATTCAAAAACATAGAAATATAAATTAAAAAGATATGGAATACAGCAAGAAATTCAAAGTGATTATAGTTGAAGATGTCAAACTGGAATTGAAAGGTACTGAAGAGATTTTCCGTAATGAAATATCGGATGCAGAAGTTATAGGTACAGCAATGACTGAACAAGAATTCTGGCCGCTGATCGACAATCAGCAACCTGATATGGTATTGCTTGACTTGGGATTAGGAGGATCTACGATGATCGGTGTAGAAATATGCCGCAATATCAAGAAGAAATATGCTGACGTGAAAGTACTTATCTTCACAGGCGAAGTGCTTAATGAGAAATTATGGGTGGATGCACTCAAAGCCGGAGCTGAAGGTATCATCCTTAAAACAGGCGAACTACTTACTAAAACAGACGTTCAAGCCGTGAGGGAAGGTAAAAAACTAGTATTCAATTACCCTATACTGGAGAAGATTGTAGAACGTTTCATGAGTTCCGTCTCGCAGGAAACGGCTCGCCAAGATGCCATTATCGATTATGACATTGATGAATATGACGAACGATTCTTGCGACATCTGGCTCTGGGCTATACCAAAGATATGATTGCCAACTTGAAAGGAATGCCTTTCGGTGTGAAATCATTGGAAAAGCGTCAAGGAGATTTGATTAACCGACTGTTTCCTAAAGGAGAAGGTATCGGCGTGAACGCAACAAAATTAGTGGTTAGAGCCTTACAATTGCGTATTATTGACCTGGACAATCTAGAACCGGATGACGAATAAATGGCGTACACCGCATCCCGCCACGATGTACTTGTTACTGACAATGCTCATCGTTTTTGTTTCGTGGATATGTGATATCTACGGAGTGAGCGTCATAAACCCACAATCAGGCGAGGAAGTACGCATACAAAACTTACTTAATTCCGAGGGAATACGCTGGATCATACGCCACGTACAAAGTAATTTCTCCTCGTTCGATCCCTTCGGAATGGCCATTTTAGCACTTTTAGGATTAGGTGCGGCCGAGCATTCGGGATTCATTAATGCTTGCCTGCGCTATTTCACAGCCAAGCAGAGCCACAAGCGTGCCATTATTTTAATTATAATTGTCTTGGGCATCGGCTCAAGCATGCTGGGTGAAATAGGTTACATCATCCTTATTCCATTGGCAATATATCTGTTCAAAGCAGCTAAATTGCCCCAACAAGCCGGTGTGATAGTCGCTTTTGTTTCCGTAAGTTGCGGCTTCGGAGCCAACCTGTTCATCACAGCCATAGACCCCATGCTTATGCGTTATACGCAAGAGGCCGCCACAAACAGCAATATTGCTCAAAATCATATTGGCATCTTTTCCAATTATTGTTTCTCTGCAGTCTCCATGTTGATCCAAACAGCTATCATCTATGTGATTACATACAAGCAGTTGATACCTAAAATGCAACAAAAGGAAGCTGTCATTGACGAACCGTATAAACCACTATCCAAGAAAGAGCGTCAGGCACTTTTCAATTCACTCATTATCGGATTGATCTATATCATCGTTGTGGTGTTTGCCACCTTCTCGCCATGGGGGATATTGCGGGGTGTCATGGGCGATTTAACACGAAGTCCGTTCATTTTCGGTTCACTCTTTCTTATTTCCTTGTGGATTGGATTGATGGGCGTAGCTTACGGATTCTCCACGAACAACTATAATTCAGATAGGGATGTAATCAACGGATTAACTCAACCACTAAAAATATTGGGTAACTTTCTGGTCATCTGTTTCTTTGCTGCACAACTATTTGCTTGCATTGAATATTCTCACTTAGATCAATGTCTATTGGTCACCGCCGGCAATTGGTTCGGTTCGATCAAATGGATACATCCACTACCCACTCTTATCGTATTTATACTATTGGCAGCCGTACTTAATTTAGCCGTCACCTCAGGCACGCTTAAATGGAGCATACTGGCTTATTTTGCCATACCGATATTAGGCAAACTGGGTGTAGGGCCTGAAATCACTCAAGCATCGTTCCGAATCGGCAACAACGCCACCACCATTGTCACTCCATTGCTTCCCTACATTCCGTGGGTATTGGTATGGCTAATGCATTTTGATAAGAAAGCATCGTTTGATACACTTATACACTACACTTGGAGATATTCAGCGGCAATGCTCGTTTCATGGATTATTCTTTTTGTCGCATGGTATATGCTAAATATTCCTTTTGGCTTTTGATTTAACACTTAAAGTATTGATACATTATAAACAAATATTATATTTGTAATAATACTTATGTTTATCAGAAAGGAGACCGACTATGGTAATGGAGAAAACACCGATCCCAACAAACGAACAAAATGTGGATGATTCTTTATCTGAAAAGATGAAGGAAGTGACTGAACAGGCTACACGCAAAGTGAGAAACTTTCGTCGTAGATACTTTCAAAGGATGAGTGAGGACTTGAAAAAGCAAAAGAAATCATGGGCGAAATAATTCGCCCATTAGTATTTATATAAAAAAAGGGTTATGCACCTTTTCATCTCCTATGGTCGTGGTCTCACCGTGACCGGGATACACAACTGTGTTATCAGGCAACACAAACAAACGATCCAGTATGGCTTGATGAAGCATGTCAAAATTGCCACCTGCCAAATCCGCTCTACCCATGCTTCCACGGAATAGCACATCTCCTGAAAAGATACAATCGGATTCTTTTTGATAATAGACCAAACTGCCTGGAGAATGTCCGGGTACAAGGATGCATTCCAAAGACGTATCGCCGAATGTAACCATCTCGCCATCATCCAAATATTTAAGCAACGGAGCAGGAGGTTCTTTCATTTCTATGCCAAACTGCCGGCTATGCTGTGGAGCATTCTCATACCAACTTTCATCACCTTGATTGGCTTCGCCCTTCAATCCAAATTCTTTGTAGAGAAAAGCGGTTCCGAATATATGATCGGGATGCAAGTGTGTAAGCAACAAATGATCCACCGTGAGATGTTCGCCGATAATATAATTTTTCAACATCTCGTCCTCTTCAGGATAGTAACATCCCGGATCTATAATCACGGCATGTCCTTCATCATCACTTAGCACATAACAGTTTTCAGGAAACATGTTAAATTCAAATCTCTTAATCTTCATAGCATTCACGTTTTATAATTCACGACATGGGTAGGAACACCACTTTCTTTTCGCCGAAGTACTCTTCCTTGAACCACTGACTCAAATCATCAATCACTACAATGTTTTTAAAAGGATGCGACTCACTTGCCAGCTCCCCGCCTTTCAAGCAGATCAAGCCATTGGGCAAGGCATTGATTGATTTCTTCAATATATTTTTCTTCACCAGACGTGCCAAATCAGCTAGAGGCATCACAGCACGACTTACCACAAAGTCAAATTTATCCTTTACCTCTTCGGCTCTTGCATGCTGAAAGGTGACATTCTTCAGACCAATGGCAGCAGCCACTTCTGTAGCCACTTTCACTTTCTTTCCTATGCTGTCAACCAAATGAAAATGCACTTCAGGGAACATGATAGCTAATGGAATACCGGGGAATCCACCACCTGTTCCTAAATCCATCACCTCCGTACCGGGTTTGAATCGAATCACACAGGCAATGCCTAATGAGTGAAGCACATGATGTTCGTAAAGATTCTCAATATCTTTACGTGAAATCACGTTTATCTTACTGTTCCAATCAAGGTACAGATCATAAAGAGCATCATATTGGTTACGTTGCTCCTCGGTAAGTGAAGGGAAATATTTATCTATCAGTTCCATATATTTATTCTAAAATTTCAGCTAAGGGATTATGGTTCGTATTCAACATTTCACGTACTGCATCAAACGGAATTTTCACATTCAATGAACCCACAGCGTAAGGTGCAATCTCATAAATATTATAATAAAAACAAATCTCTTTCTCCGTTACATAAAAATTCTCTGTGGGTGCCAATGAATCGGAAGCGAAGAATCCCAGATCTTCAAGATCTTTCTCGGTTTTCACCTTCATCATATGTTCCAGTTCAGCTAAAAGCTGCTGAGTCAAAGCCGGTTCATAGTCACCTGTAAAGATATCATCCAAATGAATCACTTTGCCCGTAAGAGCATTGAAATTCAGGAAATAGGATTCATTCATACCATGAGCTCCACCCGTATTGTCAGTAATATTTACCCGATAAGAAAGTACATCATTTTCATTAAAAATGAAATTAGATTTCATCACTTTCGTGTAATTATACCACCGGAGTTTGGTTTGCGTTGGATTTTCCTGGAAATCCTGCTTATAGGTTGGTCCCACTTCATCATTAAACTGAGTGAAATAAGAGTTCTTGAACGAATCCACAGCCTGTTCAAAAGGTATTGTTTGATATTCATCACCAAAAGTTGCAGCAGTAATGGCTTTATTGATACTGTCTTTGATATAAGGTTTCGCAGCTTGCTTCACATACACCAAATTAGCTTTAAAATCCGCATAAGGTTTTGCGGTGTCATTATCAAAATGCACTGATTTGCTTATATGCAAACTGTCTGTCACTAAAGAAGCTGCAGATTTTTCATTCTTTCCTGCACATGAAATCAACCCCGTGAGGAAAAGAATACCTACAGCAAAAATACTGATTCTATTTTTTTTCATTGAACATTCTCTATTGATTATGAAATGCAAATATAGACTTTTTCAATTATAATTCAAGGATATAATGAATGAAATATTATGTAATCCAATACAAAATTCTAACGAACCATTTGTTCGCTTGTAAACCTTCCTACTAGTATTCTTTCCACTACACAGCTGCATTCCATAGAATACAAAGGAGCTTTCTTCAAAATAGTAAGCAGCATTTTCATTTTCTACAACTGTAAAAAAGCATTTCTACAACCGTAGAACTGTATTGTTACGGCTGTGGAAATGCTTTTCTACGGCCGTAGAAATATCTTTTGGATGTGGAGAGATGATGGTATCGTCGTTTACAGTCTTAAGTATTCAGGAAGACTTTGAAAAGATTCCAGGGATCAAGCAGGTTTTATTGCCTTTTTGTCCCTTATAACCAAAATGCTCAATTCATACAACAATATCAACGGCAACGATACGATGGTAAGGGTGAATGGATCACCTGTTGGGGTGATCACTGCTGCCAATATAACGATAGCGACAATGGCATGTCTTTGATATTTGATCAACATACTTTTCTTCAATATGCCGAAAACAGCCAATAACCAAGTCACTAACGGCATCTCAAACACAACTCCCATAATGAGTAGCATCATCATAAAGTTGTCAATATAGCTGCCAAATGAAAGGGTGTTTATAATCTCGCTGCTGAGATTATAGTTTACTAAAAAGCGCAGGGTTAACGGAAAGATAAAGAAATATCCTACCGCTACTCCTGCGTAAAACAATACGGTTCCCATGCTAAAGGCCGTCACCACATAACGCTTCTCGCGTGTATATAATGCAGGGCCCACAAACGTCCACAGTTGCCACAATAACAAGGGCATACATACCAGACAAGCAATCCAGAAAGAAGTGTTAAGGTGCGTCATAAACTGATCGGTCAAATTGATATTGATCAATCTCACACTATAAGGCTGCATGAAGAAATCACTTGACGACCCTATCAACTCCCCTAACTTGTGAAGCCATACATACAATATAAAATTGTGATGGCATGGAGCCAATATTACACTGTTGAATATATAGGGAACAAGACAAAATGCCCCACCGAAACAGACGAGAAGAACCACACCGATGCGGAAAATCACTTTACGCAATTCTCCCACGTGGTCCCAGAAAGACATTTCTTCAAACATTCCGAATCAGTTATGCTTTACCTTTTTCGTCCTTATCTTCCTTCTCTTCTTTTTTCTCTACAGGATCGTCCAGTTCCTTTTTAATGCTGTCCTGAGCTTCATTCATTCCTTCTTTGAAGCTTTTCACTCCTTTGCCCAATCCTTTCATCAGTTCGGGGATCTTCTTACCGCCAAACAATAAAAGAACCAATAAAGCAATCAATAAAATCTCGGGCGCACCCAAATTCAAAAACAACAGTGTACTCATATTCATTTTTATTATATTTAATCTTCTTGGAAATAAACACGTTTCACTCTCTCGCTTATGCTTGTGAGTATCTCGTAAGGAATCGTCTCCAATATATCGCTCAGTGTGGTCACCGGTAGATTCTTTCCGAAAATCTCTACCGAGTCACCCTCTTTGCAATCAATATCGGTCACATCTATCATCGCCACATCCATGCAAATATTACCAACATAGGGTGCTTTCTGTCCATTCACCAAACAGTATGCATGTCTGTTTCCCAACCGACGATTCAATCCGTCAGCATAGCCTATTGGAATATCCGCAATACGTGAATCACGAGTTAATACGCCTTTCCTACTGTACCCTACGGTGTCTTCAGCAGGCACATCATGTATCTGCAAGATAGTAGTTTTTAAAGTGGAAACCGTGTTCAATATGCGATTATCTATGGCACTGATACCATACAAACCGATTCCTAAACGACACATATCGAACTGTGCTCCGGGGAATCTCTCAATACCTGCCGAATTCAATATATGACGTAATATCTTATGTGGGAAAGCTTCTTGCAATTTATCGGATGCCTCTTTGAAAATATCAATCTGTTTACGAGAGAATGCATCAAAGCGTTCACTGTCACTTCCTACAAAATGTGAGAAGATGGAACGTGGCAACACTGTATTCTGCCCTTTCAATCGTTCAATGAGTTGAGGAACCTCTTCCGGCATAAATCCCATGCGGTGCATACCTGTATCGATCTTCACATGAATCGGGAAGTTGGTTATGCCATACTTACGTCCTTCGTGTATCAAAGCATCCAACAGTCTGAAACTATATACTTCGGGTTCGAGACGATAATCAAACAATGTCTTCATTGCGCTCATCTCGGGATTCATAATAATAATATTGCTGCGAATGCCTGCTTTACGCAAATCCGATCCTTCGTCTGCTACGGCAACGGCTAAGTAATCTACCTGATGATCCTGCAAAGTTTTAGCTACTTCAAAGGATCCTGCACCATAAGCAGAAGCCTTCACCATGCACACCAACTTTGTTTCGGGCTTTAACTTTGAACGATAGAAATTAAGGTTTGCCACCAAAGCATTCAAATTCACCTCAAGTATCGTTTCATGTACCTTCAGTTCCAGAGATTCACTAATTTGCTCCAATGCAAATTTGCGTGAGCCTTTGATTAAAACAACTTCATTATGCAACCTCTTAAACTCACGACTCTTCAAGAAGTCGTTAGCGGTAGGGTAAAAGTATTTTTCAGTATTGAAACGTTTGGCGGCCGAACTGATATCAGGGCCGATACCGATTAATTTATTTATTCCTTTGCTTTCAACCAACTGAGCTACTTCACGATAAAGAGAAGTGACTGTACGGCCTGTTTCAAAAATATCGCTCAGAATAAGCGTACGCTTCATTCCACGAGCTTCTGAACGACGATAAAGGAAATCCAGTGCAATGTTCAGCGAAGACATATCGCTATTGTAAGTATCATTGATCAATACACATTCATTCTTTCCTTCCTTCACTTCCAGCCGCATAGCTACCGGATCCAACTTTGCCATACGCTCAACAATCACTTCGGGTGGAACCATCAAATAAAGGCAAGTTGCCAAACAATTTATTGAATTTTCAATAGAAGCCTCATCACAGAACGGAATGGTATATTTATCACTAATCCCTATATATTGATAAGAGATTGTGGTGCTGTCGTCACTTTTTTCAATGTTTGAGATAAACAAGGGACGTTCGGCATCAGGTTTCTCCGAATCAAAACGACTCCATGCTATTTCTTTTGCAGTAAGCATTGCTTTGGTCACGCAATCGCTTATCATAGGAGAATCACCGTTGTAAATAACTACATCACAGTTTTTAAACAACTGCACTTTCTCCTGGCACTTTTCTTCTTTCGAGAAGAAATTCTCTTGATGAGCACCGCCTATATTCGTAATTATACCGATTGTAGGACAAATAATACTTTGTAAAGCACGCATTTCGCCCATTTCGGAGATACCGGCTTCAAAGATTCCCAATTGGCTCTGTTCATTCAACTGCCATACCGATAAGGGTACACCAATCTGTGAATTATAGCTGCGAGGCGAACGGGTAATCACTTTATCCGGACCTAACAATTGATATAACCACTCTTTCACTACGGTCTTACCGTTACTTCCCGTTACACCTATGATAGGGATTTGAAATCTTTGGCGATGAGCCTCTGTCAGTTGCTGCAATGCCTTCAACGGATTAGGCACTACAAGAAAAATCCCATCAGGAAAAGATCCCTTGGGTACCTGACTTACCACAAAAGCACGAACTCCGTGGCGATACAAGTCAGGGATATATTTATGTCCATCATTTCGTTTGCTCTTTAAAGCGAAGAAAAGAGTTTCATCAGGGAAACAAAGTGAACGGCTGTCAGTAAGCAACCACTCGATCGATCCTTGAAAATTACCCACACATTCAGTGTGGATTACTTTTGTAATTTCATTTATCGAATACAACATATTTTATTTATTTCTTTTGAGACATCTAAATAAGGGTATTTTTCTTTAAGTTGCTTTATATTTAACAGTAATTTGTTTAAAAAATCATGATATTCACATGAATCAGGGTGCAGCGGACGATGTTCCAATGCTTTTGTTATCCTTTCCACTTCGGTCATGACCTTCTGTGTATCTGCTGTAAAGCAACTCTGTGTAAATTTTTCCCAAATGTAATTTTCAGCAACTATTGAAAGATGTGTCATGTCCTCTGCATAAAAACGGTAGTCACGCAATTCATCATTTACTATCTCATACGAAGGGAAATAATGAACGGTGGCAGGTGATAATTGCTGCAATTTGTCAATAGCCAGCAACAATGTGGCTTTGCTCAACTGATTCATGTGAAGTCCATCACGCAAGTGACGTATCGGACTTACAGAGAACAGGAATTGAGCTCTTCCTACCCAAGGTATCCAAGCCTCCACTATTTCATCTACCGTCAAGCGTTCACACACAAAATCAGAAGCCGGTAACTTGTGGCAATTAGCCACCACTCCGTAGGCATCCTTATATACATAAGCACTACCTAATGTGACGACAACGCAAGTAGCCTTTGGAAAGGATTCAACAGCCTTACCAAACTCTTCATTGATATGTGTGAGAGTCTGTTCTTGATCAGCATTTGAGAATGCACCATGATGCATCCGACTATGCCATAATCCTTGATGTTGGAATAATTCATCAGATGTAAATGATTTGCCACTCCGCAATCGTTCCAACGCATTCAGAATGCTTATCGGATTGTAAAGCGTACCAAAGGGATTTATCATACACGGCAACTTGACCCGTTGCATACGTTCGCCCATATTATCGGCAAAGCACGAACCCAACACAAGCATAGGACTCTCATAGTCAAGTGTTAGTAACTGCGAAGGTAATTGTACCGGAGTTGATAATCTTATCATTAACCTACTATTTCATTTGTTTTCTGAAAATTCAATGCAAAAGTAAGCATCTTATAAATATTTTATTCTAAATTTGTGAAAAAATTCATCTATTATAGTGAATAAAGACGTAACTTATAAATTGCTTACTAATATAGATAGCCCCTACGACTTAAGGAAATTAAGCGTAGATCAACTACCTGAACTTTGCAGTGAATTGAGGAATGACATTGTTGATGAGCTTAGTTGCAACCCCGGACATTTAGCGTCCAACTTAGGTACTGTAGAGCTGACTGTAGCTTTGCATTACGTATTCAACACACCTTATGACCGGATTGTATGGGATGTAGGACATCAAGCCTATGGTCACAAGATCCTTACAGGTCGCCGTGATGCCTTTCACACCAATCGTCGGTTCCATGGTATCCGCCCTTTCCCTTCACCGGAAGAGAGCGAATATGATTCATTCATCTGCGGACATGCATCAAACTCTATATCTGCAGCCTTAGGTATGGCCGTAGCCTCAAAGATCAAAGGTGAAACCAAACGCCACATTGTAGCGGTTATCGGTGACGGTGCCATGAGTGGAGGTTTGGCTTTTGAAGGACTGAACAATGCAGCCTCAACACCCAATGATTTACTCATCATTCTCAACGACAACAATATGTCTATTGACCACAGTGTCGGAGGAATGAAAGATTATTTGCTTAATCTTACAACAAGCAACAGTTACAACCGCTTTCGATATAAAATAGCCAAACAATTGTTCAGCTTGGGCATATTGAATGACGAGCGCCGTCGTGCTGTAATCAGACTGAATAATAGTTTGAAATCATTCATTACCAAACAACAAAACATTTTCGAGGGAATGGATATTCGTTACTTCGGTCCTTTTGACGGTAACAATATAGCGAATCTTATAAAGGTAATGCGTGACATCAAAGATATGAAAGGCCCTAAAATCCTACATCTTCACACTGTGAAAGGAAAAGGATTCAAACCGGCTGAGAAATCGGCCAATGTATGGCATGCACCGGGATGTTTTGATCCTAACACCGGCGAACGCATTGAAGAGAACACCGAAGGCATGCCTCGCAAGTTTCAAACCGTATTCGGAGAGACATTGCTTGAACTGGCAAAAAAGAATAACAAAATCGTAGGTATCACACCGGCTATGCCATCAGGATGTTCAATGAATATCATGATGAAAGAGATGCCGGACCGTGCTTTCGACGTAGGTATTGCCGAAGGGCATGCCGTAACCTTCAGCGGAGGCTTGGCAAAAGAGGGTTTGATTCCATTTTGCAATATATACTCGGCTTTCTCGCAACGAGCTTTTGACAATATCATTCATGATGTAGCCATACTTAAACTGCCTGTTGTGCTTTGCTTGGATCGTTCGGGACTTGTAGGCGAAGACGGCCCTACTCATCACGGGGCATTTGATATGGCATTCTTACGCCCCATCCCCAACCTGACTATTGCATCACCTTATGATGAATGCGAGTTAAGGAATCTGATGTATACGGCACAATTACCGGATAAGGGTCCTTTTGTCATCCGTTACCCACGCGGAAGAGGTTCTGTAGTAGATTGGAGACAACCTATGCAAGAAATACCTGTAGGCAAAGGACGCTGTTTGAAAGAAGGCAAAGATTTGGCAATCATATCCATAGGTCCTATAGGAACTGCGGTAAAGAGAGCTATCGAGCAAGCTGAAAAAGAGAATGATATAAGTGTTGCACACTATGATCTTCGGTTCTTGAAACCGCTTGATGAAGAGATGCTTGATGAGATAGGCACTAAATTCAAGCACGTAATCACTATTGAGGACGGAGTGATCAAAGGAGGAATGGGCACAGCCGTACTTGAATACACTACGGACAAAGGATATAACATCAGTTATACTCACATGGGATTACCTGATAACTTTGTTGAACATGGAGATTTAAAAAGCCTCCGTAACTTATGTCATCTTGATAAAGATAGTATTTATAAAGAAATTATAGCAAACGTATGAAAATAATCATCGGTGGAGCCGGAGCCGTGGGAACACATCTGGCAGAATTGTTATCGCGTGAAAATCAAGACATCATTATCATGGATGATGATAATGATCGATTGGACCCGTTAAGAAACCGATATGACCTGATGGCCGTTACCGGTTCTCCGTCATCAATCAAAGCTTTGCAGGAAGTGGGCGTTTCCGATGCAGACTTATTTATTGCCGTTACGCCCGATGAAAATCGCAACCTTACCGCATGCATGCTTGCTTCTAAATTGGGAGTCAAAAAGACCGTTGCCCGCATTGATAATGATGAATACCAACAACCTGGTAATATTGAATTCTTTCAAAAATTGGGAGTCGACTCACTCATCTATCCGGAAATGCTTGCTGCACGCGAAATCGTTTCGTCTGCCCGCATGAGTTGGGTACGCCAATGGTGGGAATTCGGAGGTGGATCACTCATACTTATCGGAGCTAAGATGCGAGAAAAGTGCGAGATACTGGATCGTCCCCTTCGTGAAATAAACTCTGAAGAACCTTATCATATCGTAGCAATCAAACGCGACGGAGAAACAATTATTCCCCGTGGAAAAGATACGGTAAAGCTTCATGACATTGTGTTTTTTACCACTACGCCGCAATACGTTCCTTATGTACGCAAGATCGCAGGCAAAGAGGATTATGCTGATGTGAAAAAGGTTATGATTATGGGTGGAAGCCGCATTGGTGTTCGCACTTCACAACTTATGCCGGACTATATGTCGGTGAAAATCATTGAAAAAGACCTCGCACGATGTGAACACATTACGACTGAAATAAATAAGAAAGCCATTATCATCAACGGTGACGGACGAGATCTTGATTTGCTCAATGAAGAGGGAATAAAAGATACGGATGCATTCATTGCCTTAACCGGAAATGCCGAAATAAATATATTGGCTTGTCTCAACGCCAAACGCATGGGCATTAAGAAAACGGTAGCCGAAGTGGAAACTCTCGACTATATTTCCATGGCTGAAAGTCTTGATATCGGTACAATCATCAATAAAAAGAAGATAGCAGCCAGTCACATCTACCAAATGATGCTTGACGAAGATGTGAGCAATGTGAAATGTCTTACTTTCTCAAATGCCGATGTGGCGGAATACACCGTGGGTGAAAACGATGGAATAGCCAAAGGCTTTGTTAAAGATCTGGAATTGCCGGAAGGTGCCACCATAGGTGGAGTCATCCGTGACGGAAAAGGAATTGTAGTGAATGGCAACACTCAAATTATAAAGGGTGACCATGTAGTGATGTTCTGTTTGGGCCAAGGACGGACATTAAAGAAAATAGACAAATTCTTTAGATAAGAATATAATATTAGAGATAATGCACGTTAGAATAATTTTAAAGACATTAGGTACACTGTTATTTATAGAAGTAGCTATGTTAGTGATATGTGCTTTCATATCATTGGGATATGGTGAGCATGATCTCAACGCATTCTTAACCACAGCCGGAATAGCTTTTGTTTTAGGATCACTACTTTATCCTGCAGGTGCCGACTATGAAAAGGTACTTACCCGTCGTGACGGATATGTGATTGTCTCAATAGCATGGGTTGTTCTCTCGGCAATAGGCATGCTGCCTTTCATATTCAGCGGATATGTAACCAATCCGGCATCCGCTTTCTTTGAAACGGTGTCGGGATTCACAACCACAGGTGCCACTGTGCTTACAAATATTGACCAACTGCCCCACGGATTATTGTTCTGGCGGAGCCTCACCAACTGGGTAGGCGGATTAGGAATCATATTCTTTACTATCGCCATACTACCGATCTTTGGCATGGGTGGCGTACAGTTATTTGCTGCAGAATCCATGGGCCCTTCGCAGGGAAAATTACATCCACGTATCAGCGTTGCCACAAAAGAAATTATATTACTCTATTTTTCTATTACCGTATTGCAGACAATCCTGTTGTCACTTGGATCCATGCCGATATTCGACAGTATTTGTCATTCCATGTCCACTCTTTCAACCGGAGGATTCTCCACGAGACAAGGAAACATAGGCTCTTACCACTCAAGATATATCGAATATGTAACCATTGTTTTCATGCTATTAGGCGGAACCAATTTCTCACTACTTATATTTGTTTGCCGAAAGAAATGGAGAAAGCTTCTCTTCGACAGCGAATTCAAATGGTTTATCGGAGCACTCGCAGTGTTTACTGCTATTGTCGCAGTATCTCTTATAGCAAAAGACAGTTCACATATTGAAGAGACTTTGCGTAAAGCCCTTTTTCAAGTAACATCAACCCTTACTTCCACAGGATTCACCAGTGCTAATTATAGGCTTTGGCCTTCACTTACATGGGGAATCATGATTCTTGCCATGATTAGTGGAGCATGTTCAGGAAGTACATCCGGTGGTATAAAATGCATTCGCCTTAACGTAATATATAAAGTATTTCGTAACGAGATCATGCAAATACTCCACCCTAACGCAGTACTTTCCGTACGTATCAACAATCAGGTAATACCGCAACAAGTAAAAACAGGTATTCTCACTTTCACCTTACTCTATGCAGGAGTAGCTATGGTAGGCACGCTTGTACTGATGGGTATGAATATAGGTATCACAGAAAGCATCAGTATGGTCATCTCAAGTATGGGCAATGATGGTCCGGCATTCGGTGCAACAGGAGTGAATGGCTCTTGGAGCTATCTTCCCGATGCAGCCAAATGGGTTTGCTCTTTTTTAATGCTTGTCGGTCGTCTTGAAATATTCCCTATTCTACTTATGTTTGCACCGCAATTTTGGAAAAATAAATAAACGTATCATCTCATAAATCATCAAAAGACTATACAACTATGAAAAAGGTCAGCGTATTTCTATTCTCAGTGCTATTTGCTATTACAGCATTCGCTCAAGACAACAATATGAGCCGGGCACAACAACTTTTGCAATGGGTTATCAATGGCAAGGGTGACAGTATCCTGTGTCATGTCAACAACAATGTACGTTCGCATGTAACAGCCGATATGTTTAACAATACGTTTGCTCAGATGCAACAGCAATTCGGGCCATTACTATCTACAGGCACTTGGGAGAGCAAAGAAATACCACCTCTAACAGTTTATTACTGCAATTTAGTATTCAAAAATATGTCATTGCGCTTCCTCACAGCTTTTGACAAAGACGGACTGGCAAACACGATCCGCCTGGCACCGGCACCAATTAACGAACAGAAATCAACAGACTCCACCACTGTTAAAAAACTGAACGGAGTACCTGTTACCATTCAATGCGATACATTCAAACTACCGGGAGTATTGAATCTTCCTACAATAAATAAGAAGAGATACCCTCTTGTCATATTAATACAAGGATCAGGTCCCAGCGATAGAGATGAAGCCGTCTATGGCAACAAGCCTTTTTACGATATAGCCGAAGGACTTATTAACAAAGGAGTTGCTGTGTTGCGTTATGATAAGCGCACATTTGTTTATGGAACGAACTACGTACCCCAAAACGGCAAAGCCAACTTTGATGCAGAGACTGTAAACGATGCGCTTGCAGCCATCAAGCTTGCACACACATTGCCACAAGTAGATCCGAATCATATTTATGTCCTGGGACATAGTCTGGGCGGGATGCTTGCTCCAAGAATAGCCGAAAGATCAGGCAATTTAAAAGGAATAATCATTATGGCAGGCAACGCCCGTCCATTGGAAGATATGATAAAAGAGCAAACTCATTACATCGCATCCATAGAACCCAATCTACCGGATGATACAAAAAAACAAATCACAGAACTTGATATAGAAATAGGAAACATAAAGAATATAGGAACCCCGGCTTTTAACGATAAGTTGAAGACTCCACTCAATGTATCAATCAGTTATTGGGAAGCTGCTAAGGAATACCACCAAACTGCCGTTGCACAAAAATTAAAACTACCCATGCTATTTCTTCAAGGTGAGCGTGATTACCAAGTAACCATGACCGATTTCAACTTATGGAAGAAAGCTTTAAAGAGTCATACGAATGTGCACTTTATAAGTTATCCCGACCTGAATCATCTGATGCAAACAGGTGTGGGCAAATCCGTACCGGCTGAATATATGAAAGTTGGAGGACACGTGTCATCGGCAGTGATTAATGATATTGCAAATTTTGTTTTACACAACTAAATACAGGATATCATGGACAAACTCAACATTCTATGGACGACTGATAACAAGGATACTTTTTTCCATATGTTATCAATGTACACAATCAATTCTTTGAGCAAAGGCTGGTGGGATCAGATAAATATCATTATCTGGGGTGCCTCGGCAAAGCTTGTAGGTAACGATTCTCAGATACAAACGGAAATTCTGGAAATGATAAACAAGGGAATAACCATTGAAGCATGTAAAGATTGCTGTGATTATTTTCACGTATCTGATAAATTAACTCAGATGGGCATAAACGTTAGATATATGGGTGCACCTCTTACCGAATACATTAAAAATAATGAACATTTAATCACACTATAAGGTCAAAAGAGAATCAGGGATACAGCTAAGTTACGATCACCTCACACATTAAGGGTTGAATCTTTTTCTTTAAGATTCATCCCTCTCTTCGTCGCTCTCGGTCATATTAGACAAACTGATCTTCTCCAATGCAGCAAGTGGCAATATTCGTGAAGAGCAATTTTTCATTTCACAATGCCCGCAATGCTTCATTTCACAAGGGTCAGAATGGATTGATACTTGAATTCTGTCTGTGAATTTAGACACAAGGGTGCTACTTAAACGCTCACATGCCTGATGACTTTCCTTTATATTATAAAACCAAGGCAATGTCAAGTCACAATCTATATAGAGATAACTACCATATTTGATGATCTTTGTGTTATGTACATCAATCCAATCGGGTTCCCGACGCTCATTGATGCTTTGTGCCATGGCATGCAGCATCTCATTATCCGCTTTATCCAATAAACTAGCAACTGTCTTTTTGAGAATAGAAATGCCGGTCACCACAATGATTAATCCAAAGATCAAAGCCAAAGCACTATCTATCCATGTTATTCCGGTATAATAAAGAAGTATCAAGCCTATCACCAGTCCTATTGTAGAATACGTATCCGATTGCAAATGCTTGCCTCCGGCTACTAAAGCCATTGACCTGTACTTATTTCCAATTCGCACGCTGTACCATCCCATCAGGTAATTTAATAAACCTCCGATTGCAACCACAATAATACCAATATCAAGCTTGCTGATAGTTGCCGGAGAAAATAGTCGCAACACTCCCTCATAAATAATCATGATGCCTGCAATAGAAATAAGTAATCCCTCTACAGAAGCTGATATAAATTCTATTTTCCCATGACCGAACGGATGTTCTTTATCCCTCGGTTTTGAAGCCCATCTTAAACTATACAAACTAATAAGACCGGCAACCACATTCACAATACTCTCCATTGCATCCGTCAAAACACCAACGGAATTAGTTATATAAAAAGCGATAAACTTACCACACAAGATAAGGCAAGAGACAGACACAATCCATCCCTGAAGCTTTTGTTTTAATTTATCTTCATTCATTCCTTTCAAATAAAAACAGTTCCTCATTAGCGGACAAATATAAGCTATTTTTCACCTTTCTATTCATTTTTATGAAGAAAATCAGACAATTAATGCTACATTAGAATCATTATAAGTAAGAAAAAGGCATGCTTCAATCGGCATGCCTTTTTCCTATTATCAATCTGTTATTATCAATTTAATACCATCTTGGATCACCAATCTTATTTTTATAAATATCGCCTGACTTATCTTTGAATGTGAAGTCACTTGTTGTCGGTGAATTCCACAAAGACGTAACCGTACCGGAATAAGAGGAGATATTTGCCAATGGAGCCACCGCAGTTACTCCATCCGTTCCCAATGCCCATGTTAAATCAGAAGTTTTATAACTACTCAGCAAATTATAAGTAGCTCCAGTCCCTGAACATCTATATCCATTAACAGCACTGCCACTAAAAGAGCCTCCGAATATGCAATTATTTATCAACAAAGAATTTTTCAGAGCAACGGAAGAACTGCTGCCAAAATCAAACAAGTAATATGCAGAGGTACCGGAGATGTTTCCACAATAGGCAAACGTGCAATTATTAATTGCAGTACTCGTACCTATTGCCGATTTCGTACTAACAAGTATTTTCTCGGCATGAGCCAATGTAGAATTAGTTATATTCACGTTATTAATGGCTGCTCCTGCCACATCAACTGTAGTCACTCCATAGTTCCCAATACTGTCCATAATACAATTCGTTATATTAAGAGTACCTATAGTTGAAACCGCTGATTGCAAACGAATGATACCACGCATATATTTGATACTGCATCCTGAGAAAGTAAGTGAATCCAATGTACCCACAGAAGCATTATTGAAGACATATCCACCTCCGAAATTAGATGCAGCCTTGTTAGCGGAAGTAACGATATTAATGTTCTTAAAGCGAATATCTGCATTCGAAGCTCCACTAAACGAACAACCGTTCATCTTCACAATTGCATTACCACTCAACGATAACCCTGTCACAAAAGAGATCGATTTATTAAGAACTAATCCGCCGGGAATCGTATAGGTTGCACTTCCCTCCAAAACAACTGTTGCGCCATCACGAACCACATTCGACATGAATGCGGTGTTTATCGTATCCGAAGCATCAACTGCAGATAATCCACGTAAATCTATCACGTTCGTTCCGTAATTCTCAGAAGCTTTTGTCTTAAAAGTTTTACTTCCTGAATAAGTGTCTCCGATGTATGCAGTCACTTTATAATTGGTTAAAGGAGTCAAATTCTTTACATCCTTGTAAAGAAGAGCATTATCAGCATCACCGACTATTACAGAATCAAGTTTATTATAAGTCCAGATAGAGCTGGTCGTATCAGCCTTGCTCACGACCAATTTTGTGTAACCTACATTCGTACTCCATGAAACTCGAGCAGCAATATCAGTAACATTTACTTTCTGCAACTTTGTTGGATAGGTTACAACCCCATCGTCACACACATAATATTCAGAACTGTTCACACTTGATGCAGATGAAATTGCTTTCAGACGAATCTGATACGTTTGGTCCCATACTAAATTGCGAAATGTATAAGAAGTTCCCACGGTGTCGCCAGCAGCACAAGTGGTTTTGAAACTATCGACACTTAATTCCAACTGATAAGCGGATGCTGTGCCAATAGGTTCCCACGCTAAATTGATTGTATTGCTTGATACAGTGACCGTTGCTATGGGACGGAATAGTCTTGGAGCCGACAAATCAGTGTCATCGTTACAGCTAAAAAGAACTAATCCACATAAGATAATTCCCAGGAGCGTAAATCTAAGTCTATGTATTTTCATGATTGTCATTTTTTATATTCAATTTATTAATTATTTAATAACCAACCATTGTTATCAAGTACACCACTGGCCGCACCAGTCGTAGTTGTTGAGATCGGTAATAAATAAGGGAATGCCGCACGAGTAGATGTATTATACATTGTCTGCCAATTCAATGAAGAAACAGCTGTTTCCTTTGTATACCCATAAAATGACCACTGTATCATATCACACGGATAATATGTCGTCACCTTACCTACTGTTGTATTAGCGAAACAAGCCTTGGCCCAATCAATTTGATACAACGTATTAGATGTATAACCTGTAGGAATGTCTGTCTCAACAATTTGAATCGGAAAAGCAGAAGTTCCAGCCTTTGACATAGCATCAGCTTGACTCATATAAGTATGAGGATCATTCAAAAAATTGACTATTCCATTCTTAAACGTGAAATATAACACATCTGCATAATCCTTACTTGGAGTCAACGAACTGTTCACGGTATAAGTTCCATTGCCATCAAGTAAATTAGACCTCTTGCCCATCTCATATTCTTTATTTATCATCTCCAATACTTTGTCGCCAAACAGATTCCAACGCACCAAATCAAATTTACGCAGCATCTCTCCACCGAACTCCCAGGCACGCTCATTCACGATCGCTTTTTTAAATAAATCCTGCGAACCGGCAACCGAATCAACATAATTGGTCACTTTGCTTGTTTGCACATCCGAAGTCGCATTGATATAAGCACGTGCTCTCACTTCCGTCAAAGCCGATTTAGCAGTAGAAGTGGGTCCGTTCAACTCATTTTCAGCTTCAGCTTCCATCAACAATACATCCGACCAACGCATCAAAGGCCAATTGATACCTGTTCCCTTTGAAGAAGAGGATCCGGGAGAACTCTTCAACCATAAACGACACCATTTAGCCGGCACCGTTGCATTGCCTTTCAATGCATTTTGAGTTGATTCATTTTTATAATAGATATTTGAACAGGTTGCTTTGTATCGTTGATCATTAGTGTCAAATGATAACACATAAGGAGCACTAAATTGTATATACGAGGTGCCAGCACCGTATGATCCGCCTACTACTGACAATCCAAGACACCAACCGACATCACCACCGCTATTACTAACAAAGCCAACCTCATACATCACATCCTGATTCGTAGGAGTTGAATATTCACATTCATTCTTAAATATTTGCCAGAAGTCAGTATTCATAGTATAAGTACGATTACTTCTTAATTTCACGCAATAATCTTTAGCCAATTGAAAATACTCTTTATAAGTACGAGCAGTTGTTTTCACGCCACTAGGGTTTGTATACGTAACAGCCAATGTATCGTTACTTGCCACATCAAGATAATCATCAGCACGTTGCATCGTCCCTCCCTTGGTCATTCCATATCCGGCACGAAACATAGCCATTCGAGATATCATACCTAAACAGAAGTCGCGATTCATCCGCTCTATACCTCCCGATAAATCACTCGCCCACTTCATGCCAGCTTCGTTATCAATCATACTCTGCAAACACATCGAATAAATTTTATTCTTATCCATACGAGGTTTTGGAGAATCATTCAATGTTGTTGACGGATCATTATAAAAAGGAACATCTCCCCAATAATTGCAAAGCTCCCAATACCAATAAGCACGCAAGGTATAAGCCTCACCCAGCATTTGCTTCATATCAGCATTTCCTGCAGCATAAAGGGCACTACTTTTAATGCCTGTTATCACTTGATTGCAACGATCCACAGCAAGATAAGCATTCTTCCAAGCATTATATATATCACTAAAAGACGCATTTGGGTTATAGCACCATATGCCTCTACGATCATTCGCATTGATTTGAGTTTGCGATACCGGGGCTATCTCCACATCGGTATTGACCATAAACACATTTGACAAACGAGAAGAGTATGCATCTTCGCAAAAACACTCGTAAGCTCCCAAGAGAACTTTATATGCATCGGTCGTTGTGCTGAACACATAAGTTTGATCAGCAATAGATGGAGAATCTACATCCAAAAAGTTTTCACAAGCACTCAACATCAAAGTTCCGGCAAGTGACAAAGCTATTAATATTTTATTTTTCATCATTTTTCTATGAATAAAGTTAGAAATTAATGTTTACACCTGCTGTCCAAGAGAAACTCCTCGGATATGCAGAATAATCAATTCCGGGCATGACTCCACTTGAACCGCTGTTACGAGCAGGTGAATTTACTTCAGGATCATATCCGCTATAACCGGTCAGACAAAATACATTGTTCAATGTACAATACAAGCGCAATCTGCTGCATGCAAATTTCCTTGTCCAACTCTTTGGAAGAGTATATCCCAACGTCAAGTTCTGTAAGCGCAGAAATGAACCGTCTTCAATATCATACGATTGTAAGATAGGAGTATTCGGTCCCATCCACACAGGCGACCACATGGTCTTTCCTTCATTCATCGTTTTCAATGTAGCCAAATCGGTAACAATCTCACCGGTATTCCTATTCAGATAAGTAAAGCGTTTGTCAACGCTCATTTCCGTACGCAAATTAGAGAAATTAGTTGTACGAGTATAAGTTTGTGTTGTCACCATCTTATCGGCATTGTACACTTTATTGCCTACAACATAGCTGAACATAGCCGATAAATCAAAATTTTTATATGTTGCGTTGATTCCAAAGCCACCGGTAAACTTAGGTTGAGTCTTACCTATTATTTGGCGATCGGCATCAGCCGTTATTGAACCATCTCCATCCAAATCCTTCAGTTTTAATGATCCTGGACGAACTTTCTGAATCAAACCGTTCGTCGGCACACCTTTAGCCAAAGTATACGTATCCGTACCGGCATCATATGCCGTAAAATCATCCGTTGTATAGTATCCGTCAGATACATAACCATAGATCGAGCCGATAGGCTGTCCTACCTTTACTAAATATTCATAAGTTGATTGAATATCTGTGCCAAAGACTCCTGAATTATAAGACTGCTCCGTAGCCCCGCTAGACAAGGCAACCACCTTATTTATATTTTTGGCAATATTAAAATTGAAATTCAGTGAATAGTCTCTCTTATTTATTGCATTATAATTCAATGTCAACTCCAAACCTTTGTTACTGGTTTTACCTACATTCACCATTTTACTGCTATATCCCGGTGCCGTAGTAACGGCAGAGAGCAATAAGTTTTTAGTATTATTCAAATAAGCATCAATAGTACCTGTCAACTTTTCATTCCAAATTCCAAAATCCAAACCGAGGTTACGAGTAATGGTTGTTTCCCATTTCAAATCAGGATTGGCCAAAGAAGACGATGTCACGTAATATGCATTCTGAGTATCCCCTACACCATAATATTTACTGCCCGAATATGCCGAATAAACTTGTTGATACGACACATTGCTAATACGGTTATTTCCGGCTGTACCATAGCTAAGACGCAGCTTCAAGTTAGACAGCCAACCTCTCGTTCCATTCATCCAAGGTTCTTCCAAGATACGCCATCCTAGTGCGGCAGCGGGGAACATCCCCCATCGATTACCTCTCTTGAACTTACTTGATCCATCAGCACGCATAGTAGCAGTAAACAAATATTTTTCTTTATAACGGTAATTAAAACGTCCGAAGAACGAAGCTAACTTATCTTGCGTATCTTCTGATGAACTAATAGTAGCAGCTCCCGTTGCACCACTATTCAACTGCATGTTAGCAAAGATCTTATCCACAGTCATTGATGTATCAAAATATTTGCCCTTCATATAGTTTGAAGTACCGCCGGATACCGTTATTTCTTGTCCGATCATTGCATCAAAATGATGAGCCTTCTGAATATCCCAATTGAAGGAAAAAGTATTTGCATAATGATATTCCCAAGAGTCATCCTTGGTCCAGTCAGCCATAGGCTTATTGGCTCCTTCATTTTGAGAATTGGAAGAATAAGGTCCCCAATAATTTTTTGTATCGGCAAAGTCATATTGATAACCGCCCTCAAAACGGTACTTCAGAAAATCAGTAATATTCCAATTCAATGCAGCAGAAAGATTCCATTTACGATCAAGCGTCCTCTTCCAATATTGATCAGACTTCTCTTTGATCGTCATTTTATCATTCATATAAGCCAAGTAATCGGCATCATCCATACTGCTTGTATCTACGTCATCGTAGTTGTAATATGCATTGACAGGAGCTTTCACGACAGCTTCATAAGTGCGGAGCTTATATGTGCTACCGGCTGTACCCGAACCGTTCACTTTCGTATCAGATAAGCGGGCATCAAAATCCAATGTAAGTTTCTTGGAAATCTGATGATTCAATTTGAAATTCAAATTATAGCGTTCGAAATTATTAGAAACCATCAACGCTCCATCTTTCGTATACGTCCCACTTATTGAAAACTTAGTCAGCTCATTTCCTCCTGTTACACTGATATTATGAGATTGCGACAGGTCAGCATTGCCAAACAACTCGTTCTGCCAATCTGTTCCCTTTTGATATTTATACAAATCCAAATCACCCCACACGCCATAACGTTTAGTGAATGCACTCAGGTTATTACGGGCAGCATAATATTCATAATTGTACATCACAAATTCATAAGGATCAAGCACTTTTATCTTATTTGTCATGCTCTTCCCCTGCACATATCCATTATAAGATACTTCCGTTTTTCCGGACTTTGCGCTTTTAGTGGTAATAATAATTACACCATTCGCACCACGAGATCCGTAAATGGCCGTAGAAGAAGCATCTTTCAATACATCAATTGATTGAATATCGGCAGGAGCAATATCACTGATACTACTAACAGGGAAACCGTCCACCACATAGAGAGGGGCGTTGCTTTGAGTAATGGAACCACCGCCTCGCACACGAATGGTCACTTCAGCATCAGGGGATCCATCCGCAGTAGTAATTTGCACACCAGCCAAACGACCGGTCATCGCTTGCGCTACATTTGTTATAGGTATTTTTGCAATTTCCTCACCTTGAACAGAATTTACAGCTCCGGTCAAATCCTTACGCCTACTGGTTCCATAACCAATAACAACCACATCATTTAAAGAGACAGCAGCATCTTCCAGTACAACATTAATAATTGACTTTTCGGTAACAGACTTTTCAACTGTTTTCATACCGACGGAAGAGAACCGGATAGTTTTAGTTCCATTCACATTAATAGTATACTTGCCATCAATGTCAGTCATAACTCCGTTAGCCGTTCCCTTTTCAACGACAGAAGCACCAATTACAGGTTCACCGGTTTTGTCTTTCACAGTACCCGATATCATAATCTTTTGGGCCGATGCACTAATTGTAAATAATGTAAGAAACAGTATCACAATAGTGCAGATTTTAGTTAACTTCATACACATTTATATAATATTAGATTAATATTTGCCGGATAATGGACAAAATTAAGAGCTAAATACGAGTTGATTGTGTAAAAATTGTTGTTTACATGTGTAATAATTGACTAAATAGCACAAAAAAAGAACATAACGACTAACCCTTTAGTCATCATATTCCGTATACAGCTTTACAATTAAAGCTTAAGTCCTGAAAAAGACTTATTTAATGGAAAGACGCACATAGTTCGTCTTTGTACCTATTCAAACATCTACTTTTACCTTCGACCTCATTTTTTCTTATTTTCGTTTATCTCTTCAACGCCTGCATCCATCAAATATTCTCTACAGTAATCATGGAGTAACGCGGAATTATCTATAGTTCTTCCATCGCCAAGCTGGGAGGTGCAAAACATATATCAGACTCCTAGTAAAGAGTAATCGTATAGCTTTACATATAGTGTGAACTTGTTTAGCACTTTAATAATTAACTACGTAAACGTTTTCAGTCTACCACTCTGAGACATGTAAACACTTTTCAAAAAAGACTCTATTGAGAAGTTCAAAACTCTGTATTGACAGACTCTAAACTCGCTATAGCGTTTCGTCTAACTCATAACTGAGAGTTACTCAACTCATAGTTATGAGTTTGCAAACTCGCTTAAGAGAGTTGAACAACTCGTAACTATGAGTTGAGCCGACGGTCCTATTAAACAAAAAGAAACATTACTACACAATTAGGGACAAATCGAAAGTATCAAAGTATCACCTACCCCCCTCTCCGGAAATTTAACTTTGTAACTATCTCACAGATAGAGTACTAAGAAATAGAAGAAACGAGAGATTAAGTATTTACTTACTATATATAGTATATATATTACATATATATATTATATATAATCACTAGTGTCCACTAAAAAAAAT
>DCFW01000025.1 GCA_002315435.1 Bacteroidales bacterium UBA1794
CTAAGTAAACATTTTCAGCCTACTAACCGCAGTTATGTAAACACTTTTAAGTAAAAGACATCGCTACTGAGGATTGGGAAACTCGCAGTTATGGGGTGGGAAACTCGCTATTGACTTGTGGACAACTTGCAGTAACGAGTTTGGGGGAAGAGGACTTTGAGTTTTTTGGGGAAGTTTTTTTTTGAGTTTAGTTACCTGATGAAGGCTGAATATTTATTTGCTTGGCATATAGAAATTATACCCTATATCCTGAAATATCAGAAAACTGTTTTCTTCATTAATCCTTCACTTTTCCTTTATTCATCGGCGTTACCGAATGAACGAATGAAGGCTCCGTTTTGTTTTTCTCCCTTCATGTATCGTCCTAAATTGGGAGAGCTTTTTATGTTTGACGCTTTATAAAGTTGGCTTGTCATTCATTCTTTCCGATATTCTGGAAAACTTATACATTATAGTATATAGGAAAGATTTTCTTAAGCGAATAAAAGACCATTCATTTATAACACCTATTATATAGGTGTGGTTTGTGAAGCCTCGGTCTCCTTTCATGCACAATGTTTGTAAAATTGCCTTCACCTTCCAACTATCACATTTTCATTCGATTACGGGTGAATGGATGAAGGCTCCAAATTTCCTTTCTGCATTCACCTTCATATTTTCAAAGGGCTGATATCTTGACAAAATCAATGGGTGTTTTGATTATCTCAACTTGTTCGATTGCTCAAATGAACTGTATGTGTTGGTAAACACATACAGTTCATTCTAACGATTGCCGGTCGGTAATAATGCAACTACGGCTCTGCTCTTGCTCCACGACCCGCCTACTCTAAGTCAAATGCCGACGAGGAACAAGATGAATGCCTGCCGGTAATAGGGATAAAGGATTTAGTGAATGTGTTAATTTTTGTCCATCCTTCATTCGTTCATTCGTAAGTTAATGAAAATGTGTGGGTTTGAAGGATGAAGGGTACTTTACACTTTCTGTATTTTAGGTGTTTTGCGTCTTGAGGCAAAACTTACGACATAAAAACACAACTATTAAATAAATTCAAGTTACGTCATTTTTTGGCACAACTTTCTCTAAACTTTGTTTCCATAAAACAGTATTACTATAAAACAAAAGTCATGAAGAAAATTTATTTTTATCTATGCCTCATTGCACTTGCATCAGGATTAATCGGATGCCGGAGCAAGATAAGGAGAAATAGGAATCATTCCAGGATCTCAAGGAACTAAATCTTACATAGTAGAAGGATTGGGAGATCTCGTAAAGCCACGAATAGAACTATCTCCCATTGCTGTAATTAAAGGATAAATTTTCTCTAACCAAAACTCAATATATAATAAACAGCTGTGTCAAAAGAAAATATATCAATATTTCTTTGACACAGCTTATTCCACAAAACGCTAAACAGCCAGCAAATAAAAAGCTGAAGTAGTAAAAAAATCCCTTACATATGGGACATACCCTATTGGTTTATAAAGCTTTCTAGGATGTAACCCAAACTTCACTTCATAATGAGGATTAATAAAATAGAACGTTTCATCTATAATTTTATATGATGATTTCTTTGCAATATGATGGAACATTTCTACAGATGTACGAGTTTCTTTAATATTCATCAATTCAGAAATTGTATCCTCTTTTTCACCGCACACCTTCAACAACGACTTATATAATAAATTCGGTAGTAAATGGATGAACGGCAAATGAGAACATACTTTTCCACGACAAATTTGTTGATGCCCGCCAAAAGGCATCTCCCATGCTGGAAAGGCTGTGAAGATGACTCCACCAAGACTTAAATACCTCTTTATATTATTCATAAACCCTTCTTTATCTCCGATGTGCTCTATCACATCATGTATCATTATTAAATCAAATTTCTTTTCAAGGGTGTGTAATTCAAATATATCCGATGCTATTAAAGTCGCAGACAAATTCCTCATCTTAAAAAACTCTTTGGCTTGACTTATTCTGTTCTTGGAAATGTCAACACCCACTACCTGACAGCCTTTTTCAGCAAATGGCAATAAGTTTCCTCCGTCACCACACCCTATTTCGAGAACAGTCGTCTGGTCACTTATCTTCATAATATGTTTGACATATGGTATAAAATAATGTCTACTGGTGATAGCTAATTCTCTAAAGTATTGTTCTCGGTTTTGATGTCTTTCTTGCATAATATCATAGTTTATTAATTCGTCCTTCAAATAAAATGGCACCGGTTCGTTTCTCCTTAATAAAAAAGAAGAATGGATGATTTATTTTCATGTTAATAACATTAGATACTGGTCCTGGACTGGTTACAGAAGACCCTGAAGTAATAGCAGCGGCCTCTGTACCGTCTTCATCAATATTTAAATAAGTTTTCTGTTTGATTAGATTAATATGTACATCCTTGCCTATATCGCTATAGTCCGCAAATCGGGTTAATGCATTCTTCATCCCCATTAGATACAATATGCTATTCATATTGCAACTATAATCCATTTGATATTTAGGCATTTGCAAATTGATTGTTTGCGTTCCTAATGTTCCCATCCACTGTTTCCACGTATCAGATGAAATACGGTTAGCTGCATCTAACTGTGATAACTGCGAATTAGGCAGAGCTATCACCATGCTGTAGCCACCTTCTCCATAAGGTAACTCTACTACAGAAAAATCATTGTTTTTTACGTAAGAGGCGGTCAATTGTTTGTTCATCATTTTCACAAATGAAACGGATCCGTCTTCATTTGTGAAATTATCATTCGCAGTAAGATCAGAATCAAAAGAATTAGCCCACTTAGCTTTAAAATAGAGTGCATTAACTAAAATCATTGCGACACTGCCATCTATTTCAGAACTGCTGAACATATTCTTAATATGTCCGTTTGTATGATCAGAGCACCATTTATTTATAGTATTCGCCGTTAAATCATTCTGACTGAAATCACACACATTCAATCCTGCCTCATAATTGTTTTTTACACTATCTTTAAATTGTTGTTTTATTTCATAGGTCTTATTTATCCATACTGAATTCGCAATATTTACAGTCACATCCTTATCAGTATTCAAAAGATTACTCACCAGCGCTCTACAAAAAGCATTCACATCTCCCTGAGTATAAGGAGATAGTCCTAAAACGGATTTTATTTCATCTTTGGTTTCACCAACAGCACCGTTTGTTATCATCGACAAAAGTAAAGAAGCACTAACCGGAGATACAAAATAGTTTGGATCTTCAGTTGTAGAATTCAACGTCTTTAAGAAATTAAAGGCAAAATTATTGGCAGAATCAGTCATAACTTGCTGATTACGTGTCAACGTTTGAATAGGATATGTACAACGAGGTTCGTCACCTCCTCCAGAGTTTGAATCACTGCATCCACTAATTAATACTACAATTAATAAAAGCCAATATAAATGTTTTTTCATAAGTATATATTTTTAATATTTGCCTTATAAATGTGTAAAAGTAGAAATACTGCATATCGAAACGTGATTAATTATCAAATTTTACAATAATTTAATTATCCTCAAAAATATTATATATTAACATCCTTTCTTTTTCAAAAGGGTTCGCAAGTTGAAGATTATGTTTAACATTCAATAACGATACATTTATCCATATATTTGTTTATATGATCACGTGAAAAGTTTTTGTTTGGTGATTCCTATCTTAATGGAATGACAATCATCATACGCTTTTTGAACAAATTAAGAGTAATCATCCTTAATAGAACAAACAAATGGTTAATAACATAAATAAAATGATGCGAACATTGCACCGAAACATCGGGTATTTCTTTGTTGGATTTATTATTATTTATTCCCTTAGTGGCATTACGCAGATCTTCCGAGATACGGATTTCTTGAAAACGGAAAGAACCATTCAAAAAGAATGTCCGCCTAATATGTCAACCGATAAGCTAACTGCTTTCCTTGACAAAAAGGACTTAAAGGTTATTGATGAACGGAATAATGTAATACGCTTCGATGGCGGTAATTACAACAAAGTAACAGGCATTGTTATATATAAGGACAAAGAGGTTGTCTGGCCAATAAATAAGTTTCTGGATTTACATAAAGCCAAAAGCAAGTCTTCTATGAGTTGGATAGGTATAGTTTTTGGCATAATACTCCTATTCATGGCTGTTTCTTCTTTCTGGATGTTCAAGCCAAAAACGAAACAATTCAAACGTGGCATAATTCTAAGTGCATCGGGATTTATTGTGGCAATCATTATCCTGTTATTAAAAAACTAAAAAATATATTACACTTCCCATTTTTATTACTACCTTTGCCTCGGTTTTCAAAAGAAACGAGGGGTGCCCTAATATAACGGGCTGAGATCAAACCCATGAACCTGATCCGGATAATGCCGGCGTAGGGAAGTGAACATAAAAAGTACCCCTTTTTGTGTAATTTAATTAGTTTTATAATGAAAAGAGAAGCATTATTGCTTGCTACATTCGTTTGTAGCACAATGACTTATGCTCAGCATCGCACAGCTGAAGCAATCCCGGATAGTACACAAATGGTACATCTGCAGGAAGTTCAAGTTGTATCTACTCGTGCCGGTAAAAAAACTCCGATGGCTTATGAAAACATAAGCAAAGATCAACTAAAAAAACAAAATTTCGGACAGGACATTCCTTTCCTTCTTTCTCTTACTCCTTCGGTAATTACAACTTCAGATGCTGGTAACGGCATCGGATATACCTCTATCCATATACGCGGTACGGATCCGGGACGTATCAATGTAACAACGAATGGAATTCCTATTAATGATGCAGATGAAGGTTCTGTTTATTGGGTGAATATGCCTGACCTTGCATCAAGTGTAGACAATATGCAAGTACAACGTGGCGTGGGTACTTCTACCAATGGCGCCGCAGCTTTCGGAGCAACCGTAAACATGCAGACAGAGGAGCTTTCATACAAACCATTTACTTCTCTTGACGGATCTTATGGCTCTTACAATTCTCACAAAGAGACATTTAAATTCGGTACGGGGCTACTCAAAGATCATTGGGCTTTTCAGGGACGATTATCAAACATCGGTTCTGACGGATACATTGATAGAGCCTCAACCAAGCTTAATTCATATTTCTTGCAAGGAGGTTATTTTAATAATAACACTGAAATTAAGTTCATCACGTTCAACGGACAAGAGCGTACCTACCACGCATGGGATTATGCCTCAAAAGCACAGATGGAGGAATACGGGCGCAGATACAATCCTTGCGGTGAATATACTGCTGCAGATGGAACAACTGCCTACTATAAAAATCAGATAGATTTCTATCATCAACAACATTACCAAATGTTATGGAATCAGATTCTTACCAACCATTTGAATTTGAATGTGGCATTGCACTATACACGTGGATTTGGCTACTATGAGGAATACAAACCAGGAGAAAATTTATATGAATATCTATTGACTTCAAGTATCGGTGATGGAACAAGCGATCTAGTCCGCCGCAAAGAGATGGAGAATAATTTCTATGGAACAGTTTTCTCTTTGAATTATAACTATAAGAAACTGAATGCCTCATTCGGTGGAGGATGGAACGAATATGACGGGAAACATTACGGAGATGTCATCTGGGTAAAAAACTTCAACGGTGCATTAGATCCAGATCATCAATATTACCACAATAACGTAACGAAAAAAGATGGTAACATCTATGCAAAAGTCAACTATGAATTTATCAAAGGATTAAATGGATACGTTGACTTGCAATACCGACGCCTTGATTACAAAATAACCGGACCTACTGATTCATTTACAAGCAATAGCAAGGGAGGCTACGATCAAGTGTCTTTCGATATCCACACTCATTTCAATTTTTTCAATCCCAAAGCCGGATTGTATTGGACAATAAGTCCCAATAACACCATTTACGGTTCATTTGCTGTAGCGCATAAGGAGCCAACACGTGATGATTACCAAAATAGCCTTGGGACATTACTGCCAAAAGCAGAGTCTTTGAATGATTGGGAAGCAGGATATAAATATAATGGTACAATATTCTCAGCTGGCGCAAACTTCTACTATATGCATTACAACAACCAACTGGTTTTGACCGGACAACAAGATGCGATAGGAAGTCCAATTTCTAAAAATGTTGGTAAAAGTTATCGTGAAGGTATTGAATTAACAGCTGCCTTAAAGCCTTGCAAAGATTTTCGTTGGGATGCAAATGCTACGTTCAGCCGCAATAGAGCTAAAGACTGGCATGTTATATTGGATGATACCCAAGAGAGTATCAATTTAGGTAATACACACCTTTCATACTCTCCTGATTTGATCTTCAACAATATTTTCTCATACAACCACAAAGGTTTTGAAGCTTCTTTGCAAACTCAATACGTTGGCAAACAGTATATGACCAATACAAGCATTAAATCTTATACCGATAATGGCAAAGAAGTGAGTTTGATGCTAGATGCTTATTCTGTGAGCAACTTGAATCTGGCATACACATTCAAACTTCCAAATGTAAAATCTGTAACCCTAGGTGTAACAATTTACAACCTGTTCAGCGAAAAGTATGAAAGTAACGGAAGTGCAAATGTACAGTTCAAGAGTGACGGGAAAAGCGGAGCTGCTGCATATCAAGATGGCGATGGCGACTCCTACTCAGCTTATTCAGCGCAAGCTCCTATCAACTTTATGGCACATGCATCATTTAATTTTTAATGGAAACATTAACAATATTAGATATTATAGGCACCATCATAGGATTGGTGTACATATGGCTTGAATACAAAGCAAGTATATATTTATGGATAGTCGGCGTCATCATGCCGGCTATCTATATTATTGTTTACTATAAAGCAGGATTATTTGCCGACTTCGGAATAAACATCTATTATTTGATTGCCGCCGTATATGGATGGTTAGTATGGCAATTCGGAAAAAAGCACGGACAAGATTCTGATGAAGAATTACCTGTGACCCACGCAAAAATAAAATATATCCTACCCTGTACCGTTATTGCTATAGCGTTGTGGCTAGTCATTGCATGGATACTTATCAAATTCACCAATAGCAATGTGCCATGGCTAGACAGTTTCGTTACGGCTTTAAGTGTCATAGGTATGTGGTTGCTAACGCGCAAATATGTGGAACAATGGCTGGTGTGGATTGTTGTAGACATACTCTGCTGTGGATTGTACATATATAAAGGAATACCTTTCACAGCCTTTCTATATGGCGTTTACGCAATAATAGCTATCTTTGGCTATTATAAATGGAAAAAGATGATTAAAGATGGAATTTCCTCTGATAAATAAAACATATATTGCTGATACAGTAATCCTGGGTAACGGTGACTTCCCTAACGCTGAAATACCGCTGCATCTACTTAAAAGTGCACAATTTGTGGTTTGTTGCGACGGAGCAGCAAATGAGTATATTGACAAGGGATATATACCCAATGTGATTGTTGGCGATTGCGATTCATTAGCAACAGAAATAAAAGAAAAATATGCTCATATTCTCCACATTGAACATGAGCAAGAAGACAATGATCAGACAAAAGCAATCAGGTTCTGCGACTCACAAAATAGAAAAAATATTTTGATTGTTGGAGCTACCGGCAAACGCGAAGATCACACTCTTGGAAACATAAGTCTGCTGATCAACTATATGCAGATGGGAATGAATGTGACAACTGTAACTGATTATGGAATTTTTGTACCTGTACATGGCGATGCCGATTTTGAATCATTCAACGGTCAACAAGTGAGCATATTCAATTTTACTTGTAAGTCCCTCAAGGAAGAAAATATGGTATACCCCACAAGGGCTTTCGACAATTGGTGGCAGGGAACGTTGAATGAATCAAAAGGCGATACATTCAGTATCAAAGCTGATGGTTACTATTTAGTTTTTAGAGCTTATTAATAATCACAGATTAGTAGTCAGCAAGCGCTAAAAACAATAAAATGCAATAGGAATCAAAAAAAAGTAGTTTTTTTCTTGCACAATTAAAATATAGCATTTACATTTGCAGCATTCAAAGAAAAAAGAATAACAGAATATGATTAAAGTTACTTATACATCTTGGTGGCGTCGCTTACAACTCAATCAGTCGTAAGGAGCAACCCTCATGTATATATAATAAAGAAATAATAATGAGCCCTGCCGCACCTGCGACAGGGCTTTTTTTATTTCAATCAACATTTAGTAATAAATAAACAAATACATATGAAAAGTTTTCAAGTTGATCAAAACGGTTATTATGGTGAATTTGGCGGTGCCTATATTCCCGAAGTTCTTTATCAAAATGTGGAAGATTTAAAGAAAAACTATCTACAAATTATTGAAAGTGAATCATTCAAAAAAGAATTTGCACTATTGTTACGTGACTATGTAGGACGTCCTTCTCCACTCTACTATGCCAAACGACTTTCAAACAAATATGGCTGCAAAATATATCTCAAAAGAGAAGATTTGAACCATACGGGGGCACACAAAATAAACAATGCCATCGGACAAGTATTGATTGCCAAAGCAATGGGGAAAACGAAAATCATTGCAGAAACAGGAGCCGGTCAACATGGAGTGGCCACAGCTACCGTTGCCGCCCTTATGAATATGGAATGTATCGTATTTATGGGAAAAACGGATATAGAACGCCAGCACATGAATGTACAACGAATGGAAATGTTGGGTACGGAAGTAAGACCGGTTACTAGTGGAAACATGACATTGAAAGATGCTACAAATGAAGCCATTAGATACTGGTGCTGTCATCCGGAAGATACCTATTATGTAATAGGTTCAACCGTAGGACCACATCCCTATCCTGATATGGTGGCACGTCTGCAATCAGTTATCAGTAAGGAAATCAAAGAACAGTTGAAAGAGAAAGAAGGTCGTGACTATCCAGATTATTTGATGGCTTGCGTTGGTGGTGGAAGCAATGCCGCAGGAACAATTTATCACTATATTGATGATACTCGTGTAAAAATAGTTTTAGCTGAAGCCGGTGGAAAAGGTATTGATACACCATACACTGCTGCAACTATTCAATGTGGAAGACTTGGCATTATTCACGGTGCAAAGACCCTGGTTATGCAAACTGAAGACGGACAAATCATAGAACCTTATTCCATATCTGCCGGTTTGGATTATCCGGGAATAGGTCCGATACATGCTAATTTAGCTGAACAGCACCGCGCTACCATTCTTGCCGTCAATGATGATGAAGCAATGGATGCGGCTTTTGAATTGACTCGTTTAGAAGGAATCATTCCTGCTATTGAATCTGCTCATGCTTTAGGAGCACTAAGTAAAGTGAAATTCAATCCTGAAGATGTAGTGGTACTGACCGTAAGCGGTCGTGGAGACAAAGACATGGATACTTTTATTAATTACATGGAAAATAAAAAAAACAAATAATATGAGAACATTCGAATTCACAACGAACGTAAAAGAGTTGCCGGCTGATCTTCACACACCGGTAAGCATATACTTACAGTTAAGAGATACTTATCCGGAATCGGCTCTATTAGAGAGTTCTGATTTCCATGCAAGTGAAAATTCTACATCCTACATCGGCATCAAACCAATTGTCAACTTTAGTGTAAACAACAGCAAATTTACAGTGAAACTGCCGGATCACACAAAAGAAGAATTTAGTGTAAAAGATGGTAAAGACATCAGTTCTACCTTGAACAAATTCATCTCACACATTAAGGTAACAGGAACTCATGCAGATAAGTGCGGTTTGTTCGGATATACCTCTTTCAATTCTGTACGTTACTTTGAACAAATCAAAGTAAAGGATACACATGATACACACAACGACGCACCGGAAATGCTATACATATTATATAAGTATACACTGGTCTTTAATCATTTCAAAAATACACTGTCATTAATTGAGCTGCTTCAAGATGGAGAAGAGAGCAACTTAAATGATTTGGAACAGATTCTTAGCAACAATAATTTCCCATCGTACAATTTTAGACGCACAGGTGAAGAGACAAGCAATGTTACTGACGAAGAATACAAAGAGTATGTACGCACCGGCATTGCTCATTGCAAACGAGGTGATGTATTCCAAATTGTACTTTCACGCAGATTCATGCAGAAATACACCGGAGATGATTTCAAAGTATACCGTGCTCTCAGATACATCAATCCGTCGCCCTACTTGTTCTATTTTGATTTTGGAGGATTCCGTATTTTCGGCTCTTCGCCTGAAACTCATTGTAAAGTAGTTAATGGTCATGCTAGTATTGATCCAATAGCCGGCACATACAAACGTGCAGGAAATGCTGAAAGTGACCGTGCTGCGGCAGAAGCATTACTGAAAGATCCAAAAGAAAATGCAGAGCATACGATGTTAGTGGATTTAGCTCGTAATGATTTAAGCAGAAATTGTAAAGAGGTGAAAGTTGATTTTTATAAGGAACCTCAATTCTATAGTCATGTCATCCATCTGGTTTCACGTGTAAGCGGTGATTTAAATCCCGAAGCAAATGCCACACAGACATTCATTGATACGTTCCCTGCCGGGACATTAAGTGGTGCACCTAAAGTACGGGCCATGCAACTAATCAGCGAGATCGAAAATGTAAGTAGAGGGGCTTATGGCGGTTGTATCGGATTTATTGGGCTTAATGGAAACTTAAACCAAGCCATTACGATTCGTACCTTTGTAAGCAGAAACGGTGAATTGAGTTATCAAGCCGGCGCCGGAATTGTAGCAAAAAGTGTTGATAGCAGCGAACTGCAAGAAGTCAACAATAAATTAGGTGCATTGAAAAAGGCATTGGAAATGGCTGAAACATTAAACAATTAACCTATTCAAGACATGAAAAAGATTCTGTTGTTCGACAATTATGATTCATTTACATACAATTTATTACATGTAGTGAAATCACTGGGATACAATAATATAGATGTTGTACGTAATGACCAAATTCCACTTGACGATGTGGATCAATATGACAAGATATTGCTTTCTCCGGGTCCCGGCATTCCATGTGAAGCAGGCATATTGCTTCCACTTATCAAAAAATATGCTCCTACAAAAAGCATTCTGGGGGTTTGTCTTGGGCATCAAGCCATCGGTGAAACATTCGGAGCCAAACTCATAAACTTGGAGAATGTATATCACGGAGTGCAAACACCCATCATCATAGAAAAAGAAGATCTATTGTTCAACGGTTTATCACAAACGTTTGTTGCCGGAAGATACCACTCATGGGCTATTGATGCTGAAGGATTCCCTGAAGAACTGGAGATCACAGCGAAAGATGAAAACGGTCAGATAATGGCATTAAGACACAAGACCTACGATGTAAGAGGCATTCAGTTTCATCCCGAATCGGTTTTGACGCCACAAGGAAGTACCATTATAAAGAACTGGTTAGAAGAATAATTACAACGTAGAATTTAAAAATTAAAAACAATGAAAGATATACTCTATAAACTTTTCGAGCATCATTATCTATCAAGAGAAGAGGCTGAAGAAGTGCTGTCGAACATCGCACAAAGCAAATATAGCAACGAACAAGTTGCTTCCTTAATCACCGTATTTTTGATGCGTAGTATCACTGTTGAAGAACTTCTAGGTTTTCAGAAGGCTCTGATGCGTGTAAAGATTGACTTGGATGAATTCAAACCCTTGGATATTGTAGGTACAGGAGGTGACGGAAAAAATACATTTAATATTTCTACTTGCTCATGCTTTGTCGTAGCTGCTGCAGGATATCCCGTGGTAAAACATGGTAACTATGGGGCTACATCAGTGAGTGGAGCCAGCAATGTGATAGAACAACACGGCGTGAAATTTACTAAAGATGTCGATAAATTGAAAGCCAGTATTAATAAGACGGGAATAGCCTATTTACATGCACCTTTCTTTAGCCCGGCATTGAAAGCTGTAGCTCCTATCCGCAAATCATTGGCTGTACGCACTTTCTTCAATATGCTTGGGCCATTGGTTAATCCATGCCTCCCAGCCTATCAGTTGCTTGGTGTATACAACTTACCTTTGTTACGCCTTTATAGCTATGCTTATCAGGCAAGCGGCACAAAATATGCGGTGGTTCACAGCCTTGACGGATACGATGAGATTTCTTTGACATCCACATTCAAAGTGGCCAATTCATTCAATGAAAAAGTATATGAACCTGAAGATTTAGGGTTCAAACGTAATACCGATGGTGAATTGTTTGGAGGAGATACCCCTGAAGAGGCTTCCAAGATATTTGATAATGTACTGTCAAATCAAGCGACTGAAGCTCAAAAGAATGTAGTGATAGCAAATTCTGCTTTTGCAATTAATATCATTTGCCCTGAAAAGAGTATCGCTGAATGTATTGAAGAAGCAAAAGAAACTCTGGAAAGTGGTAAAGCACTGACTACATTAAAGAAATTTGTTGAGTTCAATTCATAATAGAACAATGAAAGATATTCTCACACAAATAGTCGACAACAAACGGTTTGAAGTGGATGTGCAAATGATGAACATCACACAACAACAGATTGAAGAACTTGCTTTCGAGCCACGTACATTTCACTCCATGAAGCAATCATTGGCATCTTCAAAGAGTGGAATCATCTCGGAGTTCAAAAGGAAAAGTCCGTCAAAGGGTTGGATCCATCCGAATGCAAAGGCTGTTGAAGTAGCAAAGGCTTATGCTCAAAACGGAGCATCAGCCATATCAGTACTTACAGACCAACCATTCTTCGGTGGTTCACTAACTGATTTGAGAACGATTAGAGAAGTTGTAGACATTCCGTTGCTACGAAAAGATTTCATTATTAATGAATATCAACTCTATCAGGCTCGAATAGCTGGAGCTGATGCCATCTTGTTGATTGCAGCATGCTTAAAGACTGATGAATGTGAAAGATTAGCAGCAAAAGCTCATGAATTGGGACTGGAAGTACTGCTTGAGATACATACACTTGAAGAGTTGGAATATGTCACTGAAAATATTGATATGGCAGGCATAAACAATCGGAATTTAGGCACGTTTCATACAGATATTCAGAATTCTTTCATGCTTGCTCAGCAACTACAGGAACGAACTGCATCAATGAAAAACAAACCCATACTGGTTTCGGAAAGTGGTATTTCAAAGGCAGAGACAGTGATATCGCTTCGTGATATAGGATTTAAAGGTTTCCTTATTGGAGAAACATTTATGAAGACTGAGAATCCCGGAGATACTCTTAAAGAATTTATCAAAAGCATAGCCCCATGAAGTTAATTAAAGTATGCGGAATGCGGCAAGCTGATAACATCCGTCAGATAGAGAACTTGGGCATTGATATGATGGGATTCATATTTTATCCCCATTCAAGCAGAATGGTAAATAAAAAACCGGAATATATGCCTACTACGGCAAAACGTGTAGGTGTATTCGTGAATGCAGACATCAAGCAAATAAGAACAGCAATCGATGAATACAAACTTGATTATATTCAATTGCACGGAACTGAATCGCCTGATTTGTGTAAAGAGATTGGACGATTGACGAAAAAAAAGATAATTAAAGCTTTTCCCATTGCTACTGCCGACGACTTCAAGACCACCAAACAATATGAGGATTGCTGCGAATATTTTTTGTTTGACACTAAATGTTTAGGGTTTGGAGGAAGTGGAAATACTTTTGATTGGCATTTACTTGACGCTTATTGTGGGCCAAAACCCTTCTTATTAAGTGGAGGCATTTGCAACGAGCTTATCCCTCAACTAGCAACACTACATCACAAATATCTTGCAGGATTTGATCTTAACAGCAAATTTGAAACAGCTCCTGCAGTAAAAGATGTAGATAAAATTGATTATTTTATTAAACGAATGAAAACAGTTTGAAGATGAAAAACCGAATAAACAATTTGTTTGAAACAACAAATAATAAATTACTCTCAATATACTTTTGTGCCGGTTTCCCTGTTCTGGACAGTACAGTAGAGGTGATTAAAACATTAGAGAAAAATGGAGTGAACATGATTGAAATAGGCATTCCATTTAGTGATCCCATGGCTGATGGTACAGTGATACAAGATGCTGCTACTAAGGCTCTTCGCAATGGTATGTCCTTAAAATTGCTATTCAATCAATTAGAGAATATACGCGGCAATGTGAAGATACCACTAATACTGATGGGATACTTGAATCCTATCATGCAATATGGTTTTGAAAATTTCTGTAAACGTAGTGTTGAAGCCGGAATAGACGGATTTATCATCCCTGATTTACCTTTCAAGGATTACCAAAATGATTACCGTCCTATTGCCGATAAATACAATTTACGCATAATCATGCTCATCACTCCTGAAACAAGTGACGAACGCATCAAATTCATTGATCAAAATACCGATGGATTTATTTATATGGTATCAAGTGCTTCCACTACAGGTGCACAGAGTTCGTTCAATGATAAAAAGCTTGAGTATTTTAATCGAATCAACAAGATGAATTTGCATAATCCTCGTATGGTGGGATTTGGCATTTCAAATAAAGCTACGTTTGATGCTGCTACGGAATATTCACGCGGAGGAATTATCGGTAGCAAATTTGTCAGTCTGCTTGAACAAACTAATGATCCACAAAAAGCTATCACCGAACTAAAAAAAGCCTTAAACAAGTAAAAGAAATACAATTTAGAATAGAGGATATATCACTCTGGTATACCCTCTATTGTTATAACTAGATCAAATATACAGGTTCATATTTACAAACTATAAGCTCAATCACACATTTACTTTATTATTTTTATCTTTTCTACTTCATTCTGCCGTAAATTTAAGTTTGCCAATTGCGCAACATAAATTTATATTTGCTACCTTTGCCTCGGTTTAATTATTAATGCAAAGAGAGGATGATGCACATGAGAATTACCACAAATAAATTTCTATTGACTATAGTTGCCTTTACTGTCTTATTTTCAATGCAAGCAACTGCTCAAACATGGAGTTCAAAACAAGCTAAGAAATGGATAGCAAATCGCGAATGGGCCAACGGGCTAGTCAATGTAAATCCATATAAGGATACTGATCCTGTGGAATTTGCCACACAATATCACAAAGAAAAGAGTCGCTGGGACAAAGCTTTCACATGGATGGCTACCCATGATGTGGCAACACTTGCTCCGGGGCGATACGAGATTGATGGTACGCATTGTTTTGCCAATGTGCAAGATGCGGTACTAAAAACGGCTGAAAACGTAAACATTGAATCTCATAAAAAATATATTGACCTTCAATGGTGCGTTACCGGTGTGGAACGCTATGGAATAGTCAATGCAAAAGATGCAATAATAAAGGTTCCTTACAAACCGGATGTCATGTACTGGAATACCGACAAAATAAAGTATGTCAATAGTAATCCACATATGTTCTTTTTATTCTTCCCTAAAAATTATCACAGAGCATGCGTATTGCCAAAAGGAGGAATAGATAAAATACGCAAAGTTTGCATTAAAATAGAATATGACGAAGATAAATGAAAGATTTCATACTTGCCGATAACCAAGACATAACACATGCAGGATTAGTGTTTTTATTGAAAGACATCAAATCGTGCAATATTATGTTTGAAGCTTCAAATAAAAACGAGCTGATCCAATTGTTACGCCTTCACGCCAATGCTGTAGTTGTTTTAGACTATACATTATTTGATTATGGCAGTGTTGAAGAACTAATCATACTTCACGAACGCTTTCCGGAAATATCGTGGTTGCTCTTCTCTGAAGATTTGAGCGAGACGTTCCTGAGACGCATCATGTTGATTCAACAAGCGTTTAGTGTAGTCATGAAAACGGCTTCAAAAGAAGAAATTATTTCAGCTCTACAATGCATAACTGCTGGGAGCAGATTTATCTGCAATCAGGTAAGCAACATATTATTAAATGCAAAGCCGGCACAACATGCTGAGGAACGTGACAAGCTCACACCCTCTGAACAAGAGGTGTTGCATGAAATTGCAATGGGAAAAACAACCAAAGAGATTGCTGCAGAAAAGAACTTAAGCTTTCATACGATTAATTCGCACAGAAAAAACATATTCAGGAAACTGGAAGTAAACAATGTTCACGAAGCCATTAAATATGCAATACGTGCAGGTATTGTGGACATGTCTGACTATTATATTTAAAAATTAAAGGATAACAAATGGAAATTGCCACACTTTTATCAGGAGGCGTAGACAGCTCTGTCGTTGTACATTTATTGAAAGAGCAGGGATACACTCCAAGTCTTTTTTATATCAAAATAGGTAAGGATGAAGACGAAGAACTGGATTGTTCGTCGGAAGAAGATATTGAAATATGCCAAAACATTGCAAAAAAATACGGATGTCCTTTTGAAGTAATAGACTTACACAAGGAATATTGGGAGAATGTCGTAGCTTACACTATGGAGAAAGTCCGCAATGGGTTTACGCCCAATCCCGATGTCATGTGTAACAAACTGATTAAGTTCGGTGCTTTTGAGGATCGTGCCGGTAAATATTTCGATAAGATTGCGACTGGGCACTATGCGGGAACGGAAGAACGTGATGGCAAGGTATGGTTGTGCAGTGCAATAGATCCGATTAAGGATCAAACTGACTTCCTTTGTCAATTGTCTTATGATCAAATAAAAAAAATAATGCTTCCACTAGGCGGACTGATGAAAAGCGAAGTTCGTGAAATTGCTGAAAAGGCAAAACTCATCAGTGCGAAGCGCAAAGACAGTCAAGGCATTTGCTTCTTGGGAAAGATCAATTACAACGACTATATCCGCAGATATCTTGGTGAAAAGAAAGGACCTATTGTAGAGCTTGAAACAGGCAAAGTTATTGGTTCTCACAATGGATTCTGGTTCCATACGATAGGACAACGCAAAGGATTGGGATTAAGCGGTGGCCCTTGGTTTGTGATTAAAAAAGATGTAACGCGCAACATTGTCTATGTTTCGCAAGGCTTTGACGTTGAGACACAATACGGAGATGAATTCAAAATGCAGGACTTCCACTATTTAACAGATAATCTTTGGCATAACGACGAACCTCATGAAATAACATTCAAGATCCGCCACACACCGGAGATTAACAAAGGCATACTCACACTTGAGCCAGACGGATTGTACAAAATAAAATCCGAGGACAAGATACAAGGTATCGCCCCCGGACAATTCGGTACTATCTATGACAGTGATCACCACCTCTGTCTTGGAAGTGGCGAAATCACCGTTTAAGTCAATTATAGAGGATATTCATCAAAAGCATACAATAAAGTGGAAAGATAACGTTCACCGGTATCCGGTAATAAAGCAACGATATTTTTCCCTTTATTTTCAGGACGCCTAGCTAATTCAGCAGCAGCCCATACAGCAGCGCCAGATGAGATTCCAACCAACAACCCTTCTTCTTTAGAAAGAATACGTCCCGTAAGAATGGCATCATCATTATCCACCGCGATAATTTCATCGACTACAGCCGAATTATATGTTTTAGGTATAAAGCCTGCACCAATACCCTGGATCTTATGAGGCCCGGATGCTCCACCTTCCAATACAGGAGATGTTTTCGGCTCTACTGCAACAATCTTTACATTCGGATTATGCTTTTTCAATGCTTCACCTACCCCGCTGACTGTTCCACCAGTACCCACACCAGCTACGAAGATATCAACTTTTCCGTCAGTATCACGCCAAATTTCTTGACCAGTAGTTGTTACATGAATAGCAGGATTAGCAGGATTTTCAAACTGCTGCAATATAATGCTATCTTTTGTTTCATCACGCAACTTCTCTGCTTCAGCAATAGCACCCTTCATACCCGTAGCTCCAGGTGTCAGCACAATACTTGCCCCCAAAGCCTTTAGTAAGTTACGACGCTCTACACTCATCGTTTCAGGCATCGTCAAAATAAGTTTATACCCTTTCACAGCCGAAACAAAAGCTAAACCAACGCCCATGTTTCCACTTGTAGGTTCAATAATAGTAGTCTTTCCTGGAGTCAACCGTCCTTTTGCCTCAGCATCAGTAATCATTGCAAAAGCTGCACGATCCTTTACACTACCAGCCGGATTGAAATATTCTAACTTTGCAATTACCGTTGCATGCAAATCATTTAATTTGTTGTAATGGCTCAACTCTAAAAGAGGAGTATTACCGATCAAGTCTGTCAATTGTTTTGCAATCTTTGCCATATTCAGTATATTTAATTATTTATATTCTCTACTTTCACACCTATTGCAAGTGCTATCATTCACTTACAGTGCAAATATATAACAAATTATACGATCATATTATCGCATAATTGGGGCATATTTGTACCATAATCATGGTAGTAACCGTAAATTTACAAAAAAAGTTGAAGTGCATAATTATAATATGAGTTTTTTTTATTTACTTTGATGAAAGATCAAGACGACTTAACCCCGTCTTTCATTGTTTACCTTTAAATAATTCAACGTAAATGAAAAAATTAATGTTACTTGTAGTCTTAGCAGCTACATTTGCGGCTTGTCAAAACAAAAAAGCCGATGCTAAAGCACACGCAGATAGTGTAGCTACCGACAGTACGCAAAAAGTTGATCCGACTTTAGGAGCTATGCAAACACGGGATTTCACAGCAACATTGGCTGGCCCCACATCAGCAGGAGTTATCAATGAAATCGTTGTCAAAAAACAAGAAAAAGCTACCCAAGGTACTTACGAATGGTTAAAAACTTATCCAAAAGGAAACAATGGAAGTGATATGACTACAAGACAAAAAGGTATTGTAAAAGATACAATAGATACCAAAGGGAAAAAAATATGGGTTCTTCATAAAGGCGATAGTGAAACAGTCAACTATTTCGAAGTTCATGATGGCAAAATCATCCAGCTTGATCCTTCTATGAAAAAGACTTCTGAATCTAAGAACTTTGTATTTAAAGAAAAGAAAGCAAAATAATATCTTTGATTCTAATCAAAAGGAATAAGTCCCAAATGTTGGAGTATCCATCATTTGGGACTTATTATATCATATAAAACGATTCAATCATAAGACAATGTCATTACAAACAATATAAATATACATCGTTATTGTTTACTATTTCGCCTTCTTCTCTTCTATGACTCTGCTTTGTTTGGTCTATATGTTTCACAAGAACAACCCATTCCAACCGAAACAAAGAATTTTATGGATTCGCCGCAGATAACTCATCGGATTGTAACCTTCTATTTCCCTGATCCTTGCATGCATTTTATCATCTTCCCAGCAACAGAACTTATTTTTACGGTTGTAGAAAAGCATTTCTACAACCGTAAAACTGTTGTGCCACAACTGTAAAAATGCTTTTTTACGGCTGTAGAAATAAGTTTTGCCGCTTTGTAACAGGAAGAATGCATTATAGCAATCAGAGAAATACTCAGCAAGAATTAATCCTTTCATCACATGGATCAAGATCATCATGTTAATATTGAATGCCTCAAACATAGTCATCAAAGCTTGAACATTATGCAAAAAAAGAGGGTGGTCACTTTCGACACACCCTCATTTTATATTCAATTTTTAAGACTCAAATCATAGAATCAATTAAAAACGCTTCTTTGAAATCAGTCCTCGTTTCGAGGATGATATAAAATCAATAATATTCTGTATTTCAGGACTAGGTGGTACTTGATCTTTCACTTGCAATAAAGCATCGAAAGTGCTAGTGTTACCATGGAATATCAAACGATAAGCATTGGCTATGTGCTTTTGAACCTTTTCATCTATCCCATGATTCGCCAGAATTGTAGCGTTAATACCACCATACTCAATAGGATTGTTGGCACCTACAATATACGGAGGAACGTCATGACTGAAACGACAACCACTTTGTATCATGGCTCCCACTCCCACACGACAGTTAGGATTCTCTATCACATTACTACTGAAAATCACGGAATCATAAATCTCACAATTCCCTGCAATCTTTGTACCATAGCCAAAGACACAAGCATTTCCGATCTTCGTGTCATGTGATATATGAACTCCTTCCATCAAAAAGTTGTCATTACCAATTGAAGTGCGACCACTGGAAAATGTAGCACGATTCACTACTACATTTTCACGAATCGTGTTATTGTCACCTATTATGAGTTCCGTTTTATCACCTGCAAACTGAAAATCTTGAGGAATAGCTCCCAACACAGAGTTTTGATGTACGTGATTGCCGGTACCCATACGTGTACCTGACATCACACTTACATAAGGGTAAATGACACAATCGTCACCTATTACAACATCATCTTCAATGTATGCAAATGGCATTATTTCGACATTCTTACCAATCTTTGCAGAAGGGCTTACTGATGCGAGTGGACTTATCATATCTTATTTTTTTTATTGTTGTTCAACATTATCTACCACCACCAAGGGCATAATATAAATTTACCACAGCCTGCATCTTGTAGAAATCATCTGAAACTTTTGACAACTGTGCACTCAACAAGGATTGTTGTGCACTGATCACCTCAACATAACTAGATGAACCTAATTTGAATAGTTTCTCACTAATCTCTACATTCTTTGCCAAGCTTACAATCTGCTTATCTTCCCACATACTCTTATTCTTGGAGGATTGATAAAGAGCTAACGCATTGCTAACTTCCGAACCGGCAGAAAGTATTGAATATTGCCAATTCAAGTAAGCCTTTTCTTGGGTAATTTGGGCTACCTTTAACTGTTCTTTCAACTTCCCTTTTGAAAAAATAGGCATTGAAAGACCTGCTACAGCCGAAGCCAATACCTTAGCAGGGTTCACAATGGCACTACCTGCACTATTAGTCCAACCGGCACTTCCTGTAATTGTCAAAGACGGATAGAAAGCAGCCTTTGCAACATTCACTTCATAATAGCAATAGGCCAAATTCATCTCAGCACTATGTACATCCGGACGGTTGCTCAACATTTGTACTGGTATGCCAACGCTGAAACTTTCTGTCATCGATTGATCTGCCAGTTTGTTTCTCTGAATAGTTTGAGGGGATTGACCAAGAAGCAATGAAAGGGAATTCTCAGTACTACGTATTTGTCGTTTCAATTCAGGAATACTAGCCATTGTCGAATAATAGTTTGCTTCACTACTTTGGACGGATGCTTCATCTCCAGAACCATATTGTTTCTGTGCTTTCATCATATCCCAAGTATTTTTTGTTAGAATTGCCGTTGAATCGGTTATCTCCAACTGACGATCAAGCATCAATAACGTATAATAACTATTGGCTATGTCTGATATAAGTTTCGTGCGTACACTCCTTTGGTAGTCTTGACTCTGCAATAATGTAGCTTTCGAAGCCCTTTTTGCATTAGTCAATGAACCGAATAAATCGGTTGACCAACTAGCTTCTATAGGTAAAGAGTACGTAGCACTTCTCTTACCAAAATCCCAGGAACTAAGAGTTCCAGTACCGGCAAAGGAGAATGAAGGCCAAAACGACAAACGCGCAGCTTTCAGTTCCTCTTCTGACTGTTGCACAGAGAGTGTAGCAGTTAAAAGATCCGTATTATTTTTTAAACCAGTCTCTATAAGTTGCTGCAAAGTAGCATCAGTGAACACGTCACGCCATGGAAGATTACCCAAATTAGTGGTATCTTTTGCAGCTAACGTATCTGCTGTACTCACAGAATCACGATACAGTCCTTTCGCATTTACAGTAGGCCTATCATATTGTTTGTATAGGCCACAACCACTCATCAGAGTGACCATGCCTATCATAGATACTATTAAAATTCTTTTCATGTTTACCGCTTATTTTTTATTGACAGGACGAGAATATTGCAAAAGTTCCGAATCAACTTTATCCTTATTAGTATCATCAAACTTCATCGGTTTAACCTTCTCCTGCAAGTATTCGAAAATAACAAACAGAGCAGGCACCACAAATATCTGGCAAATCATACCTATTAACATACCGCCTACGGCCCCTGCACCAAGAGTAGAGTTACCGTTAGCACCTACACCGGAAGCAAACATCAAAGGCAACAAACCAATAATCATGGCCATTGATGTCATTAAGATAGGACGCAGACGAGCGGAAGCTCCTAATATGGCACTCCACTTGATGGCCATACCCGTTTGTCTTCGTTCAAGGGCAAACTGGATAATCAGGATGGCATTCTTGGCCAACAATCCTATCAACATAATTAAGGCAATCTGCATATATATATTGTTTTCATGCCCGAATAAGTTTGCGAATAAGAAGGCTCCTGACAAACCGAATGGAATAGAAAGGACTACTGCTAAAGGCAATATATAACTTTCATACTGCGCGCTCAAGATCAAATAAACAAATACTAAACAGAGTGCAAAGATCAACACAGTACTATTGCTCGATTCCTGCTCAGAACGTGTCAAACCGGAGAATTCATATCCATATCCGGTAGGTAATGTCTGAGACGCGACCTCTTTCACCGCTTTAATAGCATCACCTGAACTATAACCATTACCTGGAGATGCATTCACAGCAATTGATGTATACAAGTTGAAACGACTGATATTAGATGGACCATATACTTTATGCATTGACATAAATCCGGAAATAGGAGCCATGCCGGCACTTGTGCGCACATAAATACCATTCAACGAAGAAGGATCAAGACGATACGAAGGATCAGCCTGTATCATTACACGATATAATTTTCCGAAACTATTAAAGTTCGAAGCATATAAACCGCCATAATAACCTTGCAACGTAGTAAGTATTGTACTTGGGCTGATGCCGCTTTGCTTACACTTAGCTACATCCACATCTACCATATATTGAGGATAACTAGGATCATAAGCAGTCATCGCCATCGAAATTTCCGGGCGTTGTCTTAACTTAGCCAAGAAATCTTGAGTAAGTTTAAAGAACTTGTCTACGGAACCTCCTGTCTTATCCTGTAAACTGAATGTCAAACCATTTGAAGCACTAAAACCTGGAATCATTGGAGGAGCGAAAGCCATCACCTGAGCATCTTTCAATGCAGAAGTCTGAGCATAAATCATGCCGATAACATCCGTAGAACTCATGCCTTTCTTACGTTGATCCCAATCTTTCAATTTAATAATAAATGTACCGAAGTTACTTCCTTGCCCAGCTATAAAATTATAACCCGTAATAGCATTTCTATTCTTGATTGCAAGATTAGAAGCTAACATCTTATCTATCACATTCATTGTATTTTGTGTTTTTTCCAATGATGTGCCGGGAGGCAATGAAACAGTAGCGAACACTGTTCCTGTATCTTCATCAGGAACTAAACCTGAACGCGTATATTTCATCAAAACAACCATAGCAACGATTCCCACAACCACTAGTGCAAATGCTGTTATTTTATGGTTAATGAAAAATTGTATGCCACCTTTATATTTGCCTAACACCTTAGAGTAAGCTGTATTAAAAGAGGTATGGAAACGATCTACAAGTCCCGGGGTCTTTCCTTCTGCATCCGCATGAGGTTTCAATAACAGGGCACACAATGCCGGGCTCAATGTCAAAGCATTCAATGCTGATATGACAATTGATACAGCCATGGTTACACCAAATTCCTTATAAAAAGTTCCACTCGTTCCACCAATGAATGAAACTGGAATGAAGACTGCTGCCATAACCAACGTAATTGATATAATAGCACCTGAAATCTCATTCATGGCATCCAAACTGGCTACACGGGATGATTTGTATCCTAAATCCAACTTGGCATGAACAGCCTCAACCACCACAATCGCATCATCCACCACAATGGCTATGGCCAAAACTAAAGCAGACAGCGTCAGTAAGTTGATGGAGAAGCCGAATAGTTCCAAAAAGAAGAACGTTCCAACTAATGACACCGGTACGGCTATCGCAGGTATCAACGTTGACCGTAAATCTTGCAAGAAAATATATACTACAATAAACACTAAGATAAATGCTTCAATCAACGTCTTTATCACTTCGTGAATGGAAGCATACAAGAAATCTGTTACATCTTGTGCAACTTCAAGTTTCATTCCTTTGGGGAAAGACGCTTGTTGCTCTTCTAGCGTTGCTTTTACTTTCTTTACAATATCATTAGCATTTGAACCTGCAATTTGTGTAACCATACATACAATTGACGGGCGGCCATTCGTATTCGTATTTACAGAGTAGGTCAATCCACCAAGCTCAACCTTAGCCACATCCTTCAAGCGTAATACATTACCATTGGCATCTGAAGAAACTATTATATTTTGGAATTCAGAAATAGTCTTTAGACGACCCTTATAACGCATCACATATTCATAAGAACGATCACCACTTTCCCCAAATTTACCTGGTGCAGCCTCAATATTCTGTTCAGCTAAAGCAGAAGTAATATCACTCGGAATAAGGCTATGTTGTTTCATAACTTCCGGGTTCAGCCAAATACGCATTGAATAAGTTTTCGTACCAAACGATTCTGCACTACCCACACCTTGCACACGCTTAATAGCAGGCAAAACATTAATTGCAGCATAATTCGTTAAGAACTTTTCATCATATTGTCCCTTATCACTCGTAAGAGAGAAAATCAACAACGTACTAGTTTGTCTCTTTTCAGTAGTGACACCTACTTGCACAACTTCAGAAGGCAAAAGGCTTTGTGCTTGCTGCACACGATTTTGTACATTCACCGAAGCCATATCTGGATTCGTTCCCTGTTTAAAATAAACCGTAATTGATGCGGAACCGTCATTCGTTGCAGTTGACGTCATGTAAGTCATGTTCTCCACACCGTTTATTTGCTCTTCCAACGGTGCAATCACACTATTCATTACAGTTTCTGCATCTGCACCTGAATAAGTAGTTGAAACCATAATCGTTGGCGGAGCAATATCCGGATATTGTTCTATAGGCAGTGATACCAATCCGATAACACCCAAAATCACTATAAGAATGGATATTACGGTTGACAGCACCGGACGATTTATAAATCTATCTAGTTTCATATAAATCTTTATTTAAATTATTTTTTCATCATTGATTGACCTTGCATAGCTCCCATTTTCTCAGCCTGCTGTATCTTTGCATTAGCTTCAGACTCTGAAATAGGTTTAATTTGCATGCCATCTTTCAATGAAGCAACTCCTTGTACTACAATACGATCACCAGCACTCAAACCACTTGTAACAACATAATTTTGGCCATCATCAAGATCGGCGATAGTTATCGCCACATTCTTCACTTTATTGTCACGACCTACAACATATACATATTTTTTATCCTGAACCTCAGAAGTTGCAGCTTGAGGAATCATAATAGCATTTGTGGCTGAATATGGAATAACAACAGAACCAGAACCACCGCTCTTCAATAAATGAACAGGGTTCTTAAAATCAGCACGTAAGCTCACCGATCCGGTTGTTTCATTAATGACTCCACTTACAGCAGAAACTTTACCAGTTTGTGAATAAACTGTACCATCTGCTAATTTCAAACGAACAGAAGGAAATGACTTAAGTGCTGCATTCGCGTTACCGGATGCACGAGTCATTGCAAGTAGCTGTGCCTCTGTCATTGAGAAATAAACGTACATATCCTGAATATTGGAAACTGTAGTCAAAGCTTCAGTGCTCGATGAACTGACCAAACTCCCTACACGGAAAGGTATCGATCCTACCACACCATTACAAGGACTTGTTATACGACAAAATGCCAGATTTTGGCGAGCTGCTATTAAAGACGCAACAGCCTCAGCCAAAGACGCACGTGCACTACTAAGTGAATTAGCTGCTGTCTGCATGTCAAAAGTACCTATTACATTTTGTTTTTGCAATTGTTTCTTATTCTCATAGGTGAGCTTTGCAGTTGCCAATTGAGCTTTAGCCACATCAACGGAAGCTTTGGCCTCTTTGGCAGCCTCACGATATTGCACATTATCTATGGTAAAAAGCAATTGGCCTTTTCGCACCGCAGAACCTTCATTCACACATACACGAGTGATGAATCCTGAAATTTTAGGACGAATCTCAATATCCTGTTTACCGCGAATCGTCGCTGGATACGTATTCTCTAGTTCCGCACTTGAAGCCTGCAATGTCCGCACTGCATACTCATTTGATTGTTCCATTTGACCTTTTTGTTTGCCGCACGAAGCGAATAAAACAAGGCATACGACAAATGCTACTATTTGCCGGGACTGAGTTTGAAATAATCGATTCATTTTCATATACTTATTTTTCTGAAATTGGTTTGTTATCTTTTATAATACCTAATAAATCAAAATAAAATAGCCTTAAAAACTTTTTCATATATTCTAGTTTTTGACGATACAAATATAACAAATAAACCTACAGTTTGTAGGATGTTAAAGTTGTTTTTAAGTATTCTTAAGTCTGGATTTAGAGACTGAAAAATGCCAAAATCATATAAGAAAACATAGAAAACGCTGATATGTATAAAAGTTTTATCGACCAAACTTGCAATAAAGTGTATACAATACAATTATATTAAATTAACTTTACTAAAACGAGAAATGATGGTAATTATGTCAGAAATAAAGAATTTGACTTTTTATTGCATTCAATAAAAAGATCTACTAAATAAATACCCCTCAAAAATAAAATCGATGATAATTTGGAAAATAATGAAAAAAACGTAACTTTGCAGCCGCATAAAAAGGAAAGGTGCTATAAAAAGGAAAGGTGCTCGAGTGGTTGAAGAGGCACGCCTGGAAAGCGTGTAAACGCCAAAAGCGTTTCGCGAGTTCGAATCTCGCTCTTTCCGCTAAGTACAAAGCCGACGCAAAACATTTTTTGAGTCGGCTTCTTATATTCTATCATTTAATATTTGCAAAGTAGCTATCAACATAGAACAATCCCCCATCACCACTAATTTTTAACTTCTCTACAGCGGTGCGAGCCATATCCTCTTCCTCTACTTGTTCACGCACAAAACTCCACAGAAAATCTTGACTAGCTTTATCTTTATCGGTAGAAGCAACATCAACTAATTTATCTATCAGTCCTGATATAGTTACCTCATGGGTATATACTGATTCAAAAACTTCCAATGGACTTTTCCATTCTGCCGGAACGTCTTTTATGCCTTTTACAAAGGCATTACCACCTCTCTTAAAAAGATAATCAGCCATCTGCTGTGCATGGATCAATTCTTCTTCTGATCTTTTTTTCAACCAAGATGAAAATCCTGAATAACCTTTTCCACGGAGGAAATATGACATTGAGAGATATAAATTTGATGACCACATCTCAACTGCAATCTGATCATTGATTGCTTTCTGTAATTTTTCTGATATCATAATATTTAATTTTAAATTAAACAATATATTATCATAACAAAGAAACTACACCAATTGTTTACTCAATCATTACATCACGCCACACCCCATCTTGAAGTTGACGCACAGTTTCATATCCGTTTTTTTTCAATGCAGCTAGAGCCTCAAAGCGTCCATCATTAATTAAGTCCGGGTAATGAGCATCTGAATTAACAACAACAGGTATACCTAGTTCTAATAACATCGGAAAATATTTTTCTCTAGGAAAGAATGTTCCCAATTCATGATACTTCTTTGTATTTATCTCAACCAGATACCCTTTTTCGGCAATTTTAAGAAAGTAGTGGTTCATAAGCCTCTGGACCCATCCTTCCGAGGATTTACCAGGACAAACAGCATCCACATTATAGAACATTTTATCACAATGTCCTAAAATATCAAAACCACCTAATTCAATCATAGACATTAAATTATTAATATACAGACGTATCATAAAATCAATGTGATTATTAAAATGATTGAACAAGATCTCCCTAAATCTTTCAACAGAGCAATCAATATCAACAAAATTGCCATCCAAGTCAGATAGCAAATGAACCGATCCGATTCTGAAATCAAGATGCATATCTCTAAAATACTTCATAGAAGGATTCTGTCTATGATCTAAGTAATCAATCTCTAAGCCAATATAAAGAGCAATTCTATCCTTATATATATCCTTTAAACGCTTAAATTCGGTAAAATAATCCGCGACATCCCCTTTATCCATTGTCCAAGTCGTCTGAAACGGTAGCGGAGCATGCGACGAAAAGCCAAAAGATGAAAAGCCCTTCGCTATGGCAAATCGTACCATTGTTTTCATATCTGTACGACCATCACAAAATATCGAATGACAATGATAGTTCGTTAAATTAATCCCCATTTTTTTTACAATTCTTTTGTGCAAAGATAGAAAGAACATAGGGACTTTGTATTTAAATACATTCAAAAGCAAGAACATTCTATACTTTTCATATATTTCTTAACACTCTTTTATACAAAAAACACAGCATTAGGTGCATCAAAAAACAAGAATAAGTCGTATTTATTTATGCCTCATCTTCACAAACAAGTCCAATCCTTGCCCTAATGGACATACAAATCGGCACCATGGTTTTTGAATAAAAATAGATAAAACCACCGAGACTATAGCTATAATCAATGCAACTATAGGAGCTGAGAGAACATCAAATGCACTAAACGGTTCATAGATGCCAATATCAAAATTTACACCTAGTAATACAACTAAAACTACAGCTAAAAAGATAGCTTTTCTTACCACAAACAATACTGAAATAACACTGTTTGGCAAAGTCACTTTCCTTTTATTTACTTGTCCTGCTACATCTTGTAATGCTCCCAAAGGACAAACATATACACAATAAAACTTCTTTACAAAGAACATCGGTAGACCTATTGAAAGGAATGCCACTACTAGCAATCCCCATTGCATACTAAGCGGAACACCATGATGTAACCATGAAATTACCTGAGCAATCGACAACATCGTTGTTTGCCAAAATCCTAATACCACAATTGATATTCCAAGCAATGGGAGACGCCATCTCTTGATAAGTTTTGGTCGGAAATAAAGTAACATCGCCATTAATGAAACAACAATCAACAATATATTTTTTAACCAGACAGCAGGAGGAATAGAATTATCCACTTTTTCTTTTGCTAATATAGCCAGGCGGGCTTTAAATGATTTGATCACAGAAGTACTCGTATATGTGGCACCACTTACCGCATCTACATCCTTATTCAAAGCCTCCTTAATACTAAGTCCGTTCCATGTAGAAAATAGTCCACTCTTTTTGACATGCTCCACAAAGTCAGGAGTTTCATTGTTGGAGAGCAAACTTACACTCTTTATTTTATAATCTGTAGTCAATGCAATCATCAAAGGTGTCGGACCACCGAAACCTGCAATTTTATCTGAATACGGTGAAGATAAAGCTATATAGCCAATCAACTTACCGGATGCATCAATCACATTATAATATGCTGTAGCTGTCTGCGTAAAGGATGTAGCCATTGAAAAAGCCGACTTAACTTGCTGAAGTGTCAATCCGGTTGGAATCATTTGATTCAGATCTTTACGAGGCACAACAATTTTCTTTTCAGCAGGAGCATTTCCATTTGTCAAAGGCTCATCGACCTTCTTTAAAGCCGTTGATTGTTCATCATTATCTTCTCGTTTCACTGTTTTTACAGACTTGGAAGAAGCCAAACCAGACGAATTAGCTTTTGCAGCAGCCCTCATCGAACGAATAATAGCATTGCTGGTATATGTAGCACCACTCACTGCATCCACATCTTTGCCAGCCGCATCATTCAAGGACAGCCCATTCCATGAGGACAATAGACCATGTTTTTTTACACGGTTAACAAAAGCACGATGTTCCTGGTTTTTCAATAAAATCACATCTTTAACCTTTCCATCACTACCAAGAGCTATCAATAAGGGTGTTGGTCCCACAAAACCTTTAATACCTTTTGCATAAGGTAGAGTAATAAGCATCTTACCAAGTAATTTGTGCCCACTTCCGAAAACTCTATAAGTTCCTCCTGACAATTTAGTAAAATTCATTGCCGAAGGAAAAGCCTCTCTGACATCATTCATTGTAGCAATAGTATCATTGCCTGATTTAATAATTTGATTTGAAGCAGTGACATTTCCTTTCATCACAATACTTACCGTAGCGAAAACCAAAACGAATACCATTGAAACTATAAACAATCTTTTTCTCATAATCCCTATTATCATGCATTTATCAAGAACAAAGCTACGAAAAAGATTTATTTTTATTATTTTTGCGCTATTAAAATAATACTTATTATGAATTCATTCGGCAACATTTTCAAATTGACTAGTTTCGGCGAGTCACACGGCAAAGGCATCGGAGGAGTCATTGACGGCTATCCTGCGGGAATTACCATTAATGAAGAGTTCATCCAATACGAACTGGATCGTCGCAAACCGGGGCAATCCAAACTAACTACCAACCGCAAGGAACCGGACCATGTAGAATTTCTTTCAGGTATATTTGAAGGAAAATCAACAGGATGCCCCATTGGATTCATTGTCTGGAACACGAATCAACGTTCTGATGACTACACTAATATTAAAGATGTATATCGCCCTTCACACGCTGATTATACTTATCAGCAGAAATACTGTACCCGGGATTATAGGGGAGGTGGAAGATCATCTGCACGCGAGACTATTTCACGTGTTGTGGCAGGAGCCTTGGCAAAACTAGCACTAATACAAATAGGAGTCTCCATCACCGCATATACAGAACAAGTTGGACCAATCTGCCTGAATAAAAACTACAATGAATTGGACTTAACCCAAATTGAAGAAAATCCTGTTCGTTGTCCAGATCCGGAGAAAGCAGAGGAAATGGCAGAACTAATTACAAAAATAAAAAAAGAAGGTGACACGATCGGCGGTGTAATTCGTTGTATAATCAAAGGATGTCCCGTGGGGCTAGGGGAACCCGTTTTTGGTAAACTACATGCAGCATTAGGACAAGCCATGCTAGGCATCAATGCCTGCAAAGGTTTCGAGTACGGACAAGGTTTCCATAACATGACACTTAAAGGGTCTCAACAAAACGATATATTCACTACAAATAACGGCAAGATAACCACTAAGACAAACAATTCAGGAGGCATACAGGGTGGCATCAGCAACGGAAACGACATCTATTTTCGTGTAGCATTCAAACCTGTAGCAACCGTATTAATAGAACAACCCACTGTAGATATCCACGGCAATGAAATACTTTCAACATCACGTGGAAGACACGATCCCTGTGTGTTACCCCGAGCAGTCCCTATTGTTGAAGCCATGGCAGCCATGACATTATTAGATTATTATTTACTCAACAAAACGGCGCAAATGTAATATTATCCATGCATAAAGTTGTGTATTATAGTTGAATAAGTAAAAAATGTTTTGTACTTTTGCCATCAAAATTTGTATAAATAGGTATAGAAAATGAATCTATTAGATTTAAGTGAACAAGAAGTTAACAGACGAAACAGTCTGAATGAGTTGCGTGAGATGGGAATCGATCCTTATCCGGCAGCCGAATACGTTACGAATGCGTTCTCAATCGATATAAAGAAAGAATATAAAGAGATAGCAGAAGGAGAAGAGCCACGTCGTGTGAGTATCGCAGGACGATTAATGAGCCGCCGCGTAATGGGTAAAGCATCATTTATTGAATTGCAGGATTCTAAAGGTCGTATACAAGTGTATATCACACGTGACGACATTTGTCCCGACGAAAATAAAGATCTATATACCAAAGTATTCAAACGTTTACTTGATCTTGGAGATTTCATCGGCATCGAAGGTTTTGTTTTCTGCACCCAAATGGGTGAAATCAGCGTTCATGCACAAAAGCTTACTATACTATCCAAAAGTATTCGCCCTCTACCTACTGTAAAATACAAGGACGGTGTAGCCTACGATAAATTCGACGATCCTGAAATGCGCTATCGTCAACGCTATGTTGACCTAGTAGTAAATGAAGGAGTAAAAGATATTTTCATTAAACGCACAAAAGTATATTCTTCCATGCGCGAATACTTCAACACAAAAGGATATCTTGAAGTAGAGACACCTATTCTGCAAAGTATTCCGGGTGGAGCATCTGCACGCCCGTTTATCACCCATCACAACGCATTGAATGTAGATCTTTATTTGCGTATTGCATGTGAACTCTATCTCAAACGCCTAATTGTTGGAGGTTTTGAAGGTGTATATGAATTCTCAAAGAATTTCCGTAACGAAGGTATGGACCGTTTCCACAATCCAGAATTCACTTGCATGGAAATCTACGTTCAATACAAGGATTACAACTGGATGATGGCTTTTACAGAAAAAATGCTTGAAAAGATATGTGTAGATGTAAACGGGACTGCCGAAGTGAAAACAGGCGAAAATATGATCAGCTTCAAGGCTCCATACAAGCGCATCACAATGCTTGACAGCATCAAAGAAAAAACAGGATACGATCTTGCAGATAAAAGTGAAGAGGAAATACGCGAAGTTTGCAAGAAATTGAATATGGACATTGACGATACCATGGGCAAAGGCAAACTTATTGATGAAGTTTTCGGTGAGTTCTGCGAAGGCACATACATACAACCCACTTTCATCACCGACTACCCTATCGAAATGTCTCCTTTATGCAAACGTCACCGCGAAAATCCCAACCTTACCGAACGCTTTGAGCTTATGGTCAATGGCAAAGAGCTCTGCAACGCATACTCCGAGCTGAATGACCCTATTGATCAATTAGATAGATTCCAAGAACAGCTTAAGTTAAGCGAAAAAGGAGACGACGAAGCTATGTTTATCGACAAAGACTTTGTTCGTTCACTAGAATATGGAATGCCTCCTACTTCAGGAATGGGTATCGGTATGGACCGTTTGGTAATGTTAATGACAGGCCAAACTACCATTCAAGAAGTACTATTCTTCCCGCAAATGCGTCCGGAGAAAGTTACCAAGAAAGATTCAGATGAGAAATACACCGCAATAGGAGTACCAGAAGAATGGGTTCCAGCCATTCAGAAAGCGGGCTACAATACTATAGAAGAATTGAAAGACATTAATCCTCAAAAATTACATATGGAGATTAATGGCATAAATAAAAAATACAAGTTGGAGCTTTGTAAAATTAGTGTGGACGACGTTGCAGAGTGGCAACAGAAAATACAGTAAATGAAATTACCGGGAAAAATAGCGATTATCGGAGGAGGCAGTTGGGCCACAGCCATTGCCAAGATCGTACTGGAGCAAGGTAATGATCCGATCTGTTGGTATATGCGCCGCGAAGATCGAATAACTGATTTCAAAAGATTGGGCCATAATCCGGCATACCTTACTTCCGTTAAATTCGACTTAAAACGAATTCATTTCAGTTCAGATATAAACGAAGTGGTTCGAGCATGCGATACACTAATTCTGGTTACGCCCTCACCCTATTTAAAGACCCATCTGAAAAAACTGAAAGTAAAATTAAAAGATAAATTCATCATCACAGCAATCAAGGGCATCGTCCCTGACGACAACTTGATTGTTTCAGAATACCTCTCACGAGAATATAAAGTTCCCGATGAGAATATAGCCATCATTGGCGGTCCCTGTCATGCTGAAGAAGTTGCACTCGAACGATTATCATATCTGACAATTGCCTGCAGTGACAAAGAAAAAGCGACATTATTTGCACAGCGTCTATCCAGCTACTATATCAAAACCTCAGTGAGCGAAGACGTAGCAGGTGTAGAATACTGCTCTGTTCTCAAAAACGTATATGCAATAGCTGCAGGTATATGCAGCGGATTGAAATACGGAGATAATTTCCAAGCCGTATTGATAAGTAATGCATTACAAGAAATGAGCCGTTTCCTTGATACTGTTCATCCTATCAAACGAGATATTGATGATTCTGTTTACCTCGGAGATTTGCTGGTTACTGCTTATTCAAATTTCAGTCGGAACCGTACATTCGGAACAATGATAGGTAAAGGCTATTCAGTGAAAAGCGCACAAATTGAAATGGAAATGATTGCCGAAGGCTATTTCGGTACAAAATGCATCAAGGAGATAAACAAACATTATCATGTGAATATGCCCATTATGGATGCTGTCTACAACATTCTATACGAGCGTATTTCACCGACCATAGAGATCAAATTGCTAACAGATTCATTCAGATAAATTAATGATTATGAAAAGTATTAGCTTACACATCGAAAAAACTTTCGATTTCATTAAAGAAGGAGCCATTGAAGGCTTTAAAGCCCAAATCAAAGCAGCAAATGAAGCGCTTGAAAACGGCACTGGTAAAGGAAATGATTTTCTGGGTTGGCTACACTTGCCCTCATCTATCTCTAAATCTGAAATAGATGAGCTCAATGCAACTGCCAAAGTTTTGCGAGACAATTGCGAAGTAGTTGTTGTTGCCGGTATTGGCGGAAGCTACTTAGGTGCACGTGCCGTAATTGAAGCATTAAACAACAGCTTTTCATGGCTACAAGAAAAAAAAGAAGGTAATCCAGTCATTGTATTTGCCGGAAATAACATCAGTGAAGACTATATCAGTGAACTTACTGAATATTTAGCCGGTAAGAAATTTGGTGTAATCAATATATCCAAATCAGGAACCACTACAGAAACAGCTCTTGCATTCAGATTATTAAAGAAACAATGCGAAGATCAACGTGGTAAAGAGATGGCTCGCAAAGTCCTTGTAGCAATCACTGATGCCAAAAAAGGAGCAGCCCGTATCACTGCCGACAAAGAAGGATATAAATCTTTCATCATCCCCGATAACGTAGGTGGAAGATTCTCGGTTTTAACACCAGTTGGTCTACTTCCTATAGCAGTTGCCGGATTCGATATTGCACAACTGATAAAGGGTGCAGCCGATATGGAGAAAGAATTAAGCAAGGATGAAAATAACATTGCCTATATATACGCAGCTACACGTAATGCTCTTTATCAATCAGGCAAAAAGACTGAAATATTAGTAAACTTCCATCCTAAATTGCACTTCATTGCAGAATGGTGGAAACAATTGTTCGGAGAAAGTGAAGGAAAAGAAAACAAAGGCATATTCCCTGCTGCAGTAGACTTTACCACTGATTTGCACTCAATGGGACAATGGATCCAAGAGGGAGAACGCAGCATCTATGAGACTGTTATTTCTATTGAAACCCCTAACAGAGAATTGCACGTACCCAGCGATAAAGAAAATCTTGACGGATTGAACTTTCTGGCAGGAAAACGAATCGATGAAGTTAACAAAATGGCCGAATTAGGAACTCAGTTGGCACACGTTGACGGAGGTGTTCCCAATATCAAAATCAGCGTACCGCAACTCAATGAGTACTACATTGGTCAATTGTTCTACTTCTTTGAAAAAACCTGTGGAATAAGCGGTTATGTACTCGGAGTGAATCCTTTCAACCAACCGGGTGTAGAAGCATACAAAAAGAATATGTTTGCTTTGCTCAACAAACCTGGCTATGAAGCAGATTCAAAGGCTATCCAAGAAAAATTGAAAAAATAAATAATGATGGCTTGTCATCAATCCACAGAAGTAATGTTTCCATTGCTTCTGTGGATCTTTTTTATATAATAATATATGTACAAGGATTTTATAGATAACTATCTGAAGGCACATAACCACAAAGCAATCAACCTGAAAGCCGTATTATTCGACATGGATGGAGTTTTGTTTAATTCAATGCCGTATCACGCTACATCCTGGCATAAAGTTATGACCCAGCATGGATTACCAATGAGCATGGAAGAAGCCTATCTGCATGAAGGTCGCACAGGTGCCGGAACCATCAACCTCGTAGCTCGGCGTACATGGGGACGTGAAGCCACTGAAGAAGAAATCAATCAAATATACAAAGACAAGACTTCTGAATTTTCAAGTAATCCACCTGCGGCACCTATGCCCGGTGCACTAGAAGTGTTGCAGCAAATTAAAGCCGATGGACTGACTATTATGGTCGTGACCGGTTCCGGACAGAAATCTCTACTTAATCGACTAGAAAGCAAATTCCCGCATATTTTCCAAAAAGAACTCATGGTGACAGCCTTTGATGTGAAATTCGGCAAACCTAATCCCGAACCATATTTAATGGCATTAAAGAAAGGACATCTGCAACCCAACGAAGCTATCATTGTGGAAAATGCACCTCTCGGTGTACAAGCAGGACATGCTGCCGGAGTATTTACTCTAGCGGTCAATACCGGTCCTATGGATGATCAAGTTCTATGGGATGCCGGTGCAGATATGTTGTTGCCATCCATGCCAGCATTCAGTGATGAATGGGAAAATATCAGACAAGCAATGAACAAGCAATAATTGATAAATTATATATGAAAATGACCACCATTTCTTTTAACGATGGTCATTTTTTATATCTACCAAACAATAGGTTCCTCACCATGCTGCTCCAGCCAGGCATTTGCCTTGCTAAAATGCTTGTTACCGAAAAATCCCCGATAAGCCGAAAGTGGCGACGGGTGAGCAGAAGTTAGCACCAAGTGCTTTTGATGATCAATAAAATCCCCTTTCTTTATTGCATAACTTCCCCACAGCAGAAACACCAAATGTTCTTTTTGAGCATTTAACGTACGGATTGCGGCATCAGTAAAAGTCTCCCATCCCTGGCGTTGGTGAGATCCGGCTTGATGAGCACGCACTGTCAGTGTAGCATTCAGCAGCATCACACCCTGATTTGCCCATCTCAGTAAACTACCGCTCTTTGGAACAGAAATTCCTAAATCGCTCTCAATTTCCTTAAAAATATTCTGTAATGATGGAGGAAAAGGCACTCCATCATTCACCGAAAAACAAAGCCCTTGAGCTTGTCCTGGTTCATGATAAGGATCTTGCCCTATCAGCACCACCTTCACCTTGTCAAAAGGACAAGCATTAAAGGCATTAAATACCAATTTAGCCGGAGGATAACAAGTATATTTAGTATACTCCGCCTTTACGAAATTAGTTAAAGCCACAAAATAAGGCTTATCAAACTCTTCTTGTAAATGTTGTTTCCAACTATCTTCAATCTCTACGTTCATAATTAAATCAAATGAATATTATGCTTTTCACATTTGGCACGCATATTATCCGGCCATATACTTGCCTGTATCTCACCAACGTGGGCTTTACGCAGATACATCATGCACAAACGCGATTGCCCTATACCGCCGCCAATGCTCAACGGCAGACTACCTTCTATTAATTTTTTGTGAAAATATAGTTTCTCTCGCTCCAATTTACCACTTTCTTCAAGTTGCTTTAGCAGAGCCTTCTTATCCACACGTATCCCCATAGATGAAAGCTCAATAGCACGTCCCAATGTCACATCCCAAACAAGTAAATCTCCGTTCAGTCCATTGAATCCATCCTCGTTGGGAGTTGAATAATCATCATAATCCGGCGCACGCGAATCATGCTCCTTACCATCACCCAATTTACCACCGATTCCCATAATGAATACAGCTCCATATTCTTTACAAATAGCATCTTCACGTTCTTTCGGAGTCATAGTCGGATACATTCTGCACAACTCTTCCGAATGAATAAAAAATATATTTTCCGGCAAAACAGGACTAATAATCGGATACATTTCATACACCAAATACTCCGTACGCTTCATCGCTCCATAAATACGTTTCACAATATCTTTCAAAAAAGCGATCGTACGTTGCTCTTTCGTGATCACACGCTCCCAATCCCATTGGTCAACATATAACGAATGCAGATTGCCCAACTCTTCATCAGCACGAATTGCATTCATATCCGTATATATACCATAACCCGATTCAATATGATACTCAGCCAAAGTCAATCGTTTCCATTTCGCCAAAGAGTGCACCACTTCAGCCTGTGCATCACCAAGATCCTTTATAGGGAAAGCCACCGGACGCTCCACTCCATTAAGATCATCATTTATGCCCATTCCTTTTAATACAAAAAGAGGTGCGGTCACACGTCTCAGACGCAATTCCGATGAAAGGTTTGCCTGAAAAAAATCTTTAATCTGTTTAATTCCTAATTCCGTTTGCTTCAAATCAAGCAACGGTTCATAATTTGTTGGTGTGATAAGGTAACTCATATTTTTATAGTTTTTCTACTGACAAATATACGAATTCTTGAATTATTTGCAACAGAAGCACTGAGTTTTATTAGCAAAATGTTTTTAAACAGTATCAATTTATGTACCCATTATCTATTCGATGAAAATTCAGTAACCCCTTATTATATCACAAATATATTTTGCAGTGTATAAAAAAAGAGTTACTTTTGTGCTCCTTTCAAATAAGGATTTGCTCCCGTAGTTCAACGAATAGAATGTAGGTTTCCGGTACCTAATATCAGGGTTTGATTCCCTGCGGGAGTACACAACAGAATGCTTAAGTCCTAATAAACATGGATTTGAGCATTTTTTCCTGTACACACCATGATCCAACATTGGTAGTGAGCTCATCCGGCGAACCTAAGCATCAACATTCCAATTGATGTTCTATAGCAGAATCAGATTTGACAATAATCAATAAAAATTTAGTTCCTTTGTATTCTTGACATATATCAATTCTCCAAGCATAATAAAAGTTGATCTTTGTTACTAATATTGTTAACTAAATATCAAATTATGAAATTCATAGTAAACACTTTCAAAAGACAATTAGCCCTATTCATTCGTTTATTAAACCTTTGTTTAGCTGTAAATTTATTCATAAAAGAACAAAATTCTGCGCAGAGAAAAGAGACTTCTAAAAGAGGGAAGTTAGCAGAAATGTGGCTTCCAACAATGAAAAAGATTATATTGTGCCTTTGCATTTTCCTTCTTTTTGGAGGAAATATAATGGCGCAAAGCAGAGATACTATGTTCCCGAAAGAGACGGTACAACCACGTATTCGTATCATCATAGATAATGATTTTGGTGGAGATCCTGACGGACTATTCCAATTAGTTCATCAAATTCTATCACCGTCTGTTGATATAAGAGCCATTATCGGCTCCCACTTGAAACCGGGTGATTCTTTTGATCCTTCAAAAGTTACAGCTACCAACGCGAAAAAGAAAGTAGAAGAAGTGCTGAACGTGATGAATCTTCAAAATGCATTTCCTGTACTTGAAGGGTCAAACTACGGACTCGAAAGCATTGATAAACCACAGGCTTCGTCAGCAGCACAGGCTATCGTGAAAGAAGCTATGCGCACAGACATAAAAACTCCGCTTTACATGGTATGTGGTGCCGGTTTAACCGACTTAGCCAGTGCCTACCTGATAGAACCGAAGATTGCCGACAAAATCACCTTGGTTTGGATTGGAGGACCTGAATATCCGGGAAGCATTATTCCCCCCAATCATTCTGAACTGGAATACAATCTAGGTATTGATCTATTGGCAGGGCAAGTAATTTTCAATAAATCAAAAATGATGATTTGGCAGGTGCCACGGAGTACATATCGCCAGGCAATCTTTTCGTATGCCGAGTTGCTCAGCAAAATTAAACCATTAGGCGAAACAGGTAAATATCTGGCAAATGCATTAGAAAATGTTATGAAAATGACGGTGCAAATGAAATACTATATCGGTGAAACCTACATTTTGGGTGATAGTCCGCTAGTACTACTTACAGCACTTCAATCATCTTTCGAAGCCGACCCGTCATCAAGCTATTATGTACTGAGAAAATCGCCTTTGATTAACGATAAAGGTTTATATGAGAACAATCCTTCAGGCAGAAACATACGGGTTTATACCCAAATTGACACTCGACTGATGTTTGAAGATTTAATTGCTAAATTACAATTATTCAATAAATGATAATACACTGAAAATGATGAATAGACACACGTTTCTAATGATCTTGTTTCTGTCTGTTTTTGGTTCGATCTATGGACAAAATGAATCAATACGGAAACTCAATTTCAACAACGACTGGAAATTCAGTTATGGCGATCAAACGGATGCCATGCAGCCCAACTTAAATGATGCAAATTGGCGAACAGTCAATTTGCCACACGATTGGAGCATTGAATTAGGCTTTTCTAAAGAAAAGAGTACAGGCGGCATTGCCACCGGTCAAACTCAGGGAGGGATCGGTTGGTACCGTAAAAACTTTATTGTATCCAAAGCCGATGCAGGAAAATTGATGCAACTCTATTTTGAAGGAGTATATATGGAATCGGAAGTTTGGCTGAACGGTCATAAAATCAATTATCAGCCCTATGGATATACTTCTTTCTTCTGTGACTTAACTAAATACCTTCATCCTACCGGACAACTCAATACGATAGCTGTGAAAACAGTAAACATGGGGAAAAACAGTCGGTGGTATGCAGGCGTAGGTATCTATCGCGATGTTTGGTTAATCTCCACGGCAAAGGTTCACCTCGACACTTGGGGTACATTTATCCAAACTAAAAAGATTCTGGGTTCAACTGCCCAGATCAATGTTGCAGCGGATATTTCTAACGAATTAAATAGCGAACGCAAAGCTGAAGTCACTATTCAAATTATAGACAAATCCGGGAAAAAGGTAGTCGAGAAAACAACTGTTATTAAAATTGCAGGTGAAAGTAAACAAACAATTAGCCAGGATATCACAATCTTGAACCCACAACTTTGGTCAATAGAGTCACCGACTTTGTATCAGGCTAAAATAACCGTTAAATCTGAATCCGGTAATGATGTGCTTTCCACTCCTTTGGGTATAAGAACACTCTCCTTCTCCGCCGATAAAGGCTTCTTGTTGAATGGAAAAACTGTTAAACTAAAAGGAGGATGTGTTCATCATGACAACGGTCTTTTAGGTGCAGCTGCCATTGATCGTGCCGAAGACCGAAAAATTGAACTGCTGAAAAGAGATGGCTTCAATGCAGTACGCTGCTCTCACAATCCTCCTTCTGAAGAATTTTTGAATGCTTGCGACCAAAAAGGTCTGTTGGTGTTAGATGAAGCCTTCGACCAATGGCAAAAAGGGAAAAACCCGGAAGACTATCATCGCTTTTTCGATAAATGGTCTGAACGAGATTTATCAACTTTAATTCTGCGTGACAGGAATCACCCTTCAGTTATTATGTGGAGCATCGGCAATGAAATCAAAGAACGCTCCGATTCATCAGGTGTAGCTATTGCTGCTCATTTGCGCGAAATTATTCATCGCTATGATATTAGTCGTCCGGTTACTATGGCCGTTAATTTCTATTGGGACGATGCAGGTTTAACTTGGAAAGATTCGGAAAAAGCATTCAAGAACCTGGATGTTTGCGGATATAACTATTGCTGGCGGGATTATGAAAATGACCACAAACAATTTCCTACCCGTATCATGTTCAGCACCGAAACGCTGCCCATGGATAGAGCATTGACTTGGGAGTATGTAGAAAACAATCCTTATGTAATTGGTGACTTTGTGTGGACTGCTATGGATTACCTGGGCGAATCAGGCATTGGACATACACAATATGCAGCCAAGGACGAAAAAAATAGTCCAATGTTTACCAACTACCCTTGGTTTAACGGTTGGTGCGGCGATATCGATATTTGTGGAAACGAAAAACCTCAAGCTGCGCTACGTAATATAGCTTGGAATAGAAGTAAAATTGAAATGCTGGTGCATGCGCCTATACCAACAGGACTTGTAGAAAAAGTGAGTATATGGGGGTGGCCGGATGAATCGAAAAGTTGGAACTGGAATGGACAAGAAGGAAAATCAATGACAGTGAAAGTCATCACAAAATATCCATCAGTCAGACTCTATCTTAATGGTAAATTCTTGGAAGAAAAGAAAATAGGAACATATACCAATAAGTTTAAAGACAACCTGGCATCATGGCTGAGTTGGACTGATGTAGAATCTCACGAAGTTCAGAAAAAGGATGCAGCCTTTTTCCAAGTACCTTACATTGCAGGAGAATTGAAAGCGGTAGGTGTTGAGAATGGAGTTGAAAAAGAAAATGTAACACTCAAAACTACTGGAAGACCAGTTGCCATAAAACTAGTAGCCGATCGCAAACAGATCAGTTCATCCACAAATGATTTATCCTATGTAAGCATAAGCCTTGTTGACAAAGATGGGAATGTAGTTCCGGATAATGATCTCAAACTACAATTGAATGTTTCCGGTAATGGCGAAATAGCAGCCGCAGGCAACAGTTCACCCACCGATATGAAAAGTTTCAGATCACTTACCCCAAAAACATATTTGGGTAAATCATTAGTTATTCTCAGACCGAACGGTCGTCCCGGAAAAATTATTCTACACGTAAAGGCGGCAAATTTAAATCAAGCTACTATCGAAATAGCCACATCAAATAAAATCAACTAACTTTAGAGATCAAGTTCTAGACTTGATATTTACGAAAAGCCGGACATTCGATATTAATCAGAATGCCCGGCTTTTACTTTAAAAAATCCCTCCACATCCACATATCTCAACATATATAAATCACGCTCATCAGTTAGACGTTGATAAAGCTCACACAAGACCTTTAGAGTAAGTAATTTGTAGTAGCTAGAGCAATAGATTACGCATGCGATATTTATAAAAAACAATGTGTAATGAGTAAAATTTAATGAGTGAGAACCTAGGCAAAATTTCTTATTTAATACATTTGTGCAATGAATTGAATGAGCCGAAATCTTGTACAAATGAGAAATGCTGTGCTAATATATTAAAGACTATACATTTCAGTTATGAAAAAAGTTGGGAATAATAGAGGTGCTCATAATAAGGTAATAGATGGCTCTTTGTTTTCTGTACTGACTAAAGGATGGAGGTTCGCAAAAATAGCTTATACTGACGACAGCAAAAGATATAGAAGAAAACAACAATGGAAAATTTTATATCATGCTTTTTTCAGTCCTTATTTCGCATACAAATGGTTTGATTTAATTGAATCCGGTAATTTAAACTTTGCTTTCAAATATCGTCCTACTCTTTATATTAAACCTTTTAGAGTTTATATGTCAACACGATGGAATAAAAAGCAAAAAGTAAAAGTGATAAAAGATACGTATCATTTTGTCTTACAACATAGTGACGTGTTTATGCCATTCCTAAAGGATAGTTCTTTACCAATTGCTCATTTACAATTGACGGAGGAAATAGATGCGCACATCTCTATAGGATATAATTATAGGTATAGAAAAGAAGGTGAATTGGTAATGATATTAGATTGTGAAAAATTGGGAGGTACCATTTCATCTGGGGCTTTCTCTTTCGAAAAAATAGAAACAGGGCAATGGATATGTAGAATAGGATGCGTACAAGGATCAAATAAGAAACAAGATTCTGTTTCTTCGGTTAAAGCAGCGCAAAAATTGCTACATGGTTTACGACCTAAAACGCTAGTGGTTTATGCTATTCAAGAGTTTATCAGGCAATTTGCTTTTGTTGCTTTATATGGTGCGAGTGATTCCATTCAGGCATATAGAAGAAAGCATGCCATTCACATTCAGTTTTTGCATCATATTCACTTTGACTACGATACGTTTTGGCAAGAATCCGGTGGACAATTTACAAAAGGAGGATGGTATGAACTTCCATTAACAATGGAACGTAAAGATATAAAAGACTTCAAAACATCAAAAAGAGCGATCCATCGTCATCAATATGAAATGTTGGATAATATATCACAACAAATAAATCATGTACCTCAATATCATCTAACCTATATGCCTTTCAAAATAAAATCAACCAATTGATCTTATAGATTAATTGGTTGATTTTACACCATTAGATCCGATGCATAACAGAATATCTCACATTAAATTTTCCGGTACATACCATGATCCATCTTCCTGATCAAGCAACCTGCGCCATTTTTTCCATCTACATATCTATGCATGTATCTATACACCGTCATGCGACTCATCTTTAATGAGCGCCCCACTTCCACAGCATCATTGGTAGTGAACTCCTCCGGCAGACTTTGATAAAGCTTGTACGATACAGGCATATTCTTTAGAATCAGCGTTGTAGCTTTTTCGGGCGACAAGCTACGATAGGCAAAATCCGTATGCTGGTTGAGTACCTTTATCATTTTCAGAGCAAGCTTTACATCCTCATCCGAGCACACCAGCGGTTCATCAAAACGATCCACGCTCTCCCCTCTCAAAGCGGTAAGCACCATACAGATGCGACCGTGCATCACACCCAAACGGTGCATGGTGCCGTCATACTCACCATCATAAAGTGTGTTGTAACGAAACAAATTATTGCGGAAAAAGCTTCGTACCTCTTTTCGTTGTGCTTTCGTCAATTTAAATTGCACACCCTTTTCGCCCAAGCATACCAATTTAGTGTAGATCACATACAAGTCATCGGCATATCGGTCAAAGCACTCTTCATACGATTCACCCTCATCATCCTCATACTGATCCTCCCATTCGGGATTCGTCGTCACATACAAAACACCAAAGCGACTGAACAATCCATTCTCCGCATCCGTCATCAAATTCTTCAACTGCTTGGGAGTTCCGCTCAGTACTACAGACAAACAAGGATAATCGATATAAATATGAATGCCCTCACCCTTGTCATCCGACCCAACACGCATGAATGTGATCGGCTCATGATGCGCAGCCTTTCGCAACAAGTCAGAGTACCCGCCGAAATCCAATCGCAAGATCTTAGCCAACGTATCGCCTTCCGTCTCAAACATAATCCCACGTTGTGTTTCAGCAAATGTGCGTATGAAAGCCGAGGCACTTGAATCCGCTGGAATATTGAATACCTTCAATGGCGGCATCTGCTCCATGACATTCTCAGTTTCGCCTTTTGCTGATTTGCCTTTTTTCTCCTGTTTCTTCAGTTCCATTCGTTTTCGATATTCATTTCGTGCCTCTTCCGATTCAGCCATCAACTTATCATGTACCGGTTTCACCAGTCGGGCACAAAACCGCATCATCCCTTTTCCACTGCCCGATTTAGCCAACACAAAGAAAGACAAATTAGCTTCCATGCGATGCTTGCCATAACGCATGTAATAGTTCGGCAGTAAAGAACTGATCGTGGTGACCGAGGTCATCAACATCATGCTCTTTTCAGCCACCGTGTCAACATGTGATACGATTTGAGTCAACAATGGAGGTAACTGATCGAATACCCATTCAGGAAACATCGGTAATCCTTTCATTTCATTAGCTACATCTATCTCTTCTTGAAATGTATGATAAGGATTAGAAATATCCACTCCGGCTGTCCTGCAAAGTTCAAAGAAAGTAGCGATCTTAATGTCATCCCGCTTTTTGTGCAGGCAGTCCGTGAAAAATTTGTTCAGATCACGAGTCTGCTCTCCCTTGTAATACGAGCAACAATGTTCAAAGATAGACCTTCCTGCTTCGCCTAAGGTCGCTAATGAAAAGCCTAAGCGCAAGAAATCTTCATAGTTAGGTGCTATGTCCTTGTTTATACGACCTGCCACCACTTGCACATGGGCAAGCGATGTTTGTTCATCCATACAATGATCCTCAGGGGAATCAGCTTGAAAGGCAAGCTCATTTTCCAATGAATCTGCTTTCGATGAATTGGTTGCTGATGGATCATTTGGTAATATTTCACTTGAAGATGGAACATTCAAGGAAGAAACATTCGACGGTGAATACTTAAAGGAGGCATTTGCAGGAATAGTCTCCGGCGTTCCTTTAAACTGCTTATAACGAGCCAGCCATATATTTACATCCACTCCGCACATCAGTCCGGTTGTCGAAAAATAAGCCTGCGGATCATAAGATACAAAACAAGCACGTGTAGGGTCACAGCACGCTCTGTCCGCTTTCAAATGGCACACATCAGCTAAATACTGCATGATCGCGTGAGAATAATCTTCCACCGTGGCAACCTTCGGATCATAGCGAAACATTACTTTCAATCCTTTGCCTAAAGAACTTACAATCGCCATAAACGAATGTAACAGCGGATCATTCAATACCGTCACACGCATTTGTTGAGGAGTCTTACCCGGATTATCCTTGCCATCCAAATCAGCGCAGATCACTCCACTAAAATCGGTGATGCAACTACTTTTACGTTCCGTGCAAATCACCGAGGGTGTGAAATAATCAAGCTTTGATTTCATGGCCGACTGCTTCTTGGGATCCGGCTCTGCACGCATCGCCTCTATTTGCTCCTTGTATTTATTACTTTTAGTTCGCTCATACAGTTCATAAAAAGCCTCCGTGCCGTAAGGTTTCACATTACTAATCGGGCCATGAAAGGAAGAACATCGCAACTCGGTTATTTCTCTATTGACAGCCTCTTTACTATTATCTGTTTCCATTTTTCTTTTTCACTTAATCATTATATAAAAACAGCTACCGCTTTTGCTCCCGGGATTTACAAAAGAGAACAGCACCTTCGGGACTTTCCCAAAAGCGCTGCAATAGTATAGATATTTTGTGTACACTAGCCCCCTAGTGTACACAAAATATAACACACGTTAACCATTAAGCCTTTGGATAAGTCTTTTGCAAGGCTCGTTCTCTGCAAACGATTGAAATCGAAAATATATATCAGAGTATATGCATGATTGGTTAAGTAATTATTTTTGGCTACATAGTTGTTCCCAAGTGTAATGAGAAAGTCTGATTTACAATTCGCGAATTGCAAACCAGAATGTGACTATAAAGAAAAGAACGACCAGTCCGGTTCACCAAGAAGTAATAAAAAAATCCTCCTTGGCTTTGTTGCCGGAGAGGATTACTTTGAATGGTTTTTAATTTCTACTCTTTACATTGCCGGCGTAAGATTCACCGTTAATCACAAAGCGTTTACGATTCTATAAAATGTGGCTACACTCGGTTTTTTCGAGCATCCGGCAGTATTCGGCTTGTATAGAAAGTAGAAGCTTCCTCATCAAACTTTGTGCGTTCTGCGGTTCCGTGTTTGCCATATCTTTTTCAAGAACGCTTTTTCATTCAAGCGATTAAGTTACACAATAATCCAGTTGTTCTACCAGTTCTTTCCATTTCTTCTTTTTCAGCTCACGTGATGAGCCGTGGTAGAAATTCGCCATATCTACGGAAAAGGCGATGCCGATTTGAGAGAAAAAGCTTTTCTCTGTGAGTATGATATTTCCTTCATCGTCTGTTTTGCGAATGAAATATTTATAATAGAGCCTTACCATCGTAAACAATACGGAGAATGCGCCATTGATTACTCTGCCGTCTGCACGTCGCTTGAGATCTATTTGCAACGGCTTTTCTCTATCCACCACGTTTATTGTTTCTATTGGAGTGCTTACACATTCTATTGATGCCTTGATATCTTTCCTGACCAACCGACTGCGCAAAAATCGTAGAAACTTCTTATGATAGACGCAAGCCTTTAGTAAGTTACTCTTTTTGAAAATGGCACTCCTTGACTGAATCCAGGCTTTGAACTCAGCATAACCGATGTGCGAAGGAATACGCACAATATGATTGGTAATCATTTGTATAAAAGCCGGATGCATTTCTTTGTTTTTCAAGTAACTTTTTATGTGATTGTAGCAACCCATCAGCACCCTCATTTCTATATTTTGTGTAGCATGAATCAGAATGTAGTGTAGCATCACACACTGCTCTTCACTTGAATAATTTTCCTTTATCTTTTCGTTCCAGAACAAGTCAAAATTATACAAATCGTAATTGCTTACATAAGCATGCAACATTTCGTCGGCAGTCACCACAATCTTTATGGCACTTAAATCATTCGGTGCAAAATATTCTTTGGTAATGGCTATGAATCTACTATTAATATCGCTATCTATCTCGGCACAGTGTGTTTTTGTCTTGAAAGTCATTTCTTTTAGTTTTGTTTATTATTGATGTTTTTCTTACTATTTTATTTGAGCACAAAAATGCCTGCAAAGAGCACCGAGGTTTGGTACAGTGCAATTTACAGGCAACATTTAATTTGCTTTTGTGCTATATCTTATTCATAAGCGTAAGTTTGTTTTTCATTCGCTCACTAACGCTTGTAATTTAGCTATAAAAAGCATGGCATCCAGTGGAGCCGAATGCAGCAGATCATACGAGCGGATAATCTTTGCCAAATCCGTCTCTTGAGGAGATTCTGCCGCCACCTTCGGAGCTTTCTGCCTCTTTTCTTGTTCCTCCACCTCTATTCCTTCCGAAGTGCAATCTAATCCGGTGAATTCTATCCAATCATCCGTTTGCGACAAGATGCGTCCACCGGCAGCCGTGATACTATCTATCACCAATTCCAAATTGTCTGCAGGGAAACCTGCCGTCAGAATTTCCAATCCGCTTCTCCGTACTTTCCGCATCACGCGATAATTCATTACTCGTGCCAAAGCGTAAGCACCTGCATTGTATGCATGAAAGAAGTAGCCTATTTTCATTAGACATAACACTTCATTTCCACTCTCCTCCTGTTTGTTGATCAGCTCTTGTTCTTTAAAGGTCTGATTATTCAATTTTGCCATAAGCTCGTTGATTTATAATTACTCGTTATATTCATTAATACTATTTTCTTCCTGTAATGTTATCCGTGTTGGCATTACAAGTCGCCGTACTCTGATGGCAACCTGCCGAGAACCTTTTTTTTAAAAACCAGCTTTCTCCGCCAAGCCTTAGCCGACCGGATTCTCATCAATAAAAAATTCATTGCCTCTGTGCTCTGTTTATTATTTTCATTTCTTAGTTTTCCTTTTTCATTATATTGTTTCCAAGTCTCCTGATAATGCCATTTCTTTATTTTATTTCGACTCGCTTACGCGGGGGTATTTTTATTACTTTTTTCATCAAAAAATTCAATTCTAAATAGATAAATAGCTAAAATGCGACCACTGAACGCACCCTACCATTGCTATACGTGTAAGTCTTAGCTGCGAAACCCAGATAGAGACCACCATCGTTGTTGAAGGCCACGTTGCAAGCGTAGGAACCACTCCCCTCACTACTGCACCAGTACCATCGACCTGTTGTCCAATCGCTACTGCTATAAGTCCAATCAATAAGATTGCTCCCACTAACCACTTTACTTAAGTATGAATTTATTCCGCTTGAGGCTGTCGAGGCCCCTCCCGAATAATACCAATATGCAAGACCTGATCCGCTATCTGTAGTGGATGTTGGTGTTGTTCCCGTTGAGATTCCACCCAGATTTGTAATAATTTGATACCATTGACCGCTACTTGGTAAATACCATCCGCTTGTACCAGACGGTACTGTATAAGTACTATAATTCATTGCATAATAGATTGCCGGATAATTGCTGGATAGGTTGGAACCGGCTTTTGTCTTTATCGTTTGGCAATGAGTGTATCCATCCATTTCTGTCTCATAGCCTATGAGAGAAGTAACCTGAGATGAAGGAAATTCCAATGCGGATGTATTTGGTGACCAGGTCACGGCTGATGCCGCATTGGTTAAGGCCATTGCATATCCGTGCGTCCAACCATGGCTCTGGTCCTTACTGCTCGTGGTTATGGAAAAGATAACACCTATCACTGTTTTACCGGTTGGAGTAGCACTGCTTCCCCATGATCCGTCACTATAATAATAGTTACCCACTACCGGGGCTTGATCCACTACATACGTCACGCGAGCATCATTCTGTCCAGGACCGGTGATATTGACATTATATACGTATGAATTGTTCCGCTGAATATTGAAGTTCGTATAATCCGTCGTATTCATACCGCCCAAATAAATCCGATAGGTGGAATGAGATACCGATGTGCTGGCATACACCTCCAAATAAGTGGCATGACTGGGGGCATTCATTCGGGATTTCTCATCGACACTTGTAGAACTTGTGCCTACCAAGTTCTCATATATATAGTAGGTAAATGCTGGAACGGCGGCACCAGCCACAGGAATGCCTATTGACACGGCAGTACAATCAACCCAATTGTTAGCAGGGTTATATGACGGCGTTTGCGATTGGTCATCGTTGATATAGCTACTTGTCGGAACGCTACGCAGCTTGTAGCCTGTAACTGTAATGCCGTTAGAAGGCGTTATATTGAAGGTTAGTTTTGTGCAAAGACGCGTCAATTTAAATTCGGGAATCGTGACACCGGCAGTAATAGTGCAGGTCGTTTGACCGAACATCAACACTGCACTCTTGCTCGTCAGGTCATCACCCGAAGACAACAAGTCAAACTTTTTCTTAAAATCTCCTATGGTAGCTACGCCTTTAAAATAACTGTTGCTACCCGTATTGGCTATAGCATAGATTGTGCTATTCCCCGTACGGGCAGTTACATCCACGGAGTAAGGTCCGGCACCCGTAAAGGACTTGTAGTTGCTACCAATCAAATCACTGCTACTGCTGTTGCCGTTGAACACCAGTACCGTGATGTCATTCACCGCACTTTCGTTTGTAGAAAGAGCACGGGTAGTCTTGTCTATACCAAACGTCACGTGTATGATCGCTGTGTCGTCCTTGATCATCGACGTGACGTCACTCGTGCACGAGAGTTGAAGCAATATCAAGATGCCTGCCACAAGCAGCGACAATGCCTTGCACAATAAATGTCTTTTATATTTTTTGTCTCTAAAATTCATAAAACTATTTTACTTTTCCCGTTTCTGACTTTTATATATTTCAATTTTATATTTTATTTTTATAAAATCAATTCCCCGCATCGCTGCGGAGGATTGACAAAAATTCACTATTGTGCAAATACATTTTTACAATAGTTCTATAAGCAATTATAAACATTTCCTTGTTTTGATTGATTGTTACCCCCGGCTCCAAAGGAGGTCGGCACCCACAAAGAAGCCGGACGGATAACAATACTGGAATCAATGTATGAGATCAACTCTCATGCGGTTTATATTTTTTTACACATGTCTATTTTCAAAAGGAGGTATTTTGGTTCAAATAATCACTCCAAGGCTCTACCACCATGCTAAACTCACGACGAGCCACATTGATCACCACAACCTTGTCCTCTCCTCCTGCCAATGTGATCTGCTTTCCATCACTATCCAACGACGAATGCCAAAGCTCCGAGTCACCCTTATAGATCGAAAGCATCACCGCTTCGCCCGTTTTAGTAGGAAGCGTACGCAAGGTTTCACTTACCAAATCGCCGTTGTTTGCAAAAGAAGCCGTGGGGTGATAGCTCACTGAGTCCCCTATGACTGTGCCGTCAAAAGCCACTGCATTGTGAAGCCCCTCCAACACGATTTTGTAATCACCCTCGCCATAAGTTTCGCGCAACCCTTGCACCACCACATGCAGTTTCACCTGTCGGTCGAGCAACGGAAGCAGCACCACTTTTGTCGAACCGGCCGAATCCGCCGTATAATCATAACGACCGTAGTAGAGATGTGCCGTATAGATATCCTGCAACTCCGATACACGAGTCTTTGGAATCAGATTCACCGAGGTTTCGCTGATGTCGTCACCCACATTGGGCGTACATATCCGGAAGCTGTCGGTGTTCATATTCCCAAACACCACCAACGATGCCTTGCTGTTTTCATCAAAGCTAATCAGGTAGCGGCCGTCCGACTCGGAAGTGACCACATGATCAAACTTGTCATTCAAAAAGAGATACGCCAAAGTAGGCTCCGACACCGATTCACCCATTGGATTACCCTTCGTGTCAACCAGCTGTGTGGCAATAGCATACTGCACACAACCGATATGGCTCTCGTCTATGCACGACGCGGTCAACAACAATAGCAATGTTATCGACAGTAACGGATTTAGAAGGAGTTTCGGGTATCTCATTTTATTTGATTAGAATGTGTTGGTTTGGGTCAATTTTACAACCCAGTCACTTACATCTACGGTTAGAGAAACAGCAGCTTGATCAATCGTACCCGATACGTCAATCACGCCTTTAGAAGTGATCACAGCTGCCAAGGTGTATGATTGATTCGCACCGATTGCGCCATCCGTACCGGCAGGAGTTGTGGATGATCCCGAAAATACGGTATTGGCTGTTGCATGGTTAATGATGATCGGATAATAAACCTGTACTGGAGTTTTGTCAATGGTGCTTCCATTGGGATCTTTCACAAAAGTTCCCCCAATGATCAGCTCCGTGCGGTTTGATTGATCAACATTCGGGAACGTAAAGAATGTATAATTGGGAGTATAATCTGTAGTCGTTATGGCTTGGCTCACTGTACCCGAGCTTAAATAAGCCTTGGGAGAACCCACACCTGTTTGTCCCTGTACCAAATTACCGCTCACATTGGGAGTAGTAACATTGAATTGAGCGACTGAAGGGACGTGATACATAAATACCTCGGTCATGGTGAAGGTGGCATTTGGGTAAGCGCCCGTTGGAGAAAAGGCTGTTTTCACCGAAGACAACACAATCTTTGAAACCAAACGAGTCAAATGCACCGTTCCGGAACCGTTTGTACCGGTTATTGTCACACCACCTTCGCCAACCATTGGTAAAGCTGTGTTATATTGTTTGGCACCGGCTGTACCGCTGGCTGTTGGTGTTGCCGTCAAATCCAAATTGGCTGCCACACTTCTGAAATCGCTTATTTGGTTCACTGCGCTAAATGCACCGGCTGGCGCATTGGCTGCTATGATTGCCTGAGTAACCTGAGTGGTACCCGTCACTTTAGCCACTCCTCCTGTAAAATTGGCATCACCGCTCGACAAGTCGGTAATGGTCACTTTATTGCCGCCGGCATCGAACAAACCCACCGTTATACGATTGATGTTGGCTTCGTCACCCGTTACATCTGCCGACGTACGCGACAACGGACTTCCTTTTAAACTGATACTGAATACCGCAGGGCTACCCGGAGGTACTTCTTCGCTGTTCTTGCAGGATGCCAATAAACCGATTGACAGAATACCTGCTACAAATAACTTACTGATTCTCATACGTTTTTTCTTTATTATATTTCTATTATCTATTTGATTCGTAAGCACATTTTATTCCTTACCTCTTTTCCTCTCTCAAGTATTTCAACACGACACTTGCCGGCTCCACACCGGCTGCCTGAGCCATTTGCAAGTAAACCTCAGCTTTGTCTTTGTTACCTTCCAACAAGTAAAGAAGCCCCATGTTGTTGTAAGCTCTAGGATCTGTTTGCCAGCGAAGCAAGTATTTACGAGCTAGTTTGGTCTCTCTGCGAGTTAAAGCCACTGCAG
>DCFW01000021.1 GCA_002315435.1 Bacteroidales bacterium UBA1794
TGCGCTCCACTATTTCTTTTTGACACCCCATTGCATCTATCGTTATCGTGCATCCTTCTAAATCCAAAGCTTTGATTAAAGCGGGAATTGCTGTAATTTCATTTGACTTCTCACTTGCTTTTTCCTGACCTAAAGTAATTCCGTTAGCTGAAGCCCAGGCACTTACTACATGAAGCTTCTCAAAGCTGCCATCTGCACGAGTTCTCGTAGCACCGCAAATTGTTTTACCATCAATCGGAACAATTCCTTTATATTTACCACAGATTTCCTGAATCCATACACGAAAGCAACGCTCTAAATGAACGGGGTCCAATAAACAAAATACTCGATTAAATGTATCATGAGAAGGAACTCCACGGAAGTTCTTTATACGAGAAGAAAAGAACGATTTCTTCATGTTACCGAATTCTTCTACTTCATACCAACTTTCTGCTCCTGATACTACAGCCGCCAATGTGATATATATGATACATTCCAAAGAATGTTCTTTTTTATGGTCTCTACGAGGATCCTGCAAGTATTGAGTTATGCTAATTATATCCATTTTTATGACAAATTGTGTTTAGTGAATTTGGAACAAAGATACAAACTGTTACATACTAAATCCAAATAAATTACTTACTATCAGAAGGATATAATACTATTACGCTCTTGGTTTTTGGACTTTATTGTAATGCGTCAGCCCTGCCACCTAGGTAAGAATCATTTTTTACGGTTGTAGAAAACAAGTTTAACCTATATAAAAAGATGGTTTTGAGGAATATTTTCGATAGAATGTATACAGAAACCGGATGGTTTTCCGCTTAGAATTCATGAGTTCTCCTCTTAGAGTAAACTGCTTCTCTCATAGCTACTTCCAACTGCAAGAATTTATTAACGGATCCTACGGGAAGCCGCCGATTCATCTGCATTGAACCGGAAGGAAGAATAGACTGCTCGCCTATTGATCACAATCAGATCTATGCACAGTTGCTTCACGAGTTAAAGCAAAACGTACGTTATTGGTATACCGAAGAGGAAGAAGCGGAAATCATGCAACACAATGCCCCATACAACAAAACATCCGTGGAACAGGATGTATTCAGCTGTATCTTCCGCTCGGCAAGAGCCAATGAGAAGAATGCAATGTTACTCTCTGCTGCTGAGCTTTATAATGAATTGTGCAAAGCGAATCCGCCTGCGATGCGCGGGTCAACGGTCAACCAATTTATCAAGGCATTGTGGAGATACCTAGAGTGCATCAAATGGCAGGAAATAAGTACAAAGTGGTAAGAATAAATTGTATGTTGTCTATTCGTTCTTGATGATTTTGTTTAAATTGTTTTCAATAAATCGTGTTTTTCTTTAAATGTAACATTTTAAAAATAATATGTTACATTTATCATTAAAATGTGACATGCGCGAATTAATATGTAATTTTTTTCTTGCTTAAAGACTAAAATATTGAAGACCTTTGATGCAATAGATAACATGGTTAGTTTTCAATAGATATACTGTTTGCCTCGACAGCAATATTTATCGTTGCTGCTGGCAAATGGTAATCAATAATATATTGGAGACGAGTTTGAGATACATTTGGGCAGATCTTGATGCAGTATGCTTTACTGCTAAAGGTTTGCATGATTATATTTAATTTTTAAAGTGATATTATTGGAAGTGTAGAAAATAAATAACAGGACATGAAAAAAATATTAATAGCATTTATGTTGTTTCTGGATGCCTTTGCTTCTGCTCAAGTTTCAATGGCTCAAAGTAGAATTATAACAGATTCAATTTATAGTAAATCACTGAAGACTTATCGTTTGTATAATGTGTTTTTACCTAAAAGTTTTGGACAAGATAAAAACAAAAAGTATCCTGTTTTGTATCTTTTGCATGGCATGTATGAGACAAATCAAGTTTGGACTGTTCGAGGTCATTTGAAAGATGTAATGGATCGATTGATAGCGAGTGGTGAAGCATGTGAGATGATTGTTGTAACTCCTGATGCCGGAGGAAATATCAATGCCGGTCATTGGAATGGGTATTTTGATATGCCAGGATGGAATTATGAAACCTTTTTCTACAAGGAATTTGTGCCATATATTGAGAGCAAATATAGAGTGATCGGCGATAAAAAACATAGAGCTATAGCTGGATTGTCCATGGGAGGCGGTGGCGCCACAAGTTATGCTGAACGGCACACAGAGATGTTTTGTGCAGCTTATGCAATGAGCGCTTTAATGTCTATACCGGGACATGAGGCTGTACCGTCACAAAGAAGTGATGATAAGATGGCTATACTTACAAAATCTGTTATAGATCATAATTGTATAAAATATGTGACTGATGCGAATGAAGATATAAAAGAACAGTTACGCAGTGTCGATTGGTTTGTAGACTGCGGCGATGATGATTTTTTATTGGATCGTAATATAGAGTTTTATCAGGCTATGCGTAATGCCGGAATCCCGTGCCAATTTCGAGTCCGTGATGGGGCACATGATTGGGAGTATTGGCATTCTGCTTTGTATACGTGCCTTTCTTTTGTAACAAGAGCTTTTAATAGATAAAATCAGGTTAAAATGTATAAGAAGTCTTTAATTATATTGTCTTTCTTGTTGTGCAGTTCCGTCTATGCTAAAGACTTGAAATTGTGGTATAGTAAGCCTGCTGCGAATTGGTGGGAGGCGTTGCCTATAGGTAATTCACATTTGGGTGCTATGGTCTTTGGAGGTATTTCTTGTGAAGAAATACAATTTAATGAAGAGACATTTTGGGCTGGTGGTCCGTATACTAATAACAATCCCAAAGGGAGAGTAGCTTTACCTAAAATACGTAGTTTGATTTTTCAAGGAAAAGCAAGTGAAGCAGAAAAATTGATAAATGAAACTTATCTGACAAAGCAAAATGGTATGCGTTACTTGCCATTAGCTAATTTGTATCTTGATTTTCCCGTGCACGGTCAAGTTTCCGATTATTATCGTGATTTGAATTTGGAGAATGCAACGACGACAACAAAATATGTGGTGGATGGTGTTACATTTACGCGTACGGTCTTTGCATCAATGACGGATGGAGTAATTATTATGCATATGCAGGCTAGTAAACCAAAAGCTTTAAATTTCTCGATTAGGTATGGTTGTCTTTTAAAATCAAAGGTATATGCGAAAAGCAACAAACTTATATTAGATTGCAACGGAGAGCCTCAGGATGGGATTCAGGCTGCTTTACGTGCTGAATGTCAAACAGAGGCAAAAACGGATGGGAAGGTTCATTTTACCGAAACGGAAATGACTATTAGTAATGCTACGGATGCCGTAATTTATTTATCTGCCGCTACTAATTTTGTTAATTATCATAATGTTACAGCAAATGAATCAAAACGCGCTGCTTCTATTTTATCTAAAGCTCTTCGCATTCCTTATGCAACAGCTCTGAAAAATCATATATCATATTATAAAAGGCAATTTGATCGTGTCGTATTAAATCTTGAAAGTAGCGATGCTTCAAAAATGGAAACTCCCACACGTGTAGAACATTTTGGTGAAGGCAAAGATATGTCTTTAGCCGCTTTGCTGTTTCAGTATGGTCGTTATTTATTAATTTCATCTTCACAACCGGGTAGCCAGCCGGCAAATTTGCAAGGCAAATGGAATAAAGAGTTATATGCCCCATGGGATAGTAAATACACATTGAATATCAATGCTGAAATGAATTATTGGCCGGCTGAGGTTACAAACTTAAGTGAAGCCTCGGATCCATTATTTGATATGATCAAAGATTTGTCTGTAACCGGAAGTGAAACTGCAAAAGTTTTGTATGGTGCCAGAGGGTGGGTCGCTCATCATAATACAGACATCTGGCGTGCATGTGGTCCTGTTGATGCCGCTTATTTTGGGATGTGGCCAAATGGTGCAGCATGGTTGAGCCAACATTTATGGCAACATTATCTTTTTACAGGGGATAATAATTTCTTGAGTAAATATTATCCGATATTGAAAGGCACGGCTGATTTTTATTTGGATTATATGGTGGAACATCCGAAATACAAATGGATGGTAACAGTTCCGTCAATGTCGCCCGAACATGGTCCTAAAGGAAATGGTTCAACAATAACAGCTGGTTGTACAATGGACAATCAAATTGCTTTTGATGCTCTCAAAAATACATTATTAGCCTCTCGGATTATCGGTGAGCGTAAGACTTATCAGGATTCGTTGATTGATTTATTAAATAAAATGGCTCCAATGCAAATTGGACAGTATAATCAATTGCAAGAATGGTTGACAGATTCTGATGATCCTCATGATAATCATCGGCATGTTTCACAATTATACGGATTATACCCTAGCAATCAAATATCTCCTGAATTGAATCCTGAATTGTTTCAAGCTGCTAAGACGACTTTGATACAACGTGGAGATATGGCTACAGGGTGGAGTTTAAGTTGGAAACTAAATTTATGGGCACGTTTGTTGGATGGTAACCATGTTTTTAAGATTATACAGGATCTACTTCATATATTGCCTAATGATGGGGAACAGAAAAATTATCCCGAAGGTAGAACATATCCTAATTTGTTTACGGCTCATCCTCCTTTTCAAATTGATTGTAATTTCGGATATACGGCAGGAGTCGCAGAGATGTTGTTGCAAAGTCATGATGGAGCTGTACAATTATTACCGGCATTACCTGATGCATGGAGAAGCGGTAGCGTAAAAGGGCTTGTTGCGCGTGGGGGATTTGTTGTTGATATGGAATGGGATGGAGCTCAACTAACTAAAGCCGTGATTCATTCCCGTATCGGAGGAGTGTTGCGCATTCGTTCGTATGTCCCGCTTCAAGGAAAAGGATTAAAGAAAGCAAGTGGCAGTTGCCCAAATCTTTTTTATGCTTCTGCGGAGATCAAAACGCCATTAAAAGCAATAGGGCTGAATCCACAGTCCCCGATTCTTTATCATACGTATGAATACGATGTTGAGACTCAATCGGGAGAGGACTATATGGTAGAACGTTGTGCAATAAATTAATGTTTTTGAAATGAAAAGAAGAAAATGTATACTATTTCTACTCGGGCTATTATTTGTACAGGTAAATAATTTGCTTGCTCAAAACCCAATTATCAGAGATCAATTTTCTGCAGATCCTTCTGCCAGAGTTTTTGAGGGGAAAGTCTATGTCTATCCTTCTCATGATATATTGGCTCCAAGCGATTATCCTCGTAAGGATTGGTTTTGTATGGCTGATTATCATGTTTTTTCATCAAGTAATCTTGTTGACTGGACAGATCATGGTATTATCTTAAGCCAAAATAGAGTTGATTGGGTTAATGCGAAGTCGTATAGCATGTGGGCTCCCGATTGTATGTTCAAAGATGGTAAATATTATTTGTACTTTCCTGCAATTTCAAAAGATTCGTTTAATACTGTTGGCGTAGCTGTGGCAGATAAGCCTTATGGTCCGTTTGTTCCTCAAGAAAAACCGATTAAGGGTGTCAAAGGCATTGACCCAAATCCGTTTATTGATAAAGACGGGCAAGCCTATTTGTATTGGGCTGCCGGTAACATATTTGTAGCTAAGTTAAAACCGAATATGTTAGATCTGGCTTCAGAACCTAGAGCAATTAAAGAATTGCCGGAAGGATTTAAAGAAGGGCCTTATTTATTTGAGAGGAATGGTATTTATTATCTTACTTATCCTTTCGTCCTGCATAAGCGAGAGTCACTTGCTTATTCGATTAGTGATAATCCTATAGGCCCGTTTGAATATAAGGGTGTGATAATGGATCAATCAGCTACCTGTTGGACGAACCACCATTCCATTATTAAATATAAGGGTCAGTGGTATTTATTTTATCATAACAATGATTTATCAGAGTTTGATAAAAATAGATCTGTAAGGATTGATAGTTTGTTTTTTAATAATGATGGCACAATCCGGAAAGTTATTCCGACTTTGAGAGGAGTTGGCCTGTCTGATGCTTTACAAAAGATTCAGATAGATAGATATAGTAAATTAAGTAAGTTTGGAGTATTCATAGATTTTATCGATAATAGTAATAAGCTTGAAGGATGGAAAGTAATATTTAAAAGAAAAAACGCTTGGGTGCAATACAATAGTGTAGATTTTGCAAACAATTGCCCTCAAAGTGTAGATATACGAGCTTCATCAAAGCGGGGAGGTACTATTCAAATTCTTTTGGATAGTTTGAAGGGGCCGATTATTGCTGAAGTAAATGTCCTTTCGGGGAGTAATTGGAGTGAAATTAAGTCACCTGTAAGTATATGTAAGGCAGGAGTTCATAATTTGTACATCCTCATGAAAAATGGAGATGGCGTTGAAATAGATTGGTTGAAATTTGAGAAATAATATTTATAATAATTTTTTAAAATTGTAATACTATGATGAGATATCTTTTATTTTTATTATGTACAGTTTTTTGTGAGGCGATGTCGGCACAAGTTCCAGCTGAAACAAATGTCTCAAAAGGTAAATATCCTGCTATTTTGCCGGATAATAGAGTGGAGTTTCATGTAAAAGCCCCAAATGCGCTAAAAGTCCAAGTTGATCTTGGTAAACAGTATGATATGACGAAGGATAATGATGGAGAATGGAGGGTTGTTACAGAACCTCAAGGATCTGGAATTCATTATTATAGTCTTATTATTGATGGCGTCTCGGTTGCCGATCCTGCAAGCGAATCATTTTACGGATGTAGCAGAATGATGAGCTGTATCGAAATTCCTTATTCTAAAGGTGAAAATCAGTATGAAGTGGCCAATGTTCCTCATGGTGATGTCCGTACCAAGTATTACTTTTCAACAACAACTAATTCTTGGCGTAAAATGTATATTTACACTCCTGCCGGATATGATAAAAATGTCTCAAAAAAATATCCTGTTCTTTATATAATGCATGGAGGAGGTGAGGATGCCCGCGGATGGGTACAACAAGGTCGAATGGATATTATTTTAGATAATTTGATAGCCGCCGGTAAAGCTTTACCGATGCTTGCGGTCAGTTTTGATGCGAATGTAGGAGGATATGCCGGTATTGAGAAAGAAATAATGAAGAACGTAGTTCCTTTTGTCGAATCAAATTATAGAGTTGATGCATCTCCGGATAAACGGGCTTTGTCCGGGCTTTCGATGGGAGGTATCTTTACATTGTATGTGGGTATTCCGCATAATGATTTTTTCCATTATTTAGGCGTTTTCAGTTCAGGATGGTTTTCTCAAAAAAACTCATTCTTTGGTAATGGAGATGAAGCTGAGGCTAGTTATGCTTATCTAAAGGCCAATAAAGCAACATTCAATAAAAATATGAAGCTTTTTTGGATATCCATTGGTGGAAAAGAGGATATTGCTTTTAATAATTGTCAGATTATGAGAAATAAATTTGATGGAATAGGTATTAAATATGAATTTTATGATAGCCAAAAAGGAGGTCATACATGGCCTGTGTGGAGGAATGATTTATATTTATTTGCTCCACGATTATTTAAGTAATGCCAGTTTGATATAATTAATGATGAACAAAATCAATGTCAACACAATTTGATACATTAAAATTAAAGCTCTTGAAAATTAGAATAGCAAAATGCCTAAGCATTCTTTGTTTGATAATCTTACCGATCAAAGCATCTGTTCCCATGCAACCATGGCAGAGAGGAGCTTTTGAAACAGGTAAGTACCGGAATTTATTTGCAGAAATGGGATATTCACAACAAGCTATTGATGCAAAGTTAAACGAAGTATTTCAGGGCGTGTTTGAAGGGCCTAACAAAGTCTATTTTAAAGTGGGCGATTCATTGGCATACATTTCTGATATAAAGAATCATGATGTGCGCACTGAAGGTATGTCTTATGGCATGATGATTGCCGTGCAATTCAATAAAAAAGACATATTTGACCGTCTATGGCGATGGAGCAAAAAATACATGCAACTTAAAGAGAGTCCTTCAAAAGGATATTTTGCATGGAGCTGCAAAACTGATGGAACACATAAGGCAGAAGTTCCGGCATCAGATGGAGAACTTTATTTTATCACTTCATTGATTTTTGCATCAAATAGGTGGGGGAACAATTTGGGTATCAATTATCTTGCAGAGGCACAATACATACTAAACAGCTCAATGGAAAAGAACAATGAGAACGGAGTTACACCTCTCATTAATCCAAAATTCAAAATTATATCTTTTGTTCCCAATGGTTTCGGAAGCAAGTTCACCGATCCATCCTATAACATTCCTTCGTTTTATGAAGTATGGGCACGTTGGGCAAACGACGGACGTTCGGATTATTGGAAAGAATGTGAAAAGATTTGTCGTAAATATCTTCATCATGTAATTAATCCTGTAACAGGATTAAATCCTGATTATAGCAATTTTGACGGATCTCCATTGAAATTTAGGGGAAGAGGCATTGGCGATGCTTTTCGATTCGATTCTTGGCGTGTTCCGATGAATATTGCTTTAGATTATTCATGGTCATGTGCTGACAAGGAATGGCAGCAAAGTTATGGTAACAAAATTCAAGATTTTCTTTATTCAAAGGGCATTGATTCTTTTGTTGATCAATACAATGTGGATGGTACGCAAGTCAAGGAAATAATGAAGGCTGGCGATGACCATAAAGCGCTACTTCACTCTTTAGGCTTGGTCGCCACTTCTGCGGCGGTTTCTTTGGTTTGCACTCATAATAAAAGTCGTGAATTTGTGGAACGTTTATGGAACTCAAAGCATGTTCCTTATGCAGATGGCTATTTTGATGCCTATTATGACGGGTTGTTAAGACTATTTGCATTCATGCATCTGAGTGGGAAATATAGGATTATTGAACCGGAGAAGAAATAAGTATTGAAGATTATGAGACAAATATTATTTGAAATGAGCCGCTTTTTAGTGACGTTAGCATTCTGTTCGATAATTTTTCCCGTGTCAATAAAAGCTGAGGAAAATGTTCATATATCAATTCAACCTGTAAAGGGAGGTTTCTCTCTGACTAATTGTTCTATTATTGATGATGAAAGTGATTTTTTTGTTGTAAAAAAAACGGCATCATTGTTTGCTGTGGATATTGAATCCGCCACAGGAATTAAACCGATTGTCAGTAACCATATCAGTAATCTCAAAGGTAGGATTATTTTATTGGGTACGTTGGGACATAATAAACTTATTGATCAATTAGTGAATAATGGCAAGTTGAATATCTCTGATATTAAAGGTGGCTGGGAACAATTTAAAATTCAACGGATCAACAACCCCTTTAAAGGCGTTCAGCAGGCTTTAATAATTGTAGGCAGTGATCGTAGAGGTACAGCTTATGGTGCTCTTTCAATCAGTGAGGCAATTGGTGTAAGTCCATGGTCCTGGTGGGCTGATGTTCCGATAAAAAAACATGCACGAGTATATGTTACCTCCAATGTTACGTCTAAAACTCCATCTGTCCGTTATCGTGGTATTTTTATTAACGATGAGGATTGGGGATTAAAGCCTTGGTCAACCTCTAATTATGAAAAAAAATTAGGGGATATCGGACCAAAAACGTACGCTCGCGTTTGTGAATTGATTCTTCGTTTAAAAGGAAACATGCTTGCTCCGGCCATGCACAGCTGCACGGGTGCTTTTTATTCTCATCCGGAGAGTAAAGTGGTAGCAGATCAATATGGCATCATTATTACTACTTCTCACTGTGAACCATTGCTATTTAACAATGCTGCCAAATCAGAATGGGATAGCAAACGTGATGGCGAATGGGATTATAAGACAAACCGGAAGACTATCTTGAAAAAGATGGATAACCGTGTTAAAGAAGCATCTCCTTATGAAAATATCTACACTATCGCTATGCGTGGCGTACATGATGAAGGAATGAGAGGCGGACTTTCTAATGAAGAAAAGGTTAAAGTTTTAACTCAAGTAATGTTTGATCAACGGAATATTCTTCAAAAATACCTTGATAAACCGGCTAACGAAATACCTCAAATTTTTGTTCCCTATAAAGAGGTACTTGATGTCTATGAATTAGGATTAAAAGTTCCTGAAGATGCAACTTTGGTTTGGCCAGATGATAATTACGGATATATAAAGCGCTTGAGTAATCCGGAAGAACAAAAACGTAGTGGTCGTGCCGGTGTTTATTATCATTTATCTTATTTGGGAGTGCCTCATGATTATTTATGGCTTAATACCACTCCTCCTGTTTTAATGTACGAAGAATTACATAAAGCGTATGTAACAGGCGCTGATCGTTATTGGCTGTTGAATGTAGGTGATATCAAACCAGCAGAATTAGGCATTCAAACATTTTTTTCTATGGCTTGGGATATTAATAAATATAATATGTCAAACATCAATAAGATGCAAAGCAACTATCTTTCTTCTATTTTCGGTATGAAATATGAAAAAGATTTTCAAGACTTGCTTGATACTTATTATCGTTTGGCATGGAGTAGAAAACCTGAATTTATGGGTTGGGAATATGAATGGGACAGTGACGAGAATGTGAAATTGAAAGATACTGATTTTTCTTTTGAGAACTATAATGATGCTCAGCAGCGTTTAACAGATTATTGCCGCATTTCAAATAAGGCTAATCAAATAATGAAAATATTGCCGGAAAGCTATCGTCCGGCATTCTATGAAATGATTGCATATTCGATTATGGGCTCTTATCAAATGAATCGTAAATTTTTGATGGCTCAATTAAATCATGAGTTGGCTAAGAAAAATAATATTTCAACTAATTGGGCTGCTAGTGAAGCTCAAGCCGCATATGATAGTTTGAATAATCTGTCAGCTCACTATAATAATATGTTAAACGGGAAATGGAAGGGAATGATGGCTCTTCCTTCCGGATTCTGTGCTAAATATCAAGAAATGCCGAATGTAGTCAGGATGGAGAGTTCTGGCTTGCATCCATATAATCTTGTACCTGAAAAGGCAAAGAATAAGTTGATAGATTGCACGGTTATCAATTTAAAGAAATATGTCAATAAATTTACTACTCAAGACCGCACTATTAATGTAGTAGAAGGCCTTGGATATGATTGGAATGCTATTCAGCTAGGTAAAAGCGAAGAAACACCTGTTGACCCGAAAAAGCCGAATGCTCCACGAATTGATTATACATTTTCAGGTGTTGATGCTGATAAGGTAACGGTATACGTTTATGCCTTGCCATTTTTCCCTCTTTATGATGGAAAGGGAACTTGTTATGGAATCTCTGTGGATGGCGCTCCTGTTCAAGTTACGCAAACTACAGCAAAAGAATGGACTCCGTTATGGAAAAATCAAGTCATTAAAAATGGGGCTGTTTTTAAGGCAACATTCTCCATTATAAAGACTCCTAAACATATATTCTCATTAGTCTATGGAGATCCGGGTGTTATTATAGAACGTGTTGTCATAGATTGGGGTGGACTAAAGACAACTTATGTTGGTCCGTCTGTTCAATAATAATAAGATTATTTTGATTAGTTACTAATGATGAGCTATTAGTCAATGAAATATGCAACATGGTATATAATTTATGTAACATTCTTTCTGTCGATTCAAGAACAAGTATTGTACTTTTGCAAAAGTAGATATATTTTTAATGACTATTATAAATATTTTAAATAGCTAATACCATGAATAAAGAGATCAGATGCGTTACAATTGGATTGTTTATGAATCTATGTAGCGTTTGTATAATGGCGCAAAATCCCATTATACAAACTTGTTATACGGCAGACCCTGCTCCAATGGTGCATAATGGTACTGTTTATTTATATGCAGATCATGATGAAGACAATTCTAAGTATTATGTAATGAATGACTGGAAGGTTTATTCTTCTACTGATATGGTTAATTGGACGGATCATGGTTCTCCATTGCGTTATACGGATTTTAAATGGAGTGATGGTCAGGCTTGGGCCAGCCAATGTGTTTATAGAGATGGGAAGTATTATTGGTATGTCTGTTGTCATTCAAAAATGCTGAATCATCATGCTATCGGAGTTGCTGTGAGCAATAGTCCTTACGGACCGTTTAAAGATGCATTGGGAAAACCGTTAGCATCTTTAAGTTGGGCAGATATAGACCCTACAGTGTTTATTGATGATGATGGACAAGCTTATCTTTATTGGGGAAATAGCGGACTTTGGTATGTGAAGTTGAATAAAGATATGATTTCTTATAGTGGAGATATTGTGAAGGTGGATGTAAAAGATAAAAAAGCATTTGCTCCTATTTATGTTGAAGCACCGTGGTTGAATAAGCACAACGGAGTTTACTATTTGAGTTATGCTGCAGGTGGTATCCCTGAACATATTGCTTATTCAACAAGTAATAGTCCGACCGGTCCGTGGAAATATCAAGGAGTAATGATGCCTCAACAAGGAGGTAGCTTTACAAATCATGGTGGAATGATTGATTTTAAAGGAAAGTCTTATTTCTTTTATCATAATGGAGCATTACCTGGAGGAAGTGGATTTACACGTTCAATTTGTGTGGATCCGTTTACTTATAATAGCAATGGAACAATCTCTCCATTTAATATGACGAAAGAAGGAGTAAAAGATCCCGTTGGTTACCTCAACCCTTATAAACGTGTCGAGGCTGAAACCATGGCATGGTCTGAAGGAGTGAAGACTGCTCAAGGCGAGAGAACAAGAGTTTACGTTACCTCTATAGATAATGGAGATTACATTAAAGTGAGATCTGTGAATTTTGGGAAAAAGGAGGCTAAAACTTTTGCTGCCTGTGTAGAAGGTCAAAAAGGTGGAATAGTTGAATTGCGTATGGATCAGAGAAACGGTCCCATCATCGGTACACTGAAAGTTTCAGCCAATTCGCAATGGATGGTACATCGTACTCTCATAACAGGAAAGACCGTTGGCATCCATGACCTTTATCTGATTTTTAAAGGTAAGCAGGACCTTTTTAATTTCGATTATTGGCAATTTAACAAATAACAATTGATTATAAATAAATTTAAAGATTGAAGCAGTACTGGTTTTTATATATTGCTTTGTATAAAAAACTAAAAGATGAAGAAAAAATATTTTATTTTATCTATGTTACTAGGTGTAGTCTGTTTGTCGGGTGGAATTTCTATGCAGGCACAGACGTTATTTGAATCTGACACATTAAGTAAATATATATTAACGCCTAAAGCGCCTGAAACTCCACGCATCAACGGAGCAAAAGTCTTTGGGGTGAGACCAAGGTCGAAATTTCTCTATACGATACCTGCTACAGGGCGTCGCCCGATGAGTTTTGGGGTGGAGAATCTGCCCATAGGATTGAAATTAGACAAGAATACCGGACAAATTACCGGTAAAATTTCAAAATTGGGAGAATATAAAGTAGAGTTAATCGCTAAGAACGATTTAGGTATTTCTAGACGGGATTTTAAAATTATTGTTGGCGATAAGATTGCGTTGACTCCTCCAATGGGATGGAATAGTTGGAATTGTTGGGGATTTTTTGTAAGTCAGGAGAAGGTCCTGAGTTCGGCTAAAGCGATGGTTGATAAGGGACTTGTAAACCACGGCTGGCAGTATATTAATATTGATGATGGTTGGCAGGGATTACGTGGCGGGAAGTACAATGCGTTGATGCCTAACCGTAAATTCCCTAATATGAAAGGATTGGCGGATGAAATACATGCAATGGGTCTGAAAATCGGGATTTATTCAGCTCCTTGGGTGGGAACTTATGGAGGGCACATTGGTTCTTATTGTGATAATGCCGACGGTACTTATGACTGGGTTTCAAAATATGCCAATGAGAATTACCGTTATGATGTTGGTCCCAAACAAACGATTGAACATTGGGTGAACTGTCATTGCGGAAAATATTCATTTGTGAAAAACGATGTACATCAATGGGCTGATTGGGGGATAGATTATTTAAAATATGATTGGTATCCGAATGACGTATATCATGTAAAGGAGATGGAAGATGCTCTTCGGTCACAGAATAGAGATGTAGTGTATAGCTTATCTAACAGAGCCCCTTATGGTGATGCCGTACAATTTGAGAAAATGGCAAATTGTTGGCGTACTACAAACGATATAAATGATTCGTGGAAAAATATGAGCGGTATAGGTTTCAATCAATCCAAATGGGCTTCCTATACAGGGCCGGGACATTGGAGTGATGCCGATATGCTCGTTGTTGGAATGGTCGGATGGGGTCCCAGTTTACACAGAAGCCATTTGACGGCTGATGAACAATATACTCACATCAGTCTATGGAGTATGCTTTCTTCTCCGTTATTGATTGGCTGCGATATATCGAGATTGGATGATTTTACGATTAACCTTTTGACAAATGATGAAGTGATAGACGTCAATCAGGATCCATTGGGTAAACAGGCTATGGTGGTCGCAGAGTCGGGGGATGTGGTAGTATATGCTAAACCTTTGGAAGATGGCTCTATGGCTGTAGGTTTATTCAACCGCGGAATTTCTAATACGAAAGGTTCTGTAACTTGGGAGGAATTAGGTATCAGAGGAGGGCAAAAAGTGCGTGACCTTTGGAGACAGCAGGATGTGGCAGAATCCTCAAAAGAATTTACAACCGACCTTGCTCCTCATGGGGTGCGTCTGGTAAAAGTCTATCCTGGTAATAAATAACAGTCAACTTGTAATGATGAAGAAATTTTTATTATTGTTTATCATATTGTGCAGTCATATTATGGCGTCACCACCTGTGAAAAATATTACACAGCAAATCGTATCATGGAAAGATGTGCATAATCAAATCAATGTGATAACAACGGATGGAAATTTGTGTATTATACCTTTGGCAAATAATATTGTTCGAGTTAAATTTCAGAAGAAAGTCTATTATAAGTTACCGGAATTAGTATATGTTGATAATCATCATTCTATACCTGACTATCGAGTAACTGAAAGCCCGAAAGACATTATTGTCAATTTAAAGGGAATGTCTGTTTCCATAAATAAGTTGACGGGGAGACTTTCTTTTTTTAATTCAAAAAAGGAAAGAGTGTTGGTTGAAGGACAACGGGATTTGTCCACCACTTCTGTGCAGGGTATGAATACATATTGTGCAGAACAACATTTTAAATCCCTTCAAGATGAATATTTGTATGGACTTGGTCAGTTTCAAGACGGTTATCTGAATGTTCGAGGTTTATCACGAAGATTGACACAGGTAAATACTCAAATTTCAGTTCCGTTTATTTTATCTAATAAGGGATATGGGATTTTATGGAATAATTATGGATTAACTGAATATAATCCTTCAGACAATAAAATTCTCTTTCAAAAAAGTAATCAAAGTGAGGATAAAGTAACTGTAGCTGTAACTTCAACCGAAGGCACAAAAATGGAAACACGGGAGAATAATGCATTCACTGCAGTTTTGGATGTACCGCAAAAAGGAAAATATTCTTTATTACTTGATGTAGGGCAAAAGATGGCAAGAAATTATCATTTAGAGATAGATGGTAAGGAAGTTCTTGATATGCGAAGTTTTTGGTTGCCTCCTACAGCATCCGTTATTGTGGAAATGAATGCCGGTCGCCACATTTTGACGGCTAAATTAGAGAAGGATGACAAGCCTGTATTATATTATAAACTAGTGCAGGATGAAACCGTTTTTCGTTCTCCTGTTGCGGAGTCTGTTGATTATACTGCATTTGTAGGAAATGCCGATCAGGTGATCGCAGGTTATCGCGCAGTGACCGGAGAAGTACCTATGATGCCTCGTTGGGCATTGGGATATATACATTGTCGGGAACGGTTCCATTCACAAAAAGAATTGTTGGAAACGGCTCAAAAATTCCGCAGTGAACAGATCCCGATGGATGTGATAGTACAGGATTGGCAATATTGGGGAAAATACGGATGGAATGCAATGCGTTTTGATGAGGCTGATTATCCAGATCCTAAGTCAATGGTAGATCAATTGCATCAAATGAATGTTCGTCTGATGGTTTCTGTATGGTCGAAGATTGATCCTCAATCTGAAGTGGGAAAACAAATGTCCGAAAAGGGTTATTATATACCTAATACGTCTTGGATTGATTTCTTTAATCCTCAAGCCGCTTCTTTTTATTGGAAGAATTTTAGTGAAAGGCTTCTGAAACCTTATGGAATTGATGCCTGGTGGCAGGATGCAACCGAACCTGAAAATGATGATTTGGTTGGTAGGAAAGTCCTGAATGGTCAGATACCGGGTGAAGTTTATAGAGGCATCTATCCTTTGTTGGTTAATAAAACGGTATATGAAGGGTGTCGCCATGATGACCCTTTTCGCAGAACGATGATTCTTACTAGATCCGGGTTTTCAGGTATTCAGAAATATGGTGTTGCTACCTGGTCGGGAGATATAGGAAATGATTGGGAAACTTTACGCAGACAGATTACGGCAGGTTTGGGATTGATGGCAACAGGACTCCCATGGTGGACGTATGATGCAGGTGGCTTTTTTCGTCCGGGCAACCAATATACTGATAAACTTTATCACGAACGTTTTTTGAGATGGTTTCAAATAGGAACTTTTTTGCCCTTGTTGCGTGTTCATGGTTATATGACCGATACAGAGTTTTGGAAGTATGGTGAGGATGTTACTCGCATTGCACGCATTTCGTTGAATTTACGTTATCGCCTTCTTCCTTATACTTATTCGGAGGCTGCAAATGTTTCTTTCAAAGGAAGCACTTTAATGCGTCCGCTTGTTATGGATTTTGTGAAAGATACCATTGCTTTATCTCAAAAATATGAGTTCATGTTCGGCCCGTCTTTGCTTGTGGTGCCTATTGTAAAAGAGAATCCGAAGACGTGGAATGTCTATTTGCCTGGGAATAAAGGTGGATGGTATGATTTCTGGAATGGTGAAAGACATCAAGGGGGAAATTACCTGAAGACAGACGTCACTTTAGAGCATATTCCCTTATTTGTTAAGGCCGGAACCATTCTTCCATTGGGCAAAGACGGTCAATATGCAGACGATTCTGTAAATAGCCCTTGGGAAATCCGAGTTTATCCCGGAGCAAATGGAGAATATACCCTATATGAAGATGAAGGGAATAATTATAATTATGAAAAGGGATTATATTCTACCATTAGATTGACATGGAATGATTCTAAACGAGAGTTGACATTTTATCCTCGTTTGGGGAAATACCCGGGAATGTGTGTCAAACGGTTAATAAAAGTGGTTAAAGTGGATAAGTCCAATGGTATAGGAGTCAGTGAAACAAGCTCCGTTCAAAAGGAGATTGTTTATGACGGTCAAAAAATAACAATAAAATTAGAATAAAGATGAAGAGATTTTTTACGTTAGAGAGATGGCTCTGTCTGATCACTTTTATGTCGGTGAGTTCTTTCGGATGGGCCGGAGTTAATATCACCTCCCCCAATGGAAAGATCTCGGTAAATCTAAATACCGGGCAAGATATCTCTTTCGAGGTTTCTTATATGAACAAGAGTAAATCTACTCATGTATTCACTTTATCTTCGGTTGGCATTCTTACTCAAGATGGGGGAGGAAAACAATTGAAGTTGAAATTCATGTCTCGTCCTAAAAAGATTATGGAACAGTACACAATGCTTACAGGTAAAAGGAAAAACTGCAACAACGTAGGCAATGAATGTACTTATTATTTTATTGATAATATGAATAGGGCTGTCGATCTTGTTTTTCGAGTTTACAATGACGGTATAGCTTTCCGTTATGTATTACCTAAAGTGCCACATTCTGCAATTGCTGATGAAATGACAACTTATAAAGTTGCATCCGGCATAAAGCGATGGACCCAAAACTATATTACTTCTTACGAAGGTTTTTATACTTGTAATACCAACGGCATTGGCAGCCATGGTCAAAGGCAATGGGGATATCCCGCTTTGTTTCAGACGTCCGAGTCAACATGGATGTTGATATCCGAAGCCGGAATCAGTAGAAATAATTGTGCTTCCGGTTTGACGAATAAAGATGATCCTTCTTGCTATAAAGTGCATTTGGCGCAAAACAATGTTAATGCGTCGGATTCATGGGCATCGCCATGGAGGGTCGCCATCATTGGCTCTTTGTCAGATATCGTTGAATCAACACTAATTACGGATGTAAGCGATCCGTGTAAACTGAAAGACACTTCATGGATACATCCGGGAGTGGTGTCTTGGATTTATTGGGCCTACAATCATGGATCCAAAGATTATCAGGTTGTTAAGAAATATATAGATATGGCTCAACAACTTCATTTGCCTTATGTGCTTATTGATAGTGAATGGGATGAAATGACGAATGGTGGAAATGTGGACGACGCTGTTAAATATGCTTTGTCGCTTGGTGTGAAGCCTTTGTTATGGTACAATTCTTCTACAAGCTGGGTCAGCAAAGATGCCGGAGGTCCTTTTTATCGTTTGAATTCTCCTCAGAATAGAGAAAAGGAGTTTGCTTGGCTAAACAAGATCGGTGTAAAAGGCATAAAAGTCGATTTCTTTTCGGGTGACAGTCTATCAACAATGAATTATTACATGGATTTACTGGAAGATGCAGCAAAATATAAACTGATGGTGAACTTTCATGGAGCTACGATACCTCGTGGATGGCAAAGAACTTATCCGAATTTAATGAGCGTCGAGGCTGTTTATGGTGCCGAATGGTATAACAATGCTCCTGTGCTTACGGACAGTGCCGGTCATCATAACACGACTCTTCCTTTTACGCGCAATGTGATCGGCTCTATGGATTACACTCCATGTACATTTACGGATTCACAACATCCTCATAAAACTTCTAATGCACACGAATTGGCATTGACTGTCGTTTTTGAGTCCGGCCTTCAGCATTTGCCTGATCGACCTTCCGCCTATTTGTCTCAGCCCAATGAGGTTAAAAGTTTTATAAGCCACCTTCCCACGGCATGGGATAATATAAAATTATTGTCCGGTTATCCGGGTAAATCTGTCGTTATTGCCCGCCGGAAGGGACAAACGTGGTATATAGGTGGATTGAATGGGATGAATAAACCTTGTAAGTTGCCATTAAATTTGTCTTTTATCAAAAGTAAAAATTTAGTTGTTACTTTATTTAAGGATGGCAAAAAGGAGAGATCTTTTGATATAAGCAAGGAAGCGATTTCTAATCAAATAATTCAAATTCCATGTCTGCCCTATGGTGGATTTGTGGCAGTAGTAAGTAATAAATAATATGATGAAGAATAGATTTTGTATAAGCTTTAAGCCATTATTTTTGGTGATAGCCTTGTTTGCGGCTGTATCTGTTAAGGGGCAAACAATTCTTTATCCGCAACATTTCAATCTTAATGAAGTGACATTGTTGGATAGTCCGTTTAAAACGGCTATGGATAAAAACTTTAATGTTTTGATGGAGTATGATCTTGATAGACTGTTAACTCCGTTTATAAGACAAGCCGGACTGTCAAATACTACGGATAATAAAAGTAGATATTATCAATGGGAGATAAAACATCCGAGTTTTAAGAATTGGGGATGGTATCCGTCTTTTACTTTGGAGGGGCATATAGGTGGCCATTATTTGACGGCTCTTTCATTAGCTTATGCAGCATGTCATGATCCTGCGATGAAAAATAGGTTTAAAGAACGTGCGGATTCAATGGTTGTTGTACTCAAGAATTGTCAAGATGTGTACAATGGAAATGTAGAGGGACTGCAAGGCTATATTGGAGGCATTCCCGACAATTCAATATGGACGAAATTGTACCAAGGTGATTATTCTCAATATCAGGCACATGGAGGATGGGTTCCTTTTTATGTGATGCACAAAATTTATGCAGGTTTGCGTGATGCCTATGTTTATACAGGCAATAAAATGGCGAAAGACTGTTTTCGTAAGCTTTGTGATTGGGGCATAAATGTAGTATCCAAACTATGTGACAGTCAAATGCAGAGCGAAATTTTGAGTAATGAGCAGGGAGGCATGGATGAAGTATATGCCGATGCATATAAAATATTTGGAGATAAAAAATACTTGGAAACAGCGAAAAAGTTCTCTCATGAAGTAATGATAAAAGGTATGCAGAATGGTTATTCTGATACATTCTTGGATTATAAACATGCCAACACGCAGGTTCCTAAATATATAGGTTTTGATCGGATTTCAGAATTGGATAAGACATCCATACCTTTTAAAATAGCAGCTCTTAATTTTTGGGACGATGTGGTTGAGCATCGTACGGTATGCATTGGAGGAAACAGTATTGATGAACATTTTCTTGCTAAAGATAAATGCGCGTCCTATATTACAAACTCTGATGGCCCCGAAAGTTGTAATACCAATAATATGTTGAAACTTTCGGAAGATTTATTTGAAGATACACATGCTGCCAAGTACGCTGATTTCTATGAATATGCTATGTTGAATCATATATTGTCAACCCAAGATCCTGTGACAGGAGGGTATGTCTATTTCACATCGTTGCGCCCTCAGAATTATCGTATTTATTCAAAGGTAAATGAAGCAATGTGGTGTTGCGTTGGTACAGGAATGGAAAATCATAGTAAGTACGGACATTTCATTTATACTCATTCTATGGATAATGATACTCTTTTTGTCAATTTGTTTATTGCAAGCAAACTGAATAGCAAGAAGTTTGTTGTTGAGCAAAGAACATCTTTCCCTTATTCCACTTCTTCAGTGCTGCAAATAGGTAAATCAGGCAGATATATCCTTGCTCTGCGCCATCCTTCATGGGCAGAAAATAATTACAAAGTGATGGTTAATGGAGAAGTGATACCGACAAATATTACTAAAGGAGTAGCCTCTTACGTATATATTAGTCGTTCTTGGTCTGTAGGAGATAAAGTAGAAGTGATCTATCCAATGGCATTAAAAATAAACGAATGTCCTAATTACACTAATTATATTGCTTTTAATTACGGACCGATACTTTTAGGAGCTTCAACAACAAGCAGCGATTCCAGCTCCTCTAATTATGAAAAACTCCTGAATGAGTATGCCGGTGAAGGTCGCATGGATCATGCCCCTGAATGTATGGCATTACAGAAAAGTTTAGCTTCGGCTCCGATGATATTGTGTGATCGTAGTGAAGTACTGAAACGTGTCAAAGTAGAAGATGCATCAAGATTGTTGTTTGATTTAGACGTTTCAGGAGGCAATTCGAAATGGAATAGAATTGAACTAAAGCCTTTTTATTCCATTCATCATACCCGTTATATGGTTTATTGGAATCAACAAACTCCTCAAGATTACATGAACAGTGATTTGATTAAGCAAGAATTAGCTGCAGAGTTATTAAAATCACGTACATTGGATGAAGTTGCTACCGGAGAACAACAAAGTGAAGCCGGGCACAATCTTCAATCTGAAAATTCAGGAAAAGGAATTTATAGTGGAGAGTTTTATCGTAATGCATTCATTGGAAATTGGTTTCAATATACATTTAAAACAGAGGGTGTAAAGGACAGCGTAAGTTTAATGTGCCGTTTTAATTCTATAGATAAAGAACATGCATGTACAATATATGTTGATGGAAAGAAGTTACAAGAAATTGCTATTAGAGATATTCCAGGTCGTCAATTTTATGATATTGAGTATCCTATTCCTTCTTCCTATTTGATGGATGATAATGGTAAGGTGAAATCTTCAATAGACATTAGATTCTGTGCATCAGCACAGAAGTCTGCTCCGGGCATTTATTATTTACGTTTACTGAAAGACTATAAATAACTACCTAATATTTCAGAATCGTACAATGCTTATTAAGAAAAGGAGATAAATTATTGCAATTTATCTCCTTTTCATTTACACAAAACTCTAAGTGAGGTCTATGATTTATTCTGTAATCAAGTTACTCCATTTTATAGATTCGCTCCATGATCTGCCATTTTTGGTCGGCAGTTGCTTGAGCAGATGTATTCTGAAACTGAGAGACATATGCTTCCCATTCGCTTTGACGAGGTTTTTTAGCCAATTCAGCCATTGCCTTATCGTGGTCAAAATCAATAACAGTATCCATAATCATAAAAAGCTTCGTTCCCAAAAGATAGATTTCCATATCAAGAATTCCAACATCTTTCATCCCTTGAGTTATTTCAGGCCAGGCAGCCCCTTTGGCATGTACTTTTTTGTAGTTCTCTATTAATGCTGCATCATTGCGAAGCTCCATCGTTTTGCAATAACGTTTGGATAGGATTTGTTCATTTATTTTCATGGTGTATTATCATTAAATTAATTTTAAAACAGGTGATTTCATTCATACAATCAAACACGGATAGAACTATTCTTCTATTATTTTCAATACAGGAATCATGTTACTTGTATTTTTTGCCGGAAGAGTAACAACCAAAGCATTCTCATTTCTTGTGAATGGAACCTTACCATATCCTAATAGCATTACACTTTTGATGTTAGCATCATAATAGGTAGAACCTTTCGCTAAAGAATGAATCATTATTTCACGCTTATCCGGCCATTCCATTAAAATAGCGTAGACTGTTTTGTTCTTTTTTGTGAAACGTATATCAGTGGTAGAATACTTGCTCTTTCCTTCATTGAACCCTTGTGCTAAAAGAGGTCTTGACTTTTGTGCATCAGGCCCTTCTCCAAAGATCTTCCATGGACGAGTATCAAAAATACATTCTTTGTTGACATCCATCCATTTAGCGATACCGTTTAATACATTAATTTCTTTATCATCGATGCTTCCATCCCCTCTTACGGGAATGTTGAGCAATAAATTCCCGTTTTTACTGACGATATCAGCTAGCATTTGTATAACTGTTTTTGCTGATTTATATTGATTGTTTTCATAGATAGAACGCTTGTAATGCCAATCTCCAATACATGAACATGTTTGCCAGGGTTTTTCTTGTATTGCATCAGTCGCTCCTCTTTCAACATCCCAAACGAGGCATTGCTTCTGTTCGTCTGTAAGGATCTTCCCGAAAATAACGGCATTCAGTTTTCCATTGTTTTTCTTCATATTGCTGTTATAGAAGTCTGCTGCAATATAAAGTCCGGCATCACTGACGGGCCATAAAGGAAGAGCTGTGTCATCAAAGTAAAGTAAGTCCGGCTTGTATTTGTTGATTAAGTCTGCAGTGCGATCGTAGAAGTTCTCACAATAGTCCAAACTTGGTATTGATACTCCATTGCCCCATTCCCATTGAGAATGTATTGTACCTGTTTTCTCACTGCCTTTGCTTAATTCGTGATTTTGTGCATATAACTCTTGTGGATCCAGACCGTCCCACCACGTGCCTTTGCCGTCCTTTTTCGTTAACTTGCCGTCATAAGGTATTCCGGCATAGGGGCCGGACTTATCTGACCGTTGAGAAGTTTCATACCAAGTCCACGCATGTGAAGCGTGAATACTCACACCAAATGGTAATCCATTCCGTTTGGCTGCTTTAGCCCATCCTCCTATTATATCTTTTTTAGGACCTATTTTAGTTGAGTTCCATGTATGATATTTGCTATCCCATAAATCGAAATTATCATGGTGATTTCCCATAGCAACAAAATATTGAGCTCCGGCACGTTTGTAAAGTTTGACGAGCTTTTCCGGATCCCATTTCTCAGCCTTCCATTGATGTATTACATCTTTAAAACCGAATTTTGAAGGATGACCATAATTCTTTACATGCCATTTATAATCATCAGAACCTTCATCATACATGCTGCGTGCATACCAATCTCCTTGTTCCGGTTGGCATTGGGGGCCCCAATGAGCCCAAATCCCAAACTTAGCGTTACGAAACCATTCAGGGATTTTGTATTGTTCCAATGATTTCCATGTGGGTTTAAACTTTCCCTTTTCCATGGGCACTTTTAGATGTTGCAATGGCCGTACGTCTTGCTGAGCATTACATAGCTGCCCTCCTAAAGCAATAAATAAGGATACTAATAATATCTTTTTCATATTTGTCAATGTATTAAATCTTTACAAAGATAGAATAATAAAAAAATAGGATGAACAAATTCGTTATATATTATTCGGTTCGTATTATAATACTGGTTTATACACATTGGATTATAATCCCTTATTTGTTAAATACTTAAGTATCTCACTGAAGCTCCATAAATCAGTTTGAAAAGCTATATAGAATGGGGGTGTGTTGCTATATAGGTTTAACATATGTTTCAAGCATTGATTAACAGTCAATCCATTATAGGAACGCACCCTGATTCTATATAGCGACGCACCCTCTTTCTATATATCCTGATATCGCTTAAGAGAATGGCTATACCGGCTGCTGTGAGTTCTTCACCTCGTTACTGAGAGTTTGGAAACTTACAGTTTTGGCTTGGTGAACTCGTAGCTATGGGGTTGGAAACTTGCTATTGGCGGGTGAACAACTCGCAGTAACGAGTTTTTGAAAAGAATACTTTGATTCATCCGGTACATCTTTATAAGGTTATTTACATAATGAAGGCTGAGGATTTATTTATATGGTATTTAAAAATTTTACCCAATATCCTGCTATATCAGAAAACTGTTTTCTTCATTCATCCTTCACTTTCGCTTTATTCATAGGCGTTACCGAATGAACGAATGAAGGCTCCGTTTCGTTTTGTCCCTTCATTGTATCGTTAGAGATTGGAGGATTTACTATGTTTGCCACTTTGGAAGGTTGGCTTGTCATTCATTCTTTGCCATATTCGGGGAATCTTATACATTATAGTATATAGGGATGAGTTTGTGAAACCTCCGGTTTCCTTTCATACACAAGTTTTGTAAATTGCCTTCACCTTCCAACTATCACACGTTCATTCGATTACGAGTGAATGAGTGAATGCTCCAAATTTTCCATCTGCCTTCACCTTCCTATTTTCAAAGAGCTGAGATCCTGACAAAATCAATGGGTATTTTGATCATCTCAACTTGTTCAATTACTCAAATGAACTGTATGTTTTGGCAAACTCAAACAGTTCGGTTTATTAAAACATACAGTTCACTTTGACGGTTGCTCGCCTGTAATCTTATTACTACTGCTCTGCTCTTGCTCCACTACGCGCCTGTAGTTCTGAAACTACCCGCCTGCTCTCAGGCAAATGCAGGCGGGCAACAAGATGAATGCCCGCCGGTAATCGGAAAGAAGGATTTAGTGAATGTGTTAATTTTTGTATATCCTTCATTTATTCATACGTAAGTAAATGAAAATGTGTGAGTTTGAAGGATGAAGGGTGATTTGCACTTTCTGTATTTTTGGTGTTTGGTGTCTTGCGATCCATTTAATTTAAGCAAAAGAAGAATGCCTGCTGATAACAGGAAATGAGGATTGAATGTGTCTAGTCCTGAT
>DCFW01000026.1 GCA_002315435.1 Bacteroidales bacterium UBA1794
AAGGTTTTACCGGACACCAATAAATACTATTACATTCTTGATTTTTGGACTTTATTGTAATGCGTCAGCCCTGTAACCTTCGTAAAACTTAAGTTTATCAATGGTTAAACTTAAGTTTTACGAAGGTTAAAAGTTCTTTTGTTCTAATTGTTTCAAAAAAATCTATACTACGATTCAGAAAAATCATAGGGAGGTTTGCATGTCCTTGATTAGGGTTTCGTTAAGACTAAATAAGACTTCATAATCGAATGGTAACATAGTTTGCCTATGGAACACTCTACTTTTGCTTCATCAATCAAATATAAACGAAGATGAAGAAGTTATTTCTATTAATTATTCTATTAGTTGGTACATCTAATACTTTCGCTCAAACTCAGGTGGCGGATTCAGACACAATCACATCTAAAATCACCGTGCATGAACTAGGAAACGTGAGCGTCAAAGGACATCGTCCGTTAGTTAAGGCAGACGGAAGCAAACTTATTTACGATATCCCTGCTTTAGCCAAGCAACATGCTTCAACCAATGCATACGAAGCAATGTTGCAAATACCGGGTGTGTACGAACAAAATGGTACTTTAGTGTTAGCCGGAGCAAACAGTGTAAACCTCATTATAAACGGGAGACCCACAACAATGACTGCAGAACAATTGCAAACGTTATTAAAAAACATGCCGGCTTCTAAGCTAAAACAAGCAGAAGTGATGAGGAGTACTCCGCCCCAATACCATTTGCGTGGGGCGTCAATTAACCTCGTATTAAACAATGGATTGGGTGAAGACACACATGTGCAAGGAGAGACTCACGTATCATACTCACAAAAACATTATGCCGGCATGAAAGCCGGAGGTGACTTGCTGTTTGCATCACCCAAACTTTCGGTTGATTTGCTCTACAATGCCGACAATTCGCTTTCACGAAGCATCTTGGACATCCTCACGATTCACACCGTAAAAGATAAAACTTATAACATCGATCAAAATACAAGAAATAAATCGGACGTATTCACACACAATGTACGTGGCGAAGTGATCTATAAGTTTAATGATAAAGATCAATTAAGCGCTACATACACCGGACAATATTCGCCGAACCATACATCAACAGAATGGTCGAAAGGTAATATATCCAATTCACAAAACCATAAATATGAAACGAACTATCTACACAATTTCTCTTTCTATTTCAATCATAGCGAGAATGTGAAACTGGGATTTGATTACACACGTTATAAATCAGATAACACGCAACTCTTCGCCGACATTGATTCTGTCAACAACACCACTAAATTCACTGCACAATCTGGACAAAAGGTGAACAAGCTGAATACATTTTTCGACTTCATGACTCCTTTATGCGAAAGCTCAAAACTTACTTATGGAGGCAAATTCTCCTATGCAACGGATGCCAACCACCAAAGATACTCGAATCAACAAGGCAGCAATCTGTCTGACAGTTATTCAAAAGTAAGAGAATACACCTACGATATGTATCTAGGTCTGAGCCACTCATTCAGTGACAAAGTGAAAGCCGACTTATCTATTAATGGTGAATACTACAAAATAGGAAACTATGACACTTGGTCATTCTTCCCTACTGCCAACTTAAGCTATGTACCTTCCAGTTCGCATATCTTCCAATTTGCATTCTCAACGGATCGTACTTATCCCAGTTATTGGGAAATGCAAGAATCTGTAGATTATGTAGACGGATATACAGAAATATATGGTAACCCCAACTTGCGTCCTTCACGCAACTATTCAGCAGAGCTATCATACATCCTTTATCAGGAATATGTCTTTAACATTGGCTATAATTACAATCCGGACTACTTCGTACAGCTGGCATATCTATCACCTAATAGATTAGCCCTCATCTACAAAACTCAAAACTGGAACTTTCACAGCACTTTAGCAGCTTCAGCAATCATCCCTATAAACATAGGAAGCTTCTTAAACAGTCGGTTCACTGTGAACGCACAATATGAAAGAGCAAAAGACAGTCATTACTACGATATGTCATTCGATCGCGGCAAATGGGAAGTCTACACCGGACTGAACAATGCTATCAAACTATCTTCACAACCCGACTTGCGATTGAATATTGACGGGTATTACATGTCATCGCCTATGCAAGGAATGTACGATTTAACATCGCTATGGAGTGTCAGTAGCGGACTTAGATGGACATTTGCAAAAAGCAAAGCTGAACTTACACTAAAGAGTGATGATTTATTCAATACGGGTTATTGCAACGTAAGAATGAATGAAGACAACCAAAGAATGAGAATGAACTTTACTCCCGACAACCGTTGCATAACAGTTTCATTCGTATACCGTTTCGGTGGATATAAAGAAAAGGATCACAAGCAACTGGATACCTCACGATTCGGAAAGAAATAACAACTATTTTCTTTTACATAACTCCAGCACCCGAGCAAGAAGTGACTTCGTACTCGGGTGCTTTCTTTTATTGTTTATTAAAGATCTATTCAGAATTAACGTTCTCTCCACTCACAGCTTATTGGAGTCACAAACCATTTGCGATATGCCCATTGCGAAAGGAAGAACACAAAGAATGATGTAACGAACCCAACGATAGCATCGGTTAAATAATGAGCCTGTATATAAACAGTTGCCCCACACAACAATATATAAAACGGCAATAAGAAGCAAACCAGATTACGATGAATCTTACCTGCTAAGATCATCAGGATGGTACTTACTGCTACGTGTGAACTAGGGAATGCAGCTGTAGGGCGCTCACCAACCGTTTGACTGGCTACAACTAAATGATGAAAGAATCCATGCCCAATTTCCGAACCTGGGAATAAAGTGCAATTGTAATCAAAATAACTTCCCAATGCCGGAAATATACCGGCAGCTACATCTTCGGCCCCTATGGCCGGATAATAAAACTGCGGACCGGCTACTGGTACAAATATGAATATAATATAATAGATAAAGAATGACATGGACACGATAAACGACCATTTCTCAAACAAGTCAAAGCGTTTAATGAAGAAAGCAATTCCAACAATTATAATCATAGGGTAATAGGAGAAATATCCCAAATTGAAACATTCACTAACCCATTTATTGGGAAACTTCAAACAGAATAATGCAGCTGGTTGACAACCGAAAAGATGTTGCTCTACCCCAGCAAAGATATAATCAAGATTAGGGAAAAGACGATTAAACTCAAATGTATCGGGATACCAATAAGAAAGTAATGCCATTTGCACGGCAATCCTTATAAGGGTGGTCATCTTGCATGGATAAACCCTATACAGCAGCATCATTCCGAACGTCATAAGGACAATTAGCAAACGATCAGCAAGCATTGAGCCCGGATGTCCCATTCGATCGAAAAGAATAAAAATTAAAATAGAAGTAAACAAGTTATACAACAAGTTTATCTTCTCCACTGCAAATAGCCCGCTGGGAGCTTCTATCTTTTTAAATAAATTCAAAGCCATTTATGCGTTTTGTACCAATCTATTGTTAGCTTTACACCTTTCTTCAAATCGTATTCAGGACTATATCCCAACTCATTTTCAATTGGCGAAATGTCACACCGCCAATTACGTTGCTTCATTATTTTATACTTGTCTCCATTCAACGTACTTGCCCGTCCGGTCAACGTTGAAAGAAATTCGGCGCACAAAGATACAGATTTTAAAATAAATAACGGACATTTTACATGTAATACACTTTTTACACCCAATTCTGTCTGTATCAGATCAGAAAATGTGCGGCTGGAATACACATTTCCATCACTTATAAAGTACTCACGGCATACTATTTCTTTTTCTATACTCAAACGTACAGCCTGTACCACATCCTGCACATATATGAACGTGAGATATTGAGGAGTGAATCCAACTGCAAAATCAATATGTTGCTTGATGCTTTTTGCCATCATAAAATAATCCTTTTCACGCGGGCCATACACACCGGTAGGGCGTAAAATAACATAGGGAAAAGCCTCCAGTCCCTGTATATATTGCTCTGCTTTTAATTTGCTCCTACCATATTCCGTACTAGGCTGAGGCACATCATCCACAGAAATATTTTTGTCATTATCTTCATGAATGGCACCAAATATGCTAAGCGAGCTAAGGTAAATAAACTTTTCAGGCTTCATATCCGCAGCAAGGATTGCTTCAATCAACCTGCGTGTATTGTCATAATTTACTTTTGTAAAGTCAGACGGATTCACACACTTGGTTACTCCTGCTGCATGCACAATATAGTCCCACTTGCCATTGGCTTCATGGAACTTGCCTATTTCATCAGCTAGGCATGACTCTTTATCGCATGAGAGTACAATAATCTTTGCGCCCATCTTCTCTAAATCATCCACCTTACTAGTCGATCTGACACCTGCCCATGTATCATAGCCCTGATTAATCAATTCTTTAACCAATGCATGACCAATAAAACCGCTAGCCCCTGTAATCAACACTTTTTTATTTGTTCCCATATGCTTTACATTCAATATGCACATTCGATTCTTACATCAAAAGTGCAAATATAGTTGTTTCACAAATTCTTAGCCAACAAAATCCATAAAATCAAGCATTTTAAATCAACTTTCAAATAAAAGGTATCCAATAATGCATTTAATTTATTTACTTTGTAAAATGAATTCATAAAAACATTTAGATATGTCTAAAAACAAAAGAGAAAAAGAAGCTGGGAAAAAGCGATTGACCAAAACGGAACTCGCAGACCATATAATGCAGATCTTCCATGCAAAGAAGGATGAGATTCTGGGCTTGAAATATATATTTTCGTCATTACGACTGAATACTCACCCATTGAAAATGCTATGTATAGCCATATTGTCGGACTTGGTAAAAGACGACTACATCTGTGAAGTAGAAAAGAACAATTTCAAATCCGTAAACCATGGCGTGGAAGTAATTGGTACTTTCCAAAGAAAAAGCAATGGCAAGAACTCTTTCCTTCCTGAGGATGGAGGGGATCCGATCTTCGTTGCAGAACGAAACTCGGGGCATGCCATGAATAAAGACAAAGTAAAAATCATGTTCTACGCGAAACGAGAAGGGCATACAGCCGAAGGTGAAGTCGTAGAAATATTGGAAAAGGCAAATGATACTTTTGTCGGAACATTGGAAGTATCAAAACAATATTCTTTCTTGGTATCAGAGAACCGTACTTTGGCTAACGATATCTTTATTCCACGATCAAATTTAAAAGGCGGGAAAGATGGAGACAAGGCTTTGGTTAAAATTATCGAGTGGCCTGAGAAAGCAAAGAATCCTATAGGTCAAGTCATTGACATACTGGGAAGAGCTGGAGACAATACTACCGAAATGCATGCCATATTAGCTGAATATGGATTACCCTATAAATACCCTGAAGCTGTTGAAAAAGCGGCTGAAGCAATACCTGCAGAGATCACAAAGGAAGACATCAGTGAACGCGAAGATTTACGAAATGTCACCACATTTACCATAGATCCTGCTGATGCTAAAGATTTCGACGATGCTTTATCTATTAAGACTGTAGAAAAAGGACTCTACGAAATAGGTGTACATATTGCAGACGTTAGTCACTACGTAAAAGAAGGCAGCATCATTGATAAAGAAGCTGAGAAACGTGCGACATCCATTTATCTTGTAGACCGTACAATCCCCATGTTGCCGGAACGTTTGTGCAACCTCATCTGTTCGCTAAGACCGAATGAAGAGAAACTAGCCTATTCCGTAATATTCACCATTAATGATAAAGCGGAAGTGAAAGATTTCCGTATCCGTCATACTGTAATCAAAAGTAACCGCCGATTCACCTACGAAGAAGCTCAAGAGAGACTGGAGACTCAAAAGGGTGATTACACGGATGAACTAACAACAATGGATCGCTTAGCAAAGATGCTACGTGAAAAAAGGTTCAAAGCAGGAGCAATTAACTTTGACAGATATGAAGTTCGTTTCAATTTGGACGAAAAAGGTAAACCACTTAGCGTTTATTTCAAAATGTCTAAAGATGCCAACAAACTTGTAGAAGAGTTTATGTTGCTGGCCAATCGTACTGTCGCTGAATTTGTAGGTAAAGTGCCAAAAGGTAAGACCGCAAAAGTTTTCCCTTACCGTATTCACGAATTGCCGGATCCTGAAAAGCTTGAGAATCTATCGCAATTTATTGCTCGCTTTGGTTATAAGATACGCACATCAGGAACCAAACAAGATGTGTCTAAATCCATTAATCATTTATTGGATGACATACAAGGAAAGAAAGAAGCGAACTTGGTTGAAACTGTTTCAATTAGATCCATGCAAAAGGCACGCTATAGCACAGAGAATATAGGTCACTATGGTCTGGCTTTTGAATATTATACTCATTTCACCTCTCCTATACGACGCTATCCTGATACTATGGTACACCGCTTGCTTAGCAAATACATAGATGGTGGTAGATCAGTAACTCAGGCCAAATATGAAGATCTATGCGAACATTGTTCTGAGATGGAACAGATTGCTGCTAGTGCCGAACGTTCATCTATCAAATACAAACAAGTAGAATTCATGAGTGAAAACATCGGCTTAATTTATGATGGTGTCATATCAGGAGTCACTGAATGGGGATTATATGTAGAAATCAATGAGAATAAATGTGAAGGAATGATCCCGATTCGCGATCTTGATGATGATTATTATGAGTTTGACGAAAAGAATTATTGCTTGCGCGGTCGTCGTCGCAACCGTTCTTATAACTTGGGTGACCCAATAACAATCAAAGTAGCAAGAGCCAATCTTGAAAAGAAACAACTTGATTTCACTTTGGTTAATGAGGACAAATGAATTAAAATCAATCCACTCGTTTAATACATATTAATATAATATTTGTAATCCTTCTAATAAATTGAATTAAATTTGCATCCGATTTTAAATGTTTTTTAGGTAAAGAAATGAATCAACAACAACACAAAGTATCCTTTGGTATAGTTGGCATATTCATGGCAATTGGAATTGTATACGGTGATATCGGTACCTCTCCTTTGTATGTGATGAAAGCCATCGTCAGCGGACTTCCCGGAAATTTATGTACTAATCCGGATTACATTATCGGAGCAATATCTTGTATTATATGGACACTGACCATACAGACCACCATTAAATATGTGATTGTTACACTGAGAGCAGACAACAACGGTGAAGGTGGTATCTTGTCACTTTTTGCATTGATTAGGAAGAAATATAGATGGGCGTATCTTATCGCCATTATAGGAGCTGCAACATTACTGGCAGATGGAGTCATCACTCCGGCTATTACTGTTGTTTCGGCCGTTGAAGGATTAAACCATTTGGTTCCTTCAATTCCGGTTGAATTAGTGGCTATCTTAATCATTGTAATGATCTTTTTGATACAACCGTTAGGAACGGCCAGATTAGGAAAGACTTTTGGTAGAGTCATGTTCTTATGGTTTACCATGTTAGGTATTCTGGGATTGCTATCCTTCTTTCATTACCCAATGATCATCAAGGCCTTCAATCCTGTGTATGCAATAAAGCTTTTAATTAATGCACCGAATGCCTTTATCATCATGGGCGCTGTATTTCTTTGTACAACCGGTGCAGAAGCTCTATACTCTGATTTAGGACATTGCGGATTACACAATATCCGAATATCTTGGATTTATGTGAAGTTGACTCTTATTTTAAACTACCTGGGTCAAGGTGCATGGATTATTACTCATCCGGTGCAAGTTGTAACTTCTACAAACCCTTTTTTCGGGATCATGCCGGAATGGTTCTCTTTTATCGGTATTGCAATGGCTACAATGGCAGCTATTATCGCCAGTCAAGCCCTCATCAGCGGATCATTTACTATCATCAGTGAAGCTATATCATTAGATCTATGGCCTAATATAAAAATAAAATATCCTACAAATATTAAAGGCCAAATGTTCATTCCACAAATCAATTATACATTAATGATTCTGTGTGTAATCATTGTAATGACATTTGGAACTTCATCAAATATGGAAGCAGCTTACGGACTGTCTATTACAATCACAATGTTGATGACGACACTGCTGCTATTCATTTATTTTCATTTCAAACATTATCCGATGTGGCTCTGCATCCCATTAACTACGTTCTTTATAACAATTGAAAGTAGCTTCTTTATCGCAAATATGTTTAAATTTGCTCATGGAGGATGGGTGACCATATTAATAGCAGGATTCGTATTTGGTATTATGTATGTATGGTATAATGGCAGACGAATTAAAAATCACTACTCAAAATACGAACCTATCACACCTACCTTAGAGTGCTTAAAAGATATATGTGCTGATCAATCAATACCTAAATTCGCAACTAACTTGGTATACGTGACCCGTGCAAAATACCCGAATGACATTGAAAGCAAAATATCATATTCATTAATCAACAGACAACCTAAACGAGCTGATACTTATTGGTTCGTATACTTATATAGAAGTGATGAACCCTATTACTTCAAATATAGTGTAAAGACTTTTGTTCCAGGGAAAATGTTCAGAATAGACATTCATTCCGGCTTTAAACAAGGAGCACATCTTGATATGTTTGTACATCGTATTTGTAAAGAGTTGGAAGAAAAAGGAGAAGTAGACTTATTGAGTCGTTATCCTTCACTACGGGAACGCAATATCGAAGGAGACTTCCGATTTGTTGTTGTTGAGAGAATCGCTAGAAATCTAGAGCTTCCACCGGTTACGAAAACAATATTGCTACTCTATTATTTGATTAAGAAATATTCTACTTCGGATACCCAGATCCTTGATTTGGATCCTTCTGTAGTCACCGTAGAATATGTTCCATTAAAAGCAGTACAATAACAATATAAAGCCCGAGTAATTTTGCTCGGGCCTTTCTTTTCTTATTGTGTTATCCAATCCACTCACATGAACGTTATTTGCGAGGATATTGACAGCACTTGGGAAGAGATTTGTAAGCTGCAGTTGTAGCTTTTACATTACCTGCATCATGCCCAACCTTGGCAATTGCTTGTTGAACCTTCAAAGGAGGCGTAAGAGTAGGATCATATTGCAAATGAAGCACTTTCGTCTTTTGATCCCACATGGCCGATTCTACACCCTTCACTCCTTTAGCAGCATTCTCTATGCGAGATTTACATTGATCGCAAAGACCTTTCACAGGAAACATGGCATGAACCATTTTCTTACCTTGTCGCAGCTCAATATTATTCATATTGTTTGCACTAGCCTTCGTAGGCATAATAAACATGCCGGCCATCAACATTGCGATAAATCCGACTTTCAAAATTGTTGTTTTCATACTTTTCTTTATTAAAACGTTATTGATTAATCATACTTTTTTTTCCAGCTAATTGTGCACTCGCATCAATTGCAAATGCTCCATTAGTAACTATCTCATCACCCTCTTTTAATCCGCTCAATATAACATAAGCACTGGATAAAGATGGGCCTAATTCAACTTCTCGCATTACAAAAGCCGGTTCTTTTGTTCCCTGTACCTTGAGATATACAACAGAACGTTGCCCTGTCCAAAGAACGGCAGACTGCGGTACTACTATCTTATTTTTGTACTGATTAAGTACGGCTGATACATTTCCAGTTACAAACATCTCCGGTTTGAATAAGCCACCACTATTAGACATCACAACTCTTACATTTGCAGTACGAGTAGTCGCATTAACTACCGGATCTATAAACGAAATTCTACCATAAAATGTTCGTCCGGGAATAGCTTGAGATGTAAATGCAATAGTCTGTCCTTTTTTCAAAAAAGGCAAATCTTCTTCATATGCTTGGAAACCTATCCAAACCTGCGATAGATTGGCAACCTGGAAAAGTACGGCCCCCTGACTTACATAGTCACCTTGATTCACCAACTTAGCCATCACAGTACCGCTAGTATTTGCTTTCAAAACAACTAATGGTGAGGCTTTCTTTGTCCGTAAAATAGTTGCGATCTGCCCTGAAGTAAGATTCCATAGACGCAATTTCTCTTTTGCGGCACTTACTAAATAAAGACGCTGCTCAGGCTCTTTAAATTTTAAAGCCTCAACCAACTCTTGTTCGGCTGTATATAATTCAGGAGAATAGATCACAGCTAACGGTTGCCCTTTACTGACCCTGTCCCCCGCAGCATTTACGAATAAACGTTCGATGCGCCCACCCACATAAGCGGCTTGGGATTGTTGCAGACGCTCATCCGGTTGAACTTTACCGAAAAGACGAAGATTTTTATAAGGGCGCTTCATACCCACATAAGTTGTCTGTATATTTGCTAAAGCAACAGCTTCATCACTTAAAGAAATAGAATTGGGATCAGTTGCAGTGCTATCTCCACTCCCATCTTCCTTTACAGGAACCAAATCCATACCACAAATAGGGCATTTACCCGAATGATCCAAACGAATTTGAGGGTGCATGGAGCATGTCCACCATTGCTTTTTTACAGACTTAACCTCCTGCTTTACCTGACTATTATTAGGAGTATGAAAGAAAAGCCATCCAAGGAAAAGCCCGGCTACCAATATTATTATGTATCGAAACCAGTTTTTTGATTTCAAAAAAGATATATTTTTCATACTTAAATCATTTAATGTTCATAAAATCATTCTTAGACATTAACTTATCGTATTCAGCTGATACAATGTTGTAAGTTGATAACATCTCGAATTTTTTGAATTCATAATCAATCAATTCGCGTTCAAACTGCAAAATATCGGTTAAGCTTGCTCGTGAGGTTGCATATTCGCGTAACAATAGATGAAGCGTCGTATTAGATAAGCGAATTTGTTTCTCATAAAGAGCAATCTTGCGAGAAGCATCTTCAGCCCTTTGAATAATTGATAAATACTGAATCTGTAATTGATCCGTAGCATTACCATAATTTAAATCTGCTGATCGTTTCATTAACTTTGCCTCTTGTACAGTTGCTTTATATTTTCTCCGATAGATCGGCAATGAGAACTTTATCATTGGCATAACCATATTCATCCCGTTCATCTTATTCATGGAAGATGCAGTTGTGGTCATTCCATCAGAAGATGTAGTAGTTTCATCTTTCTTCTTATTGATCATATACTCAACCCCTACTCCGATCATTGGATAGCCCATTTTCCTGGACATTTCTTCCTTGGCAACATATGATTGCCCTTCAGCTTTCCACATAGCCAACATTGGATTCATATCAACAACCGTCTTCCACGAATCAGCATCGGTAAACAATACTTTTTGAACTAGAGTATCCGGTACAACCACTTTGAATTTTACATCTCTATGAAGAAGAGAATTAAATGTGGCTTCACTCAATTTATATTGCGATTCAAGGCTTTCCACTTGTTCTTGCAAGCCAGCTTCTTCAATCTGTAAACGCAGCATATCACTCATATTACCTCCACCACTGTTCATTCCGCTAGACATTCCAGATGAAGGCATTGATGCCGCAGATGATGGCTGAGGTGCAAATTTATTACTCCCGGCACTACCCATTCCTGACATCCCCCCGCTAGATGGGGATGAACTTATATTATCCATCTTTGTTGAAGCAGATGTGTTTATTGAAGAGCCTGCTCCACTCAAAAAAGGTGATTTATACTTATATAGAACTACTTCTTCTAGTGACTTCAACAGCTCAATATTACGCTTCAAATATTTAATACGAGCACGAGCACTGGCAAGTTGATACCACTGAACTTGTACTTGATAGATTACGTCTAAACCACTTTCACGAAAATTTTGATAAGTAGCTTCAGCCATCCATGTCATCTCAGACTTAGCAGCTTTAAGAGTACCAAACCATGGAAACATCTGCATCAAACTAACAGTTCCAACTTCTTTTCCATTTACTTGTTCCATCGGCTTTAAAAAAAAACCGATACTTAGCTCTGGATCATTCAACGTTCCAGCAGGAGCTATCCGTTGCAATGCAGCAAGATAAGCTGTATAATTTGCCAAAACGGTTTGATTATTACGAGCAGCCGCCATCATATAATTCTGCAAGCTGTCTTCTTGGGCATAAATGTTAGTATTCCCTATAAGGATTACCAATATGAACAACATTATATTATTCTTCATGATTTTTCTTTTTTGAAGATATCTGATCTGAATTGTCCTTAAAATGAGGCAATTTACGTATAGTGCTCTCACGCCACCAACATTGTAAGACCGGTACAACAAACATTGTCATAGTCTGAATTAACATCCCACCAAATGTTGGAATAGCCATTGGCACCATAATATCGGCTCCTTTACCTGTGGATGTAAGCACTGGCAGTAATGCTATTAATGTAGCGGCTGTAGTCATTGATGCTGGGCGGACTCTCTTTAATCCTGCTTTTACAACAGCTTCACGAATAGCATCCCTCGTTTGAGGCTTTTCTTTTAAAAATACTTGATGAATATATGTGCCCATTAATACACCATCATCAGTAGCTATTCCAAACAAGGCAATGAAACCCACCCATACAGCAACACTCAAATTTATCGTATGCATCTGGAATAGATCACGAAGATTCTCACCTGCTACATTAAAGTTCAAGAACCAATCCTGCCCATAAAGCCATATTAAAATAAAGCCGCCCGCAAATGCCACAAAGACTCCTGAAAAATGAATAAATGAAGCTGTTACAGAACGGAAATGGAAATACAAGACCAATAATATAACGAGCAAACTAATGGGAATAACTACTAATAATCTGCTGGTTGCACGAGCTTCTTGTTCATAGTTGCCTGCAAACTGATAGGTGATGCCCTTAGGCAAAACAATCTGTCCTGACTTTACCTTCTCATCCAGTGTTTTCTTTGCTTCATTCACCACATCCACTTCGGCCTTCGATCCTTCTTTATCGAAAATAACATATCCTACAAGAAATGTATTCTCGCTAGTAATCATTTGTGCGCCTTTTACATATTGAAGCTCAGCCAACTCACTAAGATGAACCTGTGTACCCGTAGATGTCGGTATCAAAATATTTGCAAGAGCATCCGGATTATCACGCAATTCACGTGCATATCTCAAACGAATAGGGAATCTTTCTCGCCCTTCAACGGAAGTACTCAATTGCATACCTCCTACAGCAGATGATAATATCTCTTGTAGATCTGCAACCTTTACTCCATATCGAGACATCTTTTCACGATCTAACTTTATCTCAATATAAGGCGCACCAACAGCACGATCATAAAAGACAGACGCAGGAAGTATTGACGGAACTCTCTTTAATTCTTTTTCCATAACGCTACCGGCTTTTTCTATCGATTCCAAATCCGGACCGTATATTTTTAATCCCATAGGTGCACGCATTCCTGTAGAAAGCATCACCATCCTGGTTGCAATAGGTTGCAATTTAGGAGCACTTGTCAATCCGGGAATATGGCTTACCCTCACAATTTCATTCCATATATCATTTTTATTCTTAATACTGGAGCGCCACTGGCGATAATATTCTCCATGTGAATCGACAATAAAACTATCTTTTGGTATGACACGAAAATCTTTTGAAGGATCATATATCTTTCCACCTTTTAGAATAAAACGATCACTTTTATCTGTTTTGAATCTTTCTCTTTGACCTTCATCATTCAGCATATATTCCGAACGATAGTTTATGGTGGTCTCATACATCTGAATAGGTGCAGGATCTAATGCAGAATTAGCTCTTCCCCATTTACCAACAGCGGACTCTACTTCAGGAATGCTTTTTAAACGCTGGTCTAATATTTTTATATTATCCAGATTCTGTTCTACGCCAGAATGTGGCATGCTTGTAGGCATCAATAAATAAGAGCCCTCATCTAAACTAGGCATAAATTCTTTTCCAACGCCAGGGAACTTATATGTAACACCTTTCCAAAAAGATGTTTGTCGAAAAGTGCTCCATCCCAATGTTTCAAAACTTTTCGGTATAAAACCTAATATTTTGTCTCCGCCTTGCCAAATTACTAATCCAAAGAGCAATGTCATCAAAGGAATCATCATAAACTTTAGACGATGTCCCAAACACCACCGAAGAATTCGTTCATAATAAATGACTAATAACCACAATAATGAAAGGATTATTGCAATAATTCCCATCACAAATAATATATTTTTCATTATACCATTTTGCGGACCCAATGGCAACCATTCAGATGAGAGCAAATAAATAGCAGCCAATAAAGTAATACCTATATTTATATAACTCGTATAGGACACTTTATCTTTGGGCCATTTGGAAGCCAACAAATTATTTATTCCAACTAATGGTAAAGCGAGTGCAGTTATCGAACCGTATTTCACGAGAAGATACACACCCACAAGTATTAAAACTGAATTCCCCACTTCTCTAACTTTCTTGAATGGTATTCTTAAAGAATATATCCAATAAGCTAATGTTGGAAGAATTATCAATCCTAATATAAAAGATGAAGCTAATGCAAACGTTTTTGTATAGGCTAACGGATGAAATAATTTACCTTCTTGAGCCTGCATCGCAAATACAGGAAGGAAACTAATGATTGTAGTAAGCATCGCTGTACTTATGGCACCGGAAACTTCAGATACAGATTCGTAAATTACTTTCTCCAGGAGTTTCCCCTTAACAATCGCCTGATCTGTATAAAAGGATAGCCGTCGTACTACGTTCTCCATAAACACCACACCTACATCGACCATCACACCTATAGCTATAGCAATACCGGATAAAGCTACGATATTTGCCTCTACTCCAGTTAATTTCATTACTATAAATGTGCACAAAACAGCTAATGGCAACATCCCTGCAATCACAACAGATGCTCTAAGATTAAGAACCAGTACTATAACTACAATAATACAAATAAGTACTTCATGTGTCAGCGCACTCTCCAACGTTCCTACCGTTTCTTTTATCAATTGGGTGCGATCATAAAATGGTACGACCGTCACTTTGGAAACAGTACCATCCGGTAAAACCTTTTGTGGTAATCCAGCTTGAATCTCTTTAATTTTATCTTTTACATTGTTTATAACATCCATAGGATTGGATCCGTATCTAGCTACAACAACTCCTCCTACAGCTTCCATTCCTTCTTTATCCAAACCACCTCGGCGATCTGCAGGACCAAAATTCACCTTTGCAACATCTTTTATCCGCACCGGCACGCCATTACGTGACGTAATAGCAGCATTTTCCAGATCTGCAATATTCTTTATATATCCGAGCCCTCGGATCAAATACTCTACTTTGTTCACTTCAATTGTCCCGGCTCCAATGTCTATATTACTTTTCTTGACAGCATCCATTACATCCATCACAGACAATCCATATGAACGCAATGCTTCCGGATTTATATCAACTTGGTATTCCTTTACGAAGCCACCTACAGATGACACTTCCGAAACTCCATTAGCAGAATTCAATGAATATTTTACATAATAGTCCTGAAGCGTACGCAACTCTTGCGGATCCCATCCTCCAACGGGTTTACCGGTTTTAGGATTCCGACCTTCCAACGTATACCAGAAAATCTGTCCCAAAGCCGTAGCATCCGGACCTAACGATGGTTGAACTCCTTCCGGTAATGTCCCTGACTGCAGGGAACTTAACTTTTCGAGAATACGAGAACGACTCCAATAGAATTCTACATTATCTTGAAAAATGATATAAATAAACGACATACCAAACATAGATGTGCTTCGAATTGCTTTCACACCTGGTATACCTAATAAAGTAGTAGTCAAGGGATATGTGATTTGCTCTTGAATATCCTTAGGAGAACGACCCATCCATTCTGTAGCCACAATCTGTTGATTATCGCCAACATCAGGAATAGCATCAACGGCTACAGGATCACGAGGAAGAAGTCCCCAATGCCAATTAAATGGGGCCGTAGCCAACCCACCCAACAATATTACAATTAGCAATATTGCTGTTATTATTCTGTTCGATAGAAAGAATTTGATTATTTTGTTTAGCATATTGTTTTTGCATAAAATAATACATCTATAAGCTATTGTGATAATATAAAATCACAAAGTCATAATACTACAACATGCGCAGAGAAATAAGGATTATATCCCTATTAATCAAGCATTTGCAACAAAAACAGCAGCAAACGGAGGGGCACGGAATCCCCCAGAACTCACTAAATGATAATCGTGATGTGGAGAGTAATATGCTGTATCGCTATACTTTACAGCATCTGTAACATTAGGTACAAACAAACATGCATAAAGGCTTAATAAATCTTTAAACCCATCATACAGCAACACAGAGTGCAATTGAAAGGTTTGCCCTAGTAAAAAAGAAGATCGAACTTTGTAAGAATTAGAGTAAGTTTTGCATTGTTTACACCCCTTATTCATCTTACAACAAGACGGCATATCATTCACATCACCTTGATGATAGAAATGACCCATTAGGGTTGTCCCCATAAAGCTTGGCCCACAATAATGTGTATCAATTGTTACTCCAGCCGTACTGACTAGAAGAACAACTATCATCAATATATGAACCAACTTTTTCATTTTCATTCAGATCTTTACCGACAAAGATAGAAAAAAAAGAAATCAAACAAGAAAAGAAGAAATTTTTAACACAGTCGACATTATGCTAGAATGAAAAGTCTCCCCTCCTTTAACAATAAAAAGGTCCCTGCAAAATTAATTACAGGGACCCTTATTTATATGATTCTTAATATAAGATTACTAATTTGTCAAAGTACTATATAATGAATCAGAAATGAAATTTGTATCTTGATAATCAAATGTGCCACTAGATCCACTTGTATCCGGCCAACCTTTTGTTTGGGTAAACCAAGAATCTTGATTTAAAAGATTAGCAGTAAATCCCCACATATAATAGCGAGGTTTCCAATTAATCGTCACTTCAGTACTACTTACATTGTCTAACGGAGTATCCAAACTATCCAACTCAAAATAAGTAGAATAGAATTTCGCTAATAATTGTAACTGACTATTGAATATTGCAGAAGTTCCATATACATTTGCAAAAGCTGAATTACGTGTTGTTATTAACGGATCAACAGTCTTTCCTGTACTTGTAGTTTTACACTCTAAATAACAACCTTTGCGATTTCTTCCATTAAGAGGATCTACCCCCAAAGCGGTACAAGTGTTTGTCGTACTTAATGCCATATCTGAACTTTGACCACCATCAAATAGCAACCATCTCTTAATATCCCAAAAACGTTTACCTTCATAAGCCAATTCAATACGGCGCTCTTTCAAACAAGCCCCGATCGCTAGGTTTTTATCAGTAATGTTTCCCAAACCATAATTATTATCAGACGGAATACCAACACGAGCTCTTACTTGGCCAATATATTTTAAACAGTTTGTTATATCGCCTGTTGCGGCATAACACTCTGCCAAATTCAACAGAAGCTCGGCATAACGATATTCCATGATATCAGTTCCTGAATATGCCACATTACTTATAGTCGTAGTTTTATCTGTCATTTTACGTACAAAAACAGGGCTACTTATACTCGTTTTATCAGTATAGTAAGTTAAGGTCTTTCCGCTAGATACATACTTCCATCTATATGTCCAAATGGTATCATTACCAGCACTAGTCGGCCAATTACAACCAGAGAAACCAAAAGTACGATAGAAACGAGGATCTCTATTTAAGAAAAACTTGAGTGATCCATTTGAAAGTTTTACGCTATCTTTTGCATCTGTTCCATCTGCCATAGGGAATAAGTCTACCATTTCAATAGGTGCACTAATACCGCCACTGCCACCTTGACCTGGGAGGCGAATAGAATTTTCCCAACTATTATGTGTAACGCTCGTTGTTGTTGCACTACTGCTCATTAATCTAACGATGATAGCCTCTTTATTGAATGTATTACTGCTAGAACCTAACATATTCTCCCAATCATTTGCAGAACTACCATAAAGTCCATAGCCAGCAGTAGACAAAGAGTCCACAGCCTTCTGAGTAACTTTCAGTGCCAATTTCCATCTATCATTAGATGTATTATCCCAATCTTTATTAAAGATAGGGCTAGCATAAGTCAATAATACACGACTCTCAAGCGCTAAAGCTGAAGCACTAGTAAATCTACCATAATTTTCAGTAGCATCATCCCATATTTCAGGAAGATAACCCGCAGCTTCGTTCAAGTCTTTCAAAATCTGCTCTACACATTCACTTACAGAAGCTCGAGGTAATTCTTCTACACTAGCAGAAGGATCATATACCTTTGTAACCAATGGAACACCACCATACATTCTGACCAAATCAAAATATTGCATTGCGCGTAACACTAATGCTTGGCCTTTAATACGATTTCTAAATGTTTGAGTAAGATTTGATCCATAAGTATCTATATTCAAATAAACATAGTTACAGTTGCGAATACGTGTGTATGGTGATTCTACAATACTTGAAGTAAGAGGAGCTCCAATATAAGCAGAGCATTGACTAGCTGAACTATAATCTACATTTGGATTAGTCAAATCAGAAATTGTGCCACCTCTCTCTTCTGTCAAATAAGGATAACCCATATCCTGTGTCCATTGTCCAACTAATGTCCCGACAGGGCTTGTATATGAATTAAAACACTCATAATATAAATAAGCCAGATACTGATTAGTTTGAGTTTCTGAAGTAAAAATAGTTTCCGTAGCAGTTCCATACATTTGTTTATCTTGCAAGAACTGATCACTGCATCCTGAAGCTGTAAAGCCTAAAATCAATAGGATATAAAATATTTTATTCGCTTTCATTTCTATTCATTTTTTGTTTAAAAAGACACATTAACGCCCAATGACCATGTTCTCATTGTCGGATAAGAATATGAAGCACTGTACATATTCCGATAATGATTTGGATATGGGTTATAGAAATCCCACAAATTGTTTCCCAACAGACTTAATCTAGCACTTTCAATACGTAATGGTTGAGTCCATCTTTTAGGAAGAGTATAACCTATGCTGATATTTTTAACGTAGCAACGGAAAGTACTAATCTGCCAGAAGTCAGAAGTAGCCGATACGGAATTGCCAATAACTTGCTCACATCCTAAATTAGGATATTTTCCATTAGGATTATTGGTTGTATCAAACATATCTTTGAAATAATATTCCGGAGACCAAATAGGATAAGCAGTTTTAGTTCCTTTTATATTAACAACATCTATAGTATTTAGCCCACCCCATGACGTAGATATTTGACTATCAAAAGTTAATCCTTTCCACTCAAAACCTAATTGAGTTGTAAAGCCATGACTCTTATTACTTTTAGCCAACTTCCCTAAATCGGCGCCCGTACTCGTAATTTTTCCATCAGGAGCAGTTACTTTACCACTAACCATATCACCACCTAAGTCCTGATATGCAAGCATACCAGGTTGGATAGAACTTTCAGTTGTATAACCGAAGTAGCTTGGGGTACCACTTGTATGGCCTTGCAAATATGCCCAATAATTATCTATATCAGTTTGAGTACGAAGAATACCATCGCCTGTTGAAGTTCCCTTCCAAACTTTATATCCCCATGCAGGCATATAGTCAGAAGTATGACCACCAACAACCATATTGTTAGCGGAAGGGTAGCTTGCAGCTAAAGTCGTCCATTGCCTTACTTTATTCCCACTAAAGCCAAAATTTACCCCCACATGATATTTTACATCAGCAATATGATCTCTCCATGTAAGAGCAAATTCAGCTCCGTACGTATCAATACGTCCAGAATTCTCTTCACTATAACCACCACCTATATAGAAGGGCATCCCTGTACTGCTAATGACAGAAGAATTTAATATATCACTATTTATTTCATAATACAAATCAACAGTTGCACTCAAACGGCTGTTTAAAAAACGAGAATCAAATCCGAAATCAAATTTATTGCTGATGTCCCAATGAACATCTCGATTAGGAGATTTGCTTGGAGTATAACCATATCCTAACGTACCACCATCGGTTCCAAATTCATATCCCTTGCCACTGTTATATGTGAAAGTTTGTCTCCATTCCCATGCAGCTATATTATCTCGTCCAGTCCGCCCCCAAGATCCACGTAACTTCATATATTCTACCCAAGGCAAATTTTTCTTCCAAAAATTCTCCTCAGAAATAATCCAACCGGCTGAAACACTTGGGAAAAATCCCCAATAGTTTTCAGGAGCAAATTTAGTGGAAGCATCTGAACGAAATAAGAATTGCAACATATAACGATCCATATAACTATAATTCACTCTGCCTAAATAAGACAGAGTTCCAGACTCAGCTTTATTCACATATGAAGCTGTATTAATAGTTCCTGCAGTAGAACTTGTTCCAGCATAGTTGGTAGGAGTATCATATGCTTGTCTTGCAGATGTTGTGTATGCGTCAGAACGCTCAACACTCGCCATAGCATCAACATCATGCTTACCGAATTTACGTTGATAATTAATAAAGAAGTTCATCTGACGACTTTCATCATTAACATTATCATAGAGTACAGATGAACTCTTATCTATAGTTTTTATGACATAATCCGAAGCACTCCAAGCACTATATAAATGCTTACCCTCTTGGTTCATGCTACTCAAATAAGCCAACGTATATGGCAAGGAAGCCGACTCTGCAACAGATGCACTTCTACTCATTGCATACATTCCTCTTAAAGACAAACCTTTAACAAAAGGAACAGAATATGTAAATGAGAAGTTGGCATTCCAGCTGTTTGATTTTGTAGTCGACTTAGAGCCACTATTATTTAAAGCAAAATAGTTATATGCTCCAAAATCCCCTCTTGTATTAATAGCCCCATTTGTAGTTGCCATATTAGGACCACCAGAAGGAGATACATAATATTCTTGACCATCTATTTCTGTGCTCCAAGGAATATATCTAGGCATATGGGCTAAATATACATAATCAGGATAACTATTAGCCTTAGATCCATAACTACTATCACTTATTGTTGCAACTTTCGTATATGACTGAGTCACATCATTTTCATTCGCAGCAAGTGATGCACTGAATTTCAAATCTGAAGTCAAACTTATATCAACTCCTGTTCTAAATGTATATTTAGAGTAGTCTTGAGTGCCTAAATTCGCACCTTGATCGTAATAAGATAAACCTGCAAAATAGGTTGCTTTTTCACTTCCACCGCTAACATTTATAGAATGATTTTGAGTGTATGCTGCCTTCCAAGCTTGCTTTAACCAATTATTATTTAGACCTTTCATTGACTCCAATTCATCATCGCTGAAAAGTTTATCTGTTCTATTTGTATCAGTAGATTTTACTATTTGTGCTGATTGTAAAAAACTATTTGCAAAAACACCATATTCATATGCACTCAGCTCTTTGGGTTGACTAACAGCATCAGTAACACCAAACTTACCGGAATAAGATATTTTAGGTGCACCACTACGTCCTCTCTTTGTTTTTACAATAATAGCTCCTTGAGCTGCACGAGAGCCATAGATTGCAGCACTTGCATCACGCAATACGGTAATACTTTCTATTTCCGAAGGATCAAGTAAATTGAATTGTGTCATATCAGACAAACCAGTAGAAGGATCCACCTGAACTACATCATCAATAACCATTAATGGAGTAGCACTATTACCTTGCTTTGCATATCCCAAGTTGTCACTTTGTCTTATAGACAAGCTAGAAGCATCTCCAGGGCGGGTTCCACCTCCACTGACTGTCAATCCAGGAACCTTACCAGCAAGAGCCTCAGCGATATTTGACACAGGGATATCAGCAATATCCTTTTCAGAAACCGTAGCCATAGAACCAGTCACATTCTTTAATTTCTGAGTTCCATAACCAACAACAACGACTTCATTCAAAGCCTTTGTATCATCTTGCAACACAATTTTCATGTCCGTTCTTGTAGGAGTAACAGTTATAGAAGTATAACCGATATAAGAAACAGAAAGCTTCTTTCCTTCAGGAACATACAAACTAAATTTACCATTTAAATCCGTCACTGAAATGACATTAGTTCCTTTCACCTTAATATTAGCACCAATAATCGGTTGACCGGCATCATCAACGACAATGCCTCGTACCTCTTTATACTGTTGCTGCTGCACATTTTGTTGTACATCATGTGCAGGCACTACGCCTGCTTTGGCTGAAGCAAACATTGCAGGGCTCATCACACAGAAAAACATACCAATTAATTTAGTTGATTTAAATAATTGGAATGCATTCCGGAATGTAACATAAACCTCTCTCATAGATTAAATTTTAAATAAATTACTATTAAATTCAAATCCTAACATATATAATTCTATTATGATTTTACTTTAAACAAAGGTTCGATTTTAACTTTCAACTGGCACTTTATCACCCATTGTATTAGAATTTCTGAAAAACAAAAACAGTTATTCAGGCTTATCTTACCCTTTCAAAATATTTTATCACATCTATAGACGATTCTCGAAAGAATGTGTAATCACTAAATTTAAAGAAAATAACAAAACACTATAATATTAATTATTGAAATAAGAACTAATAGACCTATCATCGAACAGAAATCCATTCATGCATTACCATTTTAGTAGTAGCTCATATCAAAAAAAAGCCGCGCTGAATAACTTTCAACGCGGCTTTTATATAATCTTTATTGCTGATTATTCTTTCGAATAATTATCACGGCGGGGTTCTCGCTGATTTCCACCTTCACGACGTTGATTAATATTTCTACGTTCAGGACGGTCAACATAACCTTCGGGTTTTGGCATTAATGCCTTATGTGAAAGTTTAAATTTACCGGTTTTTTGATCAACCTCAATTAATTTAACTTCTATCTCTTCACCTTCCTTTAAGCCTGACTCTTCTACTGTTTCAAGACGTTTCCAATCAATCTCAGAAATGTGTAACAAACCATCTTTTCCTGGTAGAAACTCTACAAAAGCGCCATAAGGCATAATGCTACGAATAGTTCCCTTGTATATTTCACCAACTTCAGGAATTGATACGATTCCCTTGATCTTATTCAAAGCAGAATCTATAGAATCTTTATTGTTAGCTGAAATTTGAATCTTGCCTACTCCATCTGACTCTTCAATTGTGATTGTTGCTCCGGTTTCTTCCTGCATTGCCTGAATGATTTTTCCACCAGGACCAATAATAGCACCAATAAACTCTTTAGGTATAGTCAATGTTTGAATACGAGGAGCATGAGGTTTCAGCTCTATACGAGGTTCAGGAATTGTATCTAATATTTTACCAAGAATATATGCGCGACCTTCTTTTGATTGATTCAACGCTTTTTCCAGAATATCAAAAGAGAGTCCGTCTACTTTAATATCCATTTGAGTGGCTGTAATTCCCTTTTCCGTACCTGTTACTTTAAAGTCCATATCACCAAGGTGATCTTCCTCACCCATAATATCACTTAATACAGCATATTTATCTTCACCAGAGTTTTTAATTAAGCCCATAGCAATACCGGAAACAGGACGTGTCATCTTAACACCTGCATCCATCAGCGCCAATGTCCCTGCGCAAACGCTTGCCATAGATGAAGAACCGTTTGACTCAAGAATATCAGACACAACACGGATAGTATAAGGATAGCCTTGGGGAATCATGCCCTTTAATGCACGACAAGCCAAATTTCCATGTCCAATTTCACGGCGACCGACTCCACGCTGTGCTTTAGCCTCACCGGTACAAAATGGTGGGAAATTATAATGAAGTAAAAAACGTTCATGACCTTGATTTAAAACATCATCGATCATCTTCTCATCCAATTTTGAACCAAGCGTTACAGATGTAAGAGATTGTGTCTCTCCACGTGTAAAAATAGCTGATCCATGAGGGCCAGGTAAAGGACTAACTTCGCACCATATTGGACGAATTTCATTTGTTTTACGACCATCCATACGTCTACCTTCATCTAAGATACAACGACGCATAGCTTCTTTTTCAACCGCAGCGTAATAACGATTAATCATTTCGGCTTTTTCATCAGTTGAATCTTCCTCTGAAAGTTGAGCTTTAAAATCGTCTTTGATTGCTTGAAATTTTTCTTCACGTTCATGTTTACTAGTTAAGCCTGCAGCAGCAATATCGTATGCACGTTGGTAGCAAAACTCATGAACCTTTTTACGCAAATCTTCATCATTTACTTCATGACAATACTCGCGTTTGACAGTTTTACCAACAGCTTCAGCAAGTTCTTTTTGAACTTTACAATGAACTTTAATAGCCTCATGAGCCACTTTCATTGCTTCAATCAAGTCTGTTTCTGAGACTTCATCCATCTCACCTTCAACCATCATTATATTCTCGTACGTTGCAGCTACAGTTATATCCATATCTGCATTCTTCAACTGATCAAAAGTTGGATCAACCACATATTGATTATCAATACGAGCAACACGCACTTCCGAAATAGGGCCATTCCAAGGGATATCAGAAACCGAAAGAGCAGCCGATGCAGCTAAACCTGCCAAAGCATCAGGCATATCAACGCCATCGGCTGAAAACAAGATAATATTTACATAAACTTCTGCATGGAAATTATCCGGGAAAAGCGGACGAAGAGCACGGTCAACCAATCGACATGTTAGAATTTCATTATCTGAAGCACGTCCCTCTCTTTTTGTAAAACCTCCGGGGAAACGGCCTGCTGCGGCGTATTTCTCTTTATACTCAACCTGTAACGGCATGAAATCTGTTCCGGGAACTGCATCTTTAGCGGCACAAACAGTAGCTAGTAACATCGTGTTACCCATACGGACCATCACTGACCCGTCTGCCTGTTTTGCCAATTTTCCCGTCTCGAGTGTGATGGTTCTTCCATCAGGAAGCTCGATCGTCTTAACAATTGGGTTAATCATAAAATTATTGTTTTCTATATAATCTATTTCAAAAATATTCGCGCAAATATAGCGATTCTTTTTCTTAACTATGTCTATTTACAGAAAAAGTTACATAGTTTGGTATTGTTTTTTTGATAATGCAATTTAAGAATGTATATTTGCAAATAAAATTTAAAGAAACAATTATCATATGAAAAAGGTAGGATTTTTCCTGACAGTAATACTCATCGTACTGTCAGCTTGCAACAATAAAGAGAAATTTCATGTACAAGGCACTGTCACCAATGCCGATAACAAAGTGTTATATTTTGAAGCAGAAGGACTTGATAGTGTTTCAATCCTTGATTCAGTAAAGCTGGATAATAAAGGTAATTTTTCGTTCAAAGGGAATCGTCCTGAATGCCCTGAATTTTATAGGTTACGATTGGGGAACAACGTTATTCATTTTTCCGTAGACAGCACAGAAACAATCGACATTGCAGCCAATGCAACCAATTTCACGGCAGGATACTCAATTAAAGGTTCCGAAAGTTGCCAAAAGATAAAAGAGCTGACATTAAAACAGATACAACTTCAAGAGACAGTCAATAAGTTACAGAACAAAGTAAAGAGCGGTTCATTTGATGGAGCACTCGCAAATGATAGTGTAAATCACATGATCGATAAATACAAAAAAGATGTAATGATTAATTACATCTTTAAAGGTCCGAATAAACCATATGCCTATTTTGCACTTTTCCAAAACATTAACGGGTACTTACTTTTTGATTCAAACAATAAAAAAGATATTAAATGCTTCCAAGCTGTAGCAACAAGTTTAAACACATTTTATCCCAAATCATTAAGAAGCAGGAACCTATATAATGTGACCATCAAAGGGTTACAGACAACGTATAGCGGACCACGAAAAATGATTAATATTCCTCAAAACAAAGTATCAAGTGCGGGATTGATTAATATTAGTCTACCGGATATGGACGGCAATGTACACAAACTCACCGACTTAAAAGGAAAAGTCGTAATACTAGACTACGTTATGTTATCGGCAAAAGGTGCAGCCCAGCACAACTTTAAGTTACGCGGGATATACAATAAGTACAAAAAATCAGGGTTAGAAATATATCAAATAGCATTAGATGCTGATGAGCATTATTGGAAAACTGCTGCAGACAATTTGCCTTGGATATGCGTAAGAGACGAAAATGGTGAACAATCAACAAATGTTACTCTGTATAACGTAACATCTGTACCTACAATGTTTATCATTAATAGATCAAATGAAGTAAAGGAACGTATAACTGATGTGAACAAATTGGATACAGCCATAAAAGCCGTCCTATGACATAATTATGTTAAATAGCATGACTTTTTATTTGATAAATGCTTTTTAATTTTGTATCTTTGCAATCAATAAATAATATAGAAGGGTTCCGGCATTTATTTGTCGGAATTCTTTTTTTGTAAATTAAAATTAAGGAGGATCATAACATGGCTTACATGTCAGAAGTCGGCTACAAGAAATTGGTAGCAGAGCTGAGGGAGTTGGAATCTGTGCAACGTCCTGATATTTCTCGTCAAATAGCTGAAGCGAGAGATAAAGGTGATTTGTCAGAAAATGCGGAATACGATGCAGCCAAAGAAGCTCAATCTTTTCTTGAATCAAAAATCAATAAGTTAAAACTACTGATTGGAGAGGCAAAAATCATTGATGAAAAGAAATTATCAACTGACGCTGTACAAATACTATCTAAAGTTACATTGAGAAATGTAAAAAACAATTTGAAGATGGTATACTCTATTGTACCTGAAAGCGAAGCGAATTTGAAAGAAGGTAAAATCTCAGTTAATACTCCTATTGCCAAAGGATTACTTGGTAAAAAAGTGGGTGATGTTGCTGAAATTAAAGTTCCACAAGGAACTATTCAATTGGAAATTATCAATATCTCAATTGCATAAACATATGGATTCAATATTTACAAAAATTGTAAAGCGGGAAATTCCAAGCTACAAATGTGCAGAGAACGATCGTTTTTATGCTTTTCTCGATATTAATCCCTTAGTAAAGGGACATACCCTTGTCATTCCGAAAAGAGAAGTAGACTATATTTTTGATATGCAAAATGATGAATTAGCTTCATTCCATATTTTTGCAAAATCTGTAGCGGATTCAATCAAAAAGGTCTTTCCTTGTAAAAAAGTTGGTGTCGCAGTTTTAGGATTGGAAGTACCACATGCACATATACATTTGGTGCCACTGAATAAAGAAACAGATATGATCTTTTCTAACCCCAAACTAAAATTAAGCAATGAAGAATTTCAGAAAATTGCTAATAAGATATACACACAATGGGTAAAAGACAATGAATAAAAAACGCTTAGACAAAATAACTAATTTGTCTAAGCGTTTTTTTATTCTCTGAAATATAATTAAATATATTCATCACCCAATTTCAGTTGAGCATCTGTCACAAATTTTCGTATTGACTTTTCTTCCTCTTTCTTGCAAATCAACAATACATTATTAGAATCAGCTATTAAATAGCCATTCATATCCTGCATAACAAGAAGTTTGTCTTTAGGCATTGCAATTATATTATCCTTACAATCATACAACATTGTTTCCCCTTCACGAATAACATTCTCATTATCATCTTTATCGGACAATTCATAAATAGAATTCCATGTTCCCAAATCACTCCATCCAAAATCTCCTAAAAGGACATAAACATTTTCAGCTTTCTCCATCACTCCAAAATCAATAGAAATATTTGGACAAGCAGGATAGTTTTCATCAATAAAACTATATTCTTTATCAGTTCCATAAACACTCATAGCCTCTTCTGTCCCTAATCGTGCTGTCAAATCCGGTATAGATTTCTGCAAAGCGTTCATAATACTATTAACATTCCAGATAAATATGCCAGAATTCCAATAAAACTCACCACTCTCAACAAAAACTTTAGCCAAATCTAATTCAGGCTTTTCCGTAAAAGTTTTTACTTTATAAAAGATGTCCGAGTGTTCTTCGTCAATTTGTATATATCCATATCCTGTTTCCGGACGATTTGGTTTTATTCCTAATGTAAGTAAATTATCAGTATGACCAGCAAATTTCAATGCAGACTCTATTAACTGAACAAAATTTCCTTCATTCATGATTAAATGATCAGAAGGTGTTACAACTATATTTGCATTTGGATTTATTGCATAAATATGATAGGTAGCCCACGCGATACAAGGGGCTGTATTTCTTCGCATTGGCTCAAGCAATATCCTACTGTCATCTATCCCAGGTATCTGAGCTTTAATAAGATTAGCGTAAGATTTGTTTGTCACAAAAAAAATATTTTCAGTTGGAATTATTTGATTAAAACGCTGAAAGGTCTGCTGCAAAAGAGAATAACCTGTTCCAAAAAAATCAAGAAACTGTTTTGGATAACTCTTACGGCTCAACGGCCAAAACCTACTACCTATACCGCCACACATAATGACGCAATAATTGTTATTGTTTATTGACATAACAAATTCTTTTATTGTTAGTATTATAAGCTAAGGTAAAAACTTATTTAGCAAAATCAATGAAGAAAGAAAAATATTTTCATCTATAAGACATATTTCTAATAAATAATTTGGAAATAAAGATTTTTGGCGTATCTTTGCACCCGCAATCGCCCAGATGGCGGAATCGGTAGACGCGCTGGTCTCAAACACCAGTGGGGCAACTCATCCCGGTTCGACCCCGGGTCTGGGTACAGAGAAAACCTGAGAATCGAATGATTATCAGGTTTTCTTATTTTATATTACTTAATATAACGGGAACAAAAATACAGAGATCCTATATTTGCTTTATCAAAGAGTCAATCGATCACTTTATATCCTTTCCATCCATAATAAGCACAGAAAATAAAACAAACTAACGGAACAATATATGCAATTTGATATATTTGCTCGTTTCGATGCATAATGTATGCCGTTAACTGAGGTAAACAAGCATTACCTACGATAGCCATTACTAAGAAAGCTGAACCACTTTTAGTATTGCTCCCCAAATCTTTCAATGCCAACGAAAATTGCGTGGGATACATAATAGACATAAAAAATGAGACCCCCAACATGGCATATAATCCCACCATACCACCAAATGTAATGATTACAATACATAACAAGACATTGACTACAGCATAAAGAACCAACATATTTTGTGGTTTGAACTTAGCCATTAACATGGTACCGATCCATCTTCCCAGTAAGAAGCAGAGCATATAAAGTCCGAAAAACGTCGTTGCTTTATTTTCCGGCATGCCATAATATGTACAACAATAAACAAGAAATAAACTATTTATTGCCGTCTGCCCTCCATTATAAAAGAATTGAGCAATCACTCCCCATCGAAGATGTGAACGTCTCAACACACTGAAATTAATAAGCTTTTCTCCCTTCAAGCTTTCACCTTCTTCATGATCGCCATCTTTAATTTTCGGCAGTTTAGAAAAAATGAAGACAATCGCTATTACAATCAACGCTCCTGCCAAAATCAAATAAGGTAATTTCATTGCATCTGTCTCAAGTTGAATGTAACCATCCCAACCACCTGGATAACTAGTAGGAATAGTGGAACGAGTATATTCTTCCCCGTTAAGCACCAATTTGCTTAAGAACATAGCAGAAATAAAAGCACCTAATCCGTTGAATGATTGAGCCAAATTTAATCTACGAGAAGATGTTTTAGGATCACCCAATACTGTGACATAAGGATTGGCCGCCGTTTCAAGAAAGCACATTCCTGTCGCAATAATAAAGAAAATTGTAAGATAAGCCCAATACTGTTTAATGATAGAGGCCGGAAAAAACAACAGACCACCTAAAGCTGCCAATACCAAGCCAAAGATTATACCCTGCTTATAGCTATACCGTTTCAAGAACATAGCTATCGGTATTGGAAAAATGAAATATGCCAACCAATAAGCCGTTTCAGTAAATGAAGCCTGAAAGGTATTAAGTTCACACGTCTTCATAATTTGCCGAATCATCGTCGGCAATAAATTACTACTTATCGCCCAAATAAAAAATAGGCTGAATATAAAAGATAACGCAATGGTATATCTTTGATTTTTTATGTTTTCCATGTAAATGTTTTTTACAATGTTACTCTGACATATTTTTGATATAAGGTAGCTCGATCAAATGATCAAATTGATAGAATGCTTCTGCATTTAAGCCAAGGAACTGTGCTTTCTCTTCTTCTTTCAATAAATTGGACTTTACAATAAAATCATAAGACATTCTATAAGTTATCGCCGTGATAGTACGAGGATAATCCGATCCCCACATAAGTTTGTCCATACCCACCAATGAAGCAGCTTCCTTGATAGCCCACACAGCCCCACGAAATGGATAGAATTCATCATTAAACAACCAAGTGATTCCACCTGATTCAATCATGACATTTTTATGACGAGCCAATTTTATTTGTTCTTGCCAATTTGCACGAGTCACTGTACCAAAATGCCCAATAGTAATGTGAAGATCTGGGAACTCAGATATTATCTCTTTCATTTCTTCCACTTGCTCGTCTCCACTATACAAATCAACAGCAAGAATAATATTATTCTTTTCCATAAGTTTATACATCCGCATCATCTCATCACAAGTCAAATAAACTCTTCTATCTGGCATAACCAATCTCTCTGCCGGAATTTTTATTGCTTTAAACCCATCGGCAATCAGCTTCTCGGCATAAGAGAAAAAGCCTTCTTTACGAGCATCTACCATGCCGCAACAAAAAAAACGATCAGGATAATTCTTTGCTACTTCCAACAAATAATCATTTTGCAAGCCGTCAATGTATTCTTGCGTAATGACTGAAGCCGAAACTTGTGCATAATTCATATTTGAAAGGAATATCTCAGCTGTATTCTTCCCATCAATTATAAATGGTGGGAGCATTTGCCGAATTTCACCCATGAAAAGAGATTTACCTCCTTCCATGGTTTTTATCTTTTGCCCATTCACTTCAGTATCCTGATTGAGCCAAAGATGAGCATGGGCATCAATAATCTTATATTCCATAAATCAAAACTTAATTAAGATTCTGAATACTTTTCCGGGATTAGCCACCCAATGCTTCATTGCCTCAGGTGCCTCTTCTGGCGCATAGATGCCACTGATAAGTTTTTCTATCACAGTACCACCACGTTTCATATATTCAATAACAGCCCTGAAATCTTCAGGCATGGCATTGCGCGAACCACGAATATCCAGCTCCTTCATTACAAAATATTTGGTTGTGAAAGAGATATCCGTTTTAGCATATCCTATACAGATGACCCTTCCCGTAAATGCGACTTCATTAATAGCTGTTTGGTAAGTGATAGGTGAACCGACAGCCTCAATAACTACATCCGGACCGTTGCCGTTTGTTATCTCCTGTAAACGTGCATGTACATCTTCAGTACGAGAATTAATGGTATTAGTTGCACCCAATGTTTTAGCCAGCTCAAGTTTTTCATCATCTACATCCACAGCAATTACACGTGCTCCACGCAATGAAGCACGAACGATGGCACCTACTCCAATCATGCCGCAACCAATTACCATCACAATGTCAAGATCAATGACCTTAGCACGTGACACTGCATGAAATCCCACACTCATAGGCTCAACCAACGCAAAGTTTCGTGGAGAAATTCCATTGTCCACAATCACTTTCTCCCAAGGTACAGCAATATACTCAGCCATTGCTCCATCTCTTTGCACCCCAAATGTTTGATTAAACTGACAAGCATTCGGACGACCATTTCGACATGAAGGACAATGCCCACAACTTGTATATGGATTCACCGTACAAGCCATTCCGGGCTTAATGCTTTCAGGCACCCCTTCACTCACAGCTGCCACTTCAGCACCAATTTCATGGCCAGGTACAACTGGAAGTTTTACCATCGGATTCCTGCCCAAATATGTATTCAAATCAGATCCGCAAAAACCGACATATTTTATTTTCACTAATACCTCACCTTTTTTTATCTCAGGCTTTTCTCTTTCGATAAGGGCAATATTCTGTTCACCCAAAATTGCTATTGCTTTCATTTTATCTTTACATTTAAATGTTAACTATTCAACCATGTATCACGAAAACGAGGTTCCAATATTTGCTTCACCTCTGCCAACAATTTTTCATCAATCGGTTCATTCGCCCATTCAATGTTTTGGAGTACAGAACTTGAGCGGGTAGTACTGAATAATGTGGTTGCAATCCTCCGATTATGTGTAGAAAATTGAACTGCTAATTTTTCTATTTCCACTCCTTTGCTCTTGCAATATTCCGTTGCTTTCTTGCAAATATTCTGCAGTTGTTTAGAAGCCGGATGCCAATCCGGTGCACCTCTTTGAGTGAGCAATCCCATAGAAAAGGGAGAAGCATTGATCACACCGACATGATGTTTCTCAAAATAATCAAGATAATCCGCCAACGCATCATCATTCAAGCAATAATGACAGAAAGACAATACACTCTCAACTGTCCCGGCAGGAACATGATCAATAATATATTTGAAATGATGTAAAGTAAGATTGGTGATCCCGACATGTTTTACAATTCCTTTATTTCTTAATTCCACCAATGCCGGAAGTGTTTCTTTGCATACCATTTCAAGATCGGAAAACTCAATGTCATGTACATTAATAAGGTCAAGATAGTCAACATTCAGACGATCCATACTTTCATTCACACTATCAACGGCCCTCTTAGCTGAATAGTCCCACGAATTATGTCCGTCTTGACCATATCGTCCAACCTTTGTAGATAGATAATAAAGATCCCTGTCAATCTCTTTAAGTGCCTTACCCAATACTATTTCGGCCTTTAAATAACCATAGTACGGAGAGACATCTATGAAATTGATTCCATTTTCAACAGCAGTATGTACTGCTTTGATTCCATCTTCTTCTCTAAGTGAATGAAAAACTCCGCCAAGTGATGAGGCACCAAAAGCGATTTGGGAAACTTTCATTCCTGTTTCCCCTATTTCTGTGTATATCATAGTATAGAATTTTCCTCAAATATAGGAGATAACTGCGCAGATAAAACTTCTGATGGTATAAAATATTACGCAAAGCTTTGCGTAAAACAAGAAACTAGATTATATTTGCTTTTGCATTAACCTTATCAAAATAATACCAATGAACAAGAACAGACCGATTTCGTTAACGGATTTGGCAAAAGAGCTGGGCGTATCAGTTTCCACGGTATCAAGGGCACTAAAAAATAGCCCCCAAATCGGTAAAGAGATGTGTATGAAGATCAAAGCACTTGCCAAAGAAAAAAATTACAGGGCAAACCCATTTGCTCTGGCACTTTTAAACAATACTGTAAGGATTATTGGAATCATAGTCCCTGATATTGTCACTCACTTCTATTCATCCATCATCAGCGGAATAGATGATACGGCCCGTCATAACGGCTACTCCATCATCATAACTTCCTCATACGAGCAATATGAATTGGAAAAACAATGCCTGGAGGATCTAATAAATATTCGCGTAGAAGGTATCATCGCTTGCCTTTCACAAGAAACTACAGACTATTCTCATTTTGCTGATTTGCAAAATCGTAATATCCCTGTAGTATTCTTTGATAGAGTTTGTCTCACAGATAAGTTCTCTTCAGTAATTGCAAACAACATTGAATCGGCACAGCAAGCCACAGAACATTTATTTGCCTGTGGAGCAAAACGGATAGGTTTCCTTGGAGGAGCAAATCACCTGGAAATTGTACAACAACGAAAACATGGATATCTGCAAGCGTTACGTGAAAGGAAAATACCTATAGAAAAAGATCTCGTCTATTGTAAACACTTAAGCTTTGATGAAGGCTATAAAGGTACAGTCAAATTGCTTTCTCTCAAGGATCCACCTAATGCAATTTTGGCAATGAATGACAGCATGACATTCGGAGCAATGAAAGCCATAAAAGAACAGGGATTACACATTCCTGAAGATATCTCTCTAATCGGATATACAGACGAAGAGCACTCTAATTATGTGGAACCTACATTGACGGCAGTCACACACCAAACCTACCAAATAGGAAAAGAGTCCTGCTTATTACTTATTGACCAAATCAACGGATCCAAAATTGTAAAACAGAAAATAATACCAGCCAAGCTGGTAATAAGAAATTCCACAAAAAAGCTTTGCTGATCTTTTCCAAACCTTACAAACTCATTCCCTACAGACAACTATGTCTCATTAATAATAAATAGAGAAACATATATTCATTCAATCCATTATTGTAAGTAAAAAACTTCTTAGGAAAAGTATACATCTTCGTGATGCTGTATTGCATTTTAGGAAGAAGGTTACACCTTTGCCTCAAAATTAAAAAGGCACAACAATGAATGCAGACTCATTATTTCCTCTTCTAATAAAAAGCGAGAATATCTGATACATTTATGTTTAAACTTTTGCCTTCATCCTTCATATTCCTTTATCCATCGTCGTTTCCGAATGAACGAATGAAGGTAG
>DCFW01000012.1 GCA_002315435.1 Bacteroidales bacterium UBA1794
CCTTTATCAGGACTAGACAATTTGTCAACCAATATTCCTCCTCAAATAGCAGTCCTGAGAAATCAAATTTGCCTACTATTATCTCCAACTGTTTGCCTACTGCTTAGAACACCATATATCAAGTTCAGACACAGCCTATAGGCAGATCATCGGATACATGCCTACATTTTATGATTTGCTCGCCACAAAACTATCGTTTTACCTGGGTGGAAATCATTTCTTACCTGGGTGAAAAACGTTTTCCACCTAGGTAAGAAATGATTTTTACAGTTGTAGAAAATGAAAATACAAATGAGTAAGTGAGAAAATGCACGTTAGAAGTGCCAATTATTCATATCGGTATACAGAGTTTTATATATTATCCTGTAAACGGTTACAAATAGCCTGATATCATACGGATGAAGTGTACAGTTTACCAAAATCATACTAAGAAGGTATACTAATGAAGGATGAAAATAAAAATCAGCCTTCATGCATGCATGCCTAAGTAATTATAAATAAGTGAGTTGAAGGATGAAAGCAGATTTACGCATTTGAAATTAATGGAGTTCTTGCTCATTCAGCCAATTGACAACATCTAAATCGATATCATCAATTGTTCATAATTTCCGCACAAGTTTCTACATTTATCATTATCTTTGCTTTGTACGCAATAAAAATAGATTAGGAATGAATGATATTAATCGCATTAAAGTAGTTCTTGTAGAGAAGAAAAGAACAAGCAAATGGTTAGCAGAGCAATTAAAGAAAGATCCTGCAACTATTTCTAAATGGTGCACCAATACATCGCAACCTGATCTTAATACATTGACGGAAATTGCAGAGTTGTTAGATATAGATAGGCGTGAATTGATTAATAAAAGTAAATAGCGATGAGTAACATACCCCAACTTAAAGAGATACTATTGGAAGACATTAAGTCTGGTTGTCGTTTAAAGATCATGACATCCTATTTCACGCTATTTGCATATAATGAGATAAAGGATGAATTAAATAAAATAGAGAATATTGATTTGGTTATTAATCCAAATCGATATGAAAACGAGATCAGTTTTATTGAAACGCCCGAAGAAAGCATTCTGAAATCAAATCTTGATTATACTGGCATTGCTAAACAATTTGCATCTTGGATTGACAAAAAGGTAAACATAAAGAAAATCAAGACACGTAAAATTGATGGTAAAATGCTGAGTATACAGAATGGAGAAAATTATTCAGATTACATTACTCATTCTGATTTTAGCGCGATCGGACTTGGCTCACTAGATAGAGGGGGGCGAGTACACATAAATGAAAAAATTGAAGATCCAAAGAAATCAAAAAACTTAAGATTTGCATTTGATTCAATATGGAGTAATCCGAATCAAGTAGAAAATATCAAAAATAAGATTCTTGATGAATTAAAACTTATATATCAGGATAAATCACCTGAATTACTATATTTTTTCACCATTAACAAGCTCTTTAAAAACTTTTTAGAGGATGCCGGTCGTGAAACGATGATAGAAAAACGAACGGGCATTACTGATACATTGATATGGAATAAATTATATGATTTCCAGCGTGATGGTGTAGCTGGTGCGATAAATAAGATAGAGACCTATGGAGGTTGTATTATAGCCGATTCAGTTGGTCTTGGTAAAACATTCGAAGCATTAGCTATTATTAAATATTACGAACTTCGCAACCATAAAGTATTGGTTCTTGCGCCAAAGAAGTTGAGAGACAATTGGCGTATATACAAGCAAAACGATAAACGTAACCCTTTTGCCTCGGAACGTTTATTTAGTTATACTCTTCTTAATCATACCGACCTCTCTCGAGAAAGTGGATATTCTGATGATGTAGATTTATCGTATGTAAATTGGGGGAACTATGATTTGGTCGTGATTGATGAATCTCATAATTTCCGCAATGCCTCTACTGGCAAAGATAAGATGACTCGCTATGAGCGATTAATGAAGGAGATTATTCAATCGGGCGTAAAAACAAAGGTTTTAATGCTTTCAGCCACTCCTGTAAATAAGGAACTTAATGATATAAAGAATCAAATTGCATTCATTTCAGAAGGTAGAGATAATGCTTTTGCCAAAACATCTGAAATTGAAAGTATTTCCAATACTTTGAGAAAGGCACAAACGGCATTCAATATTTGGAATAAACTACCAAAAGAGGAACAAACAACAGATGCTTTACTTGATTATTTGAATTGGGATTATTTTAAACTACTTGATTCGATCAGTATAGCTCGTTCGCGAAAACATATTGAAAAATACTATGGGCTTGAAAAGATAGGTAAATTTCCTATAAGGCTAAAACCTATTAATAGAGAGTGCGAGATTGATATAAAAAGAGAGTTTCCTTCATTCGGAGTGATCAACGAAGAGATAATGAGTATGAGCTTATGCATGTATACGCCTTTGTTCTATGTTCTTCCGCAAAAAAAAGTATATTATGAAGATTTATATGACACAAAGTTGAGTGGAAAGGCTAGTTTCAAGCAAAGCGACCGTGAATTCAGCTTAAAAGCTTTGATGAAAACCAATCTATTAAAACGGTTGGAAAGTTCAGTATATGCTTTTGACAAGACTATCGGGTACTTAATTGACAATGCGAAATTTATTCTCAAACAGATGGACTATGAGGCCTCAACAATAGAAAACATTGACCTTAATGACGAATGTGATGATGATGACGACTCTATGGTTGAGATCGGTAAAGCCACAAAGATAAAGGTTGCAGACTTGGATAAGATAAAATACAGATCCGATTTAAATTTTGACTTAAGCATACTTGAACATATCTCCGAAGCAATAAAGACAATCACTCCACAAAGAGACGAAAAACTAAATAAACTCAAAGAGCTTATTTGCAACAAAATAGAGCAACCTATAAACAAAGGCAATAAAAAAGTGCTTGTATTCACGGCCTTTGCTGATACAGCAAATTATCTGTATGGCAATTTAGCGGAATGGGCAAAAGACAAATTTGATATATTCACAGGATTGGTAACAGGTTCTAAAGAACCGAAAACAAATTTGCCAATCAAACGCAAAGACTTTACGGGAATATTGATAAATTTCTCACCACTTTCTAAGGAAAGAGGCGAAGAGGGGGCAGAAATTGATTTGCTTATTGCAACAGATTGTATCTCGGAGGGACAAAACCTGCAAGACTGCGACTACGTAGTAAACTTTGATATACACTGGAACCCTGTACGTATTATTCAGCGTTTCGGACGTATCGACCGTATCGGTAGTAAAAACAATGAAATACAATTAGTGAACTTCTGGCCGGCTTTAGGTCTTGATGAATATATAAACCTTGAACAACGCGTGAAAGGCAGAATGAAACTGCTCGACATATCGGCTACGGGTGAGGAAAATATCATCGAAACAAACACCGGTATGCGTGACTTGGAGTATCGCCGTCAGCAATTGGAACAAATGAAAAACGAAGTTCTTGATATTGAGGACTTGCCAGGTGGTGTGTCTATTACCGACCTTACGCTCAATGATTTCAGAATGGATTTAGTCAATTTTTCAGAAAAGAATCCCGATGTATTGGACAAAATGCCGCAAGGTCTTTTTGCCGTTACACGCAATGATATCGACACTCTTAAGGACGAGATCAAACCGGGAGTTATTTTTTGTCTAAAGAATACCTCCGAAATAGAGGATAAAAATCGCAATACATTAGCTCCATATAATTTAGTCTATGTTTCAGAAGATGGTGAAGTGCTATTTGCAGAAAAACAGATAAAACAGGTCCTTGATATATATCGTGCTTTGTGCCTTGACAAAAAGACACCAATCAAGGAACTCGTTGCACAATTCAATACCGCAACTCACAATCAAACTAAAATGGGCAAATGGAAGGAGCTTTATGATAAAGCGGTGGCAAGTCTTAAAGAGGCCGAAGATGAGGATTGCGGAGATGTATTTTCTCTTGGAGGACTCTCCATGTTTGGTGCAGAAGATTCAGGCATAAGTATAGTAGACGATGATTATAAATTAATATCATTTTTGATTGTGATGTAATGACTGATATTTTTGAATATATAGGATTTGTCGGTAATATAAAACCGTTTGATAAACGCATACCTAAGACACAACTCTTTCTGCAAGGTGAGCTTTCTAAAATGGAGCGAGATCTGCTAACTGAGCGAGTAGAAGAAGTACGTTTGCGTTATGTGCTCAATGGCTTTACTTGCCCTATGGAGATGGTTATAAGTGATGAGGAGCAATATGACACTATATTCTTTGTGGAGGTATCCCTTCGTCGTGAGGTATCTGTTCAGAGGTTATCGAAGATTATACAAGAAACTTTACCGTCACCAATTATTCTTGTTTTTAAATTGGAAGACAAAGTGCTTTTCTCGTCAGCCACAAAACGTCTTAATCAAAATGATGTGTCTAAAGTTGTAGTAGAAGAGTATTACTTCAGCACATGGATTCGGCTGTCTGCCCCTACTGATACGCAACAACATTTTTTGAAAGCGGTTAGTTTTGATTCAATACCTAAGCTGGATTATAAACAAGCTTACACTTATATACATCAAAAGATATACAAGGAATGCAACTTTGAGATTGTCGGTAACATAAAAACAGATAACTTTACAGAGTTAAAAAAGCAGACAGAAAAGCAAAAAGTTATTCAAATGGAGATTGTACGACTCTCAACGTTGTTGGATCAAAAGTCAACCTCACTCAAAGAAAAAGTGAAGTTGGCAAAACAGATAAAAGCATTAAAATTATGACTGAATCAGATTTTAAAAGATTACTTCCTAATTTAAAAAAGAGACCACATGTTGTCATTATTGGGGCGGGAGCATCATGTGCTACTCTTATTAATGGTGATAAATATGGCAAAAAGATCTCTGCTATGGATAATTTCATCAAAAAGTTAGGAATGGAAGATATTTTCTCCTCAGTTAAACTAGAAACAACGTCAAAAAACCTTGAAGATATCTATTCTGAACTTGATGAACGTAACGACTGCGACGATGTAAAGAATAAATTAGAGGTAAGAATTAGGGAATATCTTAAGTCTATTGTTATACCTGATGAACCGACAATCTACGACTACTTGCTACTTTCCTTAAGAGAGAAAGACTTAATCATCTCTTTTAATTGGGATGATTTATTATTTCAAGCTCGAGAACGAGTGTCAGAAATCACAAAGGACTTACCACAAATGGTTTTCCTACACGGCAATATTGGAGTAGGGTATTGCAAAAATGATATTGAATATGGTTTAATAACAAATAAATGTACAAAATGTGGTGAGAAATACACACCATCTCAGCTACTATTTCCTGTTAAAGTGAAAAATTATAATAGCACATTTCAATTACAGAATCAATGGAAAGTGGCAAAGGATTATATCAATAGAGCTGGATTCATTACCATCTTTGGGTATGGAGCTCCCAATACAGATGTTGAGGCCAAAGACATTCTATTAAAGGCATTTAAATGTTTTGGCAATGATAAAAGATTTTTCGAAGAGATTCAAATTATCGACAAACCAGGGCTAAATGAATCTGAGATGTATGACAAATGGAGTAACTTTATTCATATCTCTGATAATCACTATAAAATAATTTCCTCTTTTTTTAATTCAATATTAGCAGAATTTCCAAGGAGGAGCATTGAGGGACATCTTAAACGTAATTACGAGGATGGAGGTTGGTGGGGTAATTCTAAAATTTCTCTTACCAATTCACCTAAAACTTTCAACGAAATAAAAGAGTTAATACAACCACTACTGGATAACGAAAACAATAATAATTTTGAAATAATATAACACTATGGACGGAAAAAGTAGAGACCTTACGGCAGATTATATAGAAAAGATAAAAGCCTTATTTCCTGAGGCTGTGACGGAAGTGGCAGACAAAAATGGAGAGCATATCACACAAAAGGTGGATATGGAGAAGCTTGCTATCTTGTTTGGTGAAGCAGCCATACCTACAGATGAAACAGAATACCGCAATAAGTATGGCGAGAAATTCTCGTTTGAATGGGCAGGTAAACGCATGGCTATTGCTGAGGCACAAAAGCGTAGTACAGGTACACTGCGTCCTTGCCCAAATGAGTCTCTGGATTGGGACACAACAGGGAACCTCTATATTGAGGGAGATAACCTTGAGGTACTGAAACTTTTGCAAGATTCATATCTTGGGGCAATTAAGATGATTTATATTGATCCTCCTTACAACACAGGTAAGGACTTTGTCTATAAAGATAATTATAAAGACAACCTCGCTAACTATATGGAGCAGACTAATACTACCAATGCCGTAAATTCAGAGGCAAGTGGACGCTACCATACCAACTGGCTTAATATGATGTATCCACGCTTGAAATTGGCTCGCAATCTGCTTACAGATGATGGTGTAATATTTATTTCAATTGATGATAATGAGGTTGCAAATTTGAAAGAAATATGTGATGAAATTTATGGAGCAGATAATTTTATTGCTCAAATAATTTGGGAAAGAGCTTTTTCACCTATTAATTTAATGAAACATTTTTCACCTTCACATGATTATATTCTCTGTTACTCGAAAAATATTAATTTATCAATATGTAAAGGTGTTCCTAGAACAAATGACGCAAATGATAGATATATGAATCTTGACAATGATCCAAGAGGTGTTTGGTCTTCGAGTGATATATCTGTCGGACCCCGGATAGAGGAAAAAACATACCCTATAACGACCCCTTCGGGTAGAATTGTAGAGCCTCCAGCAGGTCGCTGCTGGAGGCTCTCAAGGAACGCGTTCCTTGAGAGACTCCAAGACAATCGTATTTGGTTCGGAGCAGATGGTGATGGCGTTCCTCGAATTAAAAGATTTTTGTCAGAATTAAGAAAAGATGGTATGACTCCAATGACTATCTGGAAATATTCGGAAGTTGGTCATTCACAAGATGCAACACAAAAATTAAAAGAATTATTTGATGGAAAAATGTATTTTGACTATCCTAAACCTGTAGCATTAATAAAACGTTGCATTGAATTGTATACAGATAAAGATTCTATTATTTTGGATTTTTTTAGTGGTTCGTCTACAACAGCTCATTCGGTTATAGAACTTAATGCAGAATCAGAATCTAATAGAAAATTTATAATGGTTCAATTACCTGAAGCAATTGTAGATACTTCAATTAAAAATGATGGCTATAATAATCTTTGTGAGATAGCCAAAGAACGTATCCGCCGTGCAGGCAAGAAAATACTTGAAGAGCAGAAAAAGAAAAACGAAGGTTTGTTTGCTGGAGATACTCCAAAATTAGACATAGGATTTAAAGTTTTCAAGTTAGACCGCAGCAACGTAAAGAATTGGGAAATAGAGCTTGACGGGGTAACTGAACAAGAAGCAGCCGAGAATCTTAAACTTGAGTTTAATAAAACCTTGGAAATGCTCAAAGATGGTCGTACTGAGATGGATATGCTCTATGAAGTGATGCTCAAATTAGGTCTTACGCTTACAACTGCCGTAGAGGAGAAGATGATCGATGGTAAACGGATATATTTAGTGGGCAATGGCGTAATGGTTGCCTCTTTTGACAAGGAGATGACTTACAAACAAATAGGGCAGATGTTAGACTTTAGAGCCGACTTCGTGCAGCCAAGTGATTTCAAGGTAGTTCTTGCTGATGAAAGTTTTGCCTCCGACAACGATAAAACCAACGTTATGCAACTATTCAAACAGCGTGGTATCACCAACGTTGAGATCATTTAATAGTGACGAATTCACCATTATTAAAAAAACAGCAAAAACAGACTATTTATGGCAAAGATAAAAGTTCAAAATAAAGAAATTACTGTAATAACGCTCAATGAGAAAGATTATATCTCGCTAACTGATATGGCAAACGCAAAAGAAAGTGAGAGCAGAGCTGCGGATATCATCAAAAATTGGCTTCGCAATAGATATACTCTTGAGTTCTTAGGTACTTGGGAAATAATTCATAACCCTAATTTTAAAGTGGTCGAATTTGACCACTTTAAAAAAGAGGCCGGACTGCCAAGTTTTGTGTTAAGCATGTCCGAATGGATAGAAAAAACCGATGCCGCAGGCGTTATCGTTAAGAAGGGAAAATATGGAGGAACTTACGCTCATAAAGATATTGCTTTTGAATTTGGTTCAGCCATTAGTGTTCCTTTCAAGCTCTATCTAATAGAAGAGTTTCAGCGACTTAAAGAAGAGGAGCAAAAACAAATAGGTTGGTCGGCAAAGCGTGAACTATCAAAAATTAACTATCAAATTCATACTGATGCCATAAGGCAGAACTTGATACCTGCCGAACTTACATCTCAAAAAGTATCCATTGTCTATGCCTCAGAAGCAGATATACTGAATATAGCTCTTTTCGGTGTAACCGCAAAAGAGTGGAGAGATGCTAACCCAGAACTGAAAGGTAATATAAGAGATTATGCAACAATCAACGAATTGATATGTCTATCGAATATGGAGAATATAAATGCTGTACTAATAAATGAAGGCATCGCACAAAAAGACCGACTGATAAAACTCAACCAAATAGCCATTCAACAGATGAAAGTTTTGCAAGATGTGGAAAATAGAAAATTATTGAAGTAATTATGGCACAAGAGACAAAAATAAAATTCAACCCCAATTTACCCTATCAACGGATAGCGGTGAAATCAGCAATAGACCTTTTTAATGGTCAATGGAAGTCTTCATCTCCATTCACCATAAGGGGTGGTGAATACTTTGGCAAAGCTGATGAAGCAACCACTGTTGTAGGAGAAAGCAATAGATTGACCATCTCTGATAATAAGATATTAAATAACCTGCGTACCGTTCAAATGGAACAAGGACTTGACGTGTCTGCTAAATTAGGCGATCCGGATTTTACCATCGAAATGGAGACCGGCACAGGTAAAACTTATGTATATCTAAAAACAATCATCAATCTATACAAAGAATACGATTTCAAAAAATTCATTATAGTTGTTCCCAACAAAGCTATTCGTGAAGGTGTAAACGCTTCGTTGAATGACTTAAAAGAACATTTTCACAACATCACCGGAATAAAATATCATCATTTCGTTTACAACTCTCAAGATTTGTCGCTAGTAACATCATACGCTCGAGCTAACACCTTAGAGATTATGATTATCAATATTGCTGCTTTTAACCGTAGCTTTAAGAGCGATGATATGCAAGATAAGGCAAACGTTATCCATCGTGATAATGAGAAAACTTTTGGCCGCAAGCCCATTGAACTTTTAGCAGAAACTCACCCCATTGTTATAATAGATGAACCTCAGTCGGTAGATAATACAGACAAGGCAAAAGAGGCTATTCGCTCACTAAATCCGATGGCTCTATTCCGCTACTCGGCTACTCACAGGCAAATAACGAATCCAATATACAAATTAGGAGCAGTGGATGCTTATAATCAGGAGTTGGTGAAACAAATAGAGGTATTGTCAATATTTGAAGACACCGATCTAAATGGTATATATATAAAAGTCAATTCGACAAATCCGGCCAAACGTGAGACCGATTTGGAGTTAAACATCATAAAAAACGGCAAGTCAAGTCGCACAAGTAAAAAGGTAAAATATAATGCCCTATTTCACGAAGTAACAGATAATCCGGAATACATTGGATTGCGATTGACAAACATTGATGACAATAGCATTGAAATAAACGGTAACGAAAAAATATATATAGGTGGTGTTAAAACAAGCAGTTCGTTATACTCAGATGATGAGTTAAAACGTATGATGATACGTGAAACCATAAAAACCCATTTTGAAAAACAGTTATTGCTATTGGATAAAGGTATAAAAGTCTTGTCGCTATTTTTCATAGATCGTGTTGTGAATTACAGAGATTACGAGGCAATAGACGAAAGAGGAAAGTATGCCCGTATGTTTGAAGAAGAATTTCAAAAGCTAACACAGGAAAATTTGTTTTATCAGAAGTTGTTTGAACGCTGGGGAGGCAATATGGGTAAGCTACACGAGGGTTACTTCTCTATTGATAGCAAGAACCGCATGAAAGATACTAAAGGCGATACAGATGATGATATTTCAACGTATGATAAAATAATGAAACGCAAAGGTATTCTTCTTAGCGAAACGGAACCTTGTCGTTTTATATTCTCACACTCCGCATTGCGTGAAGGTTGGGATAACCCTAATGTATTTCAAATATGTATGCTGAAAGATCCTCAAACAAAGGTTGATAAGAATATTCGTATACGCCAAGAGATAGGTCGAGGATTGCGCATAGCGGTCAATCAATCGGGCGAGCGTGTTCATAACAAAGGCGTAAACATCCTTACGGTGATAGCAAACGAAACCTTTGGCGATTTTGTATCACGCTTTCAGTCCGAATTAAGGGATGATGAGGGCGAGCACTTTGATATCATTACATTCGAGAAGTTTAAAAATCTTACATATTTGGCTGATGACGGTGTGCGGCACGTACTTGGAGAACCTTTAGCTAAAGAACTTTATTCTCATCTAGAAAGAGAAGGTTATATTGAAAACGTAAAAGTTAAAGGAGTAGAAAAAGCCGGTAAACCAACCGAAAAATTAGAAGAGACGTTGAAAATCAACCCTACGATGGTTGTACCCAATGAACCGGTATTTGCACCCTATGCAGAGGTCATATCGAAAAGAATCCAAGAGCTTGCCACAAAAATAGAGATAACCAAACATAAGCCCAAACGAAAAGTTCACTTGAATAAACGAGTAGCTTATTCCAATGAATTCAAGGCTTTATGGGACAGAATAAAACACAAAAGTATATATTCAGTAGAATTTGACGTGGAGAGTTTTAAACAGAAATGTATTACCGAGCTAAATGAACTGGAAGTTGGCAAAATAGTATATAATATTGAACGTGCTACCATTCAAATAGATTCCGATGCTGGCGTTTCTGATGCAAATGGTATTAAAACAGATTTTGGAGCTATGAGCTATACTGGAAAGATTCAGATTCCGGATATAATTCGTTATCTTCAAAATGAAATCGGGTTGAAGCGCCAAACATTAGTAGAAATTCTTTCCGAATCACGAACACTCGGAAAAATCATACTCAATCCACAACTTTATATGGAATTGGTAAGAGACACAATACGTCGCTTGATGCGACATGAACTTGTCGCCGGAATTAAGTATGAACAGATTGGAGAAGATTTCGTAATGGAGCTTCCATCAGATGATGAGGTGGAACAATACTTTAACAAGTTAGTGGTAGAAACGCCGAATCATTGTGTTGTTGATTGCTTTGCTGTTGATTCAAAAGAAGAACAACAATTTGCTCAAACACTTGACAATAGCGACCGCATAAGCTGCTTTATGAAATTACCTTCAACATTCAAAATAGAAACTCCTCTTGGAACCTATAATCCGGATTGGGCTGTTTATGTAAAGGGAGTTGAAAACAAAGTATATTTTGTGGTAGAAACCAAGGGTACAGACATTTTCAGTGAATTGAGAGAAAAGGAACAAGACAAAATCAAATGTGCACGCAAGCACTTTGCTGTTGTGGCTCCAGAAATAATTGTAGCCGCTCCAGTAAAAGACGGCAAGAAATGGTTGAGTAATTTATAATGGTTACGATCAATGAAATACAAACTGTTTTTCTTGTTACCAGAGTAAGACCAATTTACTAATAGCTGCGAAGCCCATATTTTATACGCTAACAGAAAAGTAAACAAAAAAAGAAAGAATATATAATAAAAATTAGTCAATGATTTGGTCAAACCAAATGATGTCTAGTCCTGATAAAGGTTGA
>DCFW01000035.1 GCA_002315435.1 Bacteroidales bacterium UBA1794
AGGTTTTACCGGACACCAATAAAAATGAATAAATTGTTATTTATTTATGAAGATTAGCATTTTATTTTCTTGTTGCTGATCCGCCATTGCCGTAACTCCTAGTGTTTGGTTTCACGTTATTATTTGTTGCTGCCGGTTGGGATCTTGCTGGTTGAACAGTGGGTCTTGAATAGATTCTTGTCGGTGAAGCGCTACCTCCGTTGCTCGGATTAGAATAAGTTCTGGTAAAATTACTATTGCTTGATCCATTATTGGGATTAGAATAACTCCTTGTAGATGGAATACTTGTCCCGTTGCTCGGATTAGAATAAGTTCTGGTAGAATTATTATTGCTTGATCCATTATTGGGATTAGAATAACTCCTTGTAGATGGAGTACTAGTTCCGTTGCTCGGATTTGAATAAGTTCTAGTAGAATTATTATTGCTTGATCCATTGTTAGGATTAGAATAGCTCCTTGTCGATGGAGTACTAGTTCCGTTGCTCGGATTCGAATAAGTTCTAGTAGAATTGTTATTGCTTGATCCATTGTTAGGATTAGAATAGCTCCTTGTAGATGGAGTACTAGTTCCGTTACTAGGGTTTGAGTAGCTTCTTATTGATCCGTTGTAAGGATTAGTAAAACTTCTTGTTGATGAGTTGCTGGAACCATTGCTAGGATTCGAGTAACTTCTTGTATTTCCGGATCTGTTGTATGAGCGATTAGAATTATTTCTATTGTCTGCATTATATCGAGGTGTATTCACCGGAGGGGCCATGTATCTAATAGCCGAGTTATTTCTGTACCTGACAACTGAAGTGAATATGGGGTGATCATAGCGATTAATGTAATAGCTGTTAACCCTTATGCTTGTTCTTGCGTGCCCACCAGAGTAGGATGCATATACTGTCGGATATGGATAGTAATAAACATCTGGTCCATAATCGAAATAGACTTCTAATCCCCAACTATTATTGTTTAAATAAAACGGTCTGGAGAAATAATCTTTATTAATGAATTCCTCATATTGATCGGAACCAAGAACATAACGCAAGTCATCATTGCGGATGTTTAATTCATCGTAGTAAGTCTTTAGTGCATATTCGTCGCCATAAGCAACGTCGTCCATTATATTACGAACAGAATAGAAAAAATCGTAATTAATTTCATAGACGTCATTATATTGTTGATCATCAAGGTTAAGCTCATACCTCATTTTGTCTGTTAGGAATCTTGTCTCTGTACGAACATCACCACTACTTATTTCTACCGATGCCATGCTTGCGGTGTACATCGACGCCACCATGACTGCAATCAGTGTTAATATCATCTTCTTCATAATCGTATGTTTTAGTGAGTAATCAATTTCTTTTTGTCTATTACAAAAATAGGGTGAGAATATTCTTCACCCTATTGATTATCCCCATTCGTTCGTAGGGAAAACCCTATTTTTGTTGTTTCGGCTTTGACGTTAGTTTAATGCAATCTTTGTCTATGAGGATGTAATGTCTTTTATAAAGTTCACCAATGGCTTTTTTAAAGACCTTCTTGCTCACTTTAAATTCATCATAAATCTCAGTAGGAGAGCTTTTATCATTAAACGTAGTAGAACCTTCATGCTGTTGGAGGTAAGAATAGAATTGGTCTGCAAAATCATCTACAGGTTCGTATCCTTGTTTTTGCAGGATCAAGTCAATTTTACCGTCTTCTCTTATTGGTTTTATAAAAGCAGTGAGTTGATCTCCGGTTTTTAATGGGCGAAAAATCTCATTGTCATAAATGAGTCCTGCAAATTTGTTTTCAACAATTGCTTTGAATCCCAAATCGGTTTTCTGCCACACTAGAATATTAACTTCTTCTCCTTCTGTATATTCGGGTATTTCGTGACTGAGGTAATGCTCAATCTTACCTGTTGCAACAATTCTGTTGCTTTCATCATCAATGCGACAGTACACAATGTAACTATTTCCTTGTTCCATCTTGATTCTCTGTTCACTGAATGGAACAAAAAGGTCTTTCATCAAGCCCCAATCAAGAAAAGCTCCAAATTGATTTGTCCATGCCACCTGAAGATAAGCAAATTGTCCCACTTGGATTTTAGGTTCCAGTGTGGTGGCAATCATTCTCTCCTCATTATCAAGATATAAAAAAACACGCAGCATGTCGTCAGGAGCGGTCCCTTCAGGAACATAACGAGTTGGAAGAAGAATTTCTCCTTCTTCATCTCCATCTAAATAAACACCAAAATCTACTGTTTTTACAACTTTAAGCGTATTAAACGCTCCTAACTTTACTATCATATTTTTATCGTTCGTTTATTGGCAGGTACTTCATCTCCTCGGTAATTGCATTCTTGTATGCCGGGCGAATAATACGTTTGCCTTCAAATGTCAGTTCTTCTATACGGTGAGCACTCCAACCTACAATACGTGCCATGGCAAATAGTGGTGTGAAGATTTCAGAGGGCAGACCAATCATGTTATAAACAAAGCCTGAATAGAAATCGACATTTGAGCAGACTTCTTTGGCATTCGGGCCTTTGAATTTCTTTAGTGTGATTATAGAGCGGTCTTCCAATAGCTCTAAGAAATTGTATTCGTCTTCACGGCCTTTTTCGGCAGCAAGTTCACGAGCTAATTTCTTTAATTGTACGGCGCGTGGGTCGGAAATTGTGTAAACAGCATGTCCAATACCATAGATTAGTCCTTTCTTGTCATACACTTCTTTTTTCAACATGCGCAATAAATAGTTGTCGATTTCATCCTTGTCTTTCCAATTATGGATTACGCCTTTAAGGTGATCGAACATTTTTGCAACTGCTATATTTGCTCCACCATGTAATGGTCCTTTTAATGATCCTATGCCTGCAGCAATTGAGGAATAGGTGTCTGTACCGGTTGAACTGGTGACACGTACGGTAAATGTTGAATTGTTACCACCACCATGCTCTGCATGTAAAATGAGCAAAAGGTCCAGAGTACGAGCATCCAATTCGGTATACTCATTCTTGAGCATGAAAAGGAAATTTTGAGCAATAGAAAGATTTTCTTGTGGGTGACGTATATGCAATGAACGTCCCATACGGCTATGACGCCATATATTATACGCATATGCAATGATTGTTGGAAACTCTGAAATTAAATCCACAGACTGACGTATAAGATTGTCACGTGAAGTATCTTCAGGGTTATCATCAAAGTTATACATTTCCAATACGCTACGGGCCAAGATATTCATAATGTTTTCACCTTCTAAGTCAATGATATTCATTTTTATTTTTTGACTCAGAGGCATCTTTTCGGTAATAATTTGTTTGAAATAGCCTAGCTCTTCATAATCCGGAAGATGTCCAGAAAGAAGCAGATAGGCAATCTCTTCGAAACCGAAACGTTTTTCTTTGAGAATGGCTGCAACTAAATCATCGATGCTGTAACCTCGATAATAAAGTTTTCCGGGAACAGGTTTGAGGGTTCCATCAGGCATGCGTTGAGTACCTACTACATTACCGATATTAGTGAGTCCCACCAAAACACCTGTACCGTCTTCATTACGTAATCCTCTTTTCACATTGTATTTGGTAAAAAGAGAGTTTTCAATCTTTCCTGCTTCTTTAGCTGATTCGGAAAGTTTGTATAACAAGTATTCCTTTCTCATTTTGTTTCGTTTATTAGTTTGATAATTGTATTTCCAAATTCTGTTGTTTTAAGCGATGTGCCTTGAGGCATAAATCGGGCAAGGTCTTCTGTAGCCATACCTTCCTGAAATGAGGATTCAAGGGCTTTTTCAATAATTTCTCCTGCTTCGTTCCAACCCAAATATTCAAGCATCATTACTGATGATAACACTAGTGATGAAGGGTTCACGATGTTTTTACCTGCAATGTTTGGTGCGGTGCCATGAGTGGCTTCAAATATGGCATATCCACTATCATAATTGATATTGGCTCCCGGTGCTATTCCTATGCCTCCGACCATTGCTGCCAATTGATCACTAATGTAATCTCCATTGAGGTTCATTGTGGCTATTACTGAATATTCTTCGGGTATTAAAAGTGTGTTTTGTAAGAATGCATCACAAATGCAATCTTTTATAATAATCTTATGTTCTGCTTTTGCTTTATCAAGTGCTTCTTTTGCTTTGTCTGCTCCACTTTCATTTTTAATTTTTTCGTATTGGAGCATGGTAAAAACCTTATCCTTGAATTCACGTTCTGCTAAATCGTATCCCCATAATTTAAATCCGCCTTCTGTAAATTTCATGATGTTGCCTTTGTGAACGAATGTCACATTGGGACGATTGTTATCAATGGCATATTTAATGGCAGCACGTACTAAGCGCTCCGTTCCTTCGATTGAGACAGGTTTGATACCAAATGAAGAAGTTTTAGGAAAGCGTATTTTTGTTACGTTCATCTCTTCTGTAAGGAACTTCAAAAACTTTTCCGCTTCAGGAGTGCCTTGTTTCCACTCAATGCCAGCATAAATGTCTTCAGTGTTCTCACGGAAAATAACCATATCCACTTTCTGAGGTTCTTTAATGGGAGAAACTACACCCTTGAACCAACGTACGGGGCGCAGGCAAACAAAGAGGTCGAGTGTTTGTCTCAAAGCAACGTTTAATGAGCGAATGCCTCCACCTATGGGAGTTGTAAGCGGACCTTTAATGCCAACGAGGTATTCACGGAAAGCTTGAAGAGTATCCTCTGGCAACCATTCACCTGTTTGGTCAAAAGCTTTGCCTCCGGCTAATATCTCTTTCCATTCAATGCGTCGTTTCCCTTTATAAGCTTTGGCAACAGCGGCATTCACAATTTCTTGACAAACAGGAGTAATTTCTGCACCTACTCCATCACCTTCAATGAATGGGATTGTTACAATATCTGGTACAATTAATTTTCCATTTACTTTAGTAATTTTGCTCATTTCTCAATGCTTTACGTTTAAGGCCGCCCCGGCTTTAAACCAGTTAATTTGTTGTTCGTTGTATGTATGTTGTGCTTCGAATGTATCCTTCGAGCCATTTTTATGTGTTAAGGTGATGGTTAGATGCTTGTCCGGTGAAAAAGATTTCAATCCGGTTACAGATATACGATCGTCTTCGCATACTTTATTGTAGTCTTCTTTATCAATAAAAGTAAGTGCAAGCATTCCTTGCTTTTTCAAGTTTGTTTCATGAATACGCGCAAATGATTTTGCTAGGATAACTTTCACATTTAAGAACCGAGGTTCCATTGCTGCGTGTTCGCGTGAAGAACCTTCTCCGTAGTTCTCTTCTGCAACAACTATGGATGGGATGCCGTTCTCTTTATATGATTTGGCAACATCTGAAACAGTGCCGTATGTGCCGTTTAGTTGGCTCAATACACTGTTGGTTTTCTCGTTATAACTATTAATGGCTCCCATTAATAGATTTTGTGAGATATTCTCGAGATGTCCACGAAAACGCAACCATGGTCCGGCCATTGATATGTGGTCGGTTGTACATTTCCCTTTTGTTTTTATAAGGAGTGGCATGTCCGTTAAGTCATTGCCATCCCATGCAGGAAAAGGCTCTAGTATTTGTAATCTTTCGGATGTGGAATCTATTTCAATCTTTGTGGTTTTTCCTGTAGGAGCAAAATATCCGTTGTCTTTTACTTCAAATCCTTTTAGAGGGAAAATATCACCTTCCGGTATATCTAATTTTACACTCTTACCATCTTCGTTAATCAGTGTATCGGTAATCGGGTTGAATGTCAGGCTCCCTGAAATAGTCATAGCCATTACCATTTCTGGAGATGCAACGAAGGCGTATGTATTTGGATTACCATCGGCGCGTTTAGCAAAATTGCGGTTAAATGAGGTTACTATTGAGTTTTTGCGTGTATTGTCATTTGTGTGCCTTTTCCACTGTCCTATGCATGGTCCACAAGCATTTGTTAGAATGACAGCTCCGATTTTTTCAAAATCAGAGATGATACCGTCTCGTTCTGCTGTGTATCTAATTTGTTCAGACCCGGGATTTATATATAGTGGAGCTTGAACTTTCAAATGTTTCGTTATGGCTTGACGAGCTATTGATGCAGCTCGGCTTAAATCTTGGTAAGAAGAGTTTGTGCATGACCCAATCAATCCTGCTTCCATTTTCTCAGGGTAGTCATTCTTTTTTACGTCTGCTGCCATTTGAGAAATAGGGTGTGCAGCATCAGGTGTGAATGGTCCATTAAGATATGGCTCTAGTGTTGAAAGATCAATTTCAATGACTTTATCGTAGTATTTTTCGGGATTAGCATATACTTCATCATCCGAGCGTAAACAGTCAGCTGCTTTTTCAGCTAATTGTGCCACATCCTGACGTCCTGTTGCGCAAAGATAGTCAATTGTGTTTTTCCCAAAAGGAAAAATAGACGTAGTGGCACCAACTTCAGCTCCCATATTGCAAATGGTGGCCATGCCTGTAGCTGATAGAGATTTTACTCCTTCTCCAAAATATTCTATGATGGAGTTTGTTCCACCCTTAACTGTAAGAATTCCCGCTAATTTCAATATAACATCTTTAGGGGAAGCCCATCCGCTAAGAGATCCTGAAAGTTTCACTCCAATAATTTTAGGCATCTTCAGTTCCCATTCCATGCCGGTCATAACATCAACGGCATCTGCTCCACCTACACCTATTGCAATCATTCCCAAACCTCCGGCATTTGGTGTGTGAGAGTCTGTCCCCACCATCATTCCTCCGGGGAATGCATAATTTTCCAATACTACTTGATGAATGATTCCAGCTCCCGGTTTCCAAAAACCGATTCCGTATTTGTCTGCTACATGACGTAAAAATGAGTATACTTCTTTATTATTTTTTTCTGCAATAGGTAAATCTGATGTAACGCCATTATCGGCTAATATCAAATGATCACAGTGCACTGTTGACGGAACCGCAACCTTTTCGCGACCTGCGTTTATAAATTGCAACAAAGCCATTTGGGCTGTAGCGTCTTGCATTGCTACGCGGTCGGGGCGGAAGTTAACATAATTGGCACCTCGCTGAAATGATTGAATTTCATTGAGATCGTATAAATGTGCATAAAGTATTTTCTCTACCAACGTCAATGGATGTTGGAGAATGTTTCTTACCTTTTTTACTTGCTGCGGAAGTGCAGTATAATGTCTCGTTAGCATTTCAAAATCGTACGCCATCTTATAAACCTTAATATGTCATTTAATTTTTGGCAAATGTGCGATTTTTTTATAACAAAAACAACTAAAATCATTAAAATCGTTAGCAAAATAGTCTATTTTTGTATCAAATGATTAGCTTGTAAATATTTATACGTATATTTACGTATATTTAAGCATTAATTGGATTGCTATAGAAAAACAATTCGTTCTTAACTGTTTTACATAAGGATGTTTGTGAAAAGGTATATATATGCATGATATTGATGGGTTAAGTTTGTTCGTATGAATGTGAATGGTATAAAAATCGAATTACAGATATAATAGAATGACGTTGGATACAATCTTTTTAATAAAAATAGTTGCCTTAAGATTAGGGCAATTTGAACAAATAAATGACAAATAGAAATGATGATATAAGCCTATCAGAGTTTATATTTCAGTAGTCCGCGAAATGTCTTATGCTGAAAGGATACTACCAATTTTTAAACTCGCTATAGCGTTTCGTTCTGCCCATAACTGCGAGTGACTCAACTCGTAGTTATGGGTTGGCAAACTCTTTTAGGCGGGGTGAACAACTCATAACTATGAGGTGAACGAATGGTTGTATTAATGTCTTTTACTTAAAAGTGTTT
>DCFW01000001.1 GCA_002315435.1 Bacteroidales bacterium UBA1794
GATAAGGCAGACACTCATGTACTACATAGACCTCTATATGTGCTGCGAAAATCCGGAAAAAGCATGGCTAAAAATCATTAATCAGTCCAATTTATCACCTCCGGAACCGTCACTTTTTGATTAGGGGGCTTACTTTTCAAAAAAAATAGTTCAGACTACCATTACATTGGTTATCTGAACCACTTTTTTATGCTTTTAAGGTTTTACCGGACACCAATAACTTCTTATATAAAATGCCTGCCCTGCTTCAATAGCATCGGCAGGCTTTTTTATTATAGACTTTACTGTTTGTTGATGCATGTATTTCTCGTTGTGCTATAGTGTATTTCTCCAAAAGAATACCTGCAAAACTTATTTCTACAGTTGTAGAAATGCTTTTCTACGAATGTAAAACATGTGCCACGGCCGTAAAAATGCTTTTCTACAACCGTAAAAAATGAAAATGCAAATGAGCAACGCAAAGAATGCCCCTTAGTATCTAGAGTTTTCCCTGTGTTGATTGGATGTATTTGATTAGATCTTTCGTTTGTAAATCTTTCCGCTGATGATCAGCACTCCTAATACAAGGTAGAGGTAGAAGGTGATGATACGCCAAATGAATGTGGCAACCAAGGCTTCACCCGGACTATCGAAGTAGCTGGCATAGGAGATTTGGAAGATGTATTCACTGATACCGCTTCCTCCGGGAGTAGGGCTGACCATCTGAGTGATCCATAATACTAATTGACGCATAAACGCAAGCAATTGATCGCCTTTGCAGCTAAAAGCAAAGAGCAAAGCATTTACCACCAAGTATCTTGAAGTCCATGATGCGGTAGTGAGCAAGAAGGTTTTCACCCAATATCCGAAACTTTTTCCTCGCATCTCATTGGCACTTGTCAATAAGTCATCAGCGAACACGGCAATTTTATTTTGCCATTTGCGGCAGATCCTAAAGCGGGATATCCACATAAAGAAGCGTTTCATCTGTTGCGGACAGCGGAAGAGTGCCAGATACAACATGAAGGTATACAGTGCAATGAGCACATACATCAAGCTGAATATGAATGTCAATCCGTCTGAAAAGCCGGAGGTGGATCCGTATAACTCTTTTGCCGGATAGAACAACATAATGATGGGCATGAATACGGTGAGTACGAGCTCATCAAAAAAGACGCAAATCATCATTATAGTCAATGATCTACCGGCTTGAATGCCTTCGCGGTTGAGGAAGATAACGATCAATCCACTTCCTCCAATGGCTGATGGGGTCACCGATGATGTGAATTCACAAAGAGTATTCACATAAAAACATCTTTTCCATGATAATTCTCCATCGGCAAGAAGATGATAGCGCACTATGGCAGCTGCATCGCGCCCGATGATGAATATGAATCCTGCCACTATTCCCAGGATTAGCGAGTAAGTGACTTTTAGTCCGCTGAAATATCCCGGGCGGTAATCTTTCATGATGAGCCAGGCAATCACCGCAAACCCAAATGCAATGGGCAGAACGAGGGAAAAAACCGAGAATAATTTGTTTCCTTTTCCTTTCATTTATCTCTTTAATACGTAATGAATTGCTTGATAATTGGCAATGGCTCTCTTCAGCAATTCATTGTCAATTTGTTTATTTTCATGTCCCGTGGTTGACGTATAGGCTTGTTGTGTGATATCAAACTGTTTGCTACGTTTCACGGGTGAAAGTATCATTAATGATTTGTCTTCCCAATATCCCAGATCCTGATAAGTAGCTGCAAAGGCTCTTGGATGATAACCTTTGTGCAAGATGTCTTGTCCATAAAAATGGGAGGTGTAATTGAAATGAAGCAACCCGAAAAGGGTAGGCATCAAATCTATCTGCGACATCAATGTATTGTTTTGTTGAGGTTTTATGAATCCCGGAGCATAGATAAGTGCCGGAATGTGATAATTCTCAAGAGGTATGTCCGTGCTGCCTGCACTTGAAGCGCAGTGATCAGCCGTGATAACAAATACCGTGTTGCTGAACCAAGGTTCGTGCGATGCCATCTCTATGAATTTACCGATAGCATAATCCGTATATTTCACCCCACCTTCGCGACTTTTCTTGCTGGACGGAATGTCGATATGTCCGTCGGGGTAGGTGAATGGGCGGTGGTTACTGACTGTCATGATATGTCCGAAGAAAGGAGTTCCCTTTGAAGCATCCTTATTAAAGACCTTGATTGCCTTATTAAACATGTCTTCGTCACACACTCCCCACACATTCTTGAAAGTGATTTCGTTAGGGTTGAAGTTTTTCTGATCGATAACCTTATAGTCATTTCCTTCGAAGAAGGTTTTCATGTTGTCAAAGAAACTGTCTCCACCATACATGAATTGTACGTTGTAACCCTTTTGACGAAGTATCTCGCCGGTAGAAAACAATCCTCCGTTATTCTTACGTTTAATGATGCTCTCGCCCGGACTGGGAGGTACGCACAATGTCACAGCCTCCAAACCGCGCACGGTTCTGTTGCCTACGGCATATAAGTTGTTAAGGCAAAGACTGCTTTTTGCCAATTTATCCAAATTGGGCGTAAGGTTCTCTTTGTTGCCGTAGTGACCGAGATAATCTCCACTCATGCTCTCAATTGTGATCAGTACAATATTCTTATGCAACTCGGGTTGTGAGGATTTGATTACTTGAGTATTTTGGATGCCGCTATGATATTGGGTATGCAAAGCTTTGAAAACGTCTTTCCACGGCAGAGTCGCATAAAACTGATTGTAATCCAATTCATTGCTGACATATGCGTTGCAAAACTTTACATAGCCATTGGCTTGCAATTCATTCACGTATGTATTGTCGTTCTGTTGAAATAAAGCAGTCACATTCAAAAGACCGAAACTGCAGACTGCCATTATCAGGTAAACTACTGAACACACTGCCTTTTCTTTGCCTGAAGGTAATGTCTTGAAATCCTTAGCAGCAATGTCTCTCAACAGCAGATAAGTAATGCCTAAGGAGATAAGTGCCAATCCTGAGAGCAATGGTATCATTGGATAGGATTCAAAGATATTGCCAATCACTTCGTTGGTATAAACCAAGTAATCTACTGCAATGAAATTGTATCTTACTCCGAATTCACTCCAAAAGAAATATTCGGCAATGACGTTGAATAGCGTTACGGTTACATATACAAACATCATTGTGCCGTATGTATATTGTCTCCAGCGTGCACGGACAGAAGGGATGAAAGTGCGGATAGCAAAGCTAATGAACTTCCAAAGTATAATGTAACAAATAATGCGTGTTAGCGGCTTGTTGAATTCACGAAGCGGTGTGTTGAAGAACTCCAATACCACAAAGAGCAGTGCCAGAACAAAAAGAATGGTCATGCTCCATGATTTACTATATTTCTTCTCTGACCAGAATAGAAGATAAATCCAATAGAATACAATGCTGATGGTACTTACCAGCAAATCGTTAAAAGCTCCGAGGACGAATATTTCTATCCATTCGGTAACGGAGAAACTAACTTGGGTTTGACCGTTGAAGAGTAGAATAATTCTTAGGATAAATCCCAAGACAAGGGTGAGTCCCGTTACTTTAAAGAAACTCCCTGTATACAATTTTATATCTGAATAAGTACGCATCATAAAGCAATTGAATAATTGCGCAAAGATATATTCTTTTATATGATTATTCATAAGAAAAACTTAAAAAACCTCACAAAAGAATTGTGAGGTTTTTCTAATAAATAGATTAGTATCAAGGATGTAAGAAGTCGTCAGGGAAATTAATATGATTGATGATCGTTTTATTTCTTAACCTGATCCATGTCTCGAAGCTACGTTTGCCTTCAGTCAATACAATAACGCGAGCTCCATTTCCATTAGGGATCTCATTGTACACGGTGTTTCCTCCTGAGAATCGTCCATACCCCAGAGCGATGCCTTTCCAATAGGTCACATAATCATTTATATGATCATGACCTACAAATGTAGCCATCACATCACCGCATTCAAGCAATGATTGGAATAGTCCCGAATTTACTTTCGGGCAACAAACAGTTTCTTTGCGTGTCCCTATCAGTTCATTCCCATCTGTAGATGAAGCGTCGGCATATTCGGGAAAAGGTATGTGGAAGAAAGCCATTGCAGGCATGGGCTTATTTCCGTTTTGTTTGGTGAATGAAGCAGATATCTTTCTATACCATTCAACTTGATCGGCGTGTATCCAATCATATCCTTTTGTCTGCTTGGCACTAGAGTAAGAATTACTGTCGAAACAATACAAAATGAATGAATCCTTTTTGGTCTCCGGATCTTTGATTGTAAGTGTATAGTTGGATACTCCTGTTATTCCGGGTGTAGTGGACATAAGGCATCCTTCTTTCTGTTTTACGTATTCGTAAATTTCTTTACGAGTCATGTCTTGTTCATCATCGTGATTACCGAAGACATAAGCGAAAGGAAGGTGGCGACTGATCACCGGCTCAAACGCACGGTCAAGTCCTATCTTTGCAGGTCTGGAGTAAACAAGATCACCTGTATATACTACTAAATCAGGTTTCTCTGCATCAAGCACTGAGTCCATACATGCTTTAGCTATTTCAGAGTTCGGGTCGTTTGCTTTCCAGTGAATATCCGTAAACTGAACGATCTTAAACTGACGGTCCTTATTAAATTGCAGTTGTTGAGCTTGCAATGTATTTAAGGCCATTAAAGCTGCGATAATAAAAATGATTCTTCTCATAATACTTTATTATTTTAACCACCAAGTCTTTTGGCTGATAGCATCATTCCCGCCGAATTGAGAAGTGATGGCTGCTTGTACATTTGTGGTGTTATTGGTAAGTTCACTACTTGGGTACATGAATCTGTATGGCAGGGTAGTTCCTGATGCATGTGCCAATTGCGGATAGCCGATGCGTAAACATTCATAATAAGCCAGCCACATGTTTCCTTGAAGGAAAGTAGGGATATATTTCTGAACTCCTATTCTTTCCAGCTTCTGATCTGTTGACAATGACGAGCTGTAAGACACTCCATCTCCACTCAGGTAAGAGGTGGCTGCATCAACAGAGAGATAAGAAGAGAAGTCGGTAGCATAAGTTTCGTCGAATTTGAATGACGCTTTCACTGCTGTTTCATAATAACTCTTGTCATCACCGGTAATCCATCCACGTACAACCGCTTCAGCCAGAATCAATTGTTGTTCAGGATACCCCAATAAAATCATCGGTTCGTTTGTAGCACTTTTATAATAGCGGGTTTGTGGCTTTGAACTATTACCGGCCAAAGCTTTGGCGTATGCATCGCTTACTGAAATTATAGGATCACAACCATCATAAGCAGTAAAGTCGTTTATGGCTTTTGCAGCTGTAGCGGCATTCGGTGTTTGGGTAGCTTTTGCAAACAGTCGTGGATCTTTCAGCGATGTTAATAGTGAAATGTATGTTCCGTCCATATACATTCCGGAACCGAAACTACTACTATTATAATATGGGTATCTATTGTCCGCTTGATCAAGGAATACCATTTGTCCGTTATCGTCATTGCTTGCCATTAGTGGTTCTGAATTTACAATAGATGCAAATTCAGATGCAATATTTGTTCCGCCGACGGACGTTTTGCCTGACAGTGTCATTAAAATACGTAGACGGTATGCATTAATCAGTTTACGCCATTTGGTGAGGTTGCCGTTGTAAACGATATCACCACTGATTATTGCCGAACTATTTTGCTTTAAGATAGTGTTTGCTGAATCCAGCTCGTTCAATATACCTGTGAATACTTTCTCTTGTGTATCGTATGTCGGTTTGAAATTGCTTGCAGATTCTCCCTTTAAGGCATCACTGTAAGGAATATCTCCAAAGTTCATCGTGAGTTTATAGAAATAGTGAGCCCTGAAGAAAAGTCCCAAGGCCTTATATACCGGCTCGCTATTTGTCTTTGACAGTTCTATCATTTTTGTTACGTCTCGTAATTGATCATAATAATCAAATGAACCTCTATCCCATTTATACCATTGATAAGTATTTTCTCCATCAGTCTCTACCAACATTCTCGTTGCATAATAAGGATCGGTACTTGTTTCAGAAAAGGCATTGTAAGCAATGTCGGTTAATAATAGTGACGGTTCAGTGGTAGTGGGATTGTTGGGGTCAACATTCATGGTTTCCAAATTCATACATGAAGTGTTGAAAGATATGCTTATTACAATGGTAATGGCAAATATAATATATTTTTTCATATCTCTTTATCTTAAAAATTAATATTAGCACTAAGTCCTATATATCTGGATGAAGGATCTTGCAGATCTCCGTCTGACGCTCCGAAATCAGGATCAATGTAAGGCATCTTCTTCAATACGGCCACATTGTTGCAGAAGAGTGTCAGGTTCATGCTTTTTACGCGCATCGTTTTCTTCACCAGATCCGTCATATCATAACTTATAGCAATGCGTCTTACCTTCAAATAGCTTCTACTGAATGTGTTGGCAAAGTAGCTGTTCTCTTTGGTTGTAACCACAGCACGGTATGGATATTGTTGGCTCCATGTTTGTATGTTTACAGCCGTAGTATTGGTTTGATAAGTTCTGGAATCTGAAGTGATGTTTCCATAAGAATCATAGTCTGCAGATCCACCGGTCAGATTCACTCCTTTGGGAACAAAGATAGCCTTGTTGCCATTGTCATATTCAGCTTGGCGATAGATGGTTGATTTGGGATGGCTTCCTCCCCACCACATCTTTTCTACAGTAGTTGAAACCAAAGTACCACCGAGTGCTCCATCAAAGTTTAAATCCAGCGAGAACTTTTTATATTTGAATGTATTTTGGAATCCGAATCTCCAATCAGGATCAGAGTTACCGATATTTGTGTAGTATGGGCTAACAGTAGGTAAACCTGTTGTAGCATCCAATATAACGCGTCCGTCGCCTGATTTAGTCCATTCGTGGTAGTACATTGCATCCGCTCTGTCGCCTACGTGTTGGTTGTTATATGTTGCATTGCCGCCATATATTTTCGTTAGCTTTTTGACGTTAGTACTCCAATTCATGGTTGTATTCCACTTCAATTTAGAATTATTGATAGGTGTGGCATGCACAATGAATTCAAATCCGTTAGTAGCATATTCATTTCCATTTACGTAGATGTTATCAAACTCCGAAGCCGAAGATACCGGCATTTGTAATATTTGGTTTTGATCAAGCATATGGTAATAAGTTGCTTCAAGACTTATTCTGTTCTTCAAGAAAGAGGTAGACAAACCAACTTCAAAGGAAGTGGTCTTCTGCGGTTTTAATTTAGAGTTCTTTAATGTTGAAGGATAAGTAGTAGATGGAGTGCTTCCATAAAGAACCCCCGGCGAATAAGTTGAATAAAGTGAATAGGGATCAAGATCACTAGACACTTGAGCAAAGGCTCCACTAGCTTTCAGGTAATCGACCCAGTCAGGCATCTTGATATATTGCGATACTAATGTACTTAATGAAACCGAAGGATAGAAATAGGAATTATATCCTGATGCAAGAGTTGATGACCAGTCGTTTCTGCCGGTAACGGTTAAGAATACAGCTTTGTAGAAGTCAAAATCAAATGACCCATAGACACTTTCTATCCCTTTCTCGGTAAGTGAATTGGTTGTTTTCACCGGATTCAAACTATTACCCATATTGTACACACGAGGTACGATCAGTCCATCTGTTGATTGAGTAGAGTATCTGAGGCTTTTGTAGTAGACCGATGAACCGATGTTCGATGTCATATTAAAATTGTTGTTGAAAGCATGCGTATAGGTTACTAACACATCTGAATTCACATCCAATTGATCTGTATTGTATGTCTTGTAATCACCGTTGCGCGAGTCACTATAACTCATATATGATTTAGGCGATTTCATATCTTCAAACAAGTTCTTAATATGTCCGGCTCCTCTAATTTGCGCACTTAACCCCGGGAATATGTCCCAATTAAGTTTCATCTGCCCGTTTATCGTATTTCTATCATGTTTCTCGGTAAGTTCATAGGTCGCAAAATAGGGATTGTTGTACCATGCATAGTTGTAATTGGCTTGTCTGGTGCCGTATGAATCCGGTCGATAAAGATGTTGTGCCAATTCTTTTCCGTTGACATCTCCACCCATCCATAATACCAAGGTGTAAATGTAATTCTTCGGACCATATCCGTAACGAGGATAGTTGGGAGAATACACCTTATTATATGACAAGTCAGCTGACAGACTTAAGTTGTTTGTCAGGTTGAAAACACTATTAAAGTTTAGTCCTCCCGTGTATACCGAAGTATTGGGTACACAACCTTTTTGCTTGGCAAAGTCTCCGTTGAAGACATAGTTTGATTTGTTCGTTTTATTGGATATTCCAAAGGTTGCCTTCGTGATGATACCTGTTTGTAGGAAGTCTTTCAAGTTATTGTGGTATTCCCATGCAATAGGAACTCTTTCGTAGGTAGATCTGTCATCATAAGCAGATCCGGAGACATCTCCCCACCAATTCACCGTTTCTCCTGTCTTGATATTGCGTATAGGACTGTTCCATTGTGCTATCTTTTTGTTTCCGCTGAAACCAGGTCCCCATTCCATATCACCGTCTGATACACCTCCGTCGGCACCATCCCAGAATTCATATTTACCCTGAGAACCTCCACCGAATTGTTTTTGTGTGGTAGGGAAGGCTGTGTATCCGGCTGTAACCATCGTTGTGATGTTGGCTGTAATTGACATACCTTGTTGCTTAGCCAGTTTCGTAGTGATCATGATGGCTCCGTCTTTTCCTCTGGAGCCATACAAGGCTGCAGCAGCTGTTCCTTTAAGTACATTGATACTTTCAATGTTTGCAGGAGATACATCAAAAAGGTCTGTTTCGATAGGGATACCGTCGACAACAATAAGCGGCGTCTTACCTCTCAGGGTGAATGACGGCGCTTGGAATAATCCGGTAGGATTATCCACCGTCAATCCGGCAACCATACCAGACATTGCATTACCCACATTCAGCGTACCGGGTTGGTCCAACGCTTCCGTACTTATTGACTGTGTGGCATAGCCTAATTTCATTTTATCCTGTTTGATCCCGATGGCTGTAACCACTACTTCGTTAATGGCATTTACATTCTCATTAAGCTTCACATTCACTCTGTCACTCTTAACAATTTGTTCCACAGTTTTGTAGCCTAAGAATGAGAATATCAACACATCTCCATCCGAAGCATTTATGGAATAGTCACCATTCATATCGGAGACTGTGTTTACTTTACTGTTTTTAACTTTAATGGTAGCCCCTAATATAGCTCCATCTTTACTTGATACAGATCCTGTTACTGTTATTTTCTGCTGCCCGAAAGCGCTTATCCCAATAAACAAGAATATAAAAAATAATAGAATATTACTCTTCATGATTTTTTCAAAATGTTATAAGAATCAATAAATGTTTTGTAATGTAACCCTATTGAAAGCTGATATTAATGAAGATGTTTCTTTTTTGTTTTGATGCAAATACTTCTCAAAAGATGAGGAGTCCGAATCAATGACGGCAATAGCCACTTTGAAGGTGTGCTGCATCTGATTGGTTGCTTCCTCTTTTGTAAGAGTATGGTTCTTTACACTCTCACACAATGATTTGTATATCGCTCTAACTGCGTTGAAAACATCCGGTTTTTTAATGACCGTACGCATCGTAGGATCACCTGGTACCACTTCTTCTTTTACTACATATAATTGGTTGAATATCTGATCGTAGAATCCAATGTCTTTTCCCAATTTATTGTCTTCAACTTCCTGCAGATCTTCCGGTTGCGGAGCTTTTTGAGAATAACAAAATTCCCAGTGCGGCTCGTTTAGCATTTCCTTCTTTTCCGTACCCCCCTTTCCTGGGCTCTTGTCAGCTAAGGCAAAAGTAGCAGGCATTTGGATGATTAAGCAAGTAATCATTCCATACATGAAAATTGTTTTTGTTTTCATCTAGTCTATAAATTAATTGTTTTGCAAATATCGGACTTACTAATTACAGACAGATGTGCGGCTATTTACATTATTGTTACATATAGAAGTGCAAATTGTTAATTCTAGTAACGCTTTTCTTTAAATGGAGTTGCTATTTTGCAATTTCTTTGTACATTTGTGGCTCACAATAAATGAAGGATATGGAAGATAAAGAAACTCTGTTATTAGTGGCTACGACACTAGGAGATATAAAAATAAAGCTTTATAACGATACACCACGTCATCGTGATAATATAGTGAAATTAGCTAATGAAGGCTTTTATGACGGTACGCTTTTTCATCGCGTGATAAAAGAATTTATGATTCAAGGAGGTGATCCTAATTCAAGAAATGCTCATAAAGGGAAAAGCTTGGGCTCCGGTGATGCTGGATATACATTACCAGCTGAAATTGTTCCTGTGCATTTTCATAAGAAAGGTGCTTTGGCTGCAGCCCGACTTGGTGATCAGGCTAATCCACAGAAGAATTCAAGTGGTTGCCAGTTCTACATTGTTACCGGTAAGGTATATAAACCGGCAGAACTGAAAAAGATGGAGAAGAGCATGAATGCGAATCGTGAAAATAGCGCATTTGAACAATTGGTCGGTAAGAACATGGATCGAATCAAGGAGCTCCGTATTGCTCGCGACCGTGATGGATTGATGAAATTGCAAGAGGAATTGGTTGAAGAAGCTAAGAATCTTGTGGCTAATCAAAATCCTTTTAGTTTCACTCCTGAGCAGGTTGAGGCTTATACTACTATCGGAGGATCTCCATTCTTGGATAATGAATATACGGTTTACGGTGAAATTATTGATGGCTTTGACGTGATAGAAGCAATAGAAAAGGCTAAAACGGATGCAAATGATCGTCCCCAGGCTGATATTTCGATGAAGGTTAGTGTATTATGATCAACGTTAATCGATACACGCTCCAAAACGGGTTGCGACTGTTACACAGTGAGGATGCCAGCACACAAATGGTAGCCTTGAATATTGTGTATAATGTAGGTGCCCGTGATGAAGATGAAAATCATACAGGATTTGCTCATTTGTTTGAGCATCTTATGTTTGGAGGATCGATTCATATTCCCGATTATGATATCCCGTTGCAAAAAGCCGGAGGTGAGAACAATGCCTGGACAAATAATGATATCACTAATTTCTATTTAACTGTTCCTGCGCAAAATGTAGAAGTCGGGTTCTGGCTTGAAAGCGACAGAATGTTAAGTTTGGACTTCTCTCCCCGAAGTCTTGAAGTGCAGCGTCAGGTAGTGATGGAGGAGTTTAAACAACGTTGTTTGAATCAGCCTTATGGAGATATAAATCATATTCTTCGCCCGATGGCATATAAGGTACATCCTTACCAATGGCCTACTATCGGTAAGGAACTTTCGCATATAGCCCAAGCGACACTTGATGAGGTGAAGGATTTTTTCTTTCGTTATTATGCTCCTGATAATGCTATTTTAGTTGTTACGGGAAATATATCGTTTGATGAGACTAAACGTTTGACAAAGAAATGGTTTGACCAAATACCGCGTAGAAACATTCAGCCTAAAAAAATACCGAAGGAACCTATCCAGAAGGAAGAAAGACGACTTACTGTAACGCGTTCCGTGCCGGTGGATTCTTTAAATATGGCCTTTCATATGGTTGATCGCCGCCATCCCGACTATTATGCATTCGACATCTTGAGTGATATTTTAAGTAACGGGCGAAGTAGTAGATTCGTTCGGCATTTAATCAATGAACAGCATGTCTTCTCTTCATTGGATGCCTATATCTCGGGTTCAATTGATGCCGGATTATTCTTGATTTCCGGTCGGCCGTCACAAGGAGTTTCATTAGAAAAGGCTGAAGCGGCCATATGGAATGAATTAGTTAAGCTTAAAGAGACCGAAGTACAAAAGAGTGAACTTGACAAGGTGAAAAACAAGTTTGAAAGTGAACAAATCTTTACGAATATACACTATTTGAATGTCGCTACAAACTTGGCTTATTTTGAACTGGTTGGTAAGGCTGAAGATATTAATACGGAAGTGGATCGCTATCGCAGTGTCACTCCTGAACAATTGCAATGTGTGGCAAACACGGCCTTTAAACACGAAAACGTATCAGTGCTTTATTACAAAGCTCAGAAATAAGACCTTTTTGCCTTACATTGATGAATATTACTTTTTTAATGGAAGAATTTCCAACCAATAGCCGTCAGGGTCATTGATAAAGTAAAGTCCCATTTTAGTATTTTCAAAACAGACCCATCCATTCTCTTTATGATATTGGTGTATTGCATCATAGTCTTCAGCAACACGGAAGCAAATATGGCTTTCATTCTCACCTAATTCATAAGGGTTGGGATGATCTTTCAGCCATGTTAGTTCCAAGAAAAAGTTTTTCTTCTCATCAGCAAGGTAAACCAAAGTGAATGAACCGTCAGCAGAAGCTTTCCGGTTATACTCTTTCAGCCCTAATGCTTTATCGTAGAATGTTATACTTTTCTCTAAATCGGTCACATTGATGTTGCAATGGTCAAAGAATCCTGTTACTTTCATGTTTATCTTCTTTTAAGTTTAAAATGTAATTGATTCGTTCTCGTGTTCCCATTTTACGGCTCCTTGCATTTTCGATACTTTATTAATGCTGTCTCCGAAATGCATCGGTGCCAATAAGTGGGGGTGAACCGCGTCAATGAATTGCAGTGCTCCTTTCCAATAATCTTTTCCTAAACGAGGATCAACAGGGAACATCGCTAAATCCGGGTGCTGAACAACTTGTGCAACGTCATTCAATTCACGGATGTAATAGTCTTCGGCCTCTTTTATTTCGGTTGGAGTCGATACTTCGTTCCAATGCCAGTTATTAAGATCTCCGGCATGGAATATCTTTTTATTCTCAAATTCGAGGTAAAACGATATACCTGCATCTGTACTACCAAAAGCTTTTACGGTGAGTCTATCATCTTTGAAAGTATCTCCCTTGTTCAGCCAGTTGATCTGCAGCTCTTTCGATTTGCATTCAGCTTTAATATCTTCTGAAAAAATGTAATGAATTTCTTTCTGTGAACTGCTCCATTTCAGAATTTCAGGGTTGAAATGATCGGAATGTACATGACTGGCTAATACATACAAAGGTTTGCTTTTGCTCTCAAGTAGAAGCTTTACAGGGCTTTGTTGCGCATCACGATAAAAATCGATGATTATGTCTGCTGAAGTTCCTTCAATAATAAAACAGCTGTGAAAAACGTAAGTAAGTTTCATATTCCCTGAGTATTATTTAAGGCAAATATAAGTTTTAAATGTCAAAATGCTTGTTGTTTTCTCATTTTTTATCTTCTTTTGTGCAATCCTAAAATATAATATTATGAAGCGTATGTCAAAATCAATGAAGCTGCTTCTTACATTTTGTATGTTGCCTTTGATCATGAATGCAGCAGAAAAGCAGTCAATAAGCGGCTTTTTTAAATTTCAGCAAAGTTTGATGCCTGAAAAACTTTATCTTAGTTTTGATAAGCCAGCCTATCAAGCTGGTGATTCCTTGTGGTTCAGAGGGTATTTATTAAATGCTGTATCGCATTCATATTTAGTAAAAAGTAATTTTGTATACGTAGAATTGTATACGAAGAAAGATTCTTTGATAGAACGTAAGAAGATTCGCCGCGATGATTTTGCGTTTGATAATAATATTGTGTTGCCTTTGTCATTGGACCCCGGAGATTATTATGTACGGGCATATACGTCATGGATGCGTAATTTTGGCTCGGAGTACTTCTTTATGCATAATTTCCGTGTGGATGAAGCCCCTTCATCATCAAGTGGCAGAGGTGTTAATCCTGACAAAATAAAGGTTGAATTTTATCCGGAAGGTGGAACTTTATTGTCCGGAGTGTCACAACGAGTAGCATTCAAGGTTCTGCAAAGTGATGGAACGCCGGCATCATTTAACGGTTTTCTCTTCAATCAACAAAATGAAAAACTTGCTCAAGTTATTACTACTCATGAGGGTATGGGCATGTTGACTGTAACAGCAAAGTCCAGTGATGCTCTTTACGTGGCGACCGAAGCAAATAGCAACGTTCGGTTTGCTCTTCCAAAAGCCCAGGATAAGGGTTGCTCCTTATGGACGAATAATTCCGACGGTATCCTATTATATAAAGTGTTAGGACAGCCTCAGACTGATTCTTTGATATTGATAGCACATTGTCGTGGAAAACTTATAATGCAGCGGGTGTTTGCGTCTACGCATTTGCAAGATACTATTTCGGTGAAGAAATTTCCTGATGGAATAGTACAATTGCTTTTATGTAAAACCGATGGATCTGTACTTAGCAAGAGACTTGTCTTTGTAAGAAATGAATTAACGGAACAATGGACTGTGACGAAAGAGAAACCAACCTATTCTCCACGAGAGAAAGTAAGTTTATCCGTTTCGTTGAAAGATGAAAACGGTCGTCCGCTGAATGGTGATTTTGCAGTAAGCATTACAGACAAAAGTCAAGTGGCTCCGGACGATGAGGCTGACAATATATTGTCAGACATACTCTTCACGTCAGATATGAAACAGTCTGTTTCACATCCCGGATGGTATTTCCAAAAAAATGATCCTATTCATACGCAGGCATTGGATTTACTGATGTTGACAAGTAGTTGGGGCCGCTTTGAAACAGATACATTGAAGCAGCCGGCAGCAATCAATCTACGTTATCCTCTTGAAGAAGGGCAATTCTTAAGTTGGCATGTCAAAGGTTTACCGAAGAATGAACAAGGTAATCAAATTAGTGCAGTGTCTATAAATTCAAACGCTTTCGGAAGCACAAAATTAAAAAGTGATGAATCTTTTGAAATAGATAATTTACAGTTTCCTGATTCAACCGTCTTTGCACTGAAAGTGCTTTCTACACGCAAACGAGGGATTGATATTGTGATGGATGATCCTGATTTTCCAACAGCTTATAACAAAAATCCTTTTGGAATTAATTTGCAAAAGCTTGATCCGAATGATTATGCAGAATCAATGAAAATGAAGAAGGGAATAAAAGTTATTAACTTGAAAAATGTGGAAGTAACGGCATTAAAGAGCAAAAGTCAATTCTTTAAAACGGCTTATTTAGTTGCCAGTTATGATAAAGATCGTTTGAATAAAGAATTTGATATGAATATTATTAAGAGTGCTTTGTCTTTGGTGAATGACGTTATATTATATCAATATCCCAATCGTTTCGTTCCGGCATATTCAGCAGATCCGCAAGATGGACTGATAGGTCCTGATAATCCTAATTATGGAACGAGAGACAATTCTCGTATAGCTTCGACTGAAAAAATAAGCGATAATTATTCTTATTACGGACGATTATATACTGCGGTTGTAAATGATCAATTGTATGAAGGTGAAGAATCGGTAGTAGGAGTTCTAGAAAGAATTGATTCTAGGGATATATCCAGTATGGAGTTTGTATCAAGAGAGTACAACACACATAATCGTGCAAGTGCAGCCGTGATAATCACTCTGAAACCGGGAGCGGAATTATTACCTGAGATCCCTGATTCTCGTATGACATATTCCCATCCAATGGGATATGCATGGCCGGTCTGGTTTCATTCACCTAAATATGAAACTTCTACACGAAACGGTGATGATGATAACCGTTCAACCATTTATTGGAATCCGTCCGTACAATTGGGTAAAGAAGGAGAAGCTACGATTCATTTTTATACCTCAGACCATCCTCAAAAGTATTATATCGTAATAGAAGGTGTAACGTTCAATGGAAGGGTTTGCAGATATAGTGCAGAATGGTGACTTAATTGATATTATAAACTTTGATATTTATGATTGGATTATCTAAAAGTGAGTTGTTTTCAGGTTATAATGATGCAGAAGTGGAGCAGCTGTTGCAAAGTATTCCCACATCTTTCAAAACGTTTAAGCAAGGGGACATTATAGCATTACAAGATACGCTGATAAATTCAGTATATTTATTGGCAGAGGGAAAAGTGAAAGCAACAATGACCAATGAGATGGGCAAGCAAGTGTTGATTGAGGAATTGATCGCGCCAGTTCTGCTTGCCCCGGCATTTATATTTGCAACAGTTAATCGTTTTCCTGTAAATGTGATATGCGAGGACGCGTGTATGGTGTTTTCTGTAGGTCGAGAGGATTTCTTACAACTTATTCAAAAAGAAAAGAAACTATTGGGAAATTTTCTGCGTATCATATCCAATCGCAGTGTTTATCAGAGTAATAAGATAAAATCATTCGCATTAAATGGTTTGAAAGAAAGGCTAGCGGCTTATTTGCTACAATATAATGTAGATGATGATGTCCTGGAAACTCAGCAGGAAATCGCTGAAAGAATGGGTGTTACCCGTCCGTCATTAGCACGAATATTGCCGCAATTGGTTGAAGATGGAGCTATTGAAATTGTAAGAAAAAGGATAAGAATAACCGATAGTCTACGTTTAAAGAATATTGCAGGAAGTAAAAAAATGACATAGTGCATGCAACTTTTTCATAGACAACTACGTCTCATGTTAAAAACAATATAACATGAAACGTATACTATTTACTTTTGCAGTATCAGTTCTCTGCAGTGCCGTTTGGGGACGTGCTTATCGTGGTAGAGTCTTCACAGAAGGAAATATGCCGGTTGAATTCGCAAACATAGTGTTACTTAAATCAGATTCCACATTTGTAAATGGTGTCGTTAGTGATAAGAATGGAAGTTTTGAAATTCCTTCAAGCTCCGAAGCAGCTCATTTAATAAAGATTTCTTCAACTGGTTATAAAACAATTTATAAAGAACTTGTATCATCCGAGGACCTCGGCACTATATTATTGCCGGTAGCATCAAATGTCTTAAATGAAGTTGTGGTGAAAGGAAATTTACCCACATATGCACTTAAAGGCACAAGTTTGGTGACTAATGTAGCAGGTAGTATGCTATCACAACTAGGTACAGCAGAAGATGTACTGAAACATGTTCCCGGAGTCTTGAAAGATGGTGACGATTTCAAAGTCTTTGGTAAGGGTGTGGCGGTTATTTATGTGAATGGTCGAATATTACAAGATCAAACAGAGTTGTCTAGGTTGAATGCTTCGGACATAGCAAGTGTAGAATTGATCACTAATCCCGGTGCTGAATATGATGCTTCGGTAAAAGCCATATTGAAAATAAAAACACTGAAGAAACAAGGCGAAGGATGGGGTGTAAGTTTAAGATCTTATTTGCATCAGGCTCACAGCTTTTCTACTAATGATCAATTGACTGTGAATTATAGGAAAAATGGACTTGAGCTATTCTCTACTTTCTCCTATAATAATTGGAAACAGATGCAAAATCAAACCAATCTTACTAAGATACTGGCTTCCGATACGATTTGGAAGACAGATGATAAAGAGAAAATATATTGGACCTCAAAAAGCAGTTATAATAAGTCGGGCTTTAATTACAATATAAACGATAATCAGTCGTTTGGAGCGACATATAGTTGTACCTATGCTCCAGAGTCGGAGGTAAGAATGCCAATGAGCAGCACTGTCGATGTGAATGATAAACAATATGACTTGTTGACCTATGATACAAAATGGTATGATCGCAATAGTCCTACTAATTTAGTAAATGCTTATTATGCCGGCGAATTCGGGAAGTGGAGTATTCATTTGGACAATGATTTTTTATCATCAAGCAGTTCCAAGCGACAAAACACTCAAGAATTAAGTACAACACATGATAATAGATTGGTGACAAGTACTAATCATGCTCATAATTCAATGGTTGCTTCAAAGTTGGTTGCCGGTCGTGATTTGAACAAGGCCAAATTAAGTGGAGGAATGGAATACGTTTATACAAATCGTACGGAAAATTACATCAATCCACAGAATTATCTACCACAAAGTGATGATCATATCAGAGAAAACAAAGTGGCGGGATTCATGTCCGGCAATTATTCAATAGGTAAGGCTTTATTCGAAGCCGGCTTAAGGTACGAGCATTGTGTCTCCAACTATTATGAGTATGGAGCATTTATACCGGAGCAAAGTCGGAACTATAACAGCTTCTTCCCGAATTTTTCAATAAGTTTCCCTGTTAAGAATGTATCATTTGCAATTAGTTATACAGCAAAAACTAGACGACCTTCCTATCGAGAGTTAAGCAGTAACTTACAATATGATGAACATTTTCTGTATGAAGGCGGAAATCCGAAACTTCAGCCGGAAACCAACCATGACTTATCATTGCAAGTTGGGTACAAATGGATTCAGTTCTCAGGCACTTATCAATATGTAACGAATGCGATTGTTGATCAGGCTATTCAGTACGATAAAAATCCTTCAGTAAGTATCTTCACTATGACCAATTATGATCATCTCAGTAATTACGATGCACGACTTTCATTGTCACCGATAATAGGCCTTTGGCATTCGAATTTGACGATGGATGTAAATGGGGAAAGCCTTACAGTAAACTTTATGAATAAACCAAAGAAGATGGATAACCCTCTAGGTTATTTTGGATTAAACAATGCATTTGAACTGAATAAATCCAGTTCATTTAATGTGGATTTAAGTTGCCAAACCGGTGGTAATGGCAGCGGTTATGGTTGCGTTAAAGCGAAACCTTTTGGGCAGGTAAACCTATCCTTTTATAAAAGTTTCTTGAAAGATAAGTTTAGCCTTAATGTTGAGTGTAATGATTTATTTAAAACAGGAAGGCAATCATTTACAACCTATTCTTCAGCAACCTATTTTGATAAATGGTGTTATTCTGATAGTCGGAACGTATGTTTGACATTAAAGTACAATTTCAACATCACTAAAAGCAAATACAAAGGAACGGGAGCTGGCGGAGATGAAATGAATCGCTTTTGAAAGGATTGAGGACATATAGTTCTGCTTAAATTCAATTTAGTAGAACTTTATAGTATTGAAATGAATTTGCAGAAACGACCGGTCGAATGATTCTAGAATATTTGGATGAAGAATGCTTCGTACTTGACGCTTCAGGGAAATAAGTAAAGTTTTGTTTCAATATCAATGGCTCTGTTGTTTGAGGTCACAGTTTGTGATCTCAAACAACAGAGCTGGCACACTGTATATGTTTTGTAATCGTCTTCGGGATGCAGTATTGTGCATTAGAAATTATTGCTGTCCGCTAAAACTTTTTAAGAACAATAAATCATTGGAGAAGTTCTTTTGTTCAAACATGACAAATCTCTAAACTCGCTGTAGCGTTCCGTTCTGCCCCTGTCTTATACGGAATAGTGTTT
>DCFW01000003.1 GCA_002315435.1 Bacteroidales bacterium UBA1794
CTCTAATTTTTACCGGACAGCAATAGCAAAAAATAAAATCCCTGTTCTACAGATGTAGTTCAGGGATTATTATTTATAGTAAGGAGCATGTTATTTCAAGAAGCCTTGATGTTTCAATGCTTTTAGCATGCCTTCTGACATGGCTTCATTGTCTTTTCCCGTATATCTCACATCAGTATAGACTTGTGCTAGATTTTGTTTGGAATTTTCAATAATATATTGCTTGTTTTCTGGCAATGATTCTTTATGTGAATAGATATTATTAATCTCTTCCTCCGTATATTCGTGGTAGCTTTCTTGGTGGATAATGCTATCAAGAGGTAATCTGTCTGCCATAGCAGGATTCTCGTCTGGATAGCCAATAGTGATTGTTGCTACGGGGAATGTAAGTTGTGGTAGATTAAGAATGTCGATAATTTGCATCGGATTATATATTGTAGTGCCTAGATAACATGTTCCTAATCCTTCGTCTTCAGCTAAAGTGCAAAAGCTTTGTGTGAATAGTAAGGTGTCTGTAGTTGCATTCATGAATGAAAGTAGGTTGTCATAGCCGGCTTTTGCATCTCTCTGGTTGCAATATTCCGTAAATCGATGGAAATCGGCACAAAAAGTAAGTACTACCGAAGACCCTTCAACCATTGGCTGATTGAAATGTGTCGGAGCAAGTCTTTTTTTCATTTCTTCTTGGCGTGTAACCACCACACTATATAATTGCATATTTCCCATAGTTGCGGTATGAGAAGCAGCTTCTAATAATCGGTATAAGAGTTCATCGGTAACTTCTTTTTGAGAATAGCGACGGATTGTACGCCGATGTGTCATAGATTCAATCATTGTATATATTTTTCTGCAAAAATACGAATAGATTGTCAAAGGAACAAATTTCTTTTTGGAAAACTTTTGTAATTTGTCTGAAATGTAATTTGCTTAAAATAAACATGTTATGTATTTGTATTGGAAAACTTTTGAAGAATAATAAAAAATAAGATGAAATGATTTTGTTATGTAGTAAAATATATATAGTTTTGTCTAACCTTTTTACCAAAGCATAACTTCTACACAAATTATGCACAATTTATTATTATGGATCAGAAAAAATATACTTTTGATGAGGCCTTCGAAGGTGCTTTAAAGTACTTTGAAGGTGACGAATTGGCAGCTCGTGTGTGGGTTAATAAATACGCCGTAAAAGATTCGTTTGGACATATTTATGAGAAAAGTCCGGCAGATATGCATTGGCGTATCGCTAATGAGATTGCTCGGATTGAAAAGAAGTACCCTAACGGTTTATCTGCTCAGGAGCTTTTTGATTTGATGGATCATTTTAGATATATCATTCCACAAGGGAGTCCTATGACAGGCATTGGTAATAATTATCAAGTTGCATCGTTGTCGAACTGTTTTGTGATTGGTATTGATGGAGCCGCTGATTCGTATGGCGCTATTATTAAAATTGATGAGGAGCAAGTTCAATTGATGAAACGTCGTGGAGGAGTCGGACATGACCTTTCGCATATTCGTCCGAAAGGTTCTCCTGTAAAGAACTCTGCATTGACATCAACAGGAATAGTACCTTTCATGGAAAGATACTCAAATTCAACGCGTGAAGTTGCTCAAGATGGACGTCGTGGAGCATTGATGCTGTCTGTTTCGATTAAGCATCCTGATTCCGAAGCTTTTATTGATGCTAAAATGACTCAAGGTAAGGTTACGGGAGCTAATATTTCTGTGAAGTTGGATGATGAGTTTATGGAAGCAGCAGTTGCTAATACAGACTATTTGCAGCAATATCCTGTATATTCTGAAAAACCTACTTATAAGAAAGAAATAAATGCTCGTGCCTTATGGGAAAAAATTGTGCATAATGCATGGAAATCAGCAGAACCCGGAGTACTTTTCTGGGATACTATTCTTCGTGAATCTATCCCTGATTGTTATGCCGATTTAGGCTTCCGTACGGTTTCAACGAATCCTTGTGGAGAGATACCTCTTTGCACATATGATTCATGTAGACTATTGGCTATAAATCTTTATTCATATGTGAAGAATCCATTTACTCCTAAGGCTGAATTTGATTTCGAACTTTTCAAGAAACATGTCGCTTTGGCTCAGAGAATAATGGATGATATTATTGACTTGGAGCTTGAGAAGATAGATAAGATATTGAAGAAAATAGAGGGTGATCCTGAAAATGTAGATGTAAAACGCACTGAAAAGGAACTATGGCAAAAGATTGCTCGTAAGAGTGCCATGGGACGTAGAACAGGTGTTGGTATTACCGCTGAAGGTGATATGTTAGCATCAATGGGATTGTGCTATGGTACACAAGAAGCAACTGATTTCTCCGTGAATGTGCATAAGACGTTAGCCCTTAGTGCCTATGGATCATCTGTGTTGATGGCCAAAGAGCGTGGCGCATTTGAAATATTTGATGCCAAGAGAGAAGAAAATAATCCGTTTATTAAACGTTTGGCCGAGGCTGATCCTCTTCTATATGAAAATATGAAGAAATACGGACGTCGCAACATTGCATGTCTGACAATCGCTCCTACAGGAACGACAAGTCTGATGACGCAAACGACATCTGGAATAGAGCCTGTATATTTGCCTGTACATACTCGCCGACGCAAAGTTAATCCTAATGATGGAGATGTGCATATTGACTTTGTGGACGAGAATGGAGATGCCTTTGAAGAATATCTTGTTTACCATCCTAAATTTAAGTTATGGATGAAGCTCAACGGCTATGATATGAACAAAAAATATAGTACGGAAGAGCTTGATGAAGTAATAAAGAAATCACCTTATTACAAAGCTACGTCTGCTGATGTAGATTGGTTGATGAAAGTGCGCATGCAAGGTGCTATTCAAAAGTGGGTGGATCATTCTATCAGTGTGACTATTAATCTACCGAATGATGTAGATGAAGAATTGATAAACAAGCTATATGTTGAGGCTTGGCGTTCAGGATGTAAAGGTTGTACAGTTTATCGTGATGGATCACGTGCAGGTGTCTTGGTTGCTGTTAAAGACAGTAAGAAAGCAGAAAAAGATGAATTGCCTCCATGTCGTCCGCCACAAGTTACAGAGGTACGTCCAAGAGTATTGGATTGTGATGTCATACGATTCCAAAATAATAAGGAGAAATGGGTTGCTTTTGTGGGACTGCTTGATGGGCATCCATATGAAATATTCACCGGTTTGCAAGATGATGATGAAGGGATATTATTACCGAAGTCGGTTGTAAATGGACGAATCGTTAAGAATATTGACGAGGATGGTTTTAAACATTATGATTTCCAATTTGAGAATAAGCGTGGTTACAAAACAACCATTGAAGGATTGTCTGAGAAATTCAATAAAGAATACTGGAATTATGCCAAGTTAATATCTGGAGTTTTACGCTGGAGAATGCCTATAGAAGGTGTTATTAAATTGGTTGATTCGTTGCAACTTGACAGTGAAAACATTAATACATGGAAGAATGGTGTTGTAAGAGCATTGAAAAAGTATGTAAGTGACGGCACAGCTGCAAAAGGAAAGAAATGTCCTAATTGTGGAAGTGAAACTTTAATCTACCAGGAAGGATGTTTGATTTGTACAACATGTGGAGCTTCGAAATGTGGTTGATTATTTCTTGAATATTTAAATAAATAGAGGATAAGTCGTAGTAATGGATACTCGACTTATCCTTTTTATTTAAAATCATTATTAAATCAATAACGAAAACGTTTGCGCAGGCTCCTTCCTAGAAAAGATATTATTCTTCTAGTTATAGGATAAATTATTGCTAACATTGCATCATTGAAATAAATACTTAACGTTTAATTTAAGTCTAATATGATGATTCTGTCGACACAAATAGAATATCGGACCAGTTGGGGGGAAGATGTAAGAGTGGTTGGTTCTGCACCTGAATTAGGTAGTTGGAATGCAGAACAAGCTTGTTCTCTTAGCACGGTAAATGGAATTTTGTGGACCTTGAACAAAGAGATCTCGGTACCAACTTCTGGTAATATAGAATATACTTACGTTATATTTAGTGATGGGGAACCTGTTCGGCAGGAATGGGATGCCTTTCCTCGTCACATAAATGGGTGTAAAGAGAAACAAACTTATCGTTTTCATGATGTGTGGAGAAATATTCCATTACACCAATTCTATTATTCATCTGCTTTTACTGATTGCTGGTTGCGTCGCAAACGTAAGACTTCTGACAAGCGCCATTTCGTAAAATCAATAATTTTAAAAGTATTTGCACCTCGTGTTGGGCGTGATCAAGTATTAGGCATAGTAGGCAATCAGGAAGTCTTAGGGCAGTGGAATGCAGAGAAGGTTGTTAAAATGAATGATCCTTCATATCCCGAATGGGAGGTTGAGCTGAACGCTGCTCATATTAAATATCCATTGGAATATAAATTCGTTGTTTGGGATACAAAAAGCAATGCAGTTGTTGATTGGGAAGAATCGTGGAATAGAGTAATGGGAGATCCGGGTATACATGAGAATGAAACGGTTGTAGTATCAGATATGTATGCTAATTTTAGAATGTCGGAATGGAAAGGTGCAGGAACAGCTATTCCTGTTTTTTCATTGAAGTCGGAAGAGAGTTGCGGTATAGGAGACTTCTCTGATTTGAAGAAAATGGTCGATTGGGTGAGTCTTACGAATCAGAAGATATTACAAATTCTACCGGTTAATGATACTACGATTACTCATACCTGGACGGATTCTTATCCGTATTCTGCTATTTCGATATATGCATTACACCCTTTGTACATGGATTTAAAAAGTTTGGGAAAACTGAAAGATACTCGACAAGAAGCTATCTATCGGATCAAACAAAAGAAATTGAATGCACTTAATGCGGTTGATTATGAAGCCGTAAGCAAATTTAAATGGGACTATTTCGAACTCATTTTCAAACAAGAAGGAAGACGGGTATTGAATTCGGTTGAGTTCTCTCACTTTTATTCTGATAATAAGGAATGGCTGCAACCCTATGCTGCATTTTGTATAATGCGCGACAAGAATAATACAGCTAATTTCAGAGAATGGAAAACTTTATCGACTTACAACAAAGAGGAAGTCGAGAAGATTTGTAATATATCGTCACCAATATATGAAAAAATAGAGCTGATCTACTATGTGCAATATAATTTGCATAAGCAGCTGAATGAGGCTAGTGCATATGCCCGTGAACACGGAGTTGCATTGAAAGGAGATATCCCTATAGGTATCAACCGAAACAGTGTGGAGGCATGGACAGAGCCACATTATTTCAATCTTAACGGACAAGCCGGTGCCCCACCGGATGATTTCTCAGCAAATGGGCAAAACTGGGGATTCCCTACATACAATTGGGATGTGATGTCGAAAGATGGTTTCCAATGGTGGATGAAACGTTTTCAAAAAATGTCGCAATACTTTCAGGCTTATCGTATAGATCATATTCTTGGATTCTTTAGAATTTGGGAGATTCCGGCTAATGCTGTACATGGTTTGTTGGGACAGTTCTCGCCGGCATTACCTATGAGCAAGGAAGAAATAGAGCAATATGGGTTGCATTTTCAAGAAGAATTATTTACAGAACCCTACATTCGCGATTACTTTTTGAATGAAGTGTTTGGTCAGCATACTGAGAAAGTGAAATTAGAATTCCTTGAAAAAGAAAGCGATAGTGACGTTTATCATATGAAACCTCAATTTGATACTCAAAAGAAGGTTGAAGCTTATTTTGCAGGAAAGACAGATGCCAGTAGTGTTTGGATACGTGATGGACTTTATTCATTGATAAGTGATGTGCTGTTCTTGCATGATCACAAGAACCCAACGTTATATCATCCACGTATTTCTGTTCAATTCGAATATATTTATAATTCTTTGAGTCCGTGGGACAAGGACGCTTTCAATAGATTATATGATCATTATTATTATCATCGGCATAACAATTTCTGGGCAGAGCAAGCCATGGAGAAGTTGCCTCGTCTTACACAATCGACCCGTATGTTGGTCTGTGGGGAAGATTTAGGTATGATACCGGCTTGTGTAAATTGGGTAATGGATCAGTTACAGATATTGAGCTTGGAGGTTCAACGTATGCCCAAGCAGCGTAATCGTGAGTTTGGATGGCCGGGGGATTACCCTTATTCATCTGTCTGTACTATATCTAGTCATGATACATCTACTTTACGCGGATGGTGGAAAGAAGATAAAGAGAAGACTCAACGTTATTACAATTACATATTGAAGCATGATGGAGCGGCACCCGAAGATGCTACTACAGACCTTTGTTCGCAAGTGCTCAAGCAACACCTTGAGTCGCCTTCAATGCTATGCATCCTTACTTTTCAAGATTGGTTATCCATTAACGAACGCTTGCGCAATTCTAATATTGAAGGCGAACGCATCAATGTACCGGCTGATCCACATCATTATTGGCGATACCGCATGCACGTTACATTAGAAGAATTGTTGCATGCTGATGAATTGAATACTCAAATACGTGAGTTAGTTCATCAAACAGGAAGAGATATGGAATATTAAGGTATTTTCCTTAACTTTGCATCAAACAGGGAAATTATGAGTCGTAAGGAATATGTTTTTTTGAAAGATGTTAAGTTTTATGCCTATCATGGAGTTGGAGAGCAAGAACGCACTGTAGGGAATTACTTTATTGTAAACATTCGTTTGGGAGTAGATTTCACCAAGGCTGCAGAAGAAGATGATTTGGAAGGATCCATTAATTATGCAGAGGTCTACAATAAGATCAATGTAGAAATGAAACAGTCGTCTTTGCTTCTTGAGCATGTAGCTAATCGCATTGTAGAGAGATTGCTGAAGGATTATCCTCAGTTGCTTAGTATTGACTTGGAATTAGAGAAATTGAATCCTCCGATGGGAGCCGATATTCGATCGGCAGGCGTGGAGATACATTGGGTAAAAGAATAATATAATTAGGGGCAACCGCATTAACGCGTTGCCCCTTTTAGTTTGATTATAAATCAAATTTATAGTTAAAGCCGATTGAACCCCAAAATCCCGGTTGAGGCACTCCTATATGATCGCTGTATTTGCGGTCGAGTAAGTTATCAGCTTGCACATAGATCAAATATTTGTCGGCATTCCAATTAATTTTTAAGTCTACCAGACAGAAGCTGCTTGAACTAGCCCTGTCTTGCCAGCGAAATGACCAATCGGCATTCAATCTGTTGTAGATTCGATGATCCAATTGTGCCACAAATTTGTGTCGAAGGAAATCCAAGGCCGATTCTGATAAATAACCTGATTCCTCTTTTTTGTTTTGATAAGTGTAGGCATAATCAAGATGCAGTGTCTGCAACAGAGAGTTCTGAGTATTGAAAAGTCTATTGAAATTAAGCGTCATATCTGCTTCACCTCCTATAGTATTCAATTTAGTCAGATTCATACTGTACCAAACATCTCCTGAAGTTGGAGTCTTTATCCAGTCAATCATGTTCTTTCCGCGATGATAAAAAGCTTCGATCTTTCCGGTTATAGCATGAGACGTGTAACGTACTCCCAGATCAAATGCTTGTGATTCTTCAGGCTTCAAGTTAGGATTGCCCACATGAGTCTTTGTAGTGGTGTAGTATAGATCAGTATAGGTGGGCATTCTCAGTGCCTTTCCCCACGAAGCATACAATTTCATTTTGTCTGATAACCGGTAACTTGCATCTATTCCCGGATAAAAGCGGAATTTATTATCAAGTCCCGTGTTCATACCGGCCATCAACCCCATCGATATGGATAATCTGCTTGTTAATATATCATGCTCGGCATAGTAACTCACATTGGTACGATTGGCTCCTTTGGTGTAATAACGATTGGTTCCGGCAATCTTCACGGAGTCTTTTAATGTGGTACCTAGCAACGTGCTTATTATCCCCTCGTTCCTGAATTCGGCACCAAAGGATGTTTTACCCAATGACGTAGTGAAATAAGTATTGAGATTCACCCCATAGGTATCCATCTGGTGATAGTTGTATTTGCTCCAACTGTAATCTTGCTTGCCTTTAATAAGTTCGAAACGGTCTTCATCACGGTTCCAATAAAGCAACGGTGTGAAATGGAGTGCACCTTTTGTTTCCACTCTTACAGATGTAAGATAGCGACGCGTGTGCTCAAATTGATTGGGGAAGTTTGTACTGTAGAATGTATTAGCACCGAAGTCCTTGTTGATATATCCTACTTGCCAATAAACATTTGCTTCGTGATGTGAGTAACTACCTTGATAAAAGGCTCGTTGTATATTGAAATCCGAGCTGGTTGTGTATCCGTCACTGCGACTTACACCTGCCGATAGTTGGTTGTTCCATTGACCCTTGGCGATATTAGCAGTACCGCCTCCTTCAAACAATCCATGCATACCAGTGCCAATGTTTATTTTTGCACGGCTTTTTGACGGCATTTTGGTGACAATGTTAATGGCTCCTGAGAAAGCCGATGTGCCATATACCCTTGAAGCCGGTCCTTCAAGAAGTTCTATACGTTCAATGTCATCAAGAGAAACAGGGAAATCTGCTGTGTTGTAGTTACCTTGGGGATTGCAGATGTTTGCCCCGTTAAGAAGAATGGTAGTTTGGTTGCTTGAGCCGCCCCGGATACCAATATCCGTCTGTACTCCGAATGCCCCTCGTTGGCGGACATCCACGCCTGCAACGTACTTTAATAGGTCGTTTACACTGTGTACAGTCGCATGTTGAATGTCATCACGCGAAAGTACGGTTACAATTCTCGCTGCTTCACCAAGCGTGAGCGGCACACGACTGCCTGTCACCTGAACCTCATCAAGTCGGTGTTCTTTAGTGCTGTCCGGTTGAGTCAACTGTTGTGCGGAAACAGCTTGAGGATTAGCAAAAGCCAGTGTTGACACTGCCAATGCTCCAATGTTGACTTCACGTTTCAGACTACAGAACACTGCATAAGGTTTGTGGCTGAATTTGCGCCAGCGACAAGTGCGTGTGTTTGTAATCAATTTTACTTTCATTATAAATTAATTTAATTAAAAACGCGGCAAAGGTAATAATATTAATGAATAAAAGTTTAATTTCGCGTTCGTAATATATTTCATGAATATAGTATGATACGATTTATTAAGAATTGGACACTACCAATAGCCATGCTTTTAGGAGGGATAACGTATCCGTTGACACAGTATCTGGAGTTTTCCTTGCCTTATCTGATTTTCTTTATGCTATTGTGCACCTTCTGCAAGATACCTCTGAAACAGTTACATTTTGAACCCCTTCATGGATGGCTCATTGCTATACAAGTGTTGGCTCCCGTGCTGGTGTTTGCATTACTTTATCCGTTTAATAAGTTGGTTGCTGAAGGCACAATGGTGTGTGTGATTGCCCCTACAGCTACAGCAGCAGCTGTTATAACCGGGAAGCTGGGAGGAAGTGTACCTTCGCTGACAACTTATACCTTAATCAGCAGTATGCTCACCGCTATTTGTGTACCGATATATTTTCCTTACATAATATCATTACCGCCGATAATTGATGTTCCTATTCAGGAAAGTTTCCTTGCATCGGTAGGATCTATAATGGCTCACGTATTTCCTTTGTTGATAGGTCCGTTTATTGCGGCTTGCGTTATTCGTAAATACTTGCCCAAGTTGAATGCAAAAATAACGAATGTGAAAGATGCAGCCTTTTACATGTGGGGAGTAGCACTTGCAATTGTAACAGCGGTAACTATAAAGAGCTTGGTTGAAAGTAATGTTGACTTGCGCACTGAGATCTTAGTTGCTTTGGGCGGATTGGTTGTTTGCTGCTTGCAATTCTTTTTTGGCAAAGAGATCGGTTCTATTTATAATAACCGTATTAGTGGCGGACAAGCTTTGGGACAGAAAAATACAATCATCGCTATTTGGATAGCACTTACTTATCTCAATCCGATTGCTTCGCTGGGTCCCGGATCCTATGTACTTTGGCAGAATATTATCAATAGCTGGCAACTGTGGAAGAAGAGAAAGAAAGAGGAACAATATATAAAATAAGTCTTTGAATATTAGCATTCTGTGTTTACTTTGTTTTTCTTCTTTTATTTCATTTGCTTAGGCTAATTAATCCCTTTGTTTTGTTATTATTTGTTACCCGAATATCATTGGTTAACAAAAAATATTTATATTTGTCATCAGTTTCTGCCATCGGTAACAAAATGAGAAACATCAGTATGGCGAAGAAGAAACATAAAGTTAAACTAAAAAGAACTTGTAAGAATCTAATTTAAGCAATTTGTCAATGCTAATCAATCTGTTTATTTGGATTACGATACTGGTGAAAGAATTTGCATTTTCTTTTTTAATAATATATTTGACTGATTATGAAAATAACAAACTTATTTACAACAATTCTGCTTTCAGCCTTTTGTTTTGGATTGATATCATGTAGCAAAGAGAACTCTAATTCTATAGAAAACCGTTCGCCCGATATTTATCGTAGTCCCAATATACCAGAGGGACGGATAGTTGTAGTTGAAAACTCTATTCGTCAGCAGCCATATCTTGGAGCAGGGTATGATGTTATGGGAAGTTACTTGGATAATGCTTCTGTAAAACGACAGATTCTGGATCTTTCCAAATTGGAACCGGATCAAATTGATAGTTTAGCTTTCAGAGAAAGTTGCTCTAAGAATTATGAAGGTCGTAACGTGACAGATTTCCTGAAGTCGATAATGACCAAAAATGACTTTGAGCTTAGTGGAGAGAATAATAGTGATTTATTATTTACAGGCACATTAACTGAAAGTGCATTGAAATTTCAATCAGCTTACGATTATTCAGAACAATACACTTTTATCTGCAGTCAATCCGATTATACGGAATTGCGCCAGTCCATTTCCTTATTTTCCGGAAAAACGCTTGCTCCATATCTGAGTGATGCATTTATGGAAGATATAAAAGTATTGACTCCGCAAGAGATAATTGAAACTTACGGTACTCATGTGATACGTACTGCTCATCTGGGCAACCGCATTAGAAATCTATACCGTTCAGTGGTTGTGGGCAGTAAAAATGAATGTTTACTGTTAGCATCCTACGGTGCAGAAGCTCGTAGGCAGAAGATATATAAGACCGCATACGACCAACTTATGCCCCCAGAAGCTGTAGCCAAGAATTATGGAGGAACAATTATTGTCGAATTTAATGGAGGCGATTCGAAAAAACTACCTCGATTAAATCTAACTTCAAATGAAGTTATTGGTGAACCTATGAATATATCCGCTTGGTACAAATCTTTAGTTCCCTCGAATTATTCTCTAACTACCTTATCCGGTAAAGATCTTATCCCAATATATGAATTGATTAAAGATAAGGCAATCAGTGATAAATTGAAGGAAACTACAATTGCTTATATCAAATCCAGACAAATATATGGAGTGGAAAATCATCCTCTCCTGCAAGCTCGTAAAGAAAATAACTATCGGTATTTTAAATCATTTGATGATTTTAGTGCAAAAGCTGAAGAAGGCTATCAATTGGAGGGTGCAATAGGTAGTCTGTTTGATTGGTCTCAACCCGGAACGTCTGCTCTTTATCTGTATTCAAATGATAAAAACGATTATCTTTCGTTTGACTCTACTTTGGAGCAAAAGATAAATATGGATTTTAAAGGGGAAATTGGTTATTGTTATACTAATTGGAGAAATGGTTTAGATACACTTTATGAAATCAGTGATGGCAAGAACTATTCCTATACATTGGAAAATAAGATGGAATATGGTGAACATGGAACTTGGGTGAAAACGGGGAAAGAAATCTATATGAAGAAGATCTCTTTGTAATGAGATGTGAGTTTTTAGAGTTTAGCTTTTGAGAGTTGCTGCATCTTATTACTATTTTGTGACTGGCTAATAGTAATAGTTGGGCTTCTTTATTGATAATCAGTTCGTATGCTGATCAAATCGCTATATAATAGTTGGCAGAATATTATCAATAGCTGGCAACTGTGGAAGAAGAGACGTGCAGACACTGTTTCATCTAGTTCATAGCATTCCTGTTATACCTCAATCAATATAAAAAAAGATTAAAAAAGAAGCAATGTTGTTTCTCTTTCAAATTATTGTTCGTAGTTTTACGAATGAGATATAATTATGGAAATGAATAAAGACTATACAGAGAAGCAAGAGCAGTTGGCTCGTTTTGCTAAAGCACTTGGTCATCCGGCGCGTATTGCTATCATGCATTTCCTGATGAAGCAGGATTCGTGTTATTTCGGTGACATTCATGATGAATTGCCAATAGCCAAAGCAACCGTGTCACAGCACTTGAAGGAGTTGAAAGAGGTGGGTTTGATACAAGGAGAGATAGAAACTCCTAAGGTAAAGTATTGCATAAACCTCGAAACTTGGAATTTGGCGCAAGCCTTATTTAAAGAGTTCTTCGGACAAACGATTTGTAAAGAGGGAGATTGCTGCGACTAATTTTTTTATATACAATGTTCGCCTTTATACGAACAACTAATTGTCTGACAATAATATTCATAATGAAAAGAATCGTAAGGAATCTTTTATCGCTTGGTAGATTGGGCTTATTACAAAGCTTTATCTTCTACAGTAAAGGGTTGCTGCGATTTACTAATTAATTATTAATAAAATAACTGGGATATGAAAACAATTGAAATCTTTGATCCGGCGATGTGTTGTCCAACCGGACTATGCGGCCCCAATATCAATCCTGATTTAATGCGGGTAGCTGCTGTTTTAGAGAACCTAAAGAGACGGGGCGTGCATATTGCACGGCATAATTTGAGGGATGAACCACAGCTTTATGTTGATAATAAAACCATCAATGATTATTTAATGAAAGAAGGTGCAGACGGATTGCCTGTTACTTTATTAGACGGCGAAATAGTTGTTACTAAGAAATACCCGACAACTAAACAGTTAAGTGAATGGACCGGTGAGAATTTAGATATTGTACCAATCATAAAGTAATAGAAAAGATATGACTCCATTTAAATTATCAGAAATAAACTTTACTAAATACCTTTTCTTCACAGGGAAGGGAGGAGTAGGAAAGACCTCTTTAGCTTGTGCTACGGCAGTTGGTTTGGCAAACAATGGCAGAAAGATCTTGTTGATAAGTACAGACCCTGCATCTAACTTGCAGGATGTATTTGGACAGGAACTAAATGGTCATGGAACATCTATTGCCGAAGTGCCGGGATTGACTGTGGTTAATCTTGATCCGGAACAAGCTGCCGCTGAATATAGAGAAAGCGTTATCGCACCTTATCGCGGTAAGTTGCCTGAAAGTGTCATCACCAATATGCAAGAGCAGCTCTCCGGCAGTTGTACTGTTGAGATAGCAGCGTTTAACCAGTTCTCTGATTTCATTACAGATGAACAGAAGCAGAAAGAATACGATCATATTATTTTCGACACAGCTCCCACAGGTCATACTTTGAGGATGCTGCAATTGCCGTCAGCCTGGAGTTCCTTTATAAGTGAAAGTACTCACGGTGCATCTTGTTTAGGACAATTGTCGGGACTGGAAGAGAGAAAGGGAGTTTACAAAAAAGCTGTTCAGACACTATCGGATGCCACTGCTACCAGATTGTTCCTTGTAAGTCGTCCGGATGTTGCTCCATTGAAAGAATCTGCCCGCTCTTCACATGAACTGCAATTGTTGGGAATTAAAAATCAATTGTTGGTGATTAATGGAGTATTGACACAGATGCATGATAAGGAGGACCTTGTGACTACACAGCTGTATGAAAAGCAACAAGAAGCTTTGGCGGGTATGCCTGCTGAGTTGAAGCCATATCCAATTTATAGTGTACCCTTGCGTTCATATAACTTGTCGAATGTCGCTAATATTCGCAGAATGTTGACTGAAGATGCTTTCGCCGAGAATGATAAGTTTGAATCAGTCCACAGTGGAAAGAGTTTAGATGACTTGGTGCAAGACATTTATCAATCGGGCAAGCGTGTGGTGTTCACAATGGGTAAAGGAGGCGTCGGTAAAACAACAATGGCAACTCAAATTGCTTTGGGACTGAAGAGCTTGGGAGCAAAGGTGCTTTTGACGACTACCGATCCGGCTAATCATTTGAATTACAAGTTGGCAAAGGGTGCAGGCATCAGTGTGAGTAAGATTGATGAGGCCGAAGTATTGGAAGTATATAAAAATGAAGTCAGAGAAAAGGCTCGTGCAAATCAAATGACGACAGAAGATATGGAATACATTGAGGAGGACTTACGGTCTCCTTGTACACAGGAAATAGCTGTTTTCAAGGCTTTTGCAGACATTGTTGAAAGAGCTGATACTGAAATAGTAGTGATAGATACGGCTCCTACAGGACATACTTTGTTGTTGTTGGATGCAACTCAAAGTTATCACAAGGAAGTAGAGCGTGCTCAAGGAGAAGTTACCGAAGCTGTGGCACATCTGTTACCTCGCCTTCGCAATCCCCAAGAGACTGAAGTGATCATCGTCACTCTACCTGAAGCCACTCCTGTATTTGAAGCGGAGCGTTTGCAAAAAGATTTGCAGCGTGCAGGAATTCACAATAAATGGTGGATAGTCAATTCCTGCTTGTCAATGACTGATACAGAAAATCATTTTCTGAGAGCAAAAGCGCAGAGCGAACTCTTTTGGATAAAGAAAGTAGAGCAATTATCAAATGGAAATGAAGTTTTAATTCCATGGAAAAATTAATGAAAATACTAATTCTCTGCACCGGCAACAGTTGTCGTAGTCAGATGGCACAGGGATTTTTGCAATCATTCGATCCTGCAATCAAAGTGTTTTCAGCAGGAACTCAACCCGGTGCAACCGTAAATCCGATGGCCATAAAAGTGATGTCGGAAGTCGGGATTGATATAAGTAATCATTCGCCCAAGAATGTGACTCAATACATTGGCGAGGAATGGGATTATGTGATAACTGTTTGCAGCAATGCAGACGAGAACTGTCCCGTGTTTGGTGGTAAGGTGGCACATCGATTACATATTGGCTTTGATGATCCGTCAGAGGCAACAGGCACACCTGAGTTCATTCAGAGTGAATTTCGTAGGGTTCGTGATGAGATAAAAGAACGATTCCATCAATTCTATCTTTCTGAATTAGTGTAAAATAAATTCGTCTTTTCTCCTAGTTCTATTAGGTTCTTTAACTAGTTTATTCTTTGCTTTTTATGAAATGCAAGTGAGAAAGAAAGTTATTCCATATTTACTTTCTTCGGACTTGCAATATCCAAAACTTTTTTTTACATTTGTGGAAATGCTTTTCTACAGCCGTAGAACTGCTTTTTTACAATTGTAGAAATGCTTTTTTACAGCTGTAAAACACTAAAATGATAAGTTTAAAAACAAAGATTATGCCTATTAAATTTGACATTTACCCTAATCCAACTCCTAAAAAGGAAGGAAGCAAACAAATGTATCATGCCCGTGTGATAGCAGGAGGCGTGGCTAGTGAGAAAACGATTACAAGTGAGATCAATAAGGCTTCATCCTTAACACCGGGTGATGTGATGGCGGTGTTGACGGAATTGCGTTCAAGCATTATCACTCATTTGCATGATGGAAAGCGTGTACACCTTCCGGGAATCGGCTATTTTGAATTAGCAATAGAGAGTCCGCAGATTGAGAGTGACGAACCGAACTTCCCTAGCAAGCGACTGAAAGCAAAGACAATAAAGTTTCAACCGGAGAAAGCAATGAAGTTGGATGCATGTGCGGGAGTGACGTTTGAGCGAGTAAATTATCTCAAGCATTCAGCAAATCATAGTGTAACTGAAGATGTTGCCCAGATCAGGAATATCTTTAAAGATCACGAGATCATTAGCAGTAAAGGATTTGCTGATTTGATGGATTACAGTCAGAGTAAAGCTTATCGGATATTACGCAAGTTACGTGATGAGAATTTGGTGGAAGAGTGTGGCTTTAAGAATCTGAACTTGTACAAAGCTACTCCTCAATTATATGATAGCAAGGTAAAAATAGAGCTTTAACCTATAATGTATAACAACATTTACAAATCCTTTCCTTGTAGGCAGGATGCGTAAATGTTGTTCTCTTTTTATTTTTTATTCAACACTGATTTTTTGTGACAGTGTATTCAAAAGGAAACTATTTGAAGTTTTGATGATTCTTTTTATATCTCCTTCCGACCCTTCGAATGGACCTGAATGTTGAAGCTTGCACGTGCACATGGCTGCTGCAAAGCGTCCGGCTTCATCGTAGTCGGCTCCTTGTGAACGACAATAAAGATACCCGGCCGAGTAAGTGTCACCGCAACCTGTTGCATCTACAATTTGATTTGGTTTGTATGCCGGAATGATATGGAACTGTCCTTCGGCATAGATTATTGAGCCATAACTACCTTCAGTGATAACCACTTCCTTCACGCCCCATGATGCGAATCTCAATGCGGATTCTTTTGGATCTTTTGTTCCTGATAGAACTTCCATCTCGCTTTCATTGACTTTTAGGATATCGGTATATTTGAGTGCTTCCATTTTTTCTTTCCAAGGAATAGCATATACGTGCTGATTCCTTACTTCACGCAAATAGCCTTGTACATCAATAGAGACTTTTCCCTTTGTTGATAAGTATTTTATTGTTTCCAGTGAAAAGTCGTCTGCCAACAATGAACCAAGATGGTACACTTTGGCATCAACATCTTTGAAGTATTCAGTTTTGAAGGGATCAGCCTTAGCCAGTACGCGTTGGCTGCGATTGTTTGAATTACTTCCATAGGAGTTCTCGAAAAATACAGTATGTTCACTTGGAAAGACTTTTATGTCAATGCCTTGTTCTCTCATCTTGTCTACGGATTTCATCTCGGATTGAGCCAATGAAGTGATCAATTGGTAACTGATCTTCTTTGGCAAGTGATTGATTCCGTGTGAAAAATAAAAAGAAGTTCCGCCCGGCATAAATACAGTATTCTGTGGGGTGATAATTTTATCGAGAGTAATATGTCCTATGCAGCAAATATCTTTCATTCTTGAGTTATTACGATTACGTTGCAAAAGTACGAAAAATAAATGCATGAAAAAAGTTTTCCTAATAGCTTAATTAGAAATTTATAATATCTTGTCAGAGTATACTACTTGTGTTTAAGGTAGTTAACTCTCTATGATTTGAATAGATTTAAATATATGTATGATTATTTTGCGTCGTTTTAACTTATTTATGCGTCAATATGGCTAAAGCTATTTTACAGAGTGAATAGATTTTTTTCCTATTTATAGGATGTGCCGATCTTTTAATTACTTGATATATAGTCTTTCTTCTTTTATTTCATTGTAAACATCCGGGTGTAGAAAATATCGGATATCTTTGCCTTTTTGAATAGAGTCGCGTATGAATGTGGCACTGATCTCAAGAATGGGAGCATCAACTAATTTTACTGTTTGGGGCAGTGACGACGGTTCAGTCGGATACTCTTCACGGGGATAAATGATAATAGGAGTCTCGGCAATGATTCTATCTGATTGATACCACTTATCGAAGCTTTGCCAATTGTCTCCACCGATGATAAGAGAAAAAGAATATTCAGGGTAAGACTTTTTCAAATTATCAATAGTATGGATTGTATAGGACGGTTTGCTAAGATGAAACTCAATGTCGCAAGCTTTGAATGGGGCATAACCCTTGATTGCGATTTCCACCAGATGAAAACGAGTGTGATCATCAAGCAATTCGCTGCCGTCTTTAAAAGGATTCAAAGGGCTTACAATAAACCATATTTCATCCACTTCACCTGTTTCACAAAGGTAGTTAGCCAATGCCAGGTGTCCTATATGAATAGGGTTGAAGGAACCGCAATAAATTCCAACACGCTTCATGGCTTATTTATTTAGGAAGTTCTTTATTAAGTTGTATACCTCTTCTTTCGCTTTTTCCAAATCATCATTGACAACAATTGCATCAAACTTTGGTGCGAAACTCAGTTCGAATTCGGCGCGAGCGATGCGGTTTTCAATTACGTCCGCAGCGTCCGTTCCTCTGTTTGTCAATCGGTTGCGAAGTTCTTCGATGGATGGAGGCTGTATGAAAATGGAGAGTGCACGGTTGCCATAGAAGCTCTTTATGTTGCATCCGCCTTTCACATCCACATCGAATATCACATTTTGCCCCTCTTGCACTTGCTTTTCAACTTGTGCCTTTAATGTTCCGTAGAAGCGGTCGTGATAAACTTCTTCATATTCAAGGAATTCGTCATTGCTGATGCGCTGGTGAAATTCCTCAGGCGAAATAAAGAAGTATTCCACTCCGTTCTTCTCAGTACCGCGGGGAGGCCTGCTTGTTGCTGAAATAGAGAAAGCAAGATTAAGCCCACGAGTGAGCATGTCATTAATGATTGTAGACTTTCCTGAGCCTGATGGGGCTGAGAATATAATCAATTTACCTTGCTTCACCATTTAGAGTACGTTTAGGACTTGTTCTTTGATTTGTTCCAGATTATCTTTCATTTGCACCACAATCTTTTGCATTTCAGCTTGGTTTGACTTGCTGCCTAGTGTATTTATTTCACGTCCCATTTCTTGAGCGATGAATCCTAGTTTCTTACCTTGTCCCTTACCATTTTCTTCAACAGTCTTGATGAAGTAAGCTAAGTGATTGCTGAGGCGTTGTTTCTCTTCATTGATGTCAAGTTTCTCAATGTAGTAAATCATCTCTTGTTCCATGCGGTTCTTGTCGTATTCCACTTCAGGGATCTTTTTAAGAGAATCAATTATACGTGCCTTTATTTTCTCCACTCTCTCTTGTTCATACGGAGCGATGTTTGTCAACAACTCAGAGATGTTCGATATCTTTTCGCGGAATTTATTTTCAAGTGCCGCACCCTCTTGAAGACGGAAATCAATTAAGTGTTGGATAGCCTCATCAATAGCCTGATGTGCTTGATTCCATTCCTCTTCGGGGATTTCTTGATTTTCAGTTTTGCTCATTACGTCAGGCATTCTCAGTAGAACGCTGAACCAATCAGCGGGTACATCAATGTGCATTTCATCGGCTATGCCTTTTATTTGTTTGTAATAGGCAGCAACGACATCTTTGTTTATTGGGTTTACCGTTTCGGTGCCGTCCTTTTCAATCCACAGACTGAAGTCCGTCTTGCCTCGTTCCAGTTTCTGAGCGATTTCATTACGAATCTCCATTTCCTTTTCACGATAGGTAGGAGTGATGCGTGTGGATAAGTCCATGGACTTGCTGTTTAGAGATTTAATCTCTATGTTGATCTTTTTATCGGGAAGACTTAGCGTTGCTTTGCCAAATCCGGTCATTGATTGTATCATTGTTTATTTATTTTCTTGCAAAAGTACTTTTTTTTTATTTAAAAGTTTTATTTCATATATTATTATTTTAAAACTTTATAGTTAAAGCAACTCTCCTTCAGAAATTTGAAATATAATCCATTTCTATTGAAGAATTATCCAAATAGGGGCGTTTCATTTGCTCTTACAGTAATATAGTATTAATTTTGAAGTATAATTAATACTATAGATATGAAAAGACTGATTACATGTTGTTCTTTAGCGATTCTTGTTGCTTCTACTGGAACTGTTTCGGGACAAGGAAAAGCTTCTGATTACGAAAGAGCCGCCAAACTATATAGCAAAGTGACTCCTTTGATTTATCATTCTAATTCAAGTATGTCGCCTCAGTGGATTGGCAATAAGCATTGCTTTTGGTATGCTGATCATACTCCCGAGGGAAACTACTATAAATTGGTTGATGCGGACAAACACACGAGCAAACTTCTGTTTGATACGAAGAAACTTGCGGCAGAACTGTCTGTCCAGGAAAAGGCGGAGGTGAAGCCAAAGAATTTGTATCTTGAAAAGGTAGCACTAGCGTCAACCATAGACACTTTAGATTTTATTCATAAGGGAATGAAATGGAAATATCTTATAAAGCGTAACAAGTTGATAAATTGTGGTGTATTGCCTAAACCGCAGCCTGTGCCTTATTGGAATGAAGCCGATAATGAAGATCATTATACTGATGTTGTTTCACCCAATGGCAAGCTTACAGCTTTCGTTCGTGATTATAATGTATATATTCGTGATAACGCAACCGGTAAGGAGAAAGCATTGAGCAATGATGGTGCAATGGGGAATTATTACTCGGCTGATATCTTATGGTCTCCTGATTCGAAGAAAGTGTTTGATGCACGTTTCCGTTCGGTAACTAAAAGGTATATTTATTTTGTGGAGTCATCGCCCGAAGATCAATTGCAACCTCGTTTGCAGAAGCGTGAATATGCAAAGCCCGGAGATGAGTTGCCTTTCCATACGCCTGCTATTTTTGATGTAGAGACGGGTAATATCTTAATTGGTGCGACGGATTTATGTCCTCAACAGTTCTTTTTGAGTATGTACAAGTGGAATGATGATTCGAGTGGAGTGACGATGGAATATAATCAACGTGGCCATCAGCTTTACAGAGTTCTTGAAATGAATGCACAAACAGGGAAGATACATACTCTTATCGAAGAGCATAGCAAAACTTTTGTGAACTACAACCGTCATTATCGTTATGATACTTCTGATGGGAAGCATATCGTGTGGATGAGTGAGCGGGACAATTACAATCATCTGTATTTGTATGATCGTGAGTCCAACAGTGTAGAGAAGCAAATAACGACTGGAGAGTGGTATGTAAGAGAAGTACAATCTGTTGATGAAAAGAATCATAAGATCTATTTTTCAGCGAGTGGAATGAATAAGGGTGAGGATCCTTATTTGGAACATTATTACTCAATAAATATGGATGGAACAGAGTTGACCGCTCTTTCCCCTGAAGAGGGTGAACATCATGCTGTGTATTCTTCTGATATGAAATATATGGTAGATACCTATTCTACTGTAGAACAAGCACCTGTAACGGTACTTCGTGAAACTGGGAAAGGAATAGTTGTTATGCCTATTGAGAAGGCGGACATTACTGAACTGCAGAAAACAGGATGGCATAGTCCTGAAGTCTTTCATGCACCGGGGCGTGATGGAAAGACAGATATGTGGGGGATTATTGTTCGTCCGTCAAATTTTGATTCAACAAAGAAATATCCGGTGATAGAGTACATTTATGCCGGTCCAGGTAGTGCATATACTCCGAAAGATTTCCGTTCATTTTATTGGAATATGAGTGATCTTGCTGAATTGGGTTTCGTTGTAGTGCAGTTGGATGCCATGGGTACAAGTTTTCGCTCGAAGAGCTTTGAAGATGTCTGTTATAAGAATCTAAAAGATTGCGGTTTCCCTGATCGTATTGCATGGATTAAGGAAGCTGCACAGAAATATCCGTATATGGATACGACTAGGGTAGGGATCTTCGGAGCATCTGCCGGTGGACAGGAAGCGATGGCTGCTGTATTGCATCATCCTGAATTTTATAAGGCTGCCTATTCAAGTTGCGGCTGTCAGGATAATCGTATGGATAAGATGTGGTGGAATGAGCAATGGATGGGATATCCGATTGATAGCAGTTATGCCGATTGCAGCAATGTGGTGAATGCTAACAAATTGACCCGTCCATTGATGCTGGTTGTTGGTGAGATGGATGACAATGTAGATCCATCATCTACTTATCAAGTGGTGAATGCATTGATAAAGGCAAATAAGGATTTTGAGTTTGTGATGATACCCGGTTCAAACCATACAATGGGTGGAACTTATGGCGAACATAAGCGGATGGACTTTTTTGTAAAGCATCTACTTGGAGTGAATCCTCCTGAATGGAAATAATCATAAAACAAGAACGATTTACCTCTTTGGTAAATCGTTCTTGTTTTATAATAAGTTGAAGTTCAAAAAACTATTACTTTACTGCCCATGCTTTACTTGATTTATCCCATTGCATGTATTGGCATGTGGTCGGTTGATTGTTATTGTCTAATTGATAGACCATGCGTTCGGTATTTCCGTATGTTTGCAACATACTATCCCAACGTGCATAAGTCATTGTTTTAAGACCTTGATTAACTTCAGTGGTTACTTCATAGTCGGGGATCCAGTTTTCACTGTTTACGCTCCAATAAAGTGCAGTCTTTACTTCTATGTTTTTTGCAGGATTAGAGTAAACATATTTGAATTTAGGAGTGAGGTACATGCCGGTTGCATCTGTTGAATAAACGAATTGGGTATTACCAACTTTATTCACAACGTAATTGTCAGCGCCTTCAGCATAAGCACTTGTTCCGCAGAATGTTGCCATCACTAATATGGCACACATGATAACTGATTTGATGCTAAATATTGAAGTTTTCATGATGTTATAATTTTAAAGGTTGACTATTAATTTCTTTCTCTTTATTGTATTTCAAATATACACTTTCTATAAATGATAAACAACTATTTTAGTGAGTAAAATAGAAATAAATTACGTTATTTATGCATTAATCAAAAAGAGAGGGTTCAAATTAAATATTTGTAGAATATTGAATCGAAATCTATCAAAGTGTAAGGTAGATGGTGCGATTTCTACTGTTAATAATGTTATTACCTATCAAAAAGAAGAGCAACTCTCTTTAAAGGGTTGCTCTTCTTCTAGAAATATTAAATACAAACTATTATTTTACTATCCATGTTTTAGCTGAGTTGTTCCATTGCATTGTTTGGCATGATGTAAGATTGTTATTTGCATCAAATTGATAAATCATGCGTTCACTTGTTACATATCCTTGTGCTAATCCATTCCAATGAGCGTATGTCATTGTTTTAGCACCAGTATTGGTCACAGTAGTTATTTCATATGCCGGTATCCAACTGTCATTGTTTTCATTCCAGCTAAGAGCTGTCTTTACTTCGGTATTTGCAGCAGGATTTGTATATACGTATTTGAACTTAGGTGTAAGATACATGCCACTTGCATCTTTTGAGTATACGACTCTTGTATTACCAACTTGGTTGGCTACATAGTTTTCTGTGCCTTCTGCATATGCACTGGTGCATGCACCGGTTATTACCATAATCACACAAACTACAATTGCTTTCAGATTAAATATTATAGCTTTCATATCACTTTGATTTTAAGTTGTTCTTTAATGTTTTAATTATTTATGCTACAAATATACATGAGCTGGTAATCATGTGCAATACTTTTATCAACAAAAAGAATAAATTATTTGCAGTAATTATTTATTTGTCAAAATGTATGGTATGCTCTTATTGTTTTCATTAAAATGAGGCTATATTGTATCAAAGTGAAAGGTGCTTTATCTTGTAGTTATGGTATTAGATGAAAAAGGCTAACTATTTGTTTTATAGTTAGCCTTTTAATATAGATCACTTGTCTTTACTATTATTCAACGGGTATTTTATCAATTCTACGTTGGTGACGACCTCCTTCAAATGAATTCTTAAAGAATTCTTGTAGAATTTTGTCAGCCATGTCTTCACTGATAAATCTACCTGGCATAACCAGCACATTGGCATCATTATGTTTACGAGCCAATATGGATAGTTCAGGTGTCCAGCAGAGAGCTGCACGGATCCTTTGATGTTTGTTCAATGTGATTGCAATACCGTTGCCACTTCCGCAAATAGCGATGCCCGGATAACATTCGCCTGCTTCAACAGCTAGAGCTAACGGATGAGCATAATCTGGATAATCGCAGCTGTCAGTGCTGTTTGTTCCAAAATCTTTGTACTGCCAACCTTTTGATTCAATCCATTGTTTTACGTATTGTTTTAAATCGTATCCGGCGTGATCAGATGCTAATCCTATAAGTTTCATTTCAAATATTCTTTTACTTGTTTATAAACGTTGTCAGCGGTGAAGCCTAATTTCTCATCCAATATCTGGTATGGTGCGGAAAATCCGAAAGTTGTCATTCCGAATACTTTTCCGTTTGATCCTGCTAAACCTTCCAAGGTAACAGGAAGTCCGGCTGTCATACCAAATATTTTTGCACCAGCAGGAAGAACACTTTCTTGGTATTCTTTGCTTTGGCTGCGGAACAAACCTTCACTTGGAGCTGATACGATACGTATTTTGAGCCCATCTTTGCGTAGAAGTTCAGTTCCTGCTTCCAAAGTAGATACTTCAGAGCCTGATGCTACTAAAATCACATCTGGGTTTTCATCACTTCCAGCTACAATATATGCACCTTTGGCCGCTTGAGAGTAATCAGTTCCTTCCGGAAGATTCTTTATTCCCTGACGAGAGAATATCAATCCTGTAGGAGAAGTTGTATTTTCCATAGCCAAACGCCATGCAACTGTTGTTTCTTCACAGTCAGCCGGACGAAGCACTAACATACCATTGTTACCACTATGTGTCTTTATCTTTTCAAGTAAGCGCACTTGAGCCTCTTGCTCTACAGGTTCATGAGTAGGACCATCTTCACCGACACGGAATGCATCGTGAGTCCAAATGAATTTAACAGGAACTTGCATTAATGCAGCCATGCGAAGAGCTGGTTTCATATAATCAGAGAATACAAAGAATGTACCGCAAGCTGGTATAACGCCGCCATGCAAAGCCATACCGATACAGCAGCAAGCCATTGTTAATTCAGAAACACCTGCTTGGAAGAATGCACCACTAAAGTCTCCATTCTTAAATGCATGAGTTTTCTTTAAGAATCCATCTGTTTTATCAGAGTTAGACAAATCGGCTGAGGCACAAATCATATTAGGAACTTGTTCTGCCAATGCTCCTAACACTGTTGCTGATGCTTCACGTGTTGCCGAACCTGCCTTTTGTTGTATAGCTGCCCAATTTACTTTAGGAGCTTTGCCTATAAAGAATAATTCCAATTGTGCAGCTTTCTCAGGGTTACTCTTTGCCCATTCAGCTTTAGCTGTATATTTCTTTGACATTATTTCTTTTAGATCCTTTGCACGATCAGCGTATAACTCTTTCACATCGTCAAAGATTACAAAAGGTTCTGTAGGATCACCTCCTAAGTTTTTGATAGTCTCTTCATAGGATGCTCCGCTCTTGCTTAATGGTTGTCCATGTGTAGAGCATTTCCCTTCGAATTTTGTGTTATCAGCTGTAACGACACCTTTACCCATTTTGGTTTTACCAATGATTATGGTCGGACGTTTCTTTTCAGCTTTTGCTGCGGTTATGGCTAAACGAATTTGATCGGCATCGTTTCCGTCAATTGTTACAACACTCCATCCCCATGCTTCATATTTCAGTGCAACGTTCTCACTTGTAACAGCGTCACAATCTGTTGATAATTGCACATCATTTGAGTCGTAGAACATGACTAAGTTGTCTAATCCAAGATAACCTGCCAATCGACCGGCTCCTTGAGAAATCTCTTCTTGCACACCACCATCGGAAATATAGGCATATATAGTTTGGCTCATTATTTCTCCGAAGCGTTCCTGTAAGAATTTAGCAGCAATTGCTGCACCTACAGAATAAGTATGTCCTTGTCCTAGTGGACCTGATGTATTTTCAATACCGCGTGTTATATCGCGTTCCGGATGTCCTGGAGTCGTAGAATTCCATTGACGGAATTGTTTTAATTCGTCCAAAGAGAATTTTCCTGTTAGTGCTAATGTTGAATAAAGCATTGGCGACATATGTCCTGGATCAAGGAAGAATCTATCGCGACCTTCCCAACTTGGGTTCTTCGGATCATATTCAAGAAATTCTGCAAATAGGACGTTTATGAAGTCTGCTCCGCCCATTGCTCCACCCGGATGACCGGATTTTGCTTTCTCAACCATTGATGCAGCTAATATTCTAATATTATTTGCTGCATGGTTCATTAAGTTAACATTATTCATGACAATTATGTATTAAGTAAGTCTTTGCAAAGATATTATTTAAGTTCCAAAACAACAATTGATTTGGCTGGTACTTTTAGTTTTAACTCTCCTTTTTTAATCTTTACGTTATTGAAATCCGTTGGTTCAACGACATTTGGATGGTCAAAGTCATTAAAGTCTGTAATATTTTTTGATGTAAGTATTCTACCCGTTACTTTTTGAACATTAGCTCCTTGTAGATTTATTGTCAGGTCTTCAGAATTCTTAAGACTTACATTTGCAAGGGATATGATAATATTACCATTCTTTTCTTTAGCAGCAGAAGTGCTTACCAAAGGTATTTTTCTATCTCCACGAACACTCATGCTATCACATGTAAGATCAAGTGGCAAATAGGTAGCATCCTGGAATCCTTTGTACATTTCAAATACATGATAGGTAGGGGTTAGTACCATCTGCTTGTCATTGGTAAGAATCATTGACTGAAGTACATTTACTACTTGGGCAATGTTAGCCATACGTATCCGGTCAGTGTGCTTATTAAATACGTTGAGGGTAAGAGCGGCTACAAATGCATCACGTAGTGCATTCTGTTGATATAGATGACCGCGAGTCGTTCCTTGCTCTTCATCCCACCATGTTCCCCATTCATCAACAAGTAGACCTGTCTGTTTCTTAGGATCTGTTTGATCCATTATGTCGCAATGTTTTTTAATAACATTTTCTATTTCCAGACATTTGCCCATTGTCCAATAGTAGTCATCATTATTAAACTTAGTAGCAGATCCTTTGCTTCCTGACCATCCTGTGACAGTGTAATAGTGCAATGAAATGCCATCCATGCGATGACCGACTCTATCCATTAAAGTTTTTGTCCATGTGTAGTCGTAATCGCTTGCTCCACTTGCTATTTTATATAGGTTATTGCCATCATAATTGCGGCAGTAGGTAGAATAACGACGATATAGATCAGCGTAATATTCTGGGCGCATGTTGCCACCGCATCCCCAGCTTTCATTTCCTACACCGAGGAACTTGACATGCCAAGGCTCTTGTCTTCCGTTTTGACGACGAAGTTTAGCCATGGGAGTATCACCGGCACTTGTCATGTATTCAACCCATTTGGCTAATTCCTCAACGGTGCCACTACCGACATTTCCACTGATATATGGTTCACAGCCGAGCATTTCGCAAAGATTTAGGAACTCATGAGTTCCAAAGCTATTGTTTTCAATAGTACCACCCCAATTGTTATTTTGCATTTTGGGGCGTTGGTCGCGAGGACCAATACCATCCGTCCAATGATATTCGTCAGCAAAACAGCCACCTGGCCATCTTAGCACAGGTACATGCAAGTTCTTTAGTGCATTGAAAACATCTGTACGATATCCTTTGATATTGGGAATGCTTGAATTCTCTCCGACCCATAGTCCTCCATAAATACAAGTTCCGAGATGCTCGGCAAACTGTCCATAGATCTCTTTGTAGATAATCTGTTTCCCTTCGTTTGCATGGATGTTAATCGTCGCATTCTCTTGAGCAAGCAAAGGCATGCTCAAAGCAAATAAACTGGATATTAATATTCTTTTCATTTGAAAAATTGTTATGTAGTTAGTGATTTATTCTTTTGATACAATTACAGCTCCACCTTCATTGAGCAGGTTAAGATTGATCTCTCCTTTTTTGCTTATTTCAACTTCTTTCATTCCTATGGTACGATCTTTTAAGTCATAGTATAGGGTAACTTTTTGACCGGCCAGCATTGGTAATGATAAAGTCATTTTCTTATTTATATTTTCTCCGTTGGTAACGGCGACGTACCATGTTTGTCCATTTCTACGAGCTATTGCAACATCTTTGTTAGGAGTACCGGCTATATATCTGGTTTCGTCCCATGTTGTAGGAACTTTGCTAAGGAAATCAAGTACATATTGTGGTTGCTCTGATAAATTGTTGGGAGCAATGGCTATATTTTGAATGGGAGATTCATACAAAACGGAAGTCGCCAATTCCAATGCGTCTGTAGTTCGACGAATATTACCGGACTTTTCTGGATATTTTGAGAAGCGTTTGTTGAAAACGACACCTCCAAAGTCCATTGCTGCTACTACATTACGAGTGAATGGTAATATAGTTGTGCAGGATGCTTCTGTGTCGGCATAATGTTGATTGAATATAAGATTCTCACTAGCAAGTACGGCTTCGCTACTTACGTGATTAGGGTACATACGTTGCCAGCCTCTTGGAATTGTGGTTCCATGAAAGATAACCATTAGACCATAGCGATTGGCATCCGTAAGAATGTCTTCATACAATTTCATGGTTTCTTGTTTATCTCCTCCAAAGAAGTCTATTTTAATTCCTTTTACGCCTAAATCTTTCATCCATTGCATTTCTTTTTGACGTGCAACAGATGTATCCATTCTTCCTCTAGGTCCTTGCGGGGCATCGTTCCAATAGCCATTTGAATTATACCATAAGAATACGTCAACACCTTTGGATTGTGCATAATGTATTAGACTTGGCATATTCTCATAACCGATTTGTTTATCCCAAAGCGCATCAATTAAAATGTAATTGAAATGCATTTTAGCAGCAAGATCTATGAATGTGACCTGATCTTTGTAATTGCAGCTCTCATCTTGCCATAAAATCCAACTCCAAGTAGCTTTGCCCGGAACATAATTTGTTGAGGCTTTGTAATGCGGTTCCACAACATCCCATGCAACGGTACTTTCAACGATTGGTTTTAAATTTTGTCCGACAGTGATGGTACGCCATGGCGTTTGCATGGGCAATATGCTTACTGCAGAAGTATCACACAGCCCACCGTTTTCTCCTTTTTGAGGGAATGCTATGGTGTATAACCCGTCTTTAGTACCGTCACTTAAATGTGTTCCACAATAATGACTATCTGTTCCTGTTTCAGAAACGAGTGCCCATCCGTTTGATCCGACATGGAAGAGAGCGGGGAAGGTGTATCCTTGATGAAACTTTGATGGTGTTCCGACAGGTTCTTCTCTTGTGTATTCTTCCTCATAGCTTGGTTTAGTGCGCACCCAACCTATTTGAGGAGTAGACTGTGGAGTAATAAATGTGGTTGTAAAATCAGGGAAGTGGAATCCGGTAGATTCAGATGTAACAATTATATTCTTCTTCTCAGGGGAAGTAATTTTGTATGAAAAGGCTACATCATTGTTGCTGACACGAAATATAATTTTGAGAGTATCTTTGTCTTTGGTTAGAGTTGTTGTCATTTCATTTGCAACATAATGAACTTTACTTACTTTTGACATTGGCATTGTGTAAGTATTATCTATGTTGCTAAATGTGACATCTTCGAAATTTAAATCCTTACTGAAGTCTCCTCTGTTAGTTTGTAATCCAAGGGGAGAATCTTTAATAATTTGCTTACCATTATAGGAGATTGAATAGGATGGAGACCCTTCATTTATCTCAACTTTTACCACCAAATTCTTATCCGGTCCGGATATAACTGTTTCTTTTGCAGAAGCAACTAGTGATGATAAAAGTAGAGTTGCAATGATTAAAGTGTTTCTTTTTATTTGCATGATTTTATGGTTAAGACTAAGTGAACAAAGCAAAAAAGATCAATTGTCCATGCAAAAACTTGCTGGACAATTGATCTTAGATATTATTTAACAGAAGAGTTCTTTTTCAGTAAATTTGCCTACAAGCTGGTACTTATCGTAAATAGCCTTGTATGCTTTTGCATTATCATCAATAGGATAATATTCTTTAGCAAAGCCGGAGCTCATTGCTTTTTGAGCATCTTCTACCTTGCCGTATATCCCTGCTGCTGTTGCTGCAAACATTGCTGCACCTAGAGCACAAGCTTGGTCTGTTTTGCATACTTTTATAGGCATGTTCAAAACATCACTTAAAGTTTGCATGACAAACGGAGATTTCAATGCAATACCACCGATACCGATCACATTATCAATACGTATGCCTTCGTTGATGAAACGATCAACAATAGCTTTAGATCCGAATGCGGTAGCTTCAACCAATGCACGGAATATTTGTGGAGCGCTTGTGGCCAATGTGATGCCGGTAATAGTTCCTTTCAGCAATTGGTTTGCATCAGGCGTTCTTCTACCGTTCATCCAATCGGTTGCAACGACACAATCATCTGTGATAGGAAGCTTCTCTGCCTCTTTGGTTAGTGCTGGAATGATTCTATCAGCAGTTTCGTCAATGAGTTTTTGTTTTGTATTCTCATCCAACAAAGATGAATTGCCAATGATTTGCTTCAATGGGAATTCAAGTATACGTTTGAACCACGCATAGATATCTCCGAATCCCGATTGACCGGCTTCTAATCCAATCATACCTGGGATAACAGAACCGTCTACTTGTCCACATATACCTTTGATCAAGTTATCACCGATTTCATTGTAATCAGCAACCATTACATCACATGTAGAGGTACCTATTACGCGTACAAAAGTATGAGGGGTGACGCCGGCACCTACTGCACCCATATGGCAGTCAAAAGCACCACCGGCTACTACTACATCTGTTGATAAGCCTAAGCGTTTTGCCCATTCATTGCTAAGACGACCAACAGATTTGTCTGCCGTTTCTGTCTTATCAAATAGGCGTGCACGGAATCCTTTTAATAATGGATCAAGTGAACCTAGGAAATCTTCACTAGGAAGTCCTCCCCATTTCTCATGCCACATTGCTTTGTGACCGCAAGCGCAACGACTTCTTACAATGTCAGAAGATTTAGTTACACCGGTCAGTACTGCAGGTAGCCATTCACAATATTCAACAATAGAATATGCTTTAGCTGCAACAGCTTTGTCTTCACGTAAAACATGCAAAGCTTTTGCCCAGAACCATTCTGATGAATAGATACCGCCTTCATAAGCAGAGTAATCTATTGCAGATTCTTTGCAATGTTTGTTTATTTCAGCTGCTTCTTTTATGGCTGTATGATCTTTCCACAATACGAACATGGCATTGGGGTTCTCTGCAAATTCAGGAAGAAGAGCTAAGGGGGTACCATTTTCGTCGGTGAAGGCGGGAGTGCTACCTGTTGTATCAAAAGCAATACCTACAATATTCTCAGCAGTTCCTGCAGGACTCTTTTCCAAAGCTTCTTTAACAGAAGCCTCTAGTACTTCAAGATAATCTAACGGATGTTGACGGTATTGATTGATACCTGGATTACAATATTTTCCGGCTTTCCAGCGTGGGTAATATTTAACGGCTGTGGCAAGCTCTTCGCCCGTGGTAGCATTCACTATCAGGGCGCGAGCAGAGTCACTTCCGTAATCTAAGCCGATTACAAATTTATCTTTCATCTTATTTCAGAGCTTTGTTCAGTAAGTAATAAACGTCATTGAAGCGAAGTTCTTTCTTGATATCATTTGTTGTTGAATTCTCATCGATTTCAATCAATTCAATACCTGCTATCTCTGCAAAGTCTTCGTAATATTCCATTGTTAGGTTGAATGCGAAACTAGAGTGGTGAGTACCACCGCTTAGTATCCATCCTCCTGCACCAATTTCAAAGTTGGGGCGTGGAATCCATAATGCAGATGCAACAGGAAGTTTTGGAAGTGGTTTCGGTTTAATGCAATCTACTGCATTTGCAATCATACGGAAACGGTTACCCATATCTACAATAGTTGCAGCAATTCCGGCACCTGTCTTAGTGGTGAATACCAAACGAGCTGGATCATTCTTACCGCCGATACCTAGAGGATGAACTTCCATGCGAGGTTTGCCGGCAGCAATAAGCGGACAAACTTCAAGCATGTGTGATTCAAGAATAGCAGTGCTTTCGCCATCGAAGTTTAATGTATAATCTTCAAGGAATGAGCTTCCGCCTGGTAATCCTTGACACATAACCCAAGTGGTACGAACCAAAGCAGCTGTCTTCCAGTCACCTTCTGCACCAAAACCATAACCTTCAGCCATCAATCTTTGTGAAGCCAATCCTGGAAGTTGATCAAAACCTGACAACTCATCGAAGTTAGTTGTGAAAGCTTTTGCACCTTTTGCCTCAAGAAATCTGCGGATAGCTATTTCTTCACGTGCAGCTTCAATTACAGCTTTACGATCTTTTCCACCGTTCTTTGCATTGTCTGCGAAGTCATATTCTTTCTCGTATTCTTTAACAAGAGTATTGATTTCGTCATCTGTTACTTTAGCCATTACAGCGCATAAGTCGGCAATAGGATATTCATCAACGTGATAACCTAAGCGCATTTCTGCTTCCACTTTGTCGCCATCGGTAACAGCCACATTATTCATTTGGTCACCGAAACGTACGATCAACATTTCTTGTGAGTCAGCCCAAGCTGCAGCTACACGCATCCATACGGCAATGTGACCTTGTGTCTTTTCCTCTTTCCAATAACCAACAACCAATTTGCGTGGACGACGCATGCGAGCATTGATAAAGCCGTATTCACGGTCACCATGTGCACTTTGGTTCAAGTTCATGAAATCCATATCCATTGTATTCCATGGAATTTCTTTGTTGAATTGAGTATGTAGATGCAACAATGGTTTACGTAACAAGGTCAAACCATGTATCCACATTTTAGCTGGAGAGAAAGTATGCATCCAAGTGATTACACCGATACATTTGTCTTCTGAGTTAGCAGCTTTGAAAATAGATTCCACTTCTTTCGAAGAGTTTGCTGTACCTTTATATATAACCTTAACAGGAAGGTTACCGGATTGATTTAATCCAGCTACTATATCATTAGAATGACTATCAACCTGTTTTACTGCATCGCCTCCATAAAGCAATTGAGCTCCGGTGACAAACCATACTTCATAATTATTAAATGCGTTCATAATATCAATGTTTTTAATTATTTAAATTCTTATTTCTTCTTTTGTCCGTAATAAGCATTAGGACCATGTTTGCGACTGAAATGCTTTTCAATCAAGAGCGGATTCATTGTCAGATTAGGATTTACAGAGTAAGCAATAAATCCCATTTTGGCAACTTGTTCCATTACCACAGCGTTGTAAACAGCGTTGTCGGCATCTTTACCCCATGAGAACGGTCCGTGGTTTTTGACCAATACTCCCGGAGTATGCATTGGATTGATTCCCTTGAAACGTTCAACAATAACATTTCCTGTTTCAAGTTCGTAAGCGCTTTTTACTTCATTTTCGGTCATATCCCTTGTACAAGGTACTTCGTTGTGAAAATAATCGGCATGCGTTGTACCTATATTAGGAATATCTTTTCCAGCTTGTGCCCATGCTGTTGCATAGGTAGAGTGAGTATGTACAATACCACCTATTTCAGGAAAAGCCTTGTAAAGTACGACATGTGTGGGGGTATCTGATGAAGGGTTAAGATCACCTTCAACCACTTTACCGTCAAGATCTACCACAACCATGTCTTCAGGCTTCATATTGTCATATGATACACCACTTGGTTTGATCACAACCAATCCGCTTTTGCGATCAATGGCTGATACATTTCCCCAAGTAAAAATAACTAAACCGTGTTTAACCAAGTCCAGGTTGGCTTGGCAAACCTTTTTTTTCAGTTCTTCTAACATAGCTATAATTTGAATTTCGGGTCCTTCTTATATATTTTAGCATTGAACTTGTATAGACATGCTCCACGCTTCGAACCGTTTTTATCAATTTTATCTGTCTTTTCTATGAAGTCCATTTCAGCAACGCGCTTTCGGAAGTTGCGTTTATCAATGGGTTCACCATAGATGGCTTCATACAAAGTTTGTAACTGAGTAAGAGTAAACATTTCAGGCAACAAATTGAAACCTACAGGCTCTGTTGTGGCCTTGATCTTTAGTTTATTCCGAGCTTCAGCTACCATGTTTTGGTGGTCAAAGATTAGTGATGGCAATTTGCTTATATTCACCCATGATGCATTATGTTGTGCCACTAGTTGGCGGTCATAGTCATCAATCTTTATGAGTGCATAATAAACTTGTGACAACACTCTTTCACCCGGATCGCGGTAGACCTCACCATAGAGGCCTACCTGTTCCATAAAAACATTCTCTAAACCGGTGAGTTCCTTTAGAATTCTTTTGGCGGCATCGTTTACACTTTCTTCTTTTTGTAAGAAGCCTCCCATTAATGACCACATTCCTTGTGCCGGTTCGAACTTACGCTTTAATAACAAAAGACTAAGTTCATCCTCGTGAAAGCCAAAAATCACACAATCTATTGCAACAAAAAAGCGGTCTTTATCACTATAGAAACTCATTATTAAGTATATATTTTATATTACTATTTATAATTACCAGAAATAGCAATAGAAGAGCACACATAATACGACTACACCAATTGTAGTTGCAACATCTGCTTTGCTCCAGCTTGCGCGGGTTTCTGCTTTTTGCTCCGGACTTTGAGTAAGGAATGTAATTCCTTTAAGTTGTTCTTCGCTGGCAGGTTGTGTAAAGAAACTTATCACAACCATCAGCAACATGGTGAAGAGCAATAGATAGATACTGAACCATAACCAGTTAATATCCAAGAACCATTGCATGCAAGCAGGCTGAATGATTTTGATTGCCAAACGGGCCATACCGATGATGAAGCCGGTGATAATACCTATTTCACCTGCTTTCGGTGTAACCTTTTTGGTGAAGATTCCGAGGATAAATACAGCTGCAATAGCAGGAGCTAACAATGATTGTACTTCTTGTAAATATTGATAAAGTACACCACTCAAACTACGCATTACAGGAATCCATACAAGTCCTAATACAACAACAGCGATAGTTGCTACACGACCGATCCACACAAGTTTTGCTTCACTTGCTTCGGGATGATAATGTTTGTAGAAGTCCATTGTAAATAGAGTTGCCGATGAATTAAAGTGAGCCGCAAGAGAAGTGACAAGTGCAGAAATGAAACCGATAGTAACAAATCCTTTCACACCCATAGGCAATACATATAATACCATCGAACCGAATGCTTCATCTGTTTGTGCCATATGAAACCCACTGGCACCTTTGGCTTGTAAAGCTGCCGCAATCATACCTGGGATCAAGAACATGAATACAGGAAGAACCTTCAGGTAACCTGCAAAGATCGTACCCTTACGTGCTTGGTCCATGTTTTTGGCAGCAAGTACTCTTTGTACAATGTGTTGGTCGGTACACCAATACCAAAAGCCAATAATAGCAGCACCAAGAATAACACCGACACCTGGATAAGCTCCAAATAAAGGATCTGAGGGATCGCTATGTATAAGGTGATTTGTACCGGATAACACTTTGGTTACTTGAGATGCACCTTCGCCTGATGTGACTGAGTGAGGGTTTTGTGCAAATAGAAGCATTTGGTGCCAACCATTTACAATTGATCCGTCGCCTAATGCATTCAATCCTAGAAACAGGACAAGGAATGCTCCGATGATAAGGATAGGAGTTTGGATGGAAGAGATGGTCATTACACCTTTCATTCCTCCAAAAACAGTGAAGACTCCGGTTATTGCAACTAGTCCGATAGCACCATACCAGAAGGGTAGTCCTAAAAGACTTTCAAAGAATATACCACCTGTGAATGCTGTTACAGAAACTTTTGTTAGTACATAACTAAGTAATGTAATGATAGACAAAGCGGAACTGGTGCCTCGCGTATAACGACGCATCAAAAATTCAGGCATTGTGAATACTCTGCTGTGTTCATAGAAAGGTACAAATACCCATCCTAGTACAAGAATCAACCAGCCTTGCATTTCCCAATGGGCCATAGCCATACCGGAACTTGCGCCTGCACCTGCAAGACCGACAAGATGTTCTGAACCAATGTTGGCAGCAAAGATGGCAGCACCTACAGCAAACCATGTTTCATTACGACCTGACAGAAAGTAGTCACTACTAGTTTCGCCTCCTAATTTGGCTTTTTTACTTTTTTGGATAGAACGGTATACAAGCCACGATACAATTCCTACACCAAGGGCTATGATAAGCCAGTCTAGTGGTTCAAATTGATGAGAATTCCAATTCATGATATTAGTTGTTACTTATTTTTTATTTATTTTTGAATGCCGAATTTGAATATGCAATGGCTGTGATATGTCTTCCCTGGTTCTAACACAGCTGAAGGCCATTGTGGTTTGTTGGGAGAATCAGGATAATGCTGTGTCTCCAAACATACAGAAGCACGTTTTTGATAAACTTTTCCTTTTTTACCTTTCGTCTTACCGTCAAGGAAGTTACCTGTATATACTTGTATTCCAGGTTCGTTAGTGTAAACTTCCAATGAGATTCCACTTACCGGTGAATATAATCTGGCAGCAACTTTCTTGATGTCGCCTTTCGTATTAAGTACCCAGTTGTGATCATATCCGTTGGCATTCTTGATTTGGACAAATGCCGAGTCGTTTATATCTTTCCCAACAGCTTTAGGGGTTGTGAAATCCATAGGAGTTCCTTTGACCGGTTTGATTTCTCCCGTGGTCATGAATGTATTGTCAACCGGAGTGTATTGGTCGGCATTTACATAAAGCACATTGTCTAAAGATAATTTATCAGGATCACCCGTTAAGTTGAAATAGGAGTGATTGGTCATGTTTATGATCGTCTTCTTGGTTGAAGTAGCTTCATAATTGATGTCGATAGAATTATCAGCAGTAAGTGTATAAGTCACAGTAGCTGTTACAGCTCCAGGGAAGTTCATATCCCCATCCGGAGAGTGTCTTACCATTTTTATTGTAGTATCGTTTACTTGGGTTCCTTCGTAAACTTGATATTGCCATCCTTGTGGACCTCCATGCAAACAATGGCCGAAATTGTTGATAGGCAACTGTATTAGTTTCCCGTCCAATTTGAATTGACCTTTGTTTATTCTATTAGCATATCTACCGATAGCTGATCCAAAGTCACTAGGTATTTTCACGTAATCAGCTACACTGTCGAATCCAAGAACAACATCTTGCATTTTGCCGTTCTTGTCAGGCACCATAATTGAAACAATGCGACCACCGAAATTGGTGATACATACTTCCATTCCCTTTTTGTTTTTCATCACAAAAAGTTGGGTTTGCTTGCCTTTAACCTCCTTTTTGAAGTTCTCAGGATTTAGTCCTGAATCCGTCAAATTAGATTGAGGCTTCATTGAACAACCTGCCAAAATCATAGCAGCCAGTCCCATTGTAAATACTAATTTTTTCATGTTCTCCAACGGTATAAAAAAGTTTTGAGTGTAAAAGTAACACTTATCACTTTTGGTTGTATCTTTTTATTGTATGTTATTGAACATGAATTAGGTACAAAAGTGTATTTTGTACACTTATTTTAACTATTTGTATACTGAAATGATCTTTTATTGCTTGTTGCAAAACGAGAGATTACCCCTTTGCATTTTATGAAATCGTTAGGGCCTATTTTCTGTCTTGTAATGGGCAAACTCATTTCTTACCTTGGTGGAAAATGATTCTTACCAAGGTGAAAAACATTTCTTACCTTGGTGGAAAACATTTTCTACAATTGTAAAAATATCTTTTTGATTAATGCATTTCGAGGAAAGCAGGTTAGCAATTCGAAATAAGCAGGTTAGCAATCGCTTCTTTCTCAGGGAGTATCAGGGCTTTTACAAGCATACAAAAAAGAGGAGATGCCGTTACAGACATCTCCTCTCATCCTATATAAATAAGGTATACTTTAAATCAACTTTCTAGAGCCGTCGCTTACTACCACGTCGTATATCTTCGGATAACGTCCGAATTTAGTGTTGTAGCTTTCTTTTGCATCGGCAATAAACTTGTCGTACAATTCATCCTTAACCAAGTTGATTGTACAACCTCCGAAGCCGCCACCCATTACACGTGAGCCGGTCACTCCGTCTTTTTTGGCAATATCATTCAGGAAGTCAAGTTCAACACAGCTAACTTCATATAGTTTGCTTAGTCCTTCATGAGTCTCATACATTTTCTTACCGACTGTTTCGTAGTCGCCTTTTTCCAAAGCGTCACAAACGTCAAGTACACGTTGAATCTCTTCAACCACGTATTCAGCACGCATGAAGTCTTCTTCACTTACTTCGCCTTTAACTTCGTTAAGCATTTTCATGTCGACATCACGCAAGAACTCAACGTGAGGATGCTTCTTTTGCAAAGCAGCTACAACTGCTTCGCAGCTTTGGCGACGCTTGTTGTATGCAGACGAAGCAAGTTCGTGTTTTACAACTGAGTCAACCAATACCAATTTGTATCCTTTAGGGTTGAATGGGAAATATTTGTATTCCAATGAACGGCAATCCAAGCGAATCAAACTTCCGGCTTTACCGAAAACTGAAGCAAATTGGTCCATGATACCACAATTCACGCCTACATAGTTGTGTTCTGTAGCTTGTCCCACTTTGGCTAATTCGAACTTGTCGATATTGCCATTGAATAGATCGTTCAATGCAAATGCATAGGTACTTTCAAGTGCTGCAGATGATGACATACCTGCGCCCAAAGGAACATCTCCTGAGAATGCTGTGTTGAAGCCTTCAACTTTAACACCTCTTTTGATCATCTCACGACAAACACCAAATATATATTTTGCCCAACTAGCTTTGGGTGCATCTTTCTCTTCCAAACCGAATTCAACGAAGTCTTTTAAATCAATTGAATAAGCCAGGACTTTCTTAGTGCCGTTTGGTTTGATTTCAGCAATCATACCTTTGTCAATAGCTCCTGGAAAGACGAAACCTCCATTATAATCAGTATGTTCTCCAATTAAATTGATACGTCCCGGTGATGCATACACTGATCCTGTTTGTCCGTCGAAATGCTTGATAAAGCGGTTCCTTACTGTTTCTATATCCATGGTTCTCTTTTTTATTAGATTAATAATTTATGCTGTTCTGATTTTTGATCCGAAGAAATTAAACCAGAGAATGTATGCATAGTATATAAATAATGTGCAAATAGCGACGGTCAAACCAATGTTGTCAACAATAGCTCCCATCATAGGCATTAAAATAGCCGCTCCGATTACACCGGTGTTGATGACTCCTGATGCTGCTTTGGTGTTTGGTCCAAGGTCTGCAAGACCAAGGTTGAATATCAAAGGCCACATTACTGAGTGGAACAAACCTGTTGCGATCATTGCGTAAATTGATAATTTGCCCGGAACGAAGAATGACAATAGTACGCAGAATGCGGCTGCACCAAGGCAGAAACCTAGAATCTGACGTGGTTTGAATTTGCTCAACAATGCTGTTCCAAGTGCACGACCGATTAACAAACCTGTCCAGTAGAATGCAAGTAATTGAGTGGGTTCGAACTGACCGATTGCGCCCAATGCTTGTAAATGACGGATCTTGGCAGGTAACAAACTAGGTATACCGATTTCAACACCCATATAGGTGAAGATTGCCAAACCGCACAAATATACGTGAGGATATTTGAATACGCTGCTCTTGTATGTTTTGCCTTCATCAAATGCTTGTTCGCCTTCATTGATTGAAGGCAACTTGATGAATGTAAGAATTACACACAATACTATCGTGAATATACCCAAGCCTAAGAAAGGGAATTTGATAGATGATGCATTGTAGCCTTGACTACCTGATACAATAAGGAATGATACAAAGATAGGAGCAATAGCTGTTGCAAGTGAATTAAATGTTTGGCTCAATGTCATGCGGAATGCTCCTTTTTCGGGAGCTCCAAGTACCATTACATATGGGTTTGAAACCAACTGCAACAACACAATACCGATTGCTACACAGAACATGCACATCAGATAAACCGGGTAGATTTCTGTGGAACCAGCAAAAGCTCCGATGCCAATGAAGTTGAGCACAAAGCCGAAAGCAATTACTGCCAAACCTAAGACTAGTGTAGCTTTATATCCTAATTTTTTCATTAATAATGCAAGTGGAACAGACAGTATGTATGCTCCGTAGAAAGCAGTATTAACTAATTGACCTTGTGATTCGGACAGATGAAATGTTTGTTTGCAAAAGTCGATCATCGAGTTGTTCATCGTGGTGATGAATCCCAAGAGAAAGCAAACGACAATTACTACTGCCAGTGCAAATGAGTAATTTTGATTTTGTTCTTGTTTCATGATAAAAGGGGGTTCTTTTTGATTTGTTAATCAGGTGTTATAGATTCTTCTGTGATTATTTTTCTACGCCGAACTTATAGATGGTCACTTGCTTGTATTCCTTTCCGGGAGTCAAGATACATGAAGGGAAGTGTGCATTGTTAGGTGAATCCGGAAAGTGTTGAGCTTCAAAGCAAATAGCGCTTCTTGATGGATAGGTAGCTCCATGTGTTCCTTCAAAGCCATTCAACCAGTTTCCTGTATAGAGTTGAACGCCCGGTTCGGTTGTATATACTTCCATGTATCTACGACTTAACGGTTCAATGCATTTAGCTGCAAGTGCAAGTTCTTCCGGTTCTTTTTTCAGAACAAAGCAGTGGTCGTATCCGGCTCCGTTTTTAATTTGAATGTTGCCCTTATCGTTAATACGGTCTCCAACAACGTGTGGTTTTCTGAAATCAAAAGGAGTGTTATCTACTTTTAAAATTTCTCCGGTAGGGATAGATGTATCGTCCGTAGGAATGTAATAGTCAGCATTGATGGTCAAGATATTGTTTAATACTGTAGGAGTAGGGTTTGCTATACCTGCCAGATTAAAGAACCCATGATTGGTGAGGTTGATGATCGTTGTTTTGTCCGTTGTGGCTTTGTATGAGATGATGAATTCATTGACATCTGTGAGTGTGTATGTCATCATTACTTCCACTTTTCCCGGGAACCCCATTTCACCATCTTCTGATGTCAGCGTAAATTCAACTGCATGTTCGTTCTTTTGGCGAGCATCCCATACTTTTTTGTGAAATCCTTCAGGACCTCCGTGCAAGCTGTTCGGACCATTGTTTATAGGAAGTGAGTACTCCTTACCTTTTAAAGTGAATTTGCCTTTACAAATTCTGTTGCCATACCTACCGATTGTAGTGCTTAGGAACTGTTCCGGACTATTAATTACTCCGTCAATAGTATCATGTCCTAAAATGACATTGTCGTATTTCCCGTTTTTATCGGGTGTCATAATAGCAACTATTGCACATCCATAATTTGTTACAGCAATCTCCAATCCATTAGGATTCTTGAGAAGATATAAGTCTGTTTGTTTACCGTCTATCGTTTTTTGAAAGTCTCTCCGTTTTAATCCGGTGAGGTTCTTGCTTGAACTTGTGTTATTCATGGGTTTATAAATATGTTATAATTAATTTATTGCAAATAAAATCATTTCTTTTAATAAACGCAATGATTATTCTCAAAAAAAACATTTTTGTTTAAGAAAGTTTGTTTCTTCCTTTTCCTTTCTCTTTCTTTTCAAGATATGGAATTCTATAAGCTGCGTAAAGCTCAAGTATTGCTGCAAATGTAAGACAGAGAACCCATGTTGTACCAGGAAGTAAAAACATAACAACGCCTGTGGCAATCAGCATAACCCCTCCGAAGAGCTGTTGTCTGTGTAGTCTTCTTAGTGAAACCGTTGCATCGTTATAGGGAATAAAGCATTGGCATATCGCCACAATTATCGCACCGGCAGTAAATACAAATGGAGCTTTCTCATGGAAAGAATGTAAGGCATACATCATAGCTCCAGCCAACACTAGTAAAGTGCCAGCCATGAATATGCCTGATAAATATTTTTTCATTATTCTTGATTGTTTTCTTGTTGTTGCTTTTTCATGTCATCTTCGAATACATAAATATCTTCAAGCGAATCTTTCATGAAATATCGTTCTCGTGCAATTTTCTCTATAGTTCGAGGATTAGAATTGAGTTGGTTTAGTTTACGAGTATCGTTATTGTACTGTACTTGGTATTTGGTTATTTGACTTCCTAGTGTTACTAGTTTCCATTGGTTCATTACCCGTTGCAGTACACTGCTATCACCTACGAATCCTATTATTACAACGAAGAATGCCGACGTAATGATGTATTTGTGTCGACAAACAAATGATATTTTTGCTTGTAATTTCAGGTTCATTCTTTTCTTATTTAATTACAAAGCAAAGATACAATTAAAATGGAATGTGTGTTTAAAAAATCAATGTTTTTGTTTATTTTTGCGCAAAGAAAAATTGATATATGGATAATTATATAGTTTCGGCACGTAAATATCGTCCTCAGACATTCGACTCGGTTGTAGGTCAATCGTCATTGACTACTACATTGAAGAATGCCATAAGTTCAGGACGTTTGGCACATGCTTATTTGTTTTGCGGACCTCGCGGAGTGGGGAAAACAACTTGTGCACGTATTTTTGCAAAGACCATTAATTGCATGAATCCTCACGAAAACGGTGAAGCATGTGATGAATGTGAATCATGCAAAGCCTTTAATGAGCAGCGTTCATTGAATATTCAAGAGCTGGATGCTGCCAGCAACAATAGTGTGGAGGATATCAAGCAACTTATGGAGCAGACCAGGATACCGCCACAAATCGGCAAGTATAAGGTTTTTATTATTGATGAGGTACATATGCTGTCATCCCAAGCATTCAATGCCTTTCTGAAAACGCTGGAAGAGCCTCCTGCATATGTTGTTTTTATTTTAGCAACGACCGAGAAACATAAAATTCTGCCGACTATTATATCACGTTGTCAGGTTTATGATTTCAATCCAATGGAAGCTACTGATATCATAGAGCATCTTGAGTATGTGGCAAAAAACGAAAACATTGAATATGAACCCGAAGCGCTTAATGTGATTGCACAAAAAGCAAATGGGGGAATGCGCGATGCACTTTCTATATTCGATCAGGTAGTAAGTTTTACAAAAGGTAAGGTTACCTATAAAGATACGATATCAGATCTGAATGTCCTTGATTATGAATATTACTTTAAATTGACAGAAGCGTTTCTTTCAAATAGAATACCTGATGTTTTGCTTGTCTTTGATGAAGTGCTAAGCAGAGGTTTTGATGCGTCTCATTTTATGGATGGACTTGGACGTCATTTTAGAGATTTGTTGGTAAGTCGTGATGAGTCGACGTTGCCTTTATTAAAAGTGGGGCAGAGCATGCGTGAGCGTTATAAAACCCAGGCTGCAAAGTGTGCTCCCAAATTTCTGTTCAAAGCATTGAAGCTCTGTAACAATTGTGAAATCAATTATCGTGCAAGTAATAACAAGAGATTTCTTGTTGAGGTAACGTTGATACAATTGGCTCAAGTGACCGATGAGAAAAGTGATGAAGGCTCCGGGCGTCAGCCCACACAAATTATAAAACCCATATTTACACAACAACCCGATGCTAAGCAACAGGTTATTGAAGCTGTACAAGAACAGCCAAAGAGTGCAGCCCCTCATCGTAGTCCAATTGTTGCAGAAACTAAGAGAAATAGTATTCCTACTATTAAAGGACTTGGTGCTATACCTGGAGTTTCGTTGAAACAGGCTGTGAAAGAGAATGCTGCTGAGCCGGTAAGGAATAATCAGAATACGTCGCAGAATGTAGCTGTTGTTCAGGAAGATCATGTAGTGACTGAACAGGATGTAAATGTTTGTTGGCGAGAATATACCAATAGCTTACCACAAGCTCAAAGTGCATTGGCCGGTAGGATGAAAGCAATGCAAATAAAGTCGCTTGATGATAATAACGAAGAGCTTGAAGTAGTTGTAAACAATACTATTGCTGAAAAAGACCTGCGCACTGCTATGCCGTCCATTTTATTGTTCTTACGACGTAAGTTGGCGAATTCAAAATTGAATATAACAATAAGAGTAAGGGAAAACACGGACCAGCCACAAGCATTTACTCGTCCTGAGAAGTTTGCTTCAATGGTAAAGAAGAATCCGGCTTTAGGACAATTAAAAGACTTTTTTGATTTAGAATTCTGCTGATAAAAAAAGAAAAAGTATTGAATGTAAGGAAACGAATAGGATGAATATATCCTTATGGGTTTCTTGTTCGGGCTTTAAATGAGAACCATGGGATGATACAGATGGATTAGATTTAGGTGTTGTGTTATATATAAATGGGATTGAATGTTGATATAATTTAGTGTGGCTTTGCTCAAATAATCTTTGATATATTGGCATTTTGAGGATAGTAAAGTATACCTTTTAAGTGGTATATTTCGCTATATTGTTAATTTAATGTTCTAAATCGTTGGTTTGCAATATTTATTTATTATCTTTGTCACCACGTAATTTTTACAAGGAATCATTTTATATATGAACAAATATATTGCGATCTGCGTGACTTTTTGTTGGATACTTGTTATATCGGTAAATGCAGAGTCTCGTGTCAATAATGATAAATCGAAATTAAAGACTGACACAGTTCAGACTACAAATCTGGCTTATGTGAGTAATCCTGTACCAAATGTGGGACAGGGTTTGCCTTTATATTTAATTCCGGATGATCGCAAGAATCAAAATAAGACGAAAGAAGTTACCCGTGATATGAATTTCGTTAACTCTCCTGCTGCCCTTGATTTGCAAGCACAAAGAGCATTATTCCAACATCCCTATGGCGAAAATAATCAGCTTGAAAAAGCGCAAGACCCTAATGCTATTTATGGATTGGATGTGTCGCATTATCAAAGTAGGATAAATTGGGATCAAGTGAGAAATTATCAAAGTCACCGCATCAGTTATGTTTATGTAAAAGCGACAGAAGGTGCTATTCTTAATGATCCATATTATCAGAAAAATATTGAAGAAGCCAGACGTTTGGGTATTCCTGTAGGTAGTTACCATTATTTTTCTACAAATGTTTCTGGACGTGTTCAGTTTGAGCATTTCAGAGAAGTAGTTGATAAAGAAAAACAAGATTTATTACCGGTTATTGATGTGGAGGAACGTCGTTGGACTGCACCTACATTACGTGCCAATTTGCAAGAATTCCTTGATTGTTGCGAAGAATATTATGGCGTGAAGCCGATTATTTATACAGGCGTATTCTTTTATAATACATTTTTAGCTGAGCAATTTAAAGGATATAAGTTCTTTATAGCTCGTTATTCCAACAATGAGCCAACTTTAATGGATGGTAAAGATTGGGATATATGGCAGTTTACTGACAGAGGATCTGTGCAAGGAATTAATGGCAGGGTTGATGTGAGTAGATTGAATGTAGGGGTTGGATTAGACAATCTCCGTTTACGCAAAGTGACTCGTTTTATTAAACACGATAAGAGACCAAATGCATTACCCGGAGCTGATCTTGGAGAGGTTGGTACAGGACGCATAATGATGAGACCATAACATTTTTTATAATTTATAATTGCTATCCCCTTATTTTATTCAAGTAAAATAAGGGGATTTTTTTATTGAGATAATGGTTGATGAATTCATTAATAATGGGCAATCACTGTGTCATTATTTATTCGATGAAAATTAAGTCAGTGCTTTCTGCCACGGAATCTCCTTTATGGACATTGATAGCAACGACTTTTCCATCTTTGGGAGAGTTTATATTGTTTTCCATTTTCATAGCCTCTAGAATAGCCACAGTTTGACCTCTTTTAACAACATCACCTACATTGACTTTTATATCAAGAATGACTCCCGGCAATGGCGTTTTTATTGCAGTTCCATTGCTTGAAGTTTGTTGTGTGCTTTTTTGAGGACTGTCTGTTGTTTGGGTGGCTTTAGGAGGAGTAACCACAGGCCTAGGGGGTACTATAGGTTTACTTTCTTTCTTCTTTTCTATTTCCACTGAAAATAGTTTGCCATTTACTTCTACTTCTGCTGTGGCATCGTTAATGCTGTTTACATTAACATTGTATAGATTGCCATTGATCTTATATTTATATTCTTTCATCTCAAATGAATTTTTTGTGGTTACTAGCGTTGAGTTTTATGTAAATCAGGGAACTCAGGCATAGAGTTTATGCGAGAATTCCATGGTGAGTATATGTGTTTACCGTTGTTGATAGTAAGTCGCATATCTTCATAATCATGCACTTCGTTCAATTCTTGATGGAGAGCCATGGTTATGGCAGCTATTATTTCATCGTCACAACCTTTTGCAGGGTGTGGATTAGAATTCTTTTTTGTTTTCATTTCGCTTTGAATTTCATATTGAACAATTTCCAATAAACTTCAAACAGATAGTTTCAGGGATAAAAGAACAGGTATCGTCTTATGGTAAATCCATTTTATACCATCGTTTGCCTTCTTCGATACGGTTCCTAAAGCATAATCTGTCTTTTTATATTAGCTGAAGACTCAACCAGCTTATAGATAATGATCCTTCAGTAAAGTTACACTTATCGAGTGATTTTCATATTCATCTGCTTGTTGTTCTCATTTATCAATGATGCTTCGTTAAATCATTAATATTGAAGTGCTATCAGCAAATGAATGGAAAATGATGAAAGAGCAAGACTTCAACCATTCACGAGCAAACCTTATTATAAAGGTATGTTACCATGTTTTTTTGCCGGATTTACCAATCGTTTTGTTTGCAGCTGTTGCAATGCACGGATAATGCGGAATCGAGTGTTTCTAGGTTCTATCACATCGTCAATGTAGCCATATCTGGCTGCTTGGTATGGATTGGCAAATAGTTTTGTATATTCTTCTTCCTTTTCTGTCATGAATTTCTTTGGATCTTCTTGGCTCTTAGCCTCTTTCGCGCAGAGCACAGCAACAGCTCCACCAGCACCCATTACTGCAATCTCAGCAGAAGGCCAGGCATAGTTCATATCGCCTCGTAGTTGTTTACAGCTCATCACAATGTGTGATCCACCATATGATTTACGCAATGTAATGGTGACTTTAGGTATGGTCGCTTCGCCATAAGCATATAACAATTTTGCTCCATTTAATATGACGGCATTATACTCTTGTCCTGTTCCCGGTAGGAATCCTGGTACATCTACCAAAGATACAACAGGAATATTAAAAGCATCGCAGAAACGAACAAAGCGTGCTCCTTTTCGTGAAGAATTGCAGTCAAGTACACCCGCTAGGACTTTCGGTTGATTTGCTACAATACCAACAGATTGTCCATTGAAACGTGCAAATCCAATAATAATGTTTTGAGCGAAAAGAGGTTGAACTTCCAGAAATTCTCCATTATCAACAATCGTCTTTATTACCTCATACATGTCGTATGCTTTGTTCGGATTGTCAGGGATAATCTCATTCAATAAATCGTCCTTTCTGTCAATAGGGTCATTAGACTCAATATATGGCGGCTCTTCCGTATTATTCTGTGGCATGTAGCTGAGCAGTTTACGAATTAGGGTCATTGCTTCCTCTTCTGTAGGTGCTGTAAAATGAGTTACTCCTGATTTTGTACTGTGCACACTTGCTCCTCCAAGATCTTCTTGTGATACATCTTCTCCGATGACTTGTTTCACAACCTTGGGACCTGTCAAAAACATGTATGATGTTCCTTCCATCATGAGCGTAAAATCCGTTAAAGCAGGAGAGTAGACCGCTCCACCTGCACAGGGTCCGAATATGCCTGATATTTGAGGAATAACTCCGGATGCTAAAATGTTTCTTTGGAATATTTCGGCAAATCCGCCTAAAGCGTTGATTCCTTCTTGAATGCGCGCACCTCCTGAGTCATTTAATCCGATAACCGGTGCTCCCATTTTCATGGCAAGATCCATCACCTTGCATATTTTTTGTGCCATGGTTTCAGATAGCGAACCACCAAATACCGTAAAGTCCTGAGCAAAAAGATAGACCAGACGTCCGCTAATAGTTCCATATCCTGTGACAACTCCGTCTCCCAGATATGTTTTTTTTTCTTGCCCGAAATTTGTGCAACGGTGTTGTACAAACATATCAATCTCTTCAAAACTACCTTCATCCAGAAGCATAGCAATACGTTCACGTGCTGTATATTTTCCACGTTCGTGTTGTTTTTCAATAGCTTTTTCACCACCGCCGACGCGTGCTTGCTGACGTTTTTCTGTGAGTTCTTTTATTTTATCAAGTTGATTACTCATGTATGTATAAATTTATAGATTATTTTATACGAATAGAATTAACGAAAATCAATGTTCACACAATTCGGTTAGTATGCCTTTTGTGGTTTTGGGATGAAGAAAAGCAATGTGAAGATGTTCGGCACCAGCTCTCGGAGCCTTGTCTATGAGTTGTATTCCTGCTTGTTCTGCTTCATCCAGAGCATTAACAACGCCATCTTCAACGCAATATGCTAAATGATGCATGCCTTCGCCATGCTTTTCTATAAATTTTGCAATACTGCTGTCAGGGCTTGTCGGTTCTAGCAATTCTAACTTTACATCACCCACTTTTAGAAAAGCGGTGCGAACTTTTTGATCTTCAACTGTTTCAATGTTGTAACATTTCAAACCTAGTAACTTTTCATAATAAGGAAGAGAATCCTCGATACTCTTTACGGCTATACCGATATGTTCTATGTGTGATATCTTCATGGTATAATAAATTTATGGATATATTGTCAGCAAATATAATTTAATATCACAGAAAAAAAAAATTATCCCTATTTTTTTACTACAGCATTGTAAAATATTCTATGCATATTTATATCTGATGCATATCAGATGTATGTGCGCTTAAATGGCGATAGATATGAAGTGCTAAGGTAAATGCCTGCTAATAATACAATTTCTTCATTAATGCCAACTTCTGTCTTTGGCAAGATAAAAAATATTGATAGTAGAATGTGGCTTTGCTCAACATTTACTGGTATTCATTTTTGGGGGCGACTTCCCATACTTCCTTACCGATAAGTTCTTATTTGTATGTAAAGGTGTTTTATGGTGAATATTAATAGTGTATATATATTGTATAAAACAATAAAGTGTACAAAGTATACAAGGGGTGGGGGCCCTTTTTTTGATATCTCATCTGAATTGTTATATTTATACTTTTTGATGATCTAAGTCTCTAATAATCAATGCTTATTTCCCTTGTTTTATTCATTTCTGTTTGGGAAGAAAAAGTGCTCTCAGGCGATAGGTGGACACGGTGAATAAGGCTTTTCGGGTGGTTGAAAGTATACTCTTGTATACTTTGTACACTTTCAAAAGCAATTTAGTATACTTTCAACTCGTTTTAGAGCCTTAAATGTGATATTTATTCATTATGTCCTTTTTGTTATTGTATATCTTTTGATAGTGAGTGTGTTATATATTTTGTAGTGAAAGTATACAGCAAAGTGTACGAAAGTATACGCGTATACTATTTAAAAGTTGTAAACAGATTCTATCTATCTTCTGTAATTGTATTATTATCAATATATTATATTGTTAATATAATAGTTATTACTTAATATAATAAGATAAGAAATCGATAGTATTTCACTAATTTCGGAATAGCCACTATTCGCATGACTCTTATTGCGAGGTAGTTGTAAAACTAAAATTCCGGGTAGCGGGCCGAAAGTGTACGAGTATACTTTCGATATGTTCTAATTTGTCTTATAATGTTTATTATTGTTTGATAATTACCGTCGGCTCACCTCATAGTTCTGAGTTGTTCACCTCTCTTAAGCGATTTGTTTCACCCGTAACTGTGAGTTTGTTCGTCCATAACTGCGGGTTGAGCAAGTCTTAGTTATGACTTAGACGGAACGCGACGGCGAGTTTATTGATCTCCAATATAGGTTTATTTCACCACTTGTAAGCGTTTTATTTAAAGGCTTTGATTGTATATTTTCAGCCTTTTTTGAGTAGGAGCAAACAAGCTTGCTCTGATTCATGGAAAAACAATGAATTAAGTAGAATTGTTTAATAAGATAAAAGCGTATCTTTGCATTGATAACAATATTGAATTAATTAAAACAAGATATGAGATCAAAAGACTTAAAACCGGCAGAACTACCAATAGTATTAGTAGTAGGCGAAGATTCTAATCTGCAATGGTCGGATACTGCAACAGAGGTTGCCATGTTTGCTGACTATTATTTTCGCAGTTTTCCTGAAGATGATGGCGAACGTAGTCGCAACGTTGAATCACGAAACTTATTCAATCATCTGACTTTCGTTACTCTTAATAGCGTTAAGCCTTCTGAAATGTATATTACTAACCTATGCAATGATTATATAACACCTGCTCCAAAAGGGAAAAGGGTATTTATTCCTGAAGAAAAAGCAATCAAAGGATTATCTCATATTGAGTGGGTTTTAGAGCAGAATCCATCTATTAAATACGTTTTGTCCATGTCATTGCAAACAAACTATTGGTTGCAGAAGCTAGAGTTTTATGGTGATGACGAAGCCTTTTTATATGGTGCCCAACCACGTCGTAAAGGACTGGAATCACTAGAAGATCCCTATTACCAACCGGTTGATGGAAAGGTCTTCAGATCTATTTGTGGCAACATCTATGATGCTAAGAAGTTCCCAGTGAAAGTAATTCCGATACTTTCGGCAAAAAACTATCCGTTAAGAGGTAAAGACGAAGAATTATACGCCGGAGCTTACGAAAAGATCAGAAGTTTCTTTCGTAAATAATCTGTAAATATTATATTTACTTCTGTTTTAAATTATGACGCAATGAATAAGAACTGTGTTTATCAAATCAAGATTTCGCTAAAGAAATATACTCCAAAAATATGGAGACGTTTATTAGTACCTTCTGATACACTTTTATGCGACCTGCATGAAATCATTCAACTCGCAATGGGGTGGGGAAATGAGCATTTACACAAGTTTATGAAAGATGGCACGTCTTATGTTGAAGAAATAGATCCGAGCTTTGATTTTGGAAGAGAAGTCGATTATGAAGATACGAGAATAGCTGATCTACTTGTATCTGTTAAAGATAAAATGGAGTATGAGTATGATTTCGGTGATTCATGGGAACATGAAATTCTTTTAGAAAAGATTTTAGACTATGATCCATTTGTCAAATATCCCACTTGCAAGGCTGGTAAGAACAACTGTCCGCCAGAGGACTGTGGAGGGATATATGGATACCAGCACCTTGTGGAAGTAATAAATGATCCAAAGGATCCTGAGCACAAAGATATGCTTGAGTGGATTGGTGGTTCCTTTGATCCGGAGTTTTTTGACATAGACGAAGTCAACCGGCTGTTGAATTGCAACTCATCACCAGCGTCTTATAATTAGAAGTTTCTTTATAAAGTTTATATTGAAACTTTTAGTTTCCCGTTTTCTATGATTATTTTTCCACTTTCCATTTCGCTGTGTAACACCTCTGCGAGTTTACCCGTAGGGAGATGTAATTGTTCTGCCAGTTCCGGAGGGGTTATGCTTTCTGTATCTTTCAGTAGTTCGTATATTTTCTGTGCTATTTCTTCTTTTTCATCGCTATTCAGCCCCTTCTTCCGTCTACTAATACATACATCGCATTGGTTGCAATTATGTTCATTCTTTTCTCCAAAGTATCTAAGTAGCATCCGACTTCGACAAACCGTGTCGCTGGTCATATATTGGATCATTGAATTTATACGCTCTTCATAACGCACTTTGCGTTCTTCATATACCGCTTTGGGGATTTTTATTCTGTTGGTTTCATCACGGTCTCGCGTATATATAATATAAGGTGTCTTTTTGCGTGGAATATAATCGATGATTCTTCGTTTGGATAGCATCATTAGCAATTCATAGATTCGTAGACGAGAAGTATGAATCTTTCTGGCAAGTAATTCCTCGCTGATGAATGCATAATCTACAAATACTCCCGTATATGAGCGTAAGATGAGATTTAGAAGAGTTTCTGCTTCTGTACCAAATTCATGCATTCTGTATAGTTCTTCTCTGTTTACAGTGAAGATCAAACGGGAAGCATTGTCCTGTTCTTCTATGAATTCAATATATCCGCATTGATCCAATATTTTGAGAGCAGCAGTAGCCGGAACAGGGTAATGTTTGAAGACTCTGCAAAATTCATCAATGTTGAATTCAAACACACGTCCTTCGCCATATCCCATAGCCACTTGCAGAAAGTAGCAGAGGTGCTCATAGACATTCCGGATATAGTCTTTTTCAGGAAAAGTATCTGTTATTCTTCGTTTTAATGTCACTGGATCATGCCCTGTGTAAAGCAATACGGCATAAGCTTTTTCTCCATCTCTTCCTGCACGTCCTGCTTCTTGAAAATAAGCTTCAGGCGAATCGGGAGTATCTATATGTATGACTAATCGGACGTCCGGCTTGTCAATACCCATGCCGAAAGCATTTGTTGCAACAATCACCCTCGTTTCGTCAGACTGCCATTCCTTTTGTCTTTTATCTTTCTCCAGATTACTTAATCCGGCATGGTAAAAGGAAGCCGTTATATTATGCTTTATAAGCATAGCAGCTATTTCTTTGGTTTTTAACCTGCTGCGAGTGTACACAATAGCTGATCCCGCAACAGATTCCAGTATATGGATCAGTTCATCAGGCTTATTATCTGTGTAACGCACAATGTAAGCGATGTTCTCACGTTCAAAACTCATCCTGAAAACATTCTCTTCCTTGAAGTGAAGTTTTTCCTGAATGTCTTTTACAACTGCCGGTGTTGCTGTCGCTGTGAGTGCGAGAACTGGAATACCAGGTAACAATTCTCTTATTTGAGCAATGTTCAGATAAGCAGGTCTGAAGTCGTATCCCCATTGTGATATACAGTGGCTTTCGTCGACTGCAATCATTGAAACGTTCATCGCTTTAACTTTCGATATGAACAGATCAGAGCTTAAACGTTCTGGTGATATATATAAAAACTTGTAATCTCCAAAAATACAATTTTCAAGCGCTGTGATGATTTCACGATGAGACATACCTGAATATATGCCAGCTGCTTTTATGCCTCGATCCTTTAGATTTTGAACCTGATCTTTCATTAAGGCAATTAATGGTGAAATTACCAAACAGATTCCTTCTTGTGCTAAAGCCGGTATCTGAAATGTAATAGATTTACCTCCGCCCGTAGGCATCAGTCCTAATGTATCTTTTCCACTTCCGATACTTTCAATGATGTCTTTTTGTATACCTCTAAAGGCATCATATCCCCAATATTCTTTTAGTATTTCCAGGTAATCCCGTGTCATGCTTCAGGTTCATCCTTTGATTTTTCAATGTCTTCAATGAGCAATTGTAGCTCACCGCGTTTATGTGTATTTTCTTCAATGGAATAGCAAATGTCGAATGATTGTTTTGTCTTGATAAATTTAAATGATTCACTTTGTCCGAAAGCAATTCCATTCATCACGTTGCTTGACTGGCTGTCTACCAATTCCATCTTTATATGTTCTTGCTCACGGCCTACTACTTTGCTTGTACCATAGTCATACACATTACTTGTACCAAATATAGGTTTTAAGTTTTGCGGTCCAAAGGGATTGAACATCTTTAGATCATGATAAAACTTTTGAGTAATATCACCAAACTTAATTTCTGCATCAATCTTTATCTTAGGGTTGCGTTGCTCTTCATCAATATGTGTGGTCACATAATTTTCGAATCTTGTGCTGAATTCTTCTACGTTCTCAGATTTTAGTGATAGTCCAGCCGCATAAGTGTGTCCGCCAAAGTTTTCCAGTAAATCACGACAGCTTTCTATGGCTTTGTAAACATCAAAACCAATAATAGAACGAGCTGATCCGGAAACCAGTCCATTGGCATCCGTAAGTACCACAGCCGGACGATAATAGACTTCTGTCAGACGAGAAGCCACGATGCCAATAACTCCACGATGCCAGTCCTTGTTGTATAATACAATTGAGTTCTTATTTCCTATTTTGTGAATTGCTTCCACTTGCTGATTGGCTTCTTCCGTCATGTTTTTGTCCAAGTCCTTTCTTTGTTCATTATATTCATTAATTTGGTTGGCCAAATTAAGAGCATGAACAAAATCCTTCTCCACCAATAAATCTACAGCTTCTTTACCGTTTTGTATACGTCCCGAAGCATTTATCCGTGGTCCGATCTTAAACATGATGTCACTCATTGTAAGCTCTTTTTCATTGAGTGCACAAACATCAATAATGGCTTTTAAGCCGATACTTGGGTTTGAATTAAGTTGTCGCAATCCGTAGAATGCCAATATGCGATTTTCTCCCATTATTGGTACTATGTCGGAAGCTATACTTACAGCCGTTAGGTCTAGTAAAGGCAATAGTTGATAGAATTCAATATTATTATTTATGGCAAAAGCCTGCATAAACTTGAATCCTACTCCACATCCGGATAGATCAGTGTAAGGGTATGTGTTATCATGTCTTTTTGCATTCAAAATAGCCACGGCGCATGGTAATATATCATCCGGTACATGGTGATCACAAATAATAAAATCAATATCCAATGATTTTGCGTAGGCTATTTCTTCTATAGCTTTAATACCGCAATCAAGAATAATGATCAACTTCACATCTGTGCTTTTAGCATAGTCAATACCCTTTTTCGATACTCCATAGCCTTCTTCATATCTATCAGGTATGTAGTAGTCGATATTTGAGTAGAATTGCAACAAAAACTTATACACCAATGCTACTGCTGTAGTGCCATCCACATCATAATCGCCATAAATCATAATCCGTTCCTTGCGTCCCAATGCCATGTTTAGTCTTTCAACCGCTATATCCATGTCTTTCATTAGGAAAGGATCATGAAGATCTCTTAATTGCGGATGAAAGAATTTCTGGGCTTGAATTGGGTCATGGATTCCTCTTTCTACTAGTAGATTGGCTAGGATTGGGCTGATTTTTAGCTTTTCGGCTAATTGCTCGGCATCCTCAACTTGTTTGTATGTAGGTGTTTGATAATTCCATATATGATCCATTATATATTGTTTTTTTTTGTCATATTTCGATGTATCGTCATTATTAGGCGGTACATGGTCACAACGCAGGGGTTGTTTACGCCGTAAAGTTAGATAAAAAAAACGACCTTTACTTGTTTCTTTATAAATATTTTAGGCTTGATATTACCATCCATAATTGTGTAACCGGACAAAACTCTGATCGTGGATTTGTTTCACTTTTTGAGTTATTTACATACTTCTTCCGAAATAATTATGTACTTTTGCCTGCATAATCATAATCAAAATCTAATTAAAAAGAGAATGAAACCAACATTATTTGTATTGGCTGCCGGAATGGGTAGCCGTTATGGAGGATTAAAGCAGTTGGACGGTCTGGGTCCTAATGGGGAGACCATCATGGATTATTCTATTTTCGATGCTATTCGTGGTGGATTTGGCAAGGTAGTATTTGTGATTCGCAAAGATTTCGAAGACGATTTCCGTGCGAAAATCTTAAGCAAGTATGAAAACCACATTCCTACAGCTGTAGTATTTCAAGGCTTAAATGATCTTCCTGAAGGATTTACCTGTCCGGCTGATCGTAAAAAACCTTGGGGAACCAACCATGCCGTGCTTATGGGAAAGGATGTTATCAATGAGCCGTTTGCGGTGATAAATAGCGATGACTTTTATGGTCGTGACAGTTTTGCTGTTATTGGCAGTGCCCTTAGTAAAATGGAAGGTAAAAAGAATGAATATTGCATGGTAGGCTATCGTGTAGGAAATACTCTTAGCGAAAGCGGTTCTGTTGCGCGTGGTATTTGTAGCAAGGATGATAATGAAAATCTGACTACAGTAGTAGAGCGTACTGAAATTATGCGTGTGAATGGTCCTGTTAGTTATAAAGATGAGAGCGGTGAATGGGTTGCTATTGATGACAATACTCCTGTTTCAATGAACATGTGGGGCTTCACACCTGATTATTTCCAATATTCTGAAGACTATTTTAAGAACTTCCTCAAAGAGAATATAGATAAACCTAAGGCTGAATATTTCATTCCGTTGATGGTGAATAAATTGATCAATGAAGATACCGTCAGTGTAAAAGTTCTTGATACTACTGCGAAATGGTTTGGCGTAACTTATGCTGCCGATCGTCAGTCTGTAGTGGATAAAATTAAAATATTAGTTGATGCCGGAGAATATCCTGCTAAGTTATTTTGATCAACATTGTGTGTTGTAATTATAAGTTTAAACCTCGGTTGTACGTACAACCGAGGTTTTTTTATTTAAATGTCCTGAATCATTTTTATGTGTTTTAAAAAAAAAGTATATTTGCAAAGATTAAAGTCCCATACTAGTAGAGAATGGAAAATCAAGATATGGAAAAAATATGCTGGTATGTAGCAAAAATACATGCACAGTCAGGCAAGAAAATAAAGAAAGAACTAATAGATTTGGATGTGGAATGCTTTCTTCCATATCGTAGCGTCATAGTGGAAGTTAATGGACGAAAAGTAAAAAAAGAAAAGCCTTTAGTTCTCAATTATCTTTTTTTACATGCCTCGAAGAAGCTATGTTTTCACTTAGCCAATGATAAAGGCATTAAGTTGATTTTTATACGTAATGTTGAAACTCATCAATTGCTAGCGGTGCCGGACAAGCAGATGCAAGATTTTATGTTTCTTGTTGATTTCTCGGAAGAAGCCGTGAAAATAGACAATAATGCTCACCTTAAGCGTGGCGATAGAGTGCGCGTTATTAAAGGCGAGTTTGCCGGCATTGAGGGTGAACTGGTAAGGATACAAGGACATAAAAGAGTAGTGGTTCGCCTTGAAGGACTTTTCTCACTTGTCACTACCTATATTCCAAGCAATTTTCTGGAAACATTATAAATATCGTATAGATAAGGGTATATAAGAACATTCATTTTGATATTTTAATTTTGAGTTTCTTGATGGATAATTTTAGTTTCAAAATAGCCAATAGATATATTGGAGGAAAAGATTATTTTCGCATCGATTATTGACGCAAAGGTGGTTGGTGATCTTTGTTAAAAGACCAAAGTATGAAATTGATAAATAATAATAAGTTATTGCTCTTCGTTTTATTCTGTGTTTGTTTTTCTTCTGCGATTGTTGCTCAGGAGAAACAGATAAAGATAAAATATCCTAAGGGATTTTTTGAGCATATGAATGAAATAAAGTCTCGTAAAAATAATAAAAAACAAACTCAAACGACTAAAAGTAATCAATCAGTAAAGTTAACGAAGGATTCTAATTCCGGTACATATGATATTCACGAACTCACGGATGAATTATTGAAAAAGTCAATTAAACGTGATACAGATATTATTCGTCCGTTGCTGGGTATATCTGCATTTCAGGGATTTTATGAAGGATCCCATAAAAAAGATGAAAGGATTACGGCAGATTGGAGATGGCTTGTACCGAAGGATTTCTTGAAAAATATGCCGCCTCCTGGGCGTATCAGTGCTAAAAATTACATGCTTGTAGGAGTAGGACCCGGTGCTTTAGGAAAGTTTGGTCCACAGAACAATATGCGTTTCGGTATGATGGGCGGTAATGTAAATTTCGGTACCAATTGTTCAATAGAAAGTTTATTGCAGTATGTTTTTTGGCATAAGAGAAAAGCTAAAGATCATTGGAGTAATTATGCCAGCATTCCTGATTCAGTATTGAAAAATATCACCACAGATATGCCTGATAGTTTGGTACGCTTACAGATGATATCTGCTAGTGAGATAAAATCATTAGTTAAAGGTGATGACAAGAAGTATAAAATAATTTACATTATTTGCGAAGGTGATAAAAAGCAAAGTGATAATTTAAAGCTTATTCGTTCATATGTTGATAATCATAAGGACAGATTTTGTTTGGTGCCTCTTTCTGATATAAATAACTTATCGACAGCAGCCCTTTGCCTTAAGCGGAGTGGTTATTTTGAGCAAGCTTATGTTGTTAATAGATCTGAAGGATTGGTTCGAGTGTTATGTAAAATGGCAAGTTGGAATAATGAGAAAGATGGACCCTCTCTATTTATCGTTGATGATCATAATAAGGTTGTAGATGTGGAGACTGATAAATCATTCCAACTAAAATGCCTGGAATCAATTACACCACTTAAATGATTATCCAATGTCAGTTTTGTTTATTGGGCATCCTTTTTTGAATTCAGAAGGAAGTATTCCAGTATGCTTCTTGAAAAACTTTGTTATAGCAGCTTGATCAGAGAAGGACATTTTATCAGCAATTTGTTGTAAGCTCATGTTTTTTTCCTTTAACAAGCCCATAATCTCAAATATAAGATATTCATTTATCCAATAGTGAACCGTACGTCCTGTTGCGTATTTGACAATGCGAGCCAGATACTGATTGCTGACTCTAAGTTTATTGGCATAGAAACCAACACAATGCTTCACTTTTCCATCGCTCACCAGTATATGAGTAAACTGCATAGCCAAATAATCTTTGTTACCAAGGCTGGAGTTTTCTTGTGGAAACTTTTCTCTTACAATGATATTACTATATTCGAGCAATAAGGTCGAAAATTCATTAACTAAGATCTCTTTTTGGTAAATGTTTTTGTTATCATTTAGTGCCTCTTTTATTCTATGTACCTGAATTAGAAGCAAATCAATCCATGTATTTTCTAGATATAAAATAGGATCAATCTTAATCTTTGCTACATATGAAATAGGGAAAGGCATTTTTGATTTAAATATTTCCATGAAGAATACATGGCTGTAAAATAGATGAAACGCTGACACACTATTGGGTACTGAAACAAATTCTAGTTGATAGGAATCTAAAACGTCAATGATGCAACTCTTATTGATTCGTATAATAGAGTTGTTTACTTTTATCACTAATTCTTCATGGAGTATTTTCACAAATAGCAGTGAATGCATATTTGTGAACACGGTGGGATTAGCTTTTAGGAACCTATCATCTACTTTCCATAATGAAACTTCCCCTTTATAACTGTATACTTTCTCAAAATCAAAGAAACTTGTCATCTATTTGTGTTGTTGCTACTATGCAAAAATACTCAATAAAATGTTATGAGCTTTTCCAAATATAAGAATGAAGTTATTGTCTATACGTAGTGTGCAAAGATTTCTACTAATATGTGTACTTAGTGTATTCTATTCAATGTTTTAAATATTGTGATTATAATGCGTAAAATGGCGTATCCTTAAAACTATTTTAAGCTTTTGTTTCAAATAGTTGGTGATGGTCGTCTGATTTGGTAGAAGGCTATATTTGCCAAACAATTTTCGAAAATTGATTTAATCGGTGCGGCATTTTTGTGTTTTTAGTTGCAGGGTATCTTCTTTGAAATGTTAAAACTGTTAGCATGCCACGCCTAAAAGCGAGGTCGGTAATTACTTTTTTGGATAGGGTGGTGGGGAGGGGAAAAATCCGTGACATCCGCACTGTTTGTGCGGATATTAGGTTCTAAACTAATGAATATTAGTCCGAAATCTATTTATCTCCGAAAAAGCTGATAACCGTTGCTTGAATCACGTTGTGCGAGTCTTTAACCCTATCTCTTTTTCCTGTCATCGTCATTTTTTTACCCTCGTTTTCGCGGTATGCTGTCGGCTGGTTCTTTGCGCAAGCCCGGCACGAATGTACAAGCCATTCGTGGTGGGTAAAGTGGCATTGTCGTGAGAGCGTTAGGCACGCGGCATGAAATATTCAGCGGATATTTCTAAAATAGTTGATGAAATGTTTTCAGATTATAAATTTATAATCTATAATTGCGTTGTAATTAATCAAGCGGTAAGAAAAATATGATAGTAAGAGAAATATGGTTTGCAGATGATCGTATTTACATCGAGACAGATGATGGGCATACTTTGTGGCAAAGTCTTTTGTATTATCAAAGACTAAAAAATGCAACAGATAAAGAGCGCACTATCTTTGAATTGGGTGCATTCGGCATCCATTGGGATTATATTGACGAAGATATTTCCTATGAAAGCTTTGAATATCCTAATCCTGAGCCTGTTGGAATATCTAAGATATTTCTTACCCATACTGAATTGAATGCATCAGCTATTGCACGCCGTTTAGGTATGAAACAAAGTTTGTTGACACAATATATAAACGGCACAATGAAACCGTCAAAAATATGTGAAACACAAATAGTTGATGTTATAAAGCAGATTGGCCAAGAATTAGCATCTGTATAATTCATACTACAAATGATCTGAAAACATTCTAAAGGGAAAGCTTTAAGAAAAATTTATCAAAGGCGGTTGATAAAGTCGCCTTCTTTATCAGATGACAATATTGAGATAAGCCCGAATAAGCTTATTTAAATATACAAGATTTTACATCTTTAAAGGGCGTGATGTCGTGAGATATTACGCTCTTGCCTTTTTACCATAGCCATGATTCATTTAGATTTGAACAAAAATCAAATGAATTTTGTCCAAGATTTGTCCGACCCCCTTAAATGAACGAAGCGCAAATAACTCTGATAGAATTATTTACGCTTGCGGAAGCTGCGAGATTCGAACTCGCGGAACGAGAACTCGTTCGGCAGTTTAGCAAACTGCTGGTTTCAGCCACTCACCCAAACTTCCTTGATGGCTGTCATTTCCTTTGAAATGCGGTGCAAAGATATGTTCTTCTTTTGAATTATCCAAATCTTTGCATCGCTTTTTTTTAATAAAGTTGTTCACCAATTGTCTGTACGGAAAGGTACAGCAGGCAATTCTCTGGTATTCGCAAAGTTACCTATTGAGAAATCTTTAAATGCATATCTCACAGCAACAGGAACTTGTACCTCCGGTGAATTGACGATAACTGTTTTGTTTGTTGCATCCACTGTTGCATTTGCCGGATGAAATATACTATCGAAACCGGCTATTTCAAATCCTTTAATTTCGTTAGATCGGTTGAAACCGTTGTCGTCATATTTGAACTTGATAATGGCTTTGTCACCATCAATGCTCATTGATTGATATTCCGGTCCCCGGCATTCTACAAACTTTTCATTGTATGTATTGTGTAATGCCATATATGCCAAGCGTTCGCCAACAGCCTTTTTATTGTGCGGGTGTATCTGATTGAGTTCGTAATCTTCTGCAAGATCATTTGTGCTGATCATTCCGCAATTCGTTACCATATTTTGTACTTTGTATTGAGCTTCTCTGAGTAGTGCTCCTTGGTTGTTACCTCCGTAGTTAAAAGGAGCAATTTCAACATAATAAAAAGGTAGGTCGCCCTGTTTCCATTCACTTCTCCAGAGCTTTATAAGAGTAGATAAGCGATCGGCATAAGTGTGTGATTTGCCAATATTCGATTCACCTTGATACCATATAATGCCCTGTATTGTATATCCTATTAGTGGATGAGCCATTCCATTATACATAACAAGTGGCGTGAGATAGTGAACATTGTATTTCTGATTTGGAACTTTGCTAAGGTCTATGTCTGGATAATTCTTTAAGGTTTCTTCATTGAGCCATCCTTCAACCTTGCTTCCTCCCCAGCTGCAATTGATAATACCGATAGGTACATTGAGTGATTTGTTGAGAGTTGTTGCAAAGAACCATCCTGTAGCACTGAACCAGGGAGAGGTCTCGGGCGAAGCGTCTTGCCATTTCCCTTCTACCTCCTTTTGGGGAGTGCGTGCGGCTGTTTTGGGAATGGTAACGAAGTGTATTTTGTTTTTATATTCTCCTGAAAAGGCTATTTCTTGGTTTGCTCCTGCTACCGGACAGTTTGTAAATCCATTAAGCGGCATTTCCATATTGGATTGTCCGGATGCAAACCATACCTCACCAATTAAGATGTTCCTTAAGTTTATCTTATCCGTTTTATTCTTTTCACTTGCTATAGAAATCTTTTGTGAGGCATATGAACCTTCCGGTGTCTTTAAGTAGGCTGTCCATGAACTATCTTTAGAAGCTGTTGCTGTGACTATCTGATTGTTCCATGAACATTTTATTTTTATTACTTCTCCGGGAGATGCCCATCCCCAAATCTTTGCATTGGCTTTTTGTTGTAGTATCATATTGTCGCCTATGATCTGAGGTAGGCGTATTTGGGCACTAGCTGATGGGATGAAGGCTATACAGATAAGTGCCAACGAAAATAAACTTTTAATAGATTTCATGTTTCCTAAATATTATGATTTAATGTAATACAAATATACATATTAATAGCATTGGATGAATTAAATTAGAACATTTTAAATTGTTTCATAGACGTGCTACTTGCTTTCTCTGTGTGCTTTATAATTATTCTGGTACGAACGAGAGCACACGCTCGCAAGTTTTATCTGTAATGTCTTCCTAGTTCGACACTCGTAGTGAGCTTTGCGCAGATTACTGTGCTACATTTTATAAATTTCCCTTTTGCATTTTTGTTTTTTACAGTTGTGGAAAAGCATTTCTACGGTTGTGGCACGACAGTTTTACAGTTGTAGAAAAGCATTTTTACAATTGTAGAAATAAGTTTTGTTGCTTACTAAATGATAAAATGCAGGCTGCAATCCAATGGTAAGTCCCTTTAGATCATAGAATCTATCGCTTAGATGAAAATGCATTTCCTCTAAGTTGCATTGTGTATCATTATTAGCATCCTATTTTTTGCTATAAACAAATAGGTATCATCGTCGTGAACATCCGGCAATCTATCGAAAAGTTGTTTATCTTTTAATGATAATCCATATAATAATAGGTGCCCCGAATAAAGCGGTAACGGAGTTTATTGGGAGTGTAGATTGTGTGCCGGGCAACTGTGATATTACGTCGCAAAGGAGCATAACAGTGGCTCCGCATAAGATTGACATTGGAATGACCACTTTGTGGTTATTTGTACAAAACAACAGACGGGTAAGGTGCGGAATGGTTATTCCTATAAATGCAATAGGACCTGTGAATGCAGTGCTTGTGCCGGTGAGTATAGCCGTGATTATAATAATATAAAAGCGAGTGTACTTGATGTTTGTGCCTAATCCCAATGCGTACCTTTCTCCTAACAGCAGTGTATCCAATTGCTTTTGAATGAAAAAAGCAAAAAGCAATCCGATACCTATAAGCATGGCCATGATTGTTATTGAATTCCATCCGACGGCTGATAAACTTCCAAAGGTCCAGGTAATGAATATTTTCAGGATATTAGGGTTCGCTACATTTTGTAAGATACTCACAATTGCACTGGTGAAATAACCGAACATGATTCCGATAATCAGCAGTGTTGTTGAATGTGTGACATGAAGCGATGCCAAGATAATTAATAGCATGATGATCGTTGCCCCAATGATGGCGGCTATAATTAATCCCCAACTGCTTAAAGCAAAAGCCGGTAAGAAACCTGCACCTAATGTGAGCACAGCCACACCCAAGCTTGCTCCGGATGTGACGCCTAGGACATCCGGTCCGGCTAATGGATTACGGAAGAGTGTTTGTATTAATACGCCGCTTACAGATAATGCAGCTCCGGTTAGAATTGCTGTAATAGCTTTGGGTAGACGGAAATTAATGATGATCTCATGAGTTATTTCGTCTCCTTTTCCAAGAAATGTATGAATGATATCTTGTATACTCAATGGCACACTTCCAAATGCGATGTCAAGCAAGAAGCCACAGATGAGTAGTGCTATGAGTAAACAGATCTTTTTCTTCATGGAGTGTTGCTTATTGCAGTTTCTTTAAATAAGTAGGCTTGTAACCCGGCAATAAGTTGGGATGAAAGGTTTTTATCAAATCTTTTAATACAATGTCGGGGCGTGACACAGCACTTTCCCAATAGTCATTCCCTCCGGAACTATTCATACGATTGTTCCAATTGTATACTTGCTTACTTTTAAATGCATTGAATAATGTATATTGTGAATTCTTGGATTGTAAGTCTTTCAACGTATTCTCTTCAGTAGATATCCATATTTGTGCAGTACTAAATTTCACCAAGGCATCTTCTATCGATGAGTTGATGCTGCCTGTCGTTGTATCATTCTCATAAAAATATTTCCCTTTGGCATCTTTAATCAATTGTGCATTGAAGCTATGTCCACCGGGCATAGACCAGCTGCCTCGGAAATCTTCACCAACCATCACTGTAGGTTGATCTTTGACATCAGCCACTAAGCTTTTGGCATTCTGATAGTTGTTCTTTACTTGATCAAAGAGTTTATTTGCTACCGATTGCTTGTCAACGAAAGCCGCTATAAACTTTATCCATTCAGCACGTCCTAAAGGCGAATCTTCCATCCATTCAAAATTAAAGAGAATGGCAATGCCTGTTTGTTTAAATCTTTTTACATTGGCATCTTCCGAGTTGTATGTCGTAGTCATCACAGCTTCCGGTTTTAATGAAAGGGTTTGCTCTATATTGAGGTTAAATGCATCTCCTAAATCTTTAATCTTTCCCGTTTTGACGTCGTTCAAGATATATGGCGAATAGATAAATTTGGAACTGCATGTACCTTTGATTATATTTAAGCTATTGAGTTCGGATAATGGCTCAAAGTAAGTAGCAGAGTTGGCTACCAATTTCTTTATAGGTATCAATACTCTTGTGCCGTCTTGAGGAACTTTTTGTAAACTATCTTTTACAAGATAGTATTTTGCATAAATCTCTCCTTTTTTCCATGGACTATATACTGTGACAATAGTGTAATCTTTTGCATTTGTGATTGAAAAGCCTTTGGCATATGCATTTTTTATTGTTTGGGCCTTTTCAATAACATTTTTCTTTTGTGACTTCAGGCTACAAGAAGTTGTTACCAGCATAATAGCACTGATAAAAAATATAAATCGAATAGTTTTATTCTTCATTGTTATAAATCTTTTGTATGACATGTTATTAACTGCATTACAGCCTCTTCTTCATCCGGATGAAACCAATGAATTTCAGCGTCACGTTTAAACCATGTCATTTGTTTCTTTGCATAAACGCGAGTATTCTTTTTGATTCTTTCTGTGGCCATTTCAAGGCTCCATTCTCCATTTAAAACATTGAACAGTTCTTTATAACCAACGGTATTTAAAGAATTAAGTTCACGAAGCGGGTATACCTTTTTTACTTCATCCATAAGACCTTGCGACATCATCTGGTCAACTCTTTCATTGATGCGCTCAAACAATTCAGGACGTGGGCGTGACAATCCTATTTTAAGAATATCAAAAGGTCGGGCTTTAAGAGTTCGGGTGCGTAAGGATGTATAGGTTTTTCCCGTTTGTCGAATGATTTCCAATGCATGTATAATTCGTTTCTGATTTTGTTGATCTACAATGTTATAATATTCAGGATCCAAGTCCTTTAATTCATTTTGTAGAGCGTTCAGTCCATCCTTTTGATAATGTTCTAATACTTGTTGACGAGTTTCATCTGTTATTGTTGGAATGTCATCAATGCCTTTACATACAGCATCTATGTACATCATGCTGCCACCGGTGATCAGTGCAATATTTTTTTCCTTAAAGAGTGTATTAAGCAACGTTAGCACATCTTGCTCATATTGAGCTGCGCTATAGTAATCTGTGAGTTTAAGGGTTCCTATAAAGTAATGTTTTACTCTTTCTAATTGGCTGGGAGTGGGGGCTGCTGTGCCAATTGGTATATCGGCATACAGCTGTCGGGAATCAGATGATATGATCGGAATCTCTAAATTTTCCGCAATGCGTATACTTAGATCTGTTTTCCCGACACCTGTAGGGCCAATTAAAACAATGAGTAAAGGTTTCATCAATTAAGTCTTCTCATTAGCATCTTCAACCTCAAAGCTATCAAGATCAAAGTCTTCATCATTGAAAGACTCATCTCCATAGAAGTTTTCCCCTAAATCATCTCCAATGGAAGTTGTCTTAGGAGCCATCTCATCTAAGTCCATTGTTTGTTTAGGAGCTTCTCCTTCTGATTTAGTGCATTGAGCCGTTTTTAAATCTTTACCTATAATGATTTCTGATAATTCAATAAAGAGTGAGCGTTCTGTCATATAATCAAAAACATAGCGAAGCTTTTGCTTCTCATCTTCAAGTATTTCACTCAGAATAGTGTCACGCATCAGGTAGACATCTTCTTCTGAAGAACTTCCCATGTCTTCGAGAGTTACTTCTTTCTCTTTTTCCCAATCATCATCACATATGATAAACGATGCCATTTCTTTCGTTGAGTAACCAACGTTTTTGGCAAGGGCCAGATGCAGATCATAAAATGTGGCATCGGAATCAATTTGTATTTCGCGCATGAATCCGTCTACTTCATCACTCACAATTGTAAATCTGTAAACCATAGTGTCTAATATTTATTTAACTTATTTAATAATACCTCTTTTTGATCCTGATATGAAATTGATGATGTATTCGATCTCAGGAGTCTTTGGTATTTCATTCTTTATTCTTTCAAGAGCATCACTTACATTTAACCCGCTTTGATAAATGAATCGATAAGCATTGTGAATGTTTTCGATGGCTTCATTGCTGAAACCATGTCTTCGTAATCCCACAATATTAATTCCTGCATATTCAATGGGGTCACGTCCTGCAATGATGTAAGGAGGTATATCTTTACTGAACCTGGACCCACCTTGGATCATGACAAATCCACCGATGTGACAAAATTGGTGAGTGAGTACTTCAGCACTGATTATAGCGTTGTCGTCAACGATTGCTTCACCTCCGAATTTTGTGCTATTTCCTATAATACAGTTGTTCCCAATCATCACATCATGTGCCACATGCATGTTCTCCATCAACAAGTTATTGTTTCCTACGATCGTATGCCCTTTGGCTGCTGTACCCCGATTGATTGTTACATTCTCTCTAATGCGGTTGTTATCACCAATTTCAGCCGTAGAGTCTTCTCCACTGAATTTGAGGTCTTGAGGGATGGCACCAATTACGGCTCCAGGAAAGATTTCATTACCATTCCCAAGGCGTGATCCGCTAAGGATTGTGGTATTGGGCATAATTTTATTATTATCGCCTATTACTACATTTTTATCAATGTATACAAAGGGAGCAATTTCATTGTTTTCTCCAATGATAGCTTCCGGATCAATATATGCTAAAGGACTTATCATTTATCTGTTTTATTTGTTTTTAGTGATCTGCGCCATGAATTCGGCTTCACAGACTATTCTTTCTCCAACGAATACGTATCCTTTCATGGTAGATATTCCACGACGGATAGGAGCCAATAATTCCAAACGGAATAATAAAGTATCGCCGGGAACCACTTTCTGGCGGAATTTCACGTTGTCTATTTTCATAAAGTATGTTGAGTATCTTTCCGGTTCTTCAACAGAATTCAATACAAGCAGTCCTCCAGTTTGAGCCATAGCCTCTACTAGTAGTACTCCGGGCATTATTGGTTCTTTTGGGAAATGTCCTGCGAAGAAAGGTTCGTTTCCTGATACATTCTTCAGTCCAATGATGTGTTTAGGGCCTATCTCAATTATTTTGTCGACCAACAGCATTGGATAGCGATGTGGAAGTAATTGACGAATGCGATTAACATCCATAACAGGAGGTTGATTACAATCATATATTGGAGCTTGTACTTCATGCAAGCGCATTTCTTTACGCACAGCACGAGCAAATTTGTTATTAATAGTGTGTCCGGGACGGTTTGCGATAATTCTTCCTTTTATCGGTTTCCCAATAAGAGCCATGTCTCCGATAATGTCTAATAATTTATGACGAGCCGGTTCGTTGCTCCATACCAATGGTTTGTGGTTAAGATATCCCAATTCTGTGGCATCATGATGATCTACTTTCATGATATCTGCTAATTGATCGAGTTTGGCTTGTTTCATTGGACGCTCATAGATGACAATTGCATTGTCCAAGTCTCCACCTTTGATCAGATTTGCATTTAATAAAGGTTCTATTTCGCGAACGAATACAAATGTACGTGCTCCAGCTACCTCTTTAGGGAAGTCACCCATGTTATCTAGTGAAGCATATTGATTAGGGATGATTGAAGAGTCATACGAAATATGCACATCAATACTAAATTGATCATCAGGTAATACAATGATGCTTGATCCTGTATTCTCATCTGTAAATTCAATCTTTTTACGGATTATGTAAAAATCTTTTATAGCTGTTTGTTCTACAGTTCCTATGCGTTCAATCTCTTCCATATATTGACTGGAACTACCATCCAAAATAGGGAATTCAGGTCCACTGACTTGAATCAAGCAATTATCTATACCTGTTGCATATAGTGCAGCTAATCCATGTTCAACTGTACTAACTTTTATATTGTCTTTTCCTAGAACTGTACCACGTGTTGTTTCAATTACATGATCGGCTACAGCATCAATGATCGGCTGTCCTTCTAGATCTATGCGTTGAATCTTATATCCATGATTTTCAGGTGCCGGATTGAAAGTAACGGTAAGATCCAGTCCTGTATGGAGTCCTTTTCCTCTTAACGAAAAGGATTCTTTCAATGTTCTTTGTTTCAACATTTTATTTATTATTTATTTGTTCCTTTAATACTTCAATTTCTTTTTTCAAAGAATTTACGGTATTGTATATTTCAGGGAGATGTTTGTAGACAACAGATGATTTCGCAAATGTTTTGGGATCAACGGCGGGGGATCCTATTAATGTTTTCCCCTCTTTCACATTGCCGGGTATTCCTGATTGTGCTCCAATATTTACATGGTTTCCAATTTTAAGATGTCCTGAAATGCCCGCTTGTCCTCCAATCATGCACCATTCTCCAACTTCTGTGGAACCTGCTATAGCTCCTTGCGCTGCCATTACGGTGTGAGAACCTATTTTATCATTGTGAGCTATTTGTATTAAGTTATCCAATTTTACTCCTTTATGTACGATAGTTTCTCCCATAGTAGCGCGGTCAACGCAGGTGTTTGCTCCTATTTCAACATTGTCTTCAATGACCACTTTGCCGATTTGTGGAATCTTTTTGTATCCTTCAGGTGAAGGGGCGAAACCAAATCCGTCAGCACCGATGACGCAGCCGGAATGAAGAATGCAATCATTGCCTATTTCACAATGATGGTACACAGTGACATTTGCATTTAGAGTTGTTCTTTTTCCAACTTTAGCCTTTACGCCCACTACAGCATTGCTATAGATTTGGGCTCCGTCACCAATTTCTGCTTCAGCTCCAATGCAAACGAATGGTTCAATGTATATATCCTTGCCTAATTGGGCGCTAGGATCCACAAATGCCAAAGGAGAAATACCTTTCTTAGGCGGATTGGCCATAGCGTTATACATTTCCAATAATTGGGCTAAAGCTTCATATGCATTCGTGACTTTTATTAATGTTGTATTTACTTTCTCTTCAGGTGCAAAACTTTTGTCAATAAGAACAACACTAGCCTTGGTTGTGTAGAGATAGTGATTATATTTAGGATTAGATAGGAATGAGATACTTCCTTCAGTTCCTTCTTCTATTTTTGAGAAGGTATGAATAGTTGCATTTTCATTTCCTACTATTTCGCCGTCAATGAGTTCGGCTATTTGTTTCGCTGTAATTTCCATGTTTACTAATTATTACTAAGGATACAAAGTTCGTATTTTTTTTGTGAAAAACAAACAACTTTATTCCATTATATTCTTTAACTCTTTCTCCATCGCTTTTTGTAGTTTTTCAGCCGCATTTCGTGCACTTAGTGCAAAGTTTTCTGAATTGTCTGCGTATATAATTCCTCGCGAAGAATTGACAATTAATCCGCATTGTCTATTCATTCCATACTTACAAACTTCTTCAAGTGATCCACCTTGTGCTCCAATACCGGGTACAAGCAGAAAATGATTCGGAATTATTTTACGAATATCTTCAAACATCCTTCCTTGGGTAGCTCCAACCACATACATCATTTGTTGGTCATCAGCCCATTCTTGTGACTTCTGTAGCACTTTCTCAAAAAGATGCTGACCTTCCTCATTTGTAAAGAATTGAAAATCCTTAGACCCTTTATTGCTTGTTAAAGCTAGCAATATGACCCATTTTTCTGGGTAATTTAAGAATGGAGTAATACTATCTTCTCCCATATATGGGGCCACAGTCAGTGCGTCAACATTCATCTCTTCAAAAAAAGATTTGGCATACATTGCGGATGTATTACCAATGTCACCGCGTTTTGCATCTGCAATAATAAAAATATCGGGATAATGAGTTCTAATATATTTTATGGTTTTTTCAAATGTTAACCACCCCTTTGCTCCTAAGCTTTCATAAAATGCTAAATTGGGTTTGTATGCAATGCATAAGTCATGCGTTGCATCTATAATTTCTTTATTGAAAATAAATCCGGGATCATCTTCTTTTAAAAGATGTTCTGGTATCTTTTTTAAATCAGTATCAAGTCCAATACAAAGGAATGATTGTTTCTCTTTAATATGTTCAAATAAATGTTCCTTATTCATATATTTAGTTATTAGAGTTCGCTCTCTTTTAATCTTTCTGCATTTTCGGCAACAATCAGATGATCTATGCAATCTTGTATGTCTCCATCCATAAATGCAGGCAAGTTATGCATGGTATAATTTATTCTATGGTCAGTTATTCTTCCTTGCGGAAAATGATAAGTACGAATTTTCGCAGAACGGTCTCCGTTTGATACCATTGTTTTGCGTTTTGCCGTAATACCATCTAGAAATTTCTGATGTTCCATATTGTATATACGGCTACGTAGCTCGATCATTGCTTTTTCTTTGTTACGAAGCTGTGATCTTTCATCTTGGCATTGAACGGTGATTCCTGTGGGGATATGTACAAGTCTAATAGCAGAATAAGTCGTGTTCACTCCCTGTCCACCATGTCCATGTGCACAGAATATATCAGTTCGGATATCTTCATCTTTAACATCGATGTCAAATACTCCAACTTCTGGGAGTACTGCGACTGTAGCAGCGGATGTGTGAATGCGTCCTTGCGTTTCTGTTACAGGGACACGTTGCACGCGATGTACTCCTCCTTCGTATTTAAGAGTTCCGTAGGCGTTTTCGCCTTTAACCGTAAATATAATTTCTTTATAACCGCCAGAGGTTCCTTCGGTATATCGAGTTAAATCAATTTTCCATCCTTTTCTTTCACAGTATCGTGTATACATTCGAAACAGGTCTCCGGCAAATAATGCAGCTTCATCACCTCCTGTACCACCACGTATTTCTATAATTGCATTTTTATCATCTTCAGGATCAGTCGGAGTCATTAGTAGTTTAATCTGTTCTTCGAGTTCAGGTAGTTTCTTTTGACCGGTCTCCAATTCCATCTTAGCCATTTCACGTAAATCAGAATCTTGTTCCGTATCTAAAATATGAAGTGCTTCAGACTTATCGGTGAGAATAGTTTCATATTTTTTTCCAGCTTTAAGTATGGCTTCCAAGTCATGATATTCTTTTGTCAGTTTTACATAACGTTTCTGATCGCCAATAACATTGGGATCGGTTATGAGGGTAGAAATTTCTGCAAACTTATCTTTCAGCCCCTTTAATTTATCTAATAATGAACTTTTTGTATCCACGTATATGCATAAAAAAATGATTCCGGAGTCCATTAATTGGACTACTGGAATCATACAATATTTTTATTAAACTAATAACGAAATTCTCCAAACTCGCTTTTAATGATCAATTCTTTTTTATCGCTAGCCTCTACATGACCAACGATTTGAGCATCAATATCAAATGTTTTGGATATGTTAATTACTTTTTCTGCCTCTTCGGGTGAAACGTATATTTCCATACGATGTCCCATGTTGAAGACTTTGTACATTTCACTCCATTCCGTATGACTTTGTTCTTGAATTGTTTTAAACAAAGGTGGAACAGGGAATAGATTATCTTTGATTACGCGGACATTTCCTACGAAGTGCATTACTTTGGTTTGTGCACCACCACTACAATGAACCATGCCGTGTATTTGAGATCTCATTTCATCCAATATCTTTTTTATAACAGGTGCATAGGTGCGGGTGGGGGAAAGCACAAGCTTTCCTGCATTTAAAGGTGAGTTTTCAATCTCATCGGTAAGAGATAAATTCCCGCTGTATATCAAATCTTCCGGTACAGCATGATCAAAACTTTCAGGATATTTCTTTGCTAAATATTTTGCAAAAACATCATGGCGGGCAGATGTAAGTCCATTGCTTCCCATTCCCCCATTATATTCCTTCTCGTATGTAGCTTTTCCGTATGATGATAACCCTACAATTACATCGCCTGCATGGATATTCGCATTGTTGATAACATCGCTGCGTTTCATACGACATGTCACCGTACTATCAACAATAATGGTGCGAACTAAGTCTCCTACATCTGCAGTCTCACCCCCTGTCGCATAAACGCCGACTCCCATGTTTCGTAGTTCTGCCAGCAATTCGTCTGTTCCATTGATGATTGCAGATATTACTTCACCCGTAATAAGCATTTTGTTGCGTCCAATAGTAGATGAAACTAATATATTATCCGTTGCTCCTACGCACAAGAGATCATCAATATTCATAATTAGAGCATCTTGGGCAATGCCTTTCCACACTGATATATCACCAGTTTCTTTCCAATATAAATATGCTAGACTTGATTTAGTCCCGGCTCCGTCAGCATGCATTATATTACAGTATTGAGGGTCTCCACCCAAAATATCCGGGATTATTTTACAGAAAGCATTAGGATATATACCCTTATCGATGTGTTTGATGGCGTTATGGACGTCTTCTTTCGAAGCGGACACACCACGCATCATATATCTTTGATCGCTCATGAATTATATAATTGATTTAATTTAATATCAGATCCTTTTATCCGATAGATTCGTCCCGTTTCATCAGCACAAACTAATTCATTCCCTTGTCGTTTACTTCTTTCAACAAGGCGTTGTGAAACAAGGAGCAGTCCTTGTCTTATTTTACTACGTAATTCTAAAACTTCCTGCTCATTCATAATTTTGTATTTTTTTGAAAGTGGTGGGATTATTAATGGTAGCTCCCAAGTCTTTGTTTCCTTCGGCTATGGTTTCTAGCTTTAAGTCTGAGCTATTAATAATACTCCAATTGTCACAAATGGGTATGTAAAGATCAAACAGGTTTTTTATCCCGGCTTTGTAGCGTCGGTAAATAACATCGGTGTGTATATTATGCCCACCTTCACGAACTCTTTGTGCAACGCGTTCTACAGCAAGTTGTGGTGACTCTAGCCAAAAGTAGAGTAGTGTAACCACATATCCCATATTTTGCGCTTGTTTTATAAGTTTGGCATATGAACGAGTCGCCAATGTGGTTTCAAAGGCGAAGTCTTGCTTGCGAGAAAATAGATCCAGCAAGCGTCTTATCATAATTTTTCCAGCTTCAATAGCGACACTTTCTGGATTGAAAGGAGAAAGTCCTTTTGCGATTTCGTCAGCATTGACAAATTCTTTGCAGCTGAGTATTTCTGGCAATACGGTATAAGAAGCCGTTGTTTTGCCGGCTCCATTACATCCCGATATTATAAATAGTCTTTGCATGGACTTCTTTTTTTTATTTCTTGACAAAAGTACGGAAATAATTTTGTTTAAACTTTTAATTTAGCAAATATTAAAAGATTGCCTCCTTAAAACTTTACTTGTGGAACTTTTTCAGTGCCTTGTTCAGCTTCGAAATACCCTTTCTTATCGAAACCTAAAATGCCTGCAAATATTATTTGAGGGAATCTGCGTACATAACTATTATATTCCTGTGTTGTTTGATTGAAGTCATGTCGCGCTACGCTTATTCTGTTTTCAGTACCTTCTAATTGAGCTTGCAATTCAATAAAGTTTTCGTTTGCTTTCAGATTTGGATAATTCTCACTGATAGCCATTAACTTCCCTAGAGCACTGCTTACATCACCTTGAGCTTTTTGATATGTTCTTAATTTCTCCGGAGTTAAGTTCTCAGGGCTTACTGTAATCTGTGTTGCTTTCGCACGTGCATTTATTACTTCTTCTAAAGTACTTTTCTCATGAGTTGCATATCCCTTTACTGTATTTACTAAATTGGGTATTAAATCGGATCTGCGTTGATATTGATTCTCTACATTACTCCATGCTTGTGTGACACTTTCTTGTTTGCTTACCATTGAGTTATAAGAAGAACATGAACCTCCTATAGAAATGAGTAGGACTACGGCCACAATAATTAGGATGATAGATGATTTTTTCATAAACAAATTAATTAATTGAGTTATGGCACAAATATAATGTGAATGTACGATATTGCAAAATATTATGCCTGATTTTAGATATTTCTTTCAGGCTTAGGATAAATTAAGGGTAAAGTAAGAATAAAACGACTTCCACTAGTATAGTATTTGTCTATATTCAATGTTCCTCCCATTTTCTCAGAAATAGTTCTAGCGATAGATAATCCTAATCCTGTTCCTTGTGTAAATTCATTTAATTTATAAAAGCGTTCAAAAACTTCTTCTTGCTTTTCTATTGGTATGCCAGGCCCTGTATCTGATACAGATATTTGAAGTGTCTGTTTGATCTCATTAATTTGATAATCTACAATTATATTTCCTTGATTGGTAAATCTTATTGCATTTCTTAATAATTGTCCTATGATTTGCATTAATCGATTTGCGTCATTCATTATCATAAGCATTTGGCTTGTCGGATTGAATACGAATTCAATATCCTTTTTGTTGTTTCTTTTTGTCAAATCAATGCAGCTTTGTAGAATTCCGTTTATTTCGCATGGAAAATCACATGGAATTGTTTCCATTTGATCTAATTCTGAGATATTTAATACATCATTAATTAAGCTTAGTAATTCGTTGCTACTTGACTCAATTATATTTGCATATTCGACATGTTCATTATTGTCATTGAAATAGCTGGTAAGAACTTGTGAAAAACCAACAATTTGATTCAGTGGAGTTCGTATTTGATGTGTCATGTTTTGTATGAACTCAGTCTTCATCTGGCTAGCTTGTTCCACTTTTATTTTTGCAAGTTTCAGCTCTTTTTGGGATTTAGTTAGTTGTAAGTTATGCTCCAATGCTTCAAATTCTGAAATTTTGAGCCTGTTGTTCAATTTCTTTTCTCTTAAGAGCAAAACAAAGAATAGACAAAGAAAAACACTCATAAAAAAGATAATGTTTCGGCGATATTTAAGTTGGTTCTTTTGATAGTCAACATTAAGTTTGTCATTGTCTGAACTTAGTTGGTCCATATTTAATATAGTGACATATTCTCCTATTGATAGATTTGCTCTATTTAATTTTAATGAGTCAATGTCTGTAGCATATTTTTTGTAATAAGCCAATGCCTGCGTCATGTTTCCTTGTTCTTCGTATATTTGTGCTTTGTAGAGTGATAGTTTATATTGTTTATCATAATAATGTAACTGGTTGTTAGCTGAACACCATAGCTGTAACATGTCTAATGCTTTATCGTACTGTTTAATTGCTTGGTAATATAGAAACTTATTTTCGTATAGTCTCTCACTTCGTAGGTTTAGTATAGGATATTGTGTAAGCATTTTTTCTGCTTTTTCCATATACATGCTTGCGTTTTTCCAATTTTTCATATTCGTGTAAAAACGTAAGTATGTTGCAGCTACTATAAATTGTTGGGAAATAGTGTGGGCATCTTTTTCAGCTTTAATCAAAGCACTTCCTGCATTTCCATATTGCTTTGTGTGTATATAATAATTACAAATGTCAATATAGTTATATGAGATATTGTATTGATAGTCTCTGTTCTTTTCTAAAATTTTTATTTCCTTTTGTTTACTCTCAAAAGCGAGTTGATCTATTCCTTGAGCTTCATAGTATGCAGAAAAGCAATGATAACAAGTCGCGATACCTATATCGCTTTTATCCTTTCCAGCATCTTTTTGCATCTTTTTTATTTCTTCTAATGCTAAATTTAATCTTCCTGTAGTTATATAGTGTCTAATAATGCCGTTACTCCATCCTAAATAGTAATAGTAAGGTTGTTTCGTTTTCTTTGCGTACTTCTTTATATTTTCTGTGGCTTGTATTATTTGCTCTGTAGATGATTGATAGACATAGGATATAGTTTTGTAATATAGTGATGTGGCTTGTATTTGTTGATTATTAATTCTTTCTGCTTCCTGATATAGCTTGTCTGCATAGGGTAGTGCTTGAATGGTATTAATGTTATTCTGACAACATTGGATATATTTTTCAAATCTTCCATTTTTAGAAAGTATCTCCATTTCATCTTGGGAATAAGCCTGTAACTTCATTCCAAACGTGCAGATAATGAGTATTAAACATGCTTTACCCCAAGTGCTCGAAAAATATGTGTTTCTTCTTTCTACCATATCATTAATATGGTTACAAAGATAAAATTTAATTCCTGAAAAATATTCTTTCTTCTGGAAAAGGATAAAGTCTCTATTTTTTAATGACTTGTTTTAAATGACATCTAGCAATTTATCCACAATAATGAGGAATGAGTTTTTTATTTAGTTTCAGTATGGTTGAGTATAAGAACAAGCATAACGGGTATTGGAACTTTTTCCCGATTATACTTGTCCTTTTACTTAATATTGTTTATTTAAAAGTGAGTTCTATTGTAGACTTTATATCTGTGGATGATGAACCAATGTACGCTTTGAATTTACCTGGCTCGTTGCGCCAAGTTTGCTGTGCATCATCATAGAAACTCAGCATGTCAGGAGTAATTTTAAATGTAATGTTTGTTGTTTCTCCTGGTGCAAGCTCTATTTTGTTAAATCCTTTGAGTTCTTTTCGTGGACGTGGAACGCTCGGATTTTCTTCTCCAATATATAGCTGTACAACTTCTTTTCCTTTGATTTTGCCTGTATTGGTAATAGGAATTGATATTTTAAACTCTCCATTTTGTGTTAGAGTGTTCTTTGCAAATGTTGCTTTGCCATATTTAAATGTCGTGTAGCTTAATCCATAACCGAATGGGAATAGTGCGGTAATGTTTTTTGAATCGTTCCATCTGTAGCCTACAAATATATCTTCTTTGTAGATTTCTTTGTAATTTACCCCCGGATATGATTCTGCATCAAAACTATGCGCACCGACATCTGCTAATTTAACAGGAAATGTAAATGGAAGCTTCCCGCTTGGATTTACATCTCCACTTAAAATATCAACCAGTGAGTTTCCTGCTTCACTACCTAAATACCACCCTTGGATGATTGCAGGTATTTTTTCTTTCCATGGCATTGCCATTGCATTACCACTCAAAAGGGTTAAAATTATGTTTTTGTTAACTTTGGAAAGAGCTTCGATGAGTTGATCTTGTTTAAAAGGTAAATTGAGTGATTCTCTATCGCCACTTTCACAGTCTTGGCGGAAATTTTTGTTTAATCCACCTATATAGATTATTAAATCAGCTTTTTGAGCTTCCTTGACAGCTTCATCTCTTAGTGAATCTGCAGAATATGGAGAAGGGGCGACATGACCATAGGTTGTTGGGCCAGAGGCATATCCCATCGTATAATGTATCGCTTCTCCATATTTCGTTTGCAAGGCTGATAATGGAGATATTTCTTTAGAAACCTTTAATCCTGCTGCACCTCCACCAGAAGTGAGTTGTTTGATAGCATTTTCTCCTATAACTAATATATTTTTATAGCGTTTGGCTTCTATTGGTAATAATCTTTTTTTATTATCGTTTTTCAATAGAACAATACCTTCATCTGCAATTTCACGTGCTGCATTTAGATGTTCTTGACTCCCGAAGGAACCGTAAGAACGATTTGTATTCATGGCAGTGCGGAATATCAAACGTAATATGCGAGAGGCTTTGTCATTAATATTGCTCATTGGAATGCTTCCTTCCTTGAGAGCTTTTAAATAGTTCCGGCCGAGATAATAATCATCATATGCGAAAGTTTTGCCTTTATCCATTCCATTTGTCCATGTACCCATTTCTATGTCAAGTCCGCCTAAAGCTGAAGCCATTGTACTATGTGCTCCTCCCCAGTCGGAAACAACAGCACCATCGAATCCCCAATCAGTTTTTAATATTTTGTTCAGTGTGAGTTGACTTTCACATCCATGTTCTCCTCTAATTTTGTTATATGATCCCATAATGCTCCAAGCATGTCCTTTTTCTACAGCAGCTTTCCATGCAGGTAAATATATTTCATGTAATGCACGGTCACTAATTTGCACATCTACACTGTCGCGCCATGTTTCTTGGTTATTTAGAAGATAATGCTTTACACAGACAGCGACTCCGTTGTTTTGTACATTCTGAATGTATTGAACAACTAATTGGGAGGTCAGATAAGGATCTTCTCCCATATATTCGTAGTTTCGACCATTGAGTGGTGTTCTGTATATATTTATACCAGGGCCCAGCATAATGTCTTTGTGGCGATAACGGAATTCTTCACCAATAGACTTACCATATAAGGCTGCCATTTTGGGATTCCATGTGGCAGCTAAGCAAGAAAGTGCAGGAAAACCTGTACATGCATCATTAGTCCATCCTGCAGGTGTCCAACTATCCCATGATATTTCTTCTCTTACGCCATGAGAGCCATCACTCATCCATAATTCTGGAATGCCTAGGCGTGGTACACCGTGACTACTGAATTTTGATTGCGCAGTGCACAGTGCGACTTTTTCTTCAAGAGTCATTTTAGACAAAGCATCTTTTACTCTTGCTTCAATTGGCTGGTTTGGATCTAAATATACAGGAATGTTTTGTGCTTGACTCGTAACTGTCATTAGCGTTAGCATTACTGATAATAAGACTTTTTTTCTGATGTTCTTCATTTGTTTGAAATTATTAGGTCTGTGCTTTGCAATCCTTTTGCAGAAGCCGTTAGTGTGATGTTTCCTCTTTTATAATTATTTTCTAATACCACTAGACATTTACCATAGAAAGCTTTACGATGTTTGGCTTTAAATGATTCATGACTAATTGGACTTCCATTGTCGACACCAACAATATTGCATGCTGTTCCTTTTATATTAAAAGTAATATTGTTATTTGCCCATGGACAAAGATTACCATTTTTATCTGTTATTTCAACAGTGACATAACATAAGTCATATCCGTTAGCATGAATTGTTTTACGATCAGCCTTCATAAAAATATTAGTTGGTTTACCTGCAGTATGTATTGTTTCTGATTTTACAGTGTTTCCATTCTTACGGCTGATTGCCATTAATGTGCCAGGTTGATATTTTAAATGCCAAACAACATGTTGTTCATCACGATTTTTGCGTCGTATGCCTTGAGAAACTCCATTTAGATAAAGTTCTATTTCATCAGCATTGTTATAATATGTCCAAATATCAATATTCTCATCTTTTACCCAATTCCAATGAGGGAAGATGTGCAATACGTTTTTGTTGCTCCAAACTGATTGGTAAAGATAATAAGAATCTTTCGGGAATCCGGCTAAATCTACAATCCCGAAATAGGAGCTTCTGGCAGGCCAATTATATGGAGTAGGCTCACCAATATAATCAAATCCAGTCCATACGAACATTCCACTAATAAAATCATTATTCATAAAATCATTTAGTGATTGTTCATGCGTAGTACCCCATGGCGCGTAGCAATTATCATACGATGAACATTCATGAGAAGGATCATCAAAAGGTATATCCCATCTTATTGGCCAAACATACATCGAGTCACTTGGCATTTTATAAAACCCACGTGTTTCTAAAGCGCAAGTTGATTCTGTAATAATAAAAGGTTTTCCTGGAAAGTTTTTAGAGACTTGACTAAAATAGCTGTTATGATAGTTGTATCCTATGATATCCAATGCTTTTGAACGGAATAAGTTGTTGTAAGGAGCCGGTTCATTGCAAGCGGCTGTAATTGGTCGGTCATCAAGCTTGCGAACAATATCAGCTAACCGTATAGTCAATAATGAATTTACATTTAAAGAATCATTCTTTTTAGATAATGATGAGGAGTCCTTTTTTAGATTAAGTAGTAGATTAGCCTTTTCTATACTTAATGTATCCGCACTTACATTATTCCATTGTTCGAGAACTTCGTTTCCAATGCTCCACATGATGATTGACGGATGATTTCTATCACGAATTATCATATCTGTTAGATCTCTTTCATACCATTGATCAAAATAGGTTGAGTAATCATAGGTAGTTTTCTTTTTGCGCCACATATCAAAGCTTTCATCCAGAACCATAAATCCCATTTCGTCGCATAGGTTGAGAAACTCAGGAGCAGGGGGATTATGACTACACCTAATGGCATTGCATCCCATTGTCTTTAGGATAGAAAGTTGTCTTTGGATAGCTCTATAATTGACAACGGCACCTAAACATCCTGCATCATGATGTAAACACACCCCTTTAATTTTGAGATGCTTCTCATTTAGAAAGAAACCTTTGTTTACGTCGAATTTGATTCTACGTATTCCTATACGTGTAGTATCTGTTTGAATAATCTTATTGTTGTTTTTGAGTTGCGTTACAACAGAATATAGATATGGCGATTCCGTGTCCCAAAGATGTGGATTGATGAGTGATAATTGTAAGCTCTTATTGCATATCTGTTGTGGTAAAAATTCTAGAGAAGGTGTACTTGATGAGGCCACTGTTTGGCGACTTTCATTAATTATTTTTACTAGTACAGCAGCATTGGTAGTAATTTTATTTTCATTACATATTTTTGTTTCAACAGTAATGTTTGCTGTTTGGTTATTTTCGTTTAGGAGAGGTTTTACATAAATTCCCCAATGAGCAAAATGTAACGGTGACATAATAACTAAATGGACATTTCTATATATCCCGCATCCTGAATACCATCGCGAATTCGGTTGCTTAGAATTATCTACACGTACTGCTATTACATTCTTTCCTTTTTTTATCCATGAGGTTAAATCATAACGGAATGATGTATACCCATAAGGACGTATTCCTAATGAGTGTCCATTTATCCAAACCTCTGAATTCATATACACACCATCGAAGTCTATGCAGATTTTTTTATCATTCCAAGTCTTTAAAAAAGAAAAAGTCTTACGATACCATCCTATACCTCCAGGAAGAGCTCCACCTCCGGTACCGGATGGATTCTTTTCATCAAACGTCCCTTCAATTGCCCAATCGTGAGGTAGGTTTAATTGTCTCCATTGACTGTCATTGTAAGTGATGGCTTGAGCGTTAGCAATTTCGCCTAAATGAAACATCCAATTTCTATTGAATGTCAAATCCGAGTATGGAATTGCGAAGCCTTTTATCGGGGCTAGCAATTCCAAGCATGAGATCATAATAATTATAGATTTAAATAGTCCTTTCATTTTTACTATAATTTAATTATGTTCTCTTTTCCATTGTATTCAATTTGTGTTCCTGCCATATCAGGATTATATCCTTGTGGATGATTAGGATTGATGTATGTTATGTCAAATATCCGATGCTGTAACATTCCATCAAACGAACCCTTTCTATTTTTGATTGTCAATGTGTGATTGTTTTCATTATATACAAAATCAATAGTTGAATATTTTCCTTCTTCATAATTATAGTTTGTGCCTTCATCTTCATATAGTGTGAATTTGCCATTAGATCCCGCATATACATACAGTGCTATGTGATCCGGTTTTTTTTCAGTAGTATATTGAATACTTGGACCGAATGGAATGATTGATCCGGCACGAATGAATAGCGGCATTCTTTCGTATGGCGCATTTGCATTGATATATTGTCCTCCATGATAAAATTTACCTGTATAGAAATCATACCATGATGTCGTAGCAGGTAAATAAACTTTGCGTGAGCGCATTCCGTATTTGTATATTGGATTTATCAAAAATGCCGGACCGAACATATATTGGTCACCTATATTATTGACTGTTGTATCTTTTTCAAAATCCATAGCGAGTCCTCGCATTAAGGTGTAATCATTGAAATGTATAGCACCGGCTAATGAGTATATGTATGGTAACATGCGGTAACGCAAATTTGTATACCACAGGATGCTATTGTATGTCGGACTTCCTTCGGATGCAATGTTATATATCTCGCGGTCGGGATATTGTCCGTGAGCACGGTATATTGGAACGAATGATCCAAATTGGAACCAACGTGCATTTAATTCCTTCCATTCTTTGCTGTCTGCATTTTCTTCTCCTGTTTTCTTGTATAAATCGTATCCTTTTTCATAACGGTTCTCTACGCAGAATCCTCCTATATCCATGCCCCACCAAGGTACACCCGCCATAGAGAAGTTAAGACCGGCAGTAATTTGTGCTTTCATATCTTCCCAGCGTGAAGCAATGTCTCCGCTCCATGTAGCTGTTGAATATCTTTGTTCGCCGGCAAATCCGGAACGTGTGAGTAAGAATACACGTTTGTTTGGATCAGCACTGCGTTGCCCATTATAGATAGCTTCAGCATTCATTAGTGCATAAGCGTTAAAATATTTGGTAGATGGACCCAATGCCGTAGGACCACATAATTGCTTACGATACGGCATATCCGTGCAGTCTTTTATGTTTGGTTCGCTTGCATCCATCCACCATGCATCCACTCCTAGAGGAAACAAAGTCTCGTTCATTTGCTTCCAGAATAATTTGCGTGCACCGGCAGAATATGCGTCATAGAAACTTCCGATATATCCATGACCTACCCAGTCTCGGATACTATCTTTAATTGCTTGTTGATACATCCAACCGTTATGATCAAATTCTTTATAATGTTCTGTGTTAAGATAAAACTTAGGCCAAACAGAAATCATATATTTAGCATTCATTGAATGAATTGAATCAATCATTTCTTTAGGGTTCGGGAAACGGGCTGCATCAAAGTCATGGCTTCCCCAATCATTTTCGCGCCAATAAAGCCAATCTTGTACAATCACATCTAGGGGAATGTTTTTCTTTCTAAATGTACTTACAGCATTTTCTATATCAGATGCTGTTTTGTAGCGTTCTTTACTTTGCCAATACCCCATGGCCCATATAGGCATTACTTGCGCTTTGCCTGTCAATGTTCGATAGCCACTAATCACATCGTCAGGGTTAGAACCATAGATGAAATAGTAGTTTTCTTCATTACCCATTTCACTCCAAATGGCTATTTTATTCTTTTGTTCAGTATTAGGTGTCAATGCACGTAATCCGCAATAGGAAACATCTCCATCGGGGCGCCATTCAATGCGTAATGATTCACGTTTTCCAGCAATTAAATTAGCAGTGAACTTATATGCATTTGGATTCCATGCTGTACGCCAACGTTCAGGAACAACCAACTGGTTATTGAGATAGATCTTGATATATCCTGCATAATATAAATTAAAATGAAATAGTCCACTAACTTTTGGGACGATACTACCTTCATATAAGACATTAGCGTCCTTAAGAGGAAAAACAATCGGTAAGTTTTTAATAGTTTTGATATCTTCATAACAGATAGAAGATTCACGACGTATGATGGGGCTAATATTATTACGGGATGATGTGTATGTTGCGGTTAAGGCTCCAGATTTCCCTTCCTTATCATATAAATTGAATGCCTCATACATTTGTGCATATTCGCGAGAGTCACCCCATTTGCTATATGAGTAGTTATCCCATAGAATCCCGTAGTTTTTATTACTCCAGATGAATGGAATAGACACTTTTGTGTTATATTGGAATAGAGATTCATTTTTATCTCGATAGTTGAATTCATTTGCCTGATGTTGTCCCAGACCGTAGAAAGCTTCATTTGCAGGAGAGTTGAAGCTTTGGTATATTGTATATCCTTTTGTTCCTTCTGCGGTGATAGGTTTGAATTTACGACCGTTTGTTGCTTCAGACAGAAGAACTTTCCCTGTTTTATCATAGAAAGTAATATTGCCATCCTTTTTGTCAATAGTAATATTTAGTGATGAAGTTGATATTTTTACAATATTTCCTTTGCTAACTGAAGTATATTTTCCTGCAATCTTGAGTGATGGAACAATAATTAAGCTATTCTCATCTGAAAAAGTTTTCTCTGGGGTTGCAGATATATGGATGATTTTATCATTGACAACTTCAATACGAATCTTTCGTGTGTCAGATGACTGACGTTGATTCAACTCAATTATTAATCCATTCTTAGGATTGTAATCGCTAGCTTTTAGGATGCTATTGATGCATAAGAGCATAAGGAACAATGTACAAAACTTTCTCATGATAACTAATTATTTTTATTTAAAATAACTGGAACAGTAGAACATATCCACTGTTCCAGTTCTGAACATTTAATGTATTACGAATTATTTATTTGCTTTTTTGTCATAATAGGCTTTTGAAATATAGTTGTAAACTAATTCGCAAGGATCTTGTGTGGAATCATTGTCGCGAAGAACTCCAAGCTGCATAGTACTATCTGTAAGAGAAAGAATTTTACAATCACCTCTTTTCGTTACAACGGTAGTACGACCTATATCCATAAGGATAGAAGTATTCTTGATTGTAAGTTTGTGAGTGAGTGTATCAATCGTATAACTGCCCGATTCGCTTGTTACCTTCTCAACCGGTCGTACAGTGGTAATTAAATGAGAAGTAATAGAGGCAAAAGTCATTGTACCATAGTTTGTGGCTGTCATCAGCCATGTGTTACCTGAATAGCTCGGGCACCAATTCCAACTATCCTTTCCGTCTGCTGAACCGTTCCCTGATACATTATCCCATCTGTCGGATGTACCATAGAAATAAAGTGGTCCTTGAAAATAATAGCTTTTGCCATTGGCATCTAGGTCAAGTACCCATGTTTTGCTTTTACCAGCGCCTCCGCATAAATTATTCCACAGATGTTCGGAATCATTCATATAAGATAACGCATAAGTAGAGATAGTAACATTTTTTGTAGCAGACCCTTCACTCAGTCCACCTTGACCTTCCAAGCGGAGTTTAAATGTGTAAGTATTTGCGAAGCCTAAAGTTATAGTATCTGCTCTTGAAGTCGTTACATAATCATAACCTTCACCGGTAACTCCTGCAGCTGACCAAGTCCAATAAGCAGAAGTCCCCGATACATTATTTTTTAGAATTACTTGATTGGAATTTTTGGGGTTGACATTGATGGAATAATCTGTTCCATCCACTAGAGACGATGCATTCGGTACTGACTCCATTGTATATGAATCTGGCGAGCATGCTGTAATTCCCAAGCATAACACCCCTGCAAATGCTTTTATAATTGTCTTTATTTTCATGATTTATTAGATTAATATGATTATTTCCATCCGGTATTTTGTTTTAATACACCATTAGATAAAGTGATTTGTGTATTAGGTATTTGCATCAATCCGTTCGTGTTTATAATATTGGATGATTTGATAATAACCTCGTCGCTATTTCCTCCGCTTAGTACGGAAATTCCTGGAGTGGAAATTATTTGGGCCGCAGTGTTAATGCCCTGACGAAGCAGATCCCAATAGCGAATGCCTTCGAATGCAAACTCACATTTACGTTCGTTCAGAATATTTTCTTCAGAAGCGGACGATGCGTCAGGTAAACCGGCGCGTTCGCGAACGTCATTGAGATATGTCAGCGCATTAGAACTTCCCAACTCAGCTGCCATTAACAGTACATCAGCATAACGGATTGAAATAAAATCTTGGTATTGAGAAATTTGGAAGCTACCGGAGCCTTTACCGGTTACTTCATCCTTACCGTTAGGTAAACTTAACGGAGTATATTTTTTTTCGGTATACCCTGTATACTCACGTTGGTTTGATAAGCCGTTTGCTGCTGCTTTAAACGTTGCGGCAAGTGTAGAACCACTTAATGTGGTTTCCGAGAAATCTATAATTGAAGGTATCTTGCGTTGATCGCTACTGCTGAAGCTGGATACGAATTCGGGATTAACGGTACAGCAACCCCAACCTCTGCCATAAGGGTACATACTTACGTTACGAATACCCATCATCACCAGCCATTCATTGCCATCTTCATTGCCATTATAATCTTGTGTATAATTGAATTTCTGAGCAAAAACAGTCTCACTGTTACCACGTCCGGCATAACCACTCCAGTTGAGAGTAGAATCTGTTGCAGAAACTACTGAAGAAGCAGGCCATAAACGGGCAAAAGGAGTGATAGTATGAGATGCACCGTTTTTGTCTTTTACCGTAGCCGAGCTGGTAATCAAGCTGTATCCGCCATTTTTAATTACATCTTCTACTCCAGCCAAGGCTTGAGATTTTGTAACCACTCCAGCCAGATCACTCTTTCCGTAATAACCTGTGTAAAATAAGTATACACGTGCCAGTAAAGCTTTAGCCGCCCATTGTGTAGCACGTCCGTCATTGCTGGCAGCCCAAGTGGCTGACCATGAAGGATAGGTAATTTTAGACGAGGCGTCTACCAAGTCTTTTGCTATTTGTCTGTAAACCGTAACGGCAGAATCTTGTGGTACGTTGTCGGTAGTAGGTACCGTAATTAAAGGAATATTGCCTAAGAGGCGTACCAAGTCGAAGTACATGTAAGCTCTTAAAAATTTTGCTTGACCCACAATTGAGTTATATTCCGTTTCATTGCCGGTCCAATTAATATTGTCAATTTTTTTCAGCAAGTTGTTGCAACGAAATATTCCTGCATAATAATCTTTCCAAGTGCCGTTAAATAAATCGTTATCCGATGTCGACTGGCTTTGGTCAAAGCGATCTAGTGCCTGATATCCACGACCGTCAGAGGAACCTGTACCTCCAAAACATTCGTCAGCTAAAACTTCAGAGGTCACATAAAATGATAAGCTCCCGTTTGATGTTGTTCGTTGTAATCCGTCATAGCATCCCACTAAAGCCGTTTCGGCTTCGGCAGCAGTTTTATAATAGCTGGCATCCAATATAGATGTTTGCGGTTCAACATCCAAGGAACATGAAGCCACGCTTATGCTCAAAATACCGCATGCTAATATATATAAATTTATTTTATTCATTTCTTTGTGTTTTTTAGATATTAGAATTTCATACTTACGCCGAACATACAGGTTCTCGGGCGCGGATAGTAACCAAGGTCCACACCTTGTACCCAACTGCTGGTACCATATCCGATTTCAGGATCCATCCCATTGTATTTTGTGAAAGTGAATGCATTTTGTACCGATCCATAAAATCTCAAAGAACTAAGATATTTCCATTTGATCAATTTGGCAAAGTCATATCCAAACGTTATATTACTGATGCGCAAAAAATCGCCGTTATGAATAAATAGATCTGAGAATTGCCAATTGATGTTTCCATCGTTAACACGTGGAATCTTATTGGAAGTACCGTCACCATGCCATCTGTTCAAAATTTCAGTTGTATAATTTGCTTTGGAATTAGCTACGTTGCGGTAAGATTGTACAATTTTGTTACCTACGGTTCCATAAGCGTTGACTGCAAAATCAAAATTTTTATAGCTGAATCCTAAGTTGAATCCGTATGTATAATCAGGAATACCGCTACCTAAATCTGTTTTATCGTTCGTGTCAATGGTACCGTTCTTATCAAGATCCACATATTTGACATCACCCGGTTTCACATCCGATTGAAGAATTCCATTGCCTGCTTTTTTCCAAGCAGCTATGTCTGCTTCGTTTTGAAAGATGCCGGCTGTTTTGTAACCCCAGAAATAACCGAGTTCATGTCCGTTTTGTGCTCTGTAGAATTCAGAGGAGTTATCATACAACATATTTGTAGTTCCATGAATAATGCCGTCGTCAGTTGGGATCTTTCCTACCTTATTCTTATTATAAGCACCGTTCATGCTGATATTATAATTGAAATCATTGATATGGTCATTCCAAGTAAACGCCAATTCTATACCGGTATTTTTCACACTACCTCCATTTATATAGGGGGCATTCGCACCGGCTGTTGCTAAGATAGGAGCCTGAACCAACCAATCTTTCGTCGTTTTGATGTAGAAGTCGGCATTAACACCCAAACGGTTCTTTAACATATGGGCATCCATACCAAAGTCAATCTGCTCTGATTTTTCCCATTTGATATTTTCATTAGAGAGAGCCTCTTGATAAGAGCCGGTGGTGTTAGTGCCCAATGTGGTACCGAATACATAACCACCGTAGGTTGTATTAATGGTAGAAGCATAAGCAAAATCATCAATATTTTGGTTACCAACTTGTCCCCAGCTGGCACGTAATTTTAATTGATCTAGCCAAGAAGATGTACTTTTCATGAATGATTCAGTGGTCATATTCCAACCTACAGATACCGATGGGAAATAACCCCATTGATGGCCTTTGGCAAATTTTGAAGAACCGTCGGCACGCATGGTTGCATTGATCATATATTTTTCAGCGTAGTTATAAGCGAAACGTCCGAAGTAAGAATACTTGCGGGTTGGAGTGCTTCTACCACCACCTACTGTCTTAGTCTCTACTATGTTTCCATCGCTATCTGTATAAGACTTACCGCTTGTATTATCTAGGTAGGCATGAGAAAGATCATTAAATTCTGAAAGCAAATTCCAGTTAGACGCATTTAAATATGTGCCGTCATAACGTTGAAATTCTGTACCTGCCAGAAAATCGAATGAGTGAACTTTATTTAAGTCAAAATGATAATTAGCTGTATTTGACCATGTCAAAGTATTGCCTTTGCTCGAGCTTTGAGAGACGGTAGTATGGCTTGTGTTGTAGCTATAAACTGAGAATTGGTATAGTGGTGTCAGACTATGATAGTCGGTTGCAGAATGATTGATGCCGAATGTCGTTCTCAATTTCAATCCCTTGATAGGTTGCAATTCAGCATATAAATCTGCCATAAAATATTGAGCGTCATTCCCATTTTGATTATTGGTCATCATCACTCCGTAGGGGTTTCCGTCGCCATTATACCAAGCGGAATTAGAGGTGTCATTGTAAGGAGAATCATATAAGTTGTTACTACTGTAAACAGGAGAGATCGGAGAAGTATTGAAAGCACTGCGCAACGTATTGTTGTATTGATTGCCCACACTAATTCCGTTATTCTTAATATAGTTAAAATTCATGTGTTCACCTACTATTAATTTTTTATCATATAAAAAATGTTCGGTGTTTACTCTAAATCCGTAGCGTTCGTAATTAGATACTTTCGGTCCGCCTACTATACCTTCTTGTCCTGTATAGTTCAACGAAAGGGCATAAGTAGAAGCGTCCGAACCTCCGTTGATTCCTATATTATAATTTTGAGTCTTTGCATTTTGATGAAACATTTGCGAAATCCAATCCGTATCAGTGCCTGTATTGAACAAAGAATCGTCATATGGTTGGCTACCGGAGTTCATGTGCGACTCATTCATGATCGTTTTGTATTGGGCGGCATTAAGCATTTTAATTTTGCGAGCCACTCTCTGTGATCCGTAATAAGCATCAAAAGTAACATGACCTTTGCTTGCAGACCCTGATTTGGTAGTAACGAGTACAACACCGTTACCTGCCTGAGAACCGTAGATAGCTGCCGATGCAGCATCTTTTAATACGTCGATAGATTCAATATCAGCAGCACTAACAGTGGTAATATCGCCCTCAATGCCATCAATGATATAGAGTGGCCCTGAATTGCCTACTGTTCCTAAACCACGTATCACTACTTTCATATCAGATCCCGGTTGTCCCGACGTTGACGAAATCTGTACACCCGGAGTTTTACCTTGTAACGCTTGCAGTGGGCTGGTTGTGTTCATTTTAGCCAGTTCGTCACCTTTTACTTGTAAGTTGGCACCTGTGCTTAACTTCTTTTTTTGAACACCATAACCAATAACGACTACCTCGTTCAGCGCATGATCATTGTCTTGCATTGTTACATCGATTTTGCTTTGTCCGTTGTAGGTGATTTCCTGTTTGCCATACCCTACATAGGTAAAGACCAGTACATCCCCTTTTTTGACATTGACGGAATATAATCCGTCCATGTCTGTTAATGTTCCGGAACTCGTACCTTTTATGCTGATACTTACACCTATTAAAGGTTCATTGTTCGTTGAAACAATTTTACCTTGTAAGGGGATGCTTCTTTGCTGAATATTAGCCCAAAGACTATTATTCATCATTGGCGATAAAAACAACATCGTCAATACTGCGACGCGAAAGAGAAGCAGCGCGCAGTTTCTCTGTGAGTTTTTCATACTACTGTCGTTCATAGATTAAATTTTATTAGTAACTGTAATGGCTACAAAGTTACTCTTTCTGGGTAGAATGAATGGGGTCCAAATGTTTCTTATATGGGTATAGAATGTTTCTAGTTTACCTATCTATGGGGTCGTTATGTATTCGTATTATTTTTAATGTATTCTGACGGAGTCATTCCAAACTCTTCTTTAAAGTACTTACTGAATATCTTGGGTGAATTGAATCCTACTTCGTATGCAATTTCAGCAACATTCATTTGACTTTCTTTGAGATATTGCAGGCTACGTTTCAAACGTATGATGCGAATGAATTCAATGGGTGACTTGCCTGTTAGGCTAATTAGTTTCTTATAGAGATGACCACGGCTCATGCCAACCTCTTCGCTTAACTCTTCTACTGAAAAATTAGGGTCGCTTATGTTTCCTTCAACTTTCTGCATGGCTTTTTGCATTAGCTTTTCATCCAATGAGTTTATTGTGATTTCACTTGGCTTGATGTCAATCTTCTTCCTAAAAGCTTCATGCGCACGATTGTTCCATTCAATGAACTTTTTAATGCGTAGTTTTAGTATTTTCAGATTGAATGGCTTTGTTAGATAATCATCCGCACCATATTCTAATCCTTCCATCTTATGTTCATCCGTAGTTCGCGCTGTGAGAAGAATAACAGGAATATGAGAATAATTAATGTTCGCTTTCACGTGTTTGCAAAGTTCCAATCCGTCCATTACAGGCATCATTATGTCACTCAATATAACACTTATTTCATGTTGAGCAAGCATTTCCAAAGCGTCTTTCCCATTGTCGGCACCATACACATTATAATCATCTTTTAGACAGCTCATGATAAACAGTTTAAAATTTTCATTGTCTTCGACTACTAATATAGAAGGTGTTCGGTTATCTTTATTTACATTAATTTCATCTGCTATTTGCTTATCATATTCTTCATCCTCAAGAGTGTCTGGTTTATGTATAGGCAATGTGATGGTAAAGATGGCTCCTTGCGGTTTATTATCAGTTAAAGCGACTTGACCACCATGCAATTTTATGTACTCTTTTACTATATGTAATCCGATGCCACTTCCCACGTTCAGCTTGGGCTGTGTCACTTGATAGAAGCGTTCGAATATATGCTCTTTGTCTTTATCATCAATATTTATTCCATTATCTTTTACTTGGATTTGCACATTATTGTCGTTGTGGCTTTCTATAACATCTATTTCACCATGTTCGTGTGTAAACTTAAAGGCATTAGACAATAAGTTCATCATTATCTTTTCAATTTTATCTTTATCAAAAGTCATTTCCAATTCATCCGAATCCGAAGTGAATACAAGCTTTATATGTTTTTGGTTTACGTATGCTTCAAATGATTTGCATATGTCTTTCAATACATCTATGAGGTTGCCCTCCGATAAATTGAGCCTTTCTTTGTTGACATCCAATCTGCGAAAATCAAGCAATTGATTTACCAGCATGAGCAGCTGTTCGGCACTTTTATGTATAAGCGTCAATTGCTCTTTTAGATTTCCACTTTGTTCCTCTATAAGTTTTTCCAAGGGGGTAATGATTAAAGCCAGTGGAGTTCTGAAATCATGACTGATGTTTGTGAAGAATCTCAACTTCATCTCATTCACTTCAACTTGTCTTTTCGATTCCATTTTGATGCGTTGGATGCGGAGTTTTTCTTCTTGTTTCTTTTTATTTATTTTGAGATATCTGAAGATCCCAAACAATATGAGCAGAGTGTATAGAATATAGGCCTTCCATGTCTTCCAGAAAGGAGGGTGAACAACAATCGTCATTACAGATGGTGTATTATTCCAATATCCGTCGCTATTAGCAGCTTTCACCAACAATGTATATTTTCCGGGATCAAGATTGGTGAATGATACCTTATTATCTTTCGTATAGATCCAGTTTGAGTTGAATCCTTCTAGTTGGTATGCATAGAGACTTTTACTTGGTACGGCATAGTCAAGAGAGGAGAATTCTATTGAAAACATTTTCTCCGAGTATTTCAAATCAATTTGCTGAGTTTGATCCAGAGAATGTTTCAGTAGAATATCTCCGTAGTAAGTAGAGTCTACATCTATACTTCTATTATAAATATTTAAGCCGGTGAATACTGCTTTGGGCTGAAAATGATTGTATGATATATTGTTCGGGTCTATGATATTATATCCTTCCGCGCCTCCCACGAATATTTTTCCATCGTATGCTTTACAAAATGACCTTCCGTTAAAGAATGTACTTTGCAGTCCGTCGCTTTCATCATAATAGAGAATATTGTAATGGAATGTATGGTTTGTCGGATTCATATCCACAATGATATTGTTTAACCCTTCACTTGTTGTTACCCACATATTCTTATTGTCATCTTCAATAATATCTTTTATTATCTCGCCATGCATGTCTTTGGATATATTTATCACTGACATTTTCTTTCGTTTCTCATCATATACGGATAATCCTTGAGATGAACCTACCCATAGCCAACCTCTACTATCATAATAGAGACACGTTACATTGAGATTCCCCCATATAGGATTGTTGGGAAATAGATGATTTATATCAAGTGACTCAATGTTGATTTCGCTTATACCCATTGTGGTACCAATAAACATCTTTCCTTTTTTATTGTCACATATGTCTGAAATAGCAATGTCGGATAAACCGTTTCTTATGTTGTAAGTAGTGAACTTCCCTGTTTGAGGATTCAGCATTTGCACTCCGAGTCCCAACGTACCAATCCAGATGTTCCCATAATGATCTTCCACCGCATCCCATATATTATTATTTGCAAGGCTATTGGGATTCTTGGGATCATGTTTGTATTGTGTAAACTTTCCATCTTGATAGCAGCATAACCCATTGAGATAGGTACAAATCCATATCCTATTCTTTGAGTCGCACATCATAGACACAATTATGTTGCCTGATAAAGAGTTAGATGATCCGTCGGCTTTGAAGAATGTCATCTCATTTGTCTCTCTATTTAGTTTTACCAATCCTTCACCATCTGCACCAAACCAGATGTTTTTATTTTTATCTTCGCAGATTGCATTAATATCATTCGGGCTATTGGAACTGTTCTTGTTAAATAGATGATAGGGGGTGAATTTCTGTGCGTTTGCACTAAAATATGAAACTCCTTTTTTAAAGGTTCCTGCCCAAATGATAGATCCATTGTCAATATATAATGTGTATAGCGTGTTGCCTCCAAGCGTTGTGGGGTCGGTAGGATCATTATACAAATATGTAACCTTATTGGTGTGTTTATTGTATATATTGATTCCACCATGATCAGTAGCTAGCCATACGTTTCCTTTTCCGTCGTCAATAGCTTTATGCACAATGTTGCTGCTGAGGCGGTATTCAATAGGTGCGTCTTTATCGAAATGGTTCCATTTCCCTGATTTAGTATCATATCGCCATGCTCCGCAGGGAAAGCCGGAGTATAACCATATACATTTGTCATTGTCGGGATGCATGTTGAAACCTTCCGAATGGCTGGTTAAACGGGTAAGATAATAATTGCGTAGTATTATTTTGTTGGATATAGGAGCAAGACCTTCTATAAGTCCCGATTGATGGGCGAAATAATAAAGTGGACCCATTTGTATCATTGAATTAATGCGTCCTGTTGCTAATGCCTTTCCTCCTAGTTGTCGGTATTTACGAAGTCGTTTTTCTTTAAAACAATAGTAGTATATCGTATGTCCGTCATATATCCATAGGTTCTTGGATTTGTCAATGAAAAAGAATTGTATTTGCCGGATGCTTGGAAAGCCTATGCTTAAAAGATATTTTGGCACGTTACGATAGAAACAATCTTTCTGATAATCATATATGGCAAATGAATTAAGTGTTTTAATCCATAGATTGCCTGATTTATCTTCTTGTATGTCATCAATTTCGTTTTCGGGCAGACTCCTGGGGTTTTTAGTAGTGAAGTATTTCTTTACTCTATATCCGTCGTATCTGTTCAATCCGAATGACGTGCCGAACCACATGAATCCTCTCGAGTCTTTTAGTATCGCATAAACCGAGTTTGAGGAGAGGCCTTGCACGGAATTGATCTGCTTGAAATGTATTGAATTCTGAGCGAAGGTTGCTAGTGTGGCAAGGAATAATAAGATTGTGAATGTGGCTCTTCTTAATATCATTTTAAAGTTTTTCTTGCAAAGAAAAGCATTTTCCTGAAATAAAGAATCTTTTCTTTTAATTAAAAATTAACTAGGGTGCCAAATGTATTTTCTAAGGTATTATAATGTATTCTATGTCTTAGAAATTAAATAATTGAAACATTCAGATACCGCATTAAAAACAAATAACATTCTTTGGATATAGAAGAAAGCATATATTTGTATTTGATATGAAATGTAAACGCCCTAAAGCAATATCATATTAGAACTTGTTTTTTAGCATTATAGTTTTATCATACTATTAGATTTTAGTTTTTGGGAGGTAATCTTTCTCTTCATGGTGATGGAGGAAGGGTTACCTTTTTTGTTCTTTAACGTTCACTGTAACAAATGGTACACATCAAGTTACTTTTCTATCCGATCTTTGTCGCATCAAATTAAAAAAAGCAATAGATATGGAATCTGAAATGTTTTGTTTTCAATGTCAAGAGACCTCTCAAGGAACCGGTTGTTCTTTAAGAAAAGGTGTTTGTGGAAAAGATAGTGCTACGGCAAATATGATGGACCTCCTTCTTTTTGTGGCTAAGGGAGTAAGTGTTGCTGCCACGGAAATGTCTAAACATAAAGGTATTTGTGATCATCCCACAAAGTTTGTTGTTGATGCGTTGTTCTCAACGATTACTAATGCTAATTTTGATATTGAGAGCATACGTCAACGTGTGGTCAAAGGTATCGATTTACGAAATCATATTTTAGCGAATCTGCATAACAAAGGTGTATATTTGCCTGAGTATGACGAATTAACTTGGGATGGAACTGACTTTGAGGGGAAAGCCAAGGAAGTGGGTGTACTAAGAGAAAGTAATGTGGATATACGTTCTCTGAAAGAGTTGATCCTTTACGGATTGAAAGGTATGGCAGCTTATATGGATCATGCAACGCGATTGGGTTATTCGGATGAATCGGTAAATGCGTTTTTATTGAAAGCTCTGGCTTCGTTGGTAGAGGAGAAGACTATAGAAGATCTACTTGCGTTGTCTATGGAAACCGGTCAATACGGAATAAAGGCAATGGCTTTGCTTGATAAGGCTAATACCGAGACTTATGGTAATCCTGAAATTACAAAAGTGAATTTGACTGTTCGTAAGAATCCCGCAATCCTTATCTCCGGTCATGATTACAAAGATATGGAAGAATTGTTGAAACAGACCGAGGGCACAGGCGTAGATGTATACACGCATGGGGAAATGTGGTCGTCGGCATACTATCCGGCATTCAAAAAGTACAAACATCTTGTAGGCAATTACGGTGAGGCTTGGTGGCAGCAGAAGAAAGACTTTGCCTCTTTCAACGGTCCTATCTTGTTTACAACCAACTGCATTGTACCTCCTTCTCCTGAGGCTTCATACAAAGATAGAGTCTTTACCACCAATTCCACCGGATATCCGGGATGGAAACACATTCAGGCAGATAACAATGGGCATAAGGATTTCTCGGAAATCATAGCTTTGGCAAAGACCTGTCAATCCCCGCAACCGATTGAGGAAGGTGAAGCAATAGGTGGATTTGCCCATAATCAAGTGATGTTGTTGGCAGATAAACTTGTAGATGCGATCAAGTCGGGAGTAATCCGCAAGTTTTATATGATGGGTGGTTGTGACGGTCGTCAACGTTCGCGTGAATATTATACCGAGTTTGCTAAAGCATTGCCTCATGACACGGTGATTCTTACTTCCGGTTGCGCCAAGTATCGCTACATTAAGTTGAATTTGGGAGATATCAACGGGATACCTCGCGTATTGGATGCAGGGCAGTGCAACGATAGCTACTCATGGGTTGTAGTGGCTCAGAAATTGCAAGAAGTATTTGGCTTGGATGATATAAATAAGTTGCCTATCGTCTTCAACATTGGATGGTATGAGCAAAAAGCTGTGATCGTGTTGTTGGCATTGTTGAGTTTGGGTGTGAAGAATATCCATATCGGACCTACACTACCGGGATTTGTTATCGTGTCACCGGCAATAACAAAAGTATTGGTTGAGCAGTTCGGCTTGGGTACAATCTCAACGGTTGAGAATGACATAAAGGTATTCGGTTAATGGATTACTCATTACGAAACCATTAACTACAAAGGGACATTCTTCCGATTGCTCGTTATGAAAACTTATTTCCACGGCTGTAGAAAAGCATTTCTACAGCCGTAACACATATGTTTTACAATTGTAGAAATGCTTTTTTACGGCCGTAGAAAATGAAAATACAGCAAGGAAGATGCAAGAAAGCAGGCGTGCTGTTAATGTTTTGGTGCATAGCAATGAATCAATTGCTCGTTTGCAGAATATCCATAAAACTATATTTTTTATTAAAAAGGAAGGTTTCTTTGTATGAAGAAGGAATCTTCCTTTCCTCTTTTTGTTACATTTGCATTGAAAATAAAAAGTGGAATTATGGAGATCATTAATTTATTGGAGCCTGATGAGGCTCGTAATGGCTTGTTGATGGATGCCCTTAAGAATAGAAAATCTACGAAAGAAGGATACGGTGAAGAAATAAGTTTACGTGACCTTTCTGATTTGCTTTGGGCAGCAAACGGTATTAACCGTCCTGAAACAAAAGACCATACAGCACCCAGTGCCATGCATGCGTGTGACGTAGATGTTTATGTTTGCAAGTCAGAAGGAAACTACCTGTATGATGCAATCAAACATCAGTTAAAATTGGTGAGCAAAGTGAATCTGTTGCCTTCATTAGCAATGACTCAGGAGTATGTAGCCTCAGCCAAACAAATAGTAGTGTTAGTGAGTGATAATAAACGTATTCAACAAATAAATGATCCCAGCCGACTTGTGATTTTGGGTGGAATAGATGCTGGAATCGTAGCTCAAAACATTAATCTGTTTTGTGCTGCAAATGGACTGATCGTAGTGACCAGAGGATATATGGATAGTGATGCCGTTGCCAAAGGATTGAATTTGGAAAAGGGCATGCACCCGATGCTCAATATGCCATTGGGCTATAGGTGAGTCGGTTATTTGTAAATATATCATATAAAGCATTGTATATTTGAGAGAAAAGGTTTACTTTTGAACAAATTTTTAAAGAAAATAGTAATCATGGCTTTAATAAAGTGTCCTGAGTGCGGAAATTTAGTTTCCGATCACGCAACGAGTTGTCCGAAGTGCGGCTTTCCCGTTGATAAAATGAAGCAACAAGCCGAACAGGCTGAAGTGCAACAACCGGTTGAACCTAAAGAGCCGGTGAATCCTACGCCTGCACCTTCTTCAACCCCCAGAAGTCAAGAAGATGACGAATGCCAGAAGTTGATTGCGGGTATAGAAGGTCTCATAAATGAGCATAGATATAGAGAAGCCAAGGAATTGTTGGATTCAGCACGTGCAAAGTACCCGTCAAGTATGAGATTGATACAGCTTTCTTCAGAAATAGAAGGCAAGCTGAGAAGCAAACGAAATGGCAGAGTTACGTTGGTTGTAATATTTGTATTGTGCGTATTGGCAGGTTGTGCTTATATGGCGTATCACCAGAATCAAGCGGCTAAAGAAGATACGGCTTGGCAAGCAGCATGTGATTCCAATACTGTGACTGCATACCAAGGTTTCATGACTGATTACCCCAATGGTAAGCATTATACTGAGGCTTTGCAAAGATTCCAAGGTTTGAAAGGAAATGACGAAAGCTATTGGCAAGGTGTTGCAAGCAGTCCGAATACAATGGATTTCCAAAACTATTTGAAGAAGTTCCCGAATGGAGCTTATGCAGCTTTAGCTACAAACAAGATAGACTCTATTGATTATGTTTCGGCTACAAAGAAGAATACTCCTGATGCATATGAGGCTTACTTAATGGCCCATCCTGAAGGTGTGTATGCACAACAAGCCCGTGAACAGACATCTAAAATACAAGCTACAGCCATTACACCTGAGGAAGTGCAAGGTGTAAAGGATTTGATGAGTAGCTATTATTCAGCATATCAGAATAAAGACATAGACGGAATCACCTCTTATTTCAACCATGTCACAAGACGTTACTACAACAAGAGCAATGCAACGCATGATGATATCGTGAATGAGTTGAAGAAAGCGTTTAATGAGGATATTAAAAGTTTGGATATAGAAGTAGAAAGCTCAAGTTTCAAGGTGAAGAAAGATGAGAGTAAAAACTTCTCTGCAAACTTTTATGTAGTAGTGAATGTTGAGCGTGTGGATCCTACCAAGAACTCATCAGTAAGAAGTGCAATTACCGCTACCGTTGATAGCAACAACAAAATTACTTCTATCACATCAAGGAAAATTTCAAAAGAATAAGGATAAAAATGGCGAAAGAACTAAAAGGTCTGACGAAACGAAGCGAGAACTATTCGCAATGGTATAATGAACTTGTAGTAAAAGCTGATTTAGCAGAACAATCAGCTGTGCGTGGATGTATGGTTATTAAACCTTACGGCTATGCAATTTGGGAAAAAATACAACGCCAACTGGACGATATGTTCAAGGCGACAGGGCATGTGAATGCTTATTTCCCCTTACTCATCCCCAAATCATTTTTGAGTCGTGAGGCTGAGCATGTGAAAGGTTTTGCTAAAGAATGTGCAGTGGTCACTCATTATCGTTTGAAGAGTTCGGAAGACGGCAAAAGCGTTATAGTTGATCCGGCTGCAAAGCTTGAAGAAGAATTGATTATTCGTCCAACGTCTGAGACTATTATATGGAGTACCTATAAGAATTGGATTCATTCATATCGTGACCTTCCTATTTTGTGCAACCAATGGGCTAATGTGTTCCGTTGGGAGATGCGCACACGTTTGTTCTTACGTACCGCAGAATTCTTGTGGCAGGAAGGGCATACTGCTCATGCTACTCGTGAAGAAGCAGAAACTGAAGCTGTGAAGATGCTGAACTTGTATGCTGATTTTGCCGAGAACTTTATGGCCGTACCGGTTGTGAAGGGTGTGAAATCTGAAACAGAACGTTTTGCCGGTGCTTTGGAAACCTATACTATCGAAGCTATGATGCAGGATGGTAAAGCATTGCAAAGCGGTACTTCTCATTTTTTGGGACAGAACTTTGCAAAAGCATTCGATGTGCAGTTTCTGGATAAAAATAACAAGCTTGATTATGTATGGGCTACTTCTTGGGGTGTTTCTACCCGCTTGATGGGTGCCTTGATCATGACTCACAGCGATGATAACGGATTGGTATTGCCTCCTAAATTGGCTCCGATACAAGTTGTGATTATTCCTATTTACAAGAATGAAGAACAACTTCATACGATTGATGATAAGGCTGAGGCTATTGCAACTAATTTGCGCAAGATGGGCTTATCAGTCAAGTATGATAACTCAGACAATAGACGTCCGGGCTTTAAGTTTGCCGATTATGAATTAAAAGGCGTGCCGGTTCGTTTGGTAATTGGTGCAAGAGATTTGGAAAACGGTACCATTGAAGTTCTGCGTCGTGATACTTTGGAAAAAGAATCAGTAAGTATCGAGGGTATTGAAGATCGCGTAAAGGCATTGCTTGATGACATACAAAACAATATGTTTGTGAAAGCAAAGACATATCGTGACGAACGTACAATCAATGTGGATACTTATGATGAATTCAAAGAGAAGATAGAAGAGGGTGGATTCTTAATGGCACACTGGGACGGAACTCCCGAAACAGAAGCTAAAATCAAAGAAGAAACCAAAGCTACCATTCGTTGCATTCCACTTGATGGAGATACAACTCCCGGAGTCGATATGATTACAGGCAAACCATCAGCTCGCAGAGTAATGTTTGCTCGGGCATATTGATGGTTGATTGATATAAAGTAAAATATATCGGCAAGTGATTGGCAGAGATGATTCATCTCAATGCTGCTTTTAAATCACTTGTCGATAAATTTTTGTTTTTATCTTATTGCAAATAAAGGTGCATTAATTTATCACGTTAGATTAGCTATATAGGCAATCAATACTAGCAGTGAAATCAGGATAATGCACAATATAAGTAAAAGGATGATGGCATATATCATAATCAAAATGACTTTCCATGCTGTTCTCAACCATGAATATCCGAATAGTTGCTTGACGTCCCATGTATAGACTAAGAACATAGGTAAGAAAGCAATATTGATTGTATCATTTACCGTACTTCCTCTGAAAGGAAGATAGAACAGGGATAAAATTAAGATTTGAGAAATAATGTAAGTCTGTACAATAAAATGCTCTGTAGTGTTGCATTTATGTTTTGCCTTGCGGAAAACAAATCTTGATGTAAATGCGAGAAAAGGAAGAGTTAATATGATATTTGCTATTCGGTTGTTCTTAAACCATTTCAACAGAAGCTCTGAAACGTTCTTCAGAAAAGAATTGTTAATGGAGAAATTGGATAGGACTTTCTCTACCGTATGATATTCTTTTAGAAGTTTCTGTTTCTTTTTGTTGTCCTCTTTGTCTTCTTTATCATCGTCTTTATCATTGTCGACTTTATCTTGTTGATTCTTTTGATTATTGATTTTATTAATAGTCGCTAAAGCCACGTTGATGTTTTGTTTGTTTAAATTGTTATCTTCTTGACCATATTGACATTGAAGTCCTTCTTTTACCAGCTCTATTCGTTCAGAGCCGGACATATTTTCAAGTTGCTTCTTTTTCATAATATTCGGATACATCAGTTCGGCCATGATGATGTAGATGGCTCCAACAACGAACAGCATCGCAAAAGGATGATAGTAACGGATACGTTTACCGGCAATGTAATCTTTAATCATGTATCCCGGTCGATAAAGTAGTTCCATGGAGGTTAGCCAAAAGCCATGATTGATATGGAACATGATACTAAAGAAGTTCTTGATCGTATTTTTATAGGTGATTCGAGGAATGTTTCTTCCTTGACCGCACTTATTGCAAACGTTACCATAAAAGTGATGTCCGCAATTTTTGCAAATACATGAATCTGTATTTAATGAAGGAGGAGGCATTCCGTAGCGTTGTCTCCTTTGAATAAGTTTGTAATATAGTTTGAATCTTCTTGTAATAAATTCCGTTTTAGATAGTTGTTTACTCATATCTAGTTTTAATTTGATTTACTTGAATAGAATGTATTTCCCGTTTATCGAAAAGAGATCATTAAAAGTGAATAGTACCCACTGATAAAACGTTCGCAAGTTATGAAGAAAATGCTTAATATGCAAACTCAAATGTACAAACGTTAAATCAAAGTTCTATCCTTTTAATGAATCATGTGAAAGCATTCATTTATGTATGCAGAAGAAATAACCGGAATGAGTCTTTTAGATAAGATCAGCATTTGTTTTTTTATCAATTGTAGATAAAGAAGCTCTATCGAATCTAAACTGAAAATGATTCGATAGAGCTATACTATGTAGTTGTTCAGATTATGTATTATGGGTCAATCAAGTAACTACATTCATTGAAGAGATGCTATTCTTATTCTGTATAGGCGTGGTCTTTAGGAAACGGTGCACCTTCCCATACTTTCTTGGATGTCCAATCCTCATCAGGATCTGTCCAAAATGGATCATTGGCAGGTAAGCCTAGTGGGAGGAATCCCATGGTTGTCATATAAAGACTGCCATTGTTGGTATACCAATCAGCACAATCAGCTTGATGCCCATTGACTCCGATAGTGAGAAAACCTTTCTCGTTGAAGTTACGGTTGTCGCTGAACATTCTTTTCATTACCGCAGTCAATGCACAGCGTACTTGTGCCGGATGCAGACCCTTGGGCAGTTGCTTGTGCCATACAAGTAACCCTAGCGGCTGAAAGACCGATAATCTATAAGGTATGGAACGTCCGATGACAGGGTAGGTGCCTTCAGGAGAAATGAATCGCTCGAGTATGATTCCGTACTTTTGCATACGTTTCAGGGCTTTGTTATAACGATCAGGAGTGGCTATTGATGTTTCATGGTGATTAATTGCTTCCTTTAAACACTCTACATACATGGGTTGTATCACATGGCTATTATAGTAATCGAAGGCAAAGTGAGGACCATCGGAATACCATCCATCGCCTACATACCATTCTTCTATCTTGCGAAGTGCTGAATTGATGCGATATTTGTCATAAGGAGCTCCTGCTTTCATTAGGAATGTTTCTATTGTAGCAGAGAACAGAACCCAATTGGTATAAGGAGGATCTACACGTCTTAATTGCATAAACTCTGTGAAGTAACGTTGTTTGGTGATACTGTCAAGTGGTACCCATAGTTGGTCATATGCTCGCAGGAAACTATCTGCAATATAGGCTGCATCTACAAGTGGCTGGCCTTCCTTCCTCCATAATAAATAGTCAGGACTATTGGGATCAACTGCGTTCGCATAACTCTTAAGTGCCCATTCGCGCAATTGCTTGCGTTGAGCACCTTCCGGCGAATCATCATCCGGTAGAGAAAGCCATGGAGCTACACCGGCCATTGTACGTCCGAATGCTTCCATATAAGTAACCCGTTTATCACGACCGTCCCATGTGGGGCTAAGTTCTACCAGCATGTTCTTTTGCAGTTCACCCTTACTCATGTTGCTGAGTACGGGAGCTGCAATTTTGTATAAAGTATTGCACCAATAGGTGCGCGTGTTAATTTCTTTGCTTTTGTTCTTAGCTTCAGAAGAAAATGGGACAAGCAAAAGCAATGTACAAATCAGTAGAAACTGTCTTTTCATAATATAAATTTTATGTGTTAATTCCTTTTTGTGAATACATCCAAGTTCCATTTGGGTATCCATGCAATATATGGAATATTATTCTTAAATAGTACAGGAAGCCAGATGTATCGTGAATCAATAGGATGCTTGGGACGCCATTCATCTGCCATAAAGATGTATGCATTTTTGAGTCCTTCAACCGGTAGAAGAAAAGTACTTTGTCCTCCAAATGTCTTTTCTTTGTTGGTCCCTTGACACGGGTTATCATATTGTTTCCACGGTCCATATATATTGGAGGCAGAAAATAGTCGTGCAGCATTCGGTTCCCAGCCGGTACATCCGGATGTGATCATCCAATATGTGCCATTGTATTTCATTATGGCAGGAGCTTCATTATGTCCTCCCGGAGCAATTCTGAAATACTTGCCGCTGTGAGTAAGATAATCGTCGCTTAGTTCAGCTATTTGCAGTGTGAGATTGTCTTCTGAAGAGTAAATGTGATATGCTTTACCGTTATCATCTACAAAGAGAGTCATGTCTCTTGACATTTGTCCCTCTTTAAAGTCCCGCTTTACAAACATGCCTCGACGGATGGCACTATACCATTCAGGTGTCCACCATTCTTTATTTTGTTCAGCCGAGAAACTATAGTTGCGATCTTCAGTAGGCATATTTTCCGGATAGATTCCTGCGTTGACACGTTTAGATTCAATGTATGTGAACGGTCCTTCAGGCGAAGAGCTTACAGCTACACCAGCACGAGCAGAATCGTATCCTTTGTCACGCAGTTCAAGATGAAACCACATAACAAACTTTTTTGTAGTAGGGTTGTATATGACTTTCGGGCGTTCCAGTATACATCCTTTTGCTATGTCGCTGTTAGGATCAGAACTTACTTGTAATGCAATGCCTCTATTTCTCCAATGATATAGATCTGTGGACGAATAGCATGAAACACCTTTCAATGCAGTCGTTGTGTTTTCGCTTTTGTGTTCTCCATACCAATAGTAAGTTCCCTTGTCAAAGAGTATGCCTCCACCGTGTGCATTGATAGGAATATTTGTGTTGTCTTTCCAAACAGCCTTGGAATAGAAATAATTACTTTGGGATTGAACCATATAGCATGAAATGAAATATGTTACAACAAGTGTAATAAGCTTTTTCATAAAGCAATAATATTTATCTGTTAATACTTTTGCATAAAATTGCTGATTATTACATCATTGTATGTGGAATAATGCTTAATTAAATTCAGAATATCACCCGTGATCTCTATTTATTGTTTATTCTACTCTTTTGAGTGATAATTCGTCTGTGTCGTTAGTATTAGAAGGGATATCCTATAGCAAAATGGATGCCTACTGCATCTTTGAAACTGCTTCGCATGTTGAAATAACCATTTGTTTCAGTGTCATAGGGTACGTGCAATGCATATCCGGCATCTATTCTCAGAACAAGATATGAAAAGTCATAACGCAATCCGAATCCGGTGTCCAGTGCCAAGTCACTTGGTAAACGATTAAAGTTTATGCGACTTCCGGGACGTGAACTATCTTCACGAAGTCCCCAGATATTACCCATGTCAGTGAATAGTGCCCCCCATAGGCTACCGGCAATTTTAAATCGATATTCCACATTTGCTTCCAGTTTGAGGTCTCCGGTTTGGTCCATGTAAGAGTATGTATAACTTTCATCCGGTTTGTATTTTCCAGGTCCGATAGAGCGGATGGTAAATGCTCTTAAGCTGTTTGATCCACCTATGTAGAATTGTTCGGAATAAGGAGCAACATCTGAATTTCCATAACTGCAAATGACTCCTCCAAAGAACCGAGTAACTAAAGATGCTGAACGTGAAATCTTCATATTATACCGTAGCTCGGATGTAAACTTAAGGAATTGTGCGAAGGGGTTATTAAATATTTGCTTCTCCTCATTAAAACTTTTTCCAAAAGCTTTGTACCCCAGTGATACAATGTTGCCTGCAGACTTGAATGTGGTGTTCCACCAAATGTGATTCCGTTTTGTTTGGTCGGTAGCATTGTCGTAAGTATATGCAAATTTCATTGCCGGTATGAATTTGTTTGACAAGCTTAGTGAAAGTCCGGGATTGGCATTCATGATAGAATCGAATGTTGCAGTCTTTGCACGTAACAAATTAAAAGTCAAGCTAAGTGGCGTGATAGTGTATTGTTTGTATTTTGTTGGTTGAAAATTATAATTCATATCACTGTTTAATGAAATCATTCGAAAGTAATGTGCGCGGTTTAAACGATCAAAACTCAATTCGAAAGATGTATTTGGCGTACCTCTTCGCTCTTTTTCTGATTCATGCGGTAATAGCAATCTAGGTATTGTCAGTGACAAGGTTGTACCCATTTCCCATGAATTAAGTAAAGACTTGTCTCCATTATTGTATGTTTTGGTACTACCTGTCTTTTGCCATTCATAGCTGCCTTTTAATGTTAGTGATAATAATTCTCCACCTTTGAAAATATTTCTTTTACTTAAGGTGAAAGTGGTTCCCGGACCTAATTGATCATTGCTTTTAGATACAAAGTCAAAATTAAGTTCTGATGAATATCTTTGTTCTGTAACGGCATTCAATTGTATGTCCAATAGATTCTTTTTGGAATCAGTCACCGGAGTGTATGAGATATTTGTACTCCTAAATACATTGAGCCGTGCAAATCTACTCATCGTACGCTCTTCCCGAGAAACTGAATAGGTCTTATTGGGCATTAGTCTGAAGTTGTTGTAAAGAATGGATGGCTTCACAATGAGTTTGCCTAGATGATATATTGTGATGTCTTTATAGATGGTTGAGTCCATCGGCATACCGACAGGCATATTTTCAGATGTAATAGATATGCTTCTTTTCCCCGGATACCATTTCTTATATACAGCTTTGCTTACGTCCTTACGAGGGAATATGCGTAACATTATCTTCCCAGGCGAATTAACAGTATCTGCTTCAAATGTGATATAATCGCTGCGGAAGTAGTAATATCCTTTGTTCCTCAGAATGTCTACAATGCGATTACGTTCATTCCCTAAGTTCATGATAGAAAACAATTGTCCTTTTTCTATGAATTTGTCTTTCGGGTTTGCATTTATAAGCGAATCAATATCTTTTTGAAACCCTGTATACTGGATTGAATCGATAATGAATGGATGCCCTAAATCTATTATATAATGCACTTTGCATTTGCGTTTCTTCTTCACTTCTTTGGCAGTGACTGAACCTCGCAAGAATCCATAGTCATGAAGTAAGTTTGTTGATGTTTTAGCACGTACATCCACATTTACATATGAAAGCAATACAGGTTCGGCCGCAATTTTCTTTTTAATCCATCCAAGCGGTCCCTTGTTGTATTTGTAGAGTAAATTATACATCCACAAACCGAAAGGAATCGGCCAACGTTTTGACCCGCTTCCGAAAATAGCATTGTTAGGAGTGATAGTTAATGCTGCATTGATTTCTTCCATCGCATCGTCATTGATAGACTTTGCCTCTTTGTTTCCGACCACTTCTATTTTCATTCCGGTGTAGAGGTAATCGTCAGCCGGCAAATGCTTAGCTGTGGAGCAGGCCGTAAAGGCAATAAACAATATAAGTATATATATGTTTTTCATTTTTGTTCTTTCTTTTGGGGAATGTTCTTTAATGAATCATTCTTAGTTGTAAATGGTGCTAGAATATTGAACTTAAAGATGTCTCTTAAGCGATTCATGTTTTTGCGTAAAACGTATCCCACACCAGTCTCAATGATTTCTCCTTCAAGAAGACTTTCGTAATTCTTATTATGAAATAAACGTACATAATGCGTACCGGCGTTATCCAGTTGGTATTCTAAAGACAAATTATTGACGAATGAATCGTTATTATTGCTGGTAGATGTATTATCGTTGCTGATAATTGTCCCTCCTACAACTACACTAACTCTGTTATTAAAGAATTTTTTAGAGAATTTGTAAGAGTAATCCATTGATGATAATCCGGAGCCGGCACTATTGTTGCTTGATTCAGCACCAATAGAGAAATTCGTTTTCTTAAAGGCACTTCCTGCAACTTGATTGATCTCTTTTTGAAGGATATTGGTAAGCGCATCATTTACATTGTATCCATTACTGCCACCATACATGCCTGTTGCCAAAAGAGTGATAGCTTGTTTGCTGCGTTCTTCTGATGTAAGTGCACTTAGTTCGCTTTTCATCGTAAGATCTTCCGGCGCATCAAGATCAAAGACAATATTTAGGTTGCTGAACGTGTTTGTAAGGGCAACCATTACGTTGAAATTGACCAATCTAGAGCTATTGCTTGTGCTTGTTACACTCGCTTTTACTTGTTCATATGCATTGATGTTGAGAGTGGGACTCATCATTTTTCCAGTCCAATCCACATAGCTTCCCTTTTTGATGGTGAAGTCTTTTAATGGAATCATAGGCATCTCATATTTCAGTAACCCGTTTGTTAGAGTGTAACGTCCGGTTAAGTATATTTCTCCCTCTTCTTGTGTATAACGCATCGTTAAGTTTCCTCCACCTTCGAGTTCCACGCGGCTGTTACCTTGCGGATCAAGAAATGCTGCAGCTTGTACGTTATTGTCAATGTTGATGTTAAGTAGTAAGTCCATTCCACCCAATGAATAATTTTCTTGAGCATTTTCAACAGTAGTAGTATCACCGAAGTTGACGAAAGACACCATGCTATTCAATCGGTTTTGTACCGTTGCTTTTGAATCTTTTAATACATATGTAATGTCTGTATTCCTCAGTATTCTCATATCCCCTCTCATCTTCAGATTATTGATGTTGCCTGTCAGTGTAGAGTTCAGATTCAAATATAATTTACCGAAAAGTATTGATTCTCTACTTTGTTTTGCATTGACAAGTTCATAGTTCTTTGTTGTCAAATGTAAATCGGCTTCTATATCCGTAAGTTTCTTGACGTTTACATCTCCTGAAATCGTAAACGGATTCTTGCCTGAGGAATAAATATTGAAATTATCGAACGTCAATTTATTATTTACAAGATTGACCTGCTTATTGTCTAGGCGTAGCATTGTACCAACAGAAGGAACATATGCCGATGCAGAGTCCAGAGAAAGAGAACCATTTATGACAGGTGATTCAACAGTACCTTTGGCATGAAGTTGACCATTTACTTCACCTCTCAATGCCGCCATCCTGTTAGGCACTAAACTTTCCAGCATGTTTAGAGGGAAATGCTTCACCGTTGCTCTGATACCTGCAATACTACCTTCTCCGCTAGCATCATAAATGCCTCCACCTCGGAATATTTCTACATTATTACGATTAAGTTTTCCGAAGACAATGTGGCGGTTGGCTATAGTATCAGGCAAATAAGTTGCTTCCATCTTTAAATCGCCTAGTTCTGCATCATTGTATGATGCTTCCAATATTTCAGCTTTTGAATGTACAATAAATTTCTTACCTTTCTCGATGTATGAGAATTGAGCATTTAATAGTCCTCCGACATGAGGAAGGTAGGGGAGCGACTGTACTATATCGGTGACATTCAGGTTTTTGACATTCAGAGTAAGAAATTGTTTGTATTGAATAGAATCATTTGAATGTATGTCAATTTCCGTACCAATATCATCTTTCAAATTCACATTTACATATACTCTTCCATCACGATTAATAGACACCATATTATCCTCATTTACATGAAAAGGACGGAACGCGAATATCTGCTTATCATCATAAAATTTTAAGTTTATATTGCCCTCTTGAATATGTCCCAATATTCCAATTCGTGCACCTTCCCTTTTGTTTTCGTCTAATATAGTAAGTAATATTCTTGCTGTATCTTTGTGAAGATAGCCGTCTGCTCTAGCCGTGAATGTATAATTGTTCTTCTTACTGTTGTTTACAATAGCATTCATTTTTATTCCCAATGAATCCTGGGCAAGATTCAAAGAAACAGTATCTAGTTGGAATGTTTTTATTCTTAATGCATTGCTTATTAAATTGCCCTTAATTCCATCAACCATTGAGGTTGTGACATTTGCTCTCACTCTGTTGAATGTAATTCCTTTCATTTGGTCTATTCTATGAGAAAGAAAATTATTGGGACCCATCTGCAATATAATGTTTGATGATGGCAACAGTTTTTTTAGTTTTGCTTGATTTACCTTCTTTTCTTTTATTTGTTTTATTAATGTTGCTCCATAACTGCTGCATTGTGATACCAGAGTTTGTATTTGTTGTTTACTTTCCAGAGAGATTTCCATGTCATCAGAATGCATGTCAACGCTGGTTCTATGTGGTTCCGCAGAAGCATCGAGTGCAAATACAAAATGTTTGTTTAGATCATCATTTACAATGCCTAACTTTCTTAAATCAGCATCCCAAATGTTTAGTGAGACATTGCCTAACCATTCTTTACGATTAATAGTTGCCTGTATATCAGAGGTCATATTTATTAATTCGTTTTTGCTTGATAGTTTCATTATTGCTTGATGATTGTGTAACGAAATTTCAATATGGCTGTTGTCTGCAATGTATTTTTTATAGCTTAGCTTGATTAGGTTAAGCTCTAAATTCATATCAGTATACTTGGAATAAAGATCAGATCCTTTTCCTGTCGCTTTTAATTGAAGGGTACAATCATATATGGAATCCTGAGGTAGAAAATTATGTAATTGTACGTTGTCTATGTCCAGATCGGCTTTATATGCTTTTGATATTATATTGTAATTAGCTTTAAGCTTTATTTTTCCTGCATCTTGATTCATTGAGGCATCAACATAGCAGTCATTTTTGTTCATGTTGAATATCCCATTGAGAGAGATCCCGTTAGGTATCGTAAATGATTTTCCTGGCTTATTGCCTGTAATAGAGGATAAGAAATTTGTATTGTAAAGTTGGGCATTCATTTTGCATGAAATGTCGCGGCGTAGTTTGTTTGTAATGAATTTAAATACTCCCTGTGCTTGCAGTGATGCAACTCCAGGCATTTCTGCATCAAGACTTTTTAAATTTAAATTATCTATGCTACCACTAATAGAAGCCTTTATCCTTAATGGCTTGAAAGGCATATTCTTTTTTAAATTATCAGGAATTTGTCCTGCCATGAGTAATAAGTCCTGCTTTCCTATATAGGCTGTGAGGTTTGCAACAAAAGCTCCCTTATGCTTCTTTTCCATAATCCTCCAGGGTAATTCCCCTTTTGCAAATATTTCAGAGTTTGGAGTATTCAAGTAGAAATTATGTAAGTAGATTGTATTTACATTTGATTCAAGATCTGCATTACATTCTGTAATTGTAATTCCTGAGCGTTCACTTGTACTGAGATGAGTGATCTTTGCTTTTATGTTTCTGCCACAATATGATAGAGAATGAGCTTCAAGTAAGGTATGTTTCATTATAATAAATGAAGGATCAAGTCCTGATTTAGGTACAATCTCTTTTTCCCTGTACTTTATCTTTTTGATATTTGCCAGCAGGTTCTTCAATTGGTATGATTGGCGTTTCAGATCAATGTATGTATTGTATAGTGACAGGTTGTTTATTTCTGTCGTTATTTGATTCATTGTTCGTATGGCATTGTAATCAAAGTTGGTATGTTGCACTACAAACTTTTCAACAAAATAAGTTTTATCAATTAAATTAATATTGATGTGTTGCAAATTGGCATCTCCGATCATTGTGGAAATCCGTTGCTTCTCAACCGGCAGAACAAGTGATACATATACGTTGTGTAAATGAATTTTCCCACTAGATATTCGAGTAAAAGGATTTCTGGATGTAGTATCCTTTGGTGATTTAATGGTGTCTATGTAATTTATTCTTACGGCTGCATCGCTGATAGATGTATTAGCAAGAAAAGCTCTTCCTTGTTTTATGTTAAGTTGCCCCGATTGCAGAATAGCTTGTCCCAATTTACCTTCAATATGGGTACCTTTGATAAGATTGATGGTGTTTATCGAAATACCATTGAGAGTAATTCTTTTTATATTGATTTTTTTCCTGAAAATATGTTTTAGTCCTAACTCTGCTGATAGATTCTGTGCTTTTAAAAGAGTGTCTGTTGGAGCTATTATACATACTTTTTTCATCTCTAGATTCAGAAATGGAGTGATGAGCACTCTTTCGATAGTGATATGCATTCCTGATTTTTTTGAGACATATTGAGTGATTTGCCTTTGCATGAAGTTCTGCACAGGAGGCAATAATAGTAGTAGTGTGGTGAGAAAGAATATCACAATGGGACTCAATAGCGAAATACTGATCCATTTTATTATTCTTTTCTTTATGTCTCTTCTTGGCTTTATCATACAACAAAGAAAGGAAAAAATAAGGAATTATGAGAGTATATGCATTATTTTTCTTTTTAGAGATGAACAATTTTATTGCTGTATTGTTTATCTTTTATCATTTGAATATTCAACTTATTAACTTATATAATTATGGCTAAAAGTATTAAAGGAACTCAGACAGAGAAAAATTTATTAATGACATTTGCTGGTGAGTCTCAAGCACGTAATCGTTACACCTATTTTGCAAGTGTAGCAAAGAAAGAAGGATATGAGCAGATTGCTGCTATCTTTACGGAAACGGCTGATCAAGAAAAAGAACATGCAAAGCGTATGTTTAAATTCTTAGAGGGTGGCTCTGTTGAAATTACGGCTACTTATCCTGCCGGGGTTATTGGTAAGACTGTAGACAATTTACAAGCAGCAGCAGCTGGTGAATATGAAGAATGGTCAGAGCTTTACCCTCATTGTGCAGATGTAGCTGAGCAAGAAGGTTTCCCTGCAATAGCTGCAATGTATCGCAATATTTGCATTGCTGAGAAGGGACACGAAGACAGATATCGTGCTTTTGTCGCAAATGTAGAGGCAGCAAAAGTATTTGCGAAAGACGGAGAAGTTGTATGGCAATGCCGTAATTGCGGATATATTCATGTAGGTAAAGAAGCACCTCAGGTTTGCCCAGCCTGCTTGCATCCACAAGCATATTTTGAGGTGAAGAAAACTAATTTCTGATATTTTTAAAAAGTTATAAGGACATTATGTCTTTGGGGAGTTCTATGAGAGCTCCCCTTTTTTGCTTTCTTTGATTAAAGGATAATATCGGTTCTGACTTTTGCTCATCTACTCTTTAGAAGAGTCTTGAGATTTTTCAACGTTCGATGTTATTAGATCTTTTATTTTCTGCTCGATGTCTTCCATTAACCATTTGGGGGTTGACGTTGCTCCACAGATGCCAATGCTTGTAGCATTAGAAATCATATCTCGAGTTATTTGCTCTTCGCTGTCAATAAGTATAGAACGTGGATTTACTTTCTTACATTCATTGAATAGGACTTTTCCGTTAGAACTCTTTTTCCCACTGACAAAGAATATTAGGTCATGTTCTTCAGCAAAAGTTCTTATATGGGGCATTCTGTTGGCTACTTGTCGACAGATTGTATCAAAATATTGGAAAGAAGCATTAGGAGAGATATTTTTTTGAATGTAATCTACTATCTTTCTGAATTCGTCTAACGATTTAGTTGTTTGTGAATACAGGCATATATCTTTAGAGAAATCGAGATTTTTCACCTCTTCTGTAGTCTCAATTACGATGGCTGTTCTATTCGTTTGTCCCACTAAGCCTAGTACTTCAGCATGACCATTCTTTCCGTATATTACAATTTGTTCATCGTGATGTGCACTGTGGCAATATTGTTGCTTTATCCGTTTCTGCAACTGTAATACCACAGGACAGGTCGCATCAATGATTTGAATATTGTTACGATTAGCAATCTCGTATGTTTCGGGAGGTTCGCCATGTGCACGTAATAAAACCTTTACATTATGCAGTTCTTTGAATTGGTCATGATCAATAGTTACAAGTCCTAGCGTACGTAATCTTTCTACTTCACGGCTGTTGTGTACAATGTCGCCTAAGCAATAAAGCACATCACCATTGTTTAGTTCCTCTTCTGCTTTTCGGATGGCACTGACCACACCATGACAGAAGCCTGAACTTTTATCTATTTCAATCTTAATCATGCCTTTTCAATTACATCTTTATATCGTTCCAATAGCCATTCTTTCTGTTCGTGAAGAGTTAGATTCGTATTGTCCAGCTCAATGGCATCATCAGCTTTTCTAAGTGGAGCTACTTCGCGATGCGAATCTATGTAGTCTCGTTCTTGAACGTTATTTAATATTTCATTAAAATCAGCAGCTACACCTTTATTCTTCAACTCATCATAGCGTCGTTGAGCTCTTACTTTAGCTGATGCCGTAACGAATATTTTTAATTCAGCCTTTGGAAACACAACGGTGCCAATGTCACGTCCGTCCATAACAAGACCTTTTTCTTTTCCCATCTGCTGTTGTTGCTCTACAAGAAATGATCGAACAAAATCAATAGTAGCAATAGCACTGACATATGAAGAAACCTCCATTCCTCTAATCTCATTTTCTACATCTTCTCCATTCAGTAATGTGACAGGAGCTCCTGTTTGTGGATTTAGTGAGAAAGATATGTTTATATTTTTTATTTCGCCATTTAATGCACTTATATTAGGCTGATTATCAATAAATAAACTTTTTCGTAATGCATAGAGTGTAACGGCTCTGTACATGGCACCTGTATCAACATAGATATAATTTATTTCTTTAGCCAGATCTTTTGCCATTGTACTTTTCCCACACGACGAATAACCGTCTATTGCTATGATAATTTTTTTCATTTGTCTATATCCTTTTTTAGAGTCGATACTAGTTTTGCATCTATGAAGATGTATTGTTTGATCTTGAATGAACTGAAAATACACAGAGTAATTCTAGTTAATTGTTGTGATATATATTCATTCATAAATCGGGTTCAAAGATAAAACTAATTTTCCATATCTATAATAACGTGAAAACATTTCTTTAGTCGTGAATAAAGAATTAAAAAAAGTCAATGCTCCTATTCTTTTCAGGTTTTAACTGTTATATTTGTAGTATCATGGAAGAGAAGAAAGCATATAAGCTTGATTTAGAGCATAAGCGTCCTCAGTTTCTGCTGCTTGGTTTTATCATATCAAGCTGTTTGCTATTGGCTATAATGCAAATACGCATACCGGCAACAGCAAATGAATGGATAATGCATTCTTCAACGGAACCTCGTGAGGCTATGGCTCCTATAACGATACAACAGCCCATAAAGCATTCTTTAAAGTCTGCTACTGACGCTGCTACATTTTCAGATCAACTTCCCACGAAAGAAGAATATAATAAAATAGCTCAAACAGAAGAATCTCCAGTCGAGGATAATTCCGCGGGCAATGGTGTTACAACAGTAATGATCACAACCCATTTTTCAGTGCAGTTCAGTCAACATGATGACGAAGCTATAACCACACAGCAAGAACAAGATGTAAATTTTTATATGCCTGAATTCCCTGGTGGAGAAATGGCATTGCTTAATTTTATTCGTAGGCATGTGCGTTATCCGGAAGCCGCTGAAGAAGCAGGCATTCAAGGAAGAGTCATTGTACAATTTAATGTGAATAAGGATGGATCGGTGACGAATGCTGAGATACTGAGAAGTGCTCATCCTTTGCTTGATAGAGAAGCTTTGCATGTGATAAAAATGATGCCTAGGTGGCGTCCCGGAATGCAAGCCGGACATGCTGTGCGCATGCGATATTCGGTACCGGTTGTATTTAAATTAGGAAATTAAAAAATAAGAACGATTATGTATACGTATGAAGAATTTTCAAAATTAATTAATCAATATATATCAGAACAAAAGTATGCTAGATCTCCTCAGAGCTTGTATGATCCTATTGTATATGATTTGTCTTTGGGAGGTAAGCGAGTTCGTCCTATTCTGATGTTGATGGCTGCCAATCTTTATAAAAAAGAAATTCATACATTTCTTTCTACTGCATTTGCAATGGAAATATGTCACAATTTTACTCTGTTACATGACGATTTAATGGATCAGTCGGAGCGTCGTAGAGGTAAACCTACTGTGTATAAAAAGTGGAGTGCCAATGCTGCAATCTTAAGCGGAGATGCAATGTTGGTGTTGGCTTACAAATATCTGGCGATGACAAAGTCTGAAAAGAAAAACGAAATATTTGATGTATTTAGTGATGCGATCCTTGAAGTATGTGAAGGACAGCAATTTGATATGGATTATGAACATCGTGATGATGTCAGTGAGGAGGAATACATCACAATGATACGATTGAAAACATCTGTATTGTTGGCTGCTTCGTTGAAGATAGGCGCATTGTTAGGCGGAGCTTCAGCTAAAGATGCCAGTGCTTTGTATAATTTTGGTATACAGATAGGTCTGTCATTTCAACTAATGGATGATTATTTGGATGTTTATGGAGATCCTCAAGTGTTTGGGAAAAACCTGGGAGGTGACATTCTGTGTAATAAGAAGACCTATTTATTGATTAAGGCATTAGAAATGGCTGATGCTGATACGAAGTTGCAATTGATTGGGTGGATTAATAGGGATGTGTTTGTGAATACAGAGAAGATTATTGCTGTAACAGAACTATATAATAAGATAGGAGTGAAAGAATTCTGTCTTGAAAAAATGAAAGAGTATTACAATAATGGTTTACAGTATCTTGAAAAGGTAAGTCTGCCTGCCGAACAAAAGTGCGAATTGAAAAATCTTTCGGAAAGGTTACTTAATCGCAATATGTAATGGAAATAATAGATACTCATTCACATTTATTTGTAGAAGAATTTGATGACGACCGTGACGCAGCAGTAGAGAGATGTCGTCAGGTTGGCATTTCTCGTTTGTATTTACCTAATATAGATGTGAAATCTCTTTCGCTTTTGTTGAAGATGGTTGAGAAATATCCTGACTATTGCTTTCCAATGTTAGGTTTGCATCCCACAGAGGTTGATGATGATTACAGCAACCAGCTGGCATTGTTAAAAAAACAGTTAAGCAAGCAGCATTCATTTGTTGGTATTGGGGAGATAGGACTAGACTTTTATTGGGATAAAACTTTTCGTAAAGAGCAATGTGATGCTTTCTCGAAACAAATAGAGTGGGCGATAGATTGTCATTTACCGATTGTGATTCATAGTCGTGAAGCGTTTAATGAAACAGTTGAAATTGTTGGTCAGCAATATGTACCTTCTTTGAACGGCATATTTCATAGTTTTACGGGTACGGAAGAAGAGGCAAACAGATTACTTCAATTTGAAGGATTCTATTTGGGAATCAATGGTGTGGTCACTTTCAAAAAAAGTTCATTGCCTGATGTATTACCTCATATTCCTATAGAACGTATTGTGTTGGAAACTGACTGTCCATATTTGACGCCGGTGCCTTATCGTGGACGGCGTAATGAGAGTTCATATATTATATATACACTGAAAAAAGTGGCTGAAATATATGGGATGGATGAAGAAGAGGTTGCACGGATAACGTCATGCAACGCTCAAAAAATATTTACACCCTCGTTATTGTAGTGCTTTTCCCATTGCTCGGCAGTATCACATTCTTGTCATAAACTACAATGTTTTGGGATATTTGTCCTTGATAAGTGAATGTAATGTCTATTTGCGTTACTTTTAGTGTTAAGAGTTTGTCTTTTAAGTTGATGCATAAGCTATAGCTGTCCCATTTTTTAGGAATGATAGGTGCACAATGTAATACCCCCTTTTTAAAAACAACTCCAGCAAATCCTTCTGCTAATGCCAACCAGCTCCCCGGCATGCTTGTGATATGCACACCTTCACTCACGTCATTATTGTAATCATCCAAATCTAAGCGATTTGCCAAAAGAAAATATTGATAGGCATTTTCCGTTTCACCGATTCTGGCAGCTAAAATACTATGCACAAAATAGCTCAAAGATGATTCATGAAGGGTTTTCGGTTCATAAAAGTGATAGTTCCTTTGGATGGTATCCTTGTCAAAGTCATTCCCATAAAGATACATTCCCAATAAAACATCGCTTTGTTTAATGTAGCAGGAGCGTAGAATGCGGTCCCATGACCAATGTTGTGATATTGGGCGTTCATTTTGAGGAATACAATCGGCGGTATTTAAATCTTTATCCATGTATCCGTCTTCTTCCACATAAATATTATATTCTTCATCAGATGGTAAATACATCCTTTCTATAATGTCTTTCCATCGTTCTGTTTCTTTAGCCTTGAATTCAGTCTTTTCAGTCACTTTTTTGTAACTATCAGGATAGTCATGCTCAACCATCCGCAGGCAATCAATTGTGAAAGAAATATTTTTGATGCAACTGTAGTTGGTATACCAGTTATTATCTACATTGTTTTCATATTCATCCGGTCCGGTTACTCCAAGTAGCATGTATTTTTGATTGCGTCCGGAGAAAGTGACACGTTGATTCCAAAAACGACAGATGGCAATCATTACTTCCAAACCATATTGAGCAACATATTCTTTGTCATTGGTACATTCAAGGTAGTAGTTGATAACATGTATGATTATAGCATTACGATGAATCTCTTCGAATGTAACTTCCCATTCATTGTGATGCTCTTCACCATCCATTGTGACCATTGGAAATAGAGCAGCTCCATCCTTAAACCCCAGTTTCTGAGCATTTTCAATAGCTTTCGGCAATTGGTAGTAACGATAGAGCAATAAGCTTCGTGCCATTTTGCTTTCCACTCCTATCAGGCAATAAGGGACAACACATAATTCTGTATTCCATTGAGTATTTCCTCCATATTTCTCGCCACTAAAGCCTTTTGCGCCAATGTTCAAACGTGGATCGTCACCGGGAAAGTTTTGTTTTAATTGAAATATATTGTATCTAATAGCTTGTTGTGCATCATTATCTCCTTCAATAATCACATCATGAGTTTCCCAAAAGTGATGCCAATAGTTCGTCTGTTCTTCGTAAAGCTTGTCCCATCCAATGCTTTTAGCTTCAGACGATTCGCTGATTGCATCAGCCATCAGATTGTCTTGCTGATGATAAAGATTTGACGCAATAGCGGTATATTTAGTCAGAATTAAATTATCTCCCGGTTTTACTTCAGCACCTAATGAAAATCCAACAATCTTTTCTTTTTCAATGCGTATAGGTCGAGTATTTATCGTTTGTCCGTTCTTTGATAGGTCAGCCTCTTCTGCACAACAAATTTGTGAGTTGCCTCGTTTGGTTTGTACCCATATAGATGCCTGATTGTTATTTGTTTCAGTCCTCAGTATACTCCACATTTTTTCATTGAAGTTGCTACTTTCATGAATGACATCTCCATTAATAAATGGAACTAATGATATTTTTCCCGTATAGTTAATGGAAGCCACAGAGTAACGAATTAAACACAAGTCTCGATGTGTCATGCTATAGAAGTGCTGTATGCTAATACTCAAAATGTTTCCTTTGGGTGAAGTAACAATAGTAGAGCGATTGCTGATCCCATTTCGCATGTCCAGCTTTCTGCTAAATTGTTGTATATCCCATTGATCCAAATTCAGCTCTTCATCGATCAAGCGCACATTTACGCCACTCCAATAAGGAGCATTCGGCATGCATGAATAATATTTTGGAAATCCATTTTTCCACCATCCCACGCGTGTCCTATCCATGAAGCAAGTACCTGCAACGTATGATCCTTTCAACGTATCACCGGTGTAAGTTTCTTCAAAGTTCCCTCTTTGTCCCATTCTACCGTTACCGATAGTAAAAATACTTTCCGTATTTCTTTGTAAATTGGGATGAAAATCTTCTTCGATAATATTCCAACTATCACCTTTTAAATAACGTTTCATAGATTCATTCATTTTTCGGCAATTGTTTCTTTAATTCCATTCACACATAGAGCACCAATAAATAGGAAGATGCCCGCAATGAATAACATTCCTGCTTGTTTCCCTCCAACCGACTGTAACAATAATCCACCTAGGATAGCTGCAATGATTTGAGGAACACAGATTGTGCAATTGAATAATCCTAAGTATGTTCCCATATTTTTACCACTGACAGCATTGGTGACTATTGTAAATGGCAATGCCAGCATAGCTGCCCAAGCGCAACCGATGAGGAAGTAGCTTATAAACAACATATATTGATCTGTAATGAAATAGATCGATAAGAAACCTATTCCACCTATAATCAAACTAATCACATAGGCTAGTTTGTGGCTTTTGAATAAAGGAATGACTATAGCCCAGCATACCGAGCCTATTGCCTGAACAGCGAATAATATTCCTACCCAATTACCGGCGTCCTGATATGCAGCTGATGCCGTATTCTGTGTATGCCAGATATTATCAGCAATGGCGCCGTTGGTATAAGTCCACATATACATAAAAGCCGCCCAACAAAAGAATTGTACGAGTCCCACTGTCCAAAAAGCCTTTGGAGCATGAGCAATTAGAGTAATGAAACTATCTTTCTTGCTTTTATCACTTTCCTTTTCTTCTTTAAAGCCATGATACTCGGCAAATTCCTTTGGAGGCATTTCATGAACTTTGGCAGTTGTGTATATGACACAAAGGATAAGCAGGAAAGCTCCACAATAAAAAGACCATATCACTGAATCGGGGACAAGACCCTTGGCAGCTATGTTTTTAATACCTATAGCTGTGAAGATAAAAGGGAAGAAATAGCCCATCAAAGATCCTGCATTGCAGAGGAAGCTTTGGATAGAGTAGGCTAGTCCTTTTTGTTTTTCATTTACTAAATCGCCCACCATCATTTTAAATGGCTGCATAGCCATGTTAATAGATACGTCCAGCATCATTAATGCAATAATGCCGAATGCCATTGCATCAATATATTTTACAAAACTACCTGCGTTGGGAAGTAATACCATGATGATGATCGCAACTAATGATCCCACAAATAAATAAGGTATACGGCGCCCGAATCGGCACCAAGTTTTATCGCTGGCTCTACCTATCAAGGGTTGTACAATCATACCCATAAGTGGAGGTAGAATCCAAAAATAGCTCAAATTGTGGGGATCTGCTCCTAATGTTGAAAAGATGCGACTTATATTAGCATTTTGTAAGGCATACGCAATCTGTACACCAAAAAATCCGAAACTTATATTCCAGAGACTCCAAAAACTTAAATCTGGTTTTGCTTTCATGATATATTAGTTTTATTCATTTATTTAGTAGTGCCTCTTACAATAAGATTTGTCTTAACAATTCTATTCTTGGGGGCTTTCCCTTGTATTTTTTCAATAAGTGTTTTCACTGCGCATTCTCCTACTTCCTTACCATGTTGTTCCACTGTAGTTAGTTTTGGGTCAGTGCTTTGTGCAATGACACCGTCACTGAACCCGCAAATGCTCACCTCTTCCGGTACTTTTATACCCATCACCTTGCAACTGTAGAGTATGCCGCTTGCTGTTTCATCATTGATAGCAAAGAAGCCATCGGGTCTTATTTGTTGATCCTGTTCCAGTATATTAGATGTAATAGCAATCGCCTTTTCACGTGTATCGCAAATCTTTATCATATCCTCGTTGAACGGGATATTGTAATGCCTCAATGCATCCATGTAGCCATTGCGTCGGTTCTTGGATATTTCCATGTGCAGTGGGCTGGTATAAAATAGAATGCGTTTGCATCCTGTTTGTATCAAATATTCAACTGCAGAAAAAGCTCCGGCATAGTCATCAACAACTACTCTTTCAGTATTTACTCCTGTGCATATACGGTCGTAAAAAACAATCGGGATATTATTATCCAATAATTCCTGATAATGCTCATAATGAGTGGTGTCTTTAGCAAGTGAAGTGATCACGCCACAAACTCTTTCAGCAAGGAATGAGTGAACTATATTTACCTCTTTATCGTAAGATTCATCTGATTGAGCAACAAGCATGTTATATCCTGAAGATGAGGCGATCTTTTCTACGCCGTCAAGTACGCAAGAGAAAAAGTGATGCACAATTTGTGGAACAATTACACCAATGGTATGCGTGTGGCTCATTCGTAAGTTTTGTGCTAAGAAATTGGGCTTGTAATTGTGTACCTTCGCGTAATTTTTAATCAGTTCACGGGTCTCTTTACTAATATCTTTACTGTCTTTCAGTGCACGACTCACTGTTGACGGAGAGCAGTTTAATGCACGTGCAATATCCTTAATAGTTATTTGTGCCTTGATATTATCCATTGTACTGACTTTAAGTTTGATTGCAAATTTAATTGATAGAGCAATAATGTTCATGTACAAAGGTGATTTATTCCTGCAATGCCTCTGCAAACGATTGCGATTCAAAAATACTACAAATCAGAGCATATTGTTACAAGCAATAGTCATTTAACTCTATTTTTGTTTTCGAAGTTGTTCTACGTTCTTTATGGACGTATTTTAAAAATGATAATGTTAACTTTAAATTTTATGATGCATGAAACAAGTTAATCTTGGAATCTCTAAAAAGATTCTAGTTTTATTCTTAGGGCTGATGTTGTCAGTCTGTACTTTTGCACAAACATCTACTGTTACAGGTAGAGTTATTGATGTAAATGGTGAACCTATTATTGGTGTGAATGTTTCCGTTGATGGAGGTAAAATGAATGTTATTACTGATATTGATGGTAATTTTTCAATTAAAGCTGCACCAGGGTCATTTCTTAATATTTCGTTTATCGGTTATAAATCACAAAAAGTTTCTGCAGAGTCTACGCCAATGCGCATTGTTTTAAAAGATAATGCCGTTCTATTGCAGGATGCTATAGTGATAGGATATGGTACTGTTAAGAAAAATGATTTGACAGGTTCCGTAGTAGCTATGAAGCCAGATGAGTTAAATCATGGGCTCCAAACGAATGCTCAGGATATGATAACTGGAAAGATTGCGGGTGTAAGTGTCATTTCCAATGGTGGTACGCCGGGAGGAGGTGCTACGATTCGTATTCGTGGTGGTTCTTCATTAAATGCAAGTAATGACCCTCTTGTTGTTATTGATGGTTTGGCCATGGATAATCAGGGCATAAAAGGTGTTAGTAACTTGTTAAGTACAGTTAATCCGAATGATATTGCTTCATTTACTGTATTGAAAGATGCATCCGCAACGGCTATTTATGGATCTCGCGCATCAAATGGTGTGATTATTATCACTACCAAGAGGGGTGTGGCAGGTGCTGCTCCGAAAGTGAGTTATGATGGAAATATTTCTTTTGGTTTTAAAAGGAACACTGTAGCTGTTATGAATGGTAATGAGTACGAAAATTATGTTGAGACGTTATCGGGAAAGGATTCTGATGCTTATAAATTGTTAGGATCACAAGTTTTTGGTAAAAATTATAATACCAATTGGCAAGATGCAATTTTCCGTACGGCTGTAAGTCATGATCACAACATTTCAGTTAGTGGTGGATTTGGGAATATCCCATATAGAATATCTGGTGGATATACGAATGAAAGTGGAACATTAATCACTTCTAGTTTCGAACGTGTAACTGGTTCTATTAATTTGGCTCCGACTTTCTATGATAAGCATTTAAGTTTTAATATCAATGCAAAAGGGATGTACGCAAAGAACCGTTATGCTGATGCAGGAGCTGTAGGTGCGGCTATTGCTATGGATCCGACTCAACCTATAATGGTTGAGAATAGTTCAAATACGGCTTATAGCGATTTCGGAGGATATTTTCAATGGTATTCTTATGATAGTACTTTGGGTAAGAATGTTATTAATTCTTTAGCATCACACAATCCTGTTGCGATGCTGAAACAGAAGCACGATATTGCTGATTCAGGTGATTTTATTGGAAATATTGAGGCCGATTATAAATTCTTTTTCTGCCCAGATTTACATATTCATGCAAATGCGGGTATGGAGTATTCTGATGGTGTTCAGCGACTTTATGAAAGTCCTGAATCATACGATGATAGCCCTTATGGACGTCAAGGGCGTGATCATCTCTATAAATATAATAAATCATTTAACACATATGCCCAATATAGTCACGATTTTAATATTCATCATCTTGATGTAATGGGTGGTTATGAATGGCAACATTTTTACCGTGCAGGTCTTTCTCATTATAACGGTGTATCTGCTACACATAATGAAACTTCTACTCCGACAAAAACTGAATCTTATTTGGTATCATTTTTTGGGCGTTTGAATTATTCGTTGTTAGATCGATATATGTTGACGACAACTTTACGTGATGATGGTACTAGTCGTTTTTCTAAAAACAATAGATGGGGTTTATTCCCTTCTGCTGCTTTGGCATGGAAAATAAACGATGAACCTTTCATGAGGAATATAAAATCTTTAAGTGATTTGAAACTTCGTTTAGGCTATGGACTAACTGGTCAACAAGATATTGATCAAGGTGATTATCCATATATACCTCAATACACAGTAAGTACTACAGGTGCGTCTTATCCATTTGGCGGCGTATATTATACAACTAATCGTCCTAATGCTTATAATCAAAATCTTAAGTGGGAATCTACTACAACATGGAATGCTGGAGTTGATTATGGTTTTCTTCATGATAGAATAACAGGATCAGTGGATTGGTACTATCGTACGACAAAGGATTTATTGAATACTGTATCAATTTCTGCAGAAACTAACTTTAATAATAAGTTAATAAGCAATGTCGGTTCTTTGAAAAATTATGGTCTTGAAGCTGCAATTGACGCAAAATTGATTTCGAAAAAAGACTTTTTATGGGATGTAGGTTATAATATAACATGGAATAAAAATAAAATCACCAAATTGACAACCGGAAACGGAGATGGATATTATGTTGCTACTGGAAGTATTTCAAGTGGTACTGGTGAGACTATTCAGGCACAAGCAGTAGGGCAATCTGCAAATGCATTCTATGTGTACAAGCAAATTTATGACACTGATGGAAAGCCTATTGCCGGATTATATGAAGATAGAGACGGTGATGGAAAAATCACATCTGCCGATAAATATTATTACAAGAGTCCTAATGCACCTATATTAATGGGATTATCAAATAAAATTGTTTGGAAAGAATGGGATTTTGGATTTACATTGAGAGCTAGCATTGGAAATTATATTTATGATGATGTGCTTGCAAGTCATCATAATGTAAGTACTACTGGCTACTATGCTACATCTGGATATTTGACGAATGTAATGAGAAGAGCTTTGGATGCTAATTTCGGTAGTACAAGTAACATCGAATATTCTGATTATTATGTGAGGAATGCATCTTTTGTGCGTTGCGATAATATCACATTGGGATATACATTTACAAATGTAATGAATACAAAATTTGGTGGCCGTCTCTACGCTACTGTTTGTAATCCTTTTGTTATTACAAAATATAAGGGACTTGATCCTGAAGTAAGTGGCGGTATAGATAAAAATGTATATCCACGCCCTGTTACATTCACTATGGGATTGAACCTCAATTTTTAATATAAAATAGAGTTTACCATGAAAATTCACAATATTAAATCAATTTTGCCTGCGGCAATGATGTGTTTGGCAGTGGGAAGCATAGCTTCTTCATGTACTGGCGATCTTAACACATCACCAATCAATTCAAATATAGTACAGACTTTTGATCAGGCTGCAGTTTTTGCTAAGTTATATTCTTCATTGGCTGTAAGTGGTCAACAGGGGCCAAGTGGAGAAGGAGACTTAAATGTCGATGATGAAGGAATGGCTGGTTTTTATCGTTTGATGTGGAATATGGAAGAATTACCTACCGATGAGGCTGCGTGTACATGGACTGATAATGGCACTCCTGAATTGGATATTAATTCATGGACATCATCAAATGCTATTGTTGGTAACATGTATAGTCGTTGTACATATGATATAACTATGTGCAATCATTTTCTAGATAATACCAGTGATACGGATGAATCAGAGTCAACTACCGATTTATCTAAAGATACTAAGCATGAAAGAGCTGAAGCCCGATTCTTGCGTGTACTGAATTATTATTATTTGTTAGATTTCTTTGGAAATGTTCCATTCTCAACAACTGTCATGACAACAAACCCTCCACGAATAGAACGTGCAGCTTTATATAGATGGATGGTTGAAGAATTGAAGACTATACAAGGTAATATGTATGCTGCTAAGGCTGCTGCATATGGACGGGCTGATGTTGTTGCTGATTATTTTTTATTATCTCGTTTGTATTTGAATTCAGCTGTTTATACGGGTACAGAAGATAAGGCAAATTGGGATAGTGCAGCTATTTATGCTAAAAAAGTGATAGATAGCGGTTATAAGCTGGCTTCCAAATACGAATATTTATTTGAAGCTGATAACGGATATGGCGATGGCTCAGTAAATGATGCAACAAATGAAATTATTTTTCCTATTCAGCAAGATGGTGTAAAGACAAATTCATATTCTGGTTCGTTGTTCTTAATCGCTTCTACTCATAACTCAGATATGCCTTCTTGGGGATCTACAGAAGGTTGGGCTGGTAATCGCGCACGATATAATTTGCTTGAAAAATTCTTTCCAAATGGTCTGACGACAACGGATGAATCTACATTAACATCAGGTTTAGCAACATTAGCAGGTGATTCTCGTGCTTTGTTCTTTGGTAAAGACCGTACTCAAAAAATGGCTAGTCTTACCACTTTCAAGAATGGCTTCTCTGTTACTAAATGGACAAATTTACGAGCAGATGGTCAGTCAACGAGTGATACTAAATTTACAGATACTGATATTCCGCTGTTTCGCACAGCAGAAGCCTATTTAACTTATGCGGAGGCATTGACCCGTGCAAATGGTGGTGTGGCTACTCAAACGGCAATTGATGCTGTAAACGTTGTGCGTGAACGCGCAGGTACAACAGTTTTAACATCTCTTACTTTAGACCAAATATTGGATGAGAGATGTCGTGAATTCTATTTTGAAGGTCAACGTCGTACCGATCTGATTCGTTTCGGATATTTTGGTGGAACAAATCAATTTCTTTGGGAATGGAAAGGTGGCTCGATAAGTGGAACCACATTTGATAGCCATTATAATCTTTATCCTATCCCAGATGCAGATTTAAATGCTAATAGCAATCTGACGCAGAATTCTGGTTATTAATCAATATTTAATTAGACTAGTATGAAAAAAATATATATCACATTGTTTTCTCTTTTATCAGGAATGCTTCTTTTAATGGCAGGCTGTTCTGATGATTCGGGACTGACAATTAATCAAGCAGCATTAGATGGTACTTTGGCTTTTAACTTGAATACTCCTTCTAGTGCCAGTGGAACATATGTTCTGCTATCCGATAGCGCCGATAACAGTTTTGTAACTCTTACGTGTGATCAACCTGCTTATGGATTTAAAGCGGCTGTTACATACACAATTCAGGTATCATTCTCGAATGACTTTACCAAACATGATAGCTTGCCCTCTACGATAAATGGAGAATCCATTCCTCTGAATGTAGGTGAATTCAATCGTGCTGTTGCACGGTTATATAACGGAGACATGACTAACCCTACGGTTGCAACGGATATTTATGTGAGATTGCGTGCTAATATCTCTAGTATATTGAACAGTGATTCCACTTTAAAAGTAAAGCCGGCATATTCAAATGCGATCAAATTAAATATTCATCCATATTTTGTATTATTAAAAGATGCGGATCCTGCTTTCTATTATATGATAGGTGGAGCTATCGGCGATGGGGCTTGGAACAATGTTGCAAGTGCATTGGGCACTTCTGTAATACCGATGTTTGTTGTTCCCGGTTCATCTTATGATGCAACCACAGGTGTGGGGCCGTTCCAATATACTGCCTATTTCTCTGCAAATTCTTCGTTTAAAATGATTGGTACTTTAGGTTCATGGGACACACAGGTTGGTTCGTCTGACGGAACAGCGTCAGGTGCTCTATTTAATGTTGGAACTGCTGGTAATTTCTCATTTACTGATGCTGGATTCTATACGGTTACATTGAATACTTCAACAAGCACTGTGACGACAGCTAAGTATAGCAATCAATCTCCGACTGAATATACTTCAATCGAATTAATTGGTGCATTTAATAGTTGGGCTGATGCAGGAACAGTTCCATTGACAAAAGTTCCAGGTACTAACTCTCATATATGGACTGGTAGTTTAACGTTGACAAGTGCCGGTGATTTGAAGTTTCGTGCAAATAAATCGTGGGATGTCGCATGGGGTGGAAGTTCTTTCCCATATTGCTTGAGCACGGGTTCTGGTAATATTCCGGCAACGATTGGCACATATACAGTATTCTTTAATGATCTTGACGGTACTTATATGTTTATTAAACAAACCGTATAATTAAAATACTAAAAATAAATTGTTTGGTAGATAAGAGCAGGGGGCTTTGTACCCCTGCTTTTACTTTTAGAAACTAATATTTAATAAATAGAGAAGATTTCTCACGACTGTTTGTTACATAATATTATGAAAAAATTAAAATACACACTGCTGTTTTTCTTAAGTTTGTTCCTCTTTTCAGCTTGTGCAGATGAGACCCCAAGCAGCAAACAAAGTGGAACGATTACTGAAAAAACTCGTCCCGATGGCTTGCAAGCCGGATTGAACATTATTAATACTACCACTGCTACGTTTGTTTTGGATGACCAAGACATTGACGGCAATCATAGTGACAGTGCCCATGTGTTGGGATCGTTCAACAATTGGAAGCAAAGTGATAGTAATCGCATGTATTGGGATTCAACCAATAAATGCTGGTGGCTTACGGTCACAGGATTGGATCCTTCAGCTGAATATACATATCAATATCATATGTTTACCGCAAGCGGTAAAGTGGACATTGCCGATCCCTATAGTACTAAAGTCTCAGATCCGAATGATAAATACATATCTTCCACCACGTATCCCAATTTAATAAGTTTCCCATCGCAATCAAATGGGATATGCTCGACTTTTGCAACGAAAAGTGATACATATGATTGGAAAGTCACTAACTTCTCCATCAAGAATCAGAATGATTTACGCATTTGTGAACTTCTATTGCGTGATTTCACAGGCGATAACAACGGGATAGGCAACATTGCCGATGCCACAAACAAGCTTGATTATCTGAAAACTTTAGGAATAAATGCTGTGGAGTTGATGCCTGTGCAGGAGTTTGGCGGTAATGAAAGTTGGGGATACAATCCCGATTTCTTTTTTGCTCTTGACAAAGTATATGGAACAACCAATGAATACAAACAGTTTGTGGATGCTTGTCATCAACGTGGCTTGGCCGTAATCATGGATGTCGTATATAATCAAGCCACAGACGATTTCCCTTATTGCAAGCTCTATTGGGATTCTACACATAGTCACCCATCGTCAAAAAGCCTTTGGTTTAATGCAGTAGCTCCACATTCTTCGCTCGCATATTTCGATGATTTCAACCATTCGTCAAAATGCGTACAGAACTATATCATACGTAACTTGAAGTATATGATGAGCGAATTTAAAGTGGATGGTTTCCGTTTCGATTTTGCCAAAGGTTTTACCCAAACCGTTTCCACATCAGACGCAACGCTTAGTGCATACGATGCCAGCCGTATAGCTATATTGAAGACATATAGCGATGCCGTGCATTCAGCTAATCCCAATGCTGCGGTTATTCTGGAACTTTTTGGAGGTACGACTGAAGAACAAGAACTAGCAAAAGATAATATGAAGCTTTGGCGCAACATGAATTACAATTATTGTCAAAGTGCCATGGGATATCCTTCTAGTAGTAATTTCACATATTTGTATAGTGGAGCCTCAGATATGCCAGGTAGTAGCGTGGTAAGTTATATGGAGAGCCATGATGAGGAACGTGCTGCTTACAAGCAGGAGACCTGGGGGGTAAGTTCTATAAAAGGTAATGTGAGTGAAGAGATGAAGCAGCTATCGGCAAACACTTGTTTCTTCCTGACTGTTCCGGGACCAAAGATGATATGGATGTTTGAAGAGATGGGCTATGATGTATCAAAGGGAAGCGACACAAGCAAACGTCCTAATCATTGGGAATATTTGAATGATGCCGACAGAGCAGGTTTGCATGATGTGTATATGAAGCTGAATACGTTGCGGACTAACAATCCTGAACTCTTCTCGGATGCAGCAACATTCTCATGGAAAGTGGGTGATACTGATTGGTCTACAGGTCGGTTCATTACTCTAGCTTCCTCTGATGGAAACAAACATTTGGTTGTAGCCGGCAATTTTGATGCTTCAACCAATACACTCAATGTGGCATTTCCTCATACAGGCATTTGGTATGATTATTTGAATGGCAATCAAACAGTGACGATTTCATCTGCGACAGAAAACATCGCATTCCCTATGCATACGGCAAAGGTATATGTTGATTTTGATGCGTCAAGCACTGCAACACAATGACTGTTTGTTGACTGTTCAAGTAAATGCTCTGATAATTATTTAGTAAGAATTCTGAAAAAAATATAGGTAAAAGGTTGATTCAGGCTCACTTGAATTTGGTTCAATAGTAAAAGAATAAGAGGTATACAAGGATGTAATGCCTCTTGTTTTGTGTATACACATATTGAACTAATTTTCTTGCCAATGGAATACCTTGCATTGTAGGCCTGCAAAGTATTGATTGATAAAGGGATTAACTCGTGATCCTGTCTTATACTGAATATGGCTTACATCTGACACCAATAAAAAAGTATAAGAAAATGGAGAACAAAAGAAA
>DCFW01000007.1 GCA_002315435.1 Bacteroidales bacterium UBA1794
GTAAACCATATTCAGTATAAGACATTGAAGAGAAAGAATCTCAGCATTATTACTTCAAGTCATCCATTATCGGAACAAAGAAAATAATTCGTGTACCACCTAAATAAGTAGGATCAACCCATATATCTCCACCCAATTGTTCGACAACCATCTTGCAAATGGAAAGCCCCAGACCTGCACCTTGCACAAAATCATTTAGCTTTTCGAAATGCTCAAATACCGTTATTTGTTTTTCCTCAGGTATACCGCAGCCGGTATCAGTAACACTAAAGTACATCAATTGTTTTTCATCGTCCACATCAAATGAAAGGACAACGCTTCCCTCTGTTGTAAACTTCTCGGCATTCGAAAACAAATTGCCTAAGACCTGTTGTAAACGATAAGCATCAATAGGTTCTTCTTTTATCTCAAAACGTGAATCAAACTTATATTCAAGACCAAGATGATCCTCGACTTTATTCTCCTCTAATATTGATTTGCACAATGCCACCACATCTCTTCTTTCAAAATTGAAAGAGGCTTTTCCCGATTCCAAAGAAGATATATCCAATATATTGTTTATCACTTGTAGCAGCCAATCAGTACTTTGCTTAATCTCATCAAAATACTGATTCCGTTCCTTGTCAGACAAGTCTTGTGAGGTCAATAGATCAGAGAAACCAACAATCACATTAAGTGGTGTGCGTATTTCATGGCTCATATTGGCAATGAAAGCACTTTTGAATTTGCTTGCTTCTTCTGCCTTCTTCTTTGAAAGCAACAATCCCTCTTGTGATTTCTCCAAGTCGTTCTTCAACTTACGAGTTTTTAAAAGAAGATAAGTGACTCCTAAAAAAGCTGCCACCAGAGCAAAGAAGATAACACCTACAAGAACAATAGCATCACGATGCATTCCCCAAAATGTGTCATCCGGATTTACCATTCTGGAATTAGCAGGCAAGAACACTTTATCCAACTTATATTTGTGCAAAGCCACTTCATCAAAAACATACTCATTTTTGATAATCTTAAGTCCCCCGCTTCCATATTTGTTCGTATGATGAATATAATCAAATGCATCAGATGCTAAGCTTTCACCCGATCGATCATAAGTAGGGACATAACCACCGATGGCCCAGTACCCAATGGCCTTCTGAGAAATAGAAAAGACAGGAAGAAAAGGATTGGCATCTCTCATTTGGTAAAAGGCATCTTGCATATAATATACTTCGTCCCGATCTATACGCCAAGTTCCAATAACTAAGGCTGATTGCTTGGGCAAATTAGTTAATTCATTTATTAAAGAATTAAAAGCAAGTTTACGACCATCAAGAAATGAATATTCCATTTCCTTTTGTTTCTTCATCTCTGCATTAATAAATACCTGCAAAGACAATCCTCCACAACTGTTGTCGGTCAAGAAATATACCTTCTTACACTGTGGATAAAAGCTCTTAATCAACTGCATGTTTTTCCTTACATCATATTCATTAAGGTATCCACCTACTACATTGTATTTTTTAGCTACACTTAAAACATCTAGCGATGGGAGTTGCCAAGTAGATGGGTCTGTAGTAGAATCTTTAGGAAAAGTAATGGTATTACGACTAACCTTTGCACACATAACAGGTATTCCACTTAACAAAGAGGTGGGCTGTGAGAGATAAGCCGCCCATGCCTCTTGCCCCAATATCACCATCATTGCAGGTTTCACTTTTGCAGATGCGGATTCCTCAAGAGTATGTTTCATAAAGTTCTTCCACCGCTGTGTTTCCGAAAGAGTTTTACAATTCATATTCTCTACAATAATAGGACGGTCATTTTCAAGAACCTTATATTCATTAATGAAATGTGAAAGGAATGGAGCGACAAAGCCTGCATCCGGATTGTATGAGCTAATAATAAGAATAGGAGCTTTGACCGTTGAACGGGCAAACAAAATAGTGGGTGCACTGAGAAGCAATGCACATAATAATATTTTGCATTTATCAATTATATCTATGAGACTCCTGTTCATCCTAATATTGTATAATAGACTTTCATCTTCTTTCAAGAACTTCTTTTAAAAAACATTTACATCGCATCGCTACTAATTAACCACTCCAGGCATTTGGACTTTATCACAAAACCCAGTTAAAATAAGGTCGCACTAGAATCATCGTGCATCATAAAAAGCATATTACAAATATACACCTAAAAATAAGAATGATAACAGCATTTAGTGAATAAAAATAGCTTGTTCACATAAATTTAGAACAAGCTATTAAATTCTTTGATATAAATCAATTCTTTGTCTCACGGCATACTTGTCATATCTTACTGCACAATATCGTGCATACGGATCTGAGGATCAACAGTTAGCAATACTACTTTGCCATTTTTCAGCTCTGCTTCTACAGTTGTATTGTCTGAAGCATGCAACTTAAAGTGTACATTCCATGCTTTTGGCCAAGCAGGGAATATGTATATTTTTCCATTTGCTTCCTGCATCAACATTTCTTGTAAACCGATCATACCTGAACCGCCCCAATTATGATCAGGCGCCCAATCATAACCCGGTCCCCAGAAAGCCGGGAAGCGCCACGGACCGTTATGAAGCTTGGATTGGGTTAATAGGGAAGCCTCATCAGTAAGTCCTAAGCAAGCTGCCCATATATTATCTTGCTTCCAACCGATATATGAACGATTCTTCAAGGCATCGGGATCATGCAAATAGGTATTGCGAGCAATGTCTAATCCGGCACGTCCTACGCCATATACTCTCCAAGGAAATACAGGATACAATTGCGGAGTCTCCACATTATTAATACGTTCCCATGTTCGAGCAGGAGCAATCACCGTATCTGCGCCAATGACGCGTAAAGGTATCTGCGGTATACGGGCAAGCAGTGTACTGTCTTTCCCCCATGTACGAAACACTGTTTGCAAAGCAGCAATCGTATTTGCAGGATTGTTTGCCATCTTGTACGTTTCACATCCTGATGCCGGAAATAGAATAAGTTTGCCATCACCGTCCAAGTCTTTTCTTCCACGATGTGATGCCAGATAACGATAATGATTGTCGAAGAAATGAAGTGATTCACGGATAAGCGGTTCATACTTTGCAATATCTACACTGCCATATGAATGAGATTGCAAGATCATTTGACAGAACTCAAGTACCGTGTCCCAATCATATTCCAACCATGCATTATATTCCATGCCCTTATCAAATGATTCAGGACGCTTTGTTCCATATTCAGCCGGATTGGGTAATCCGAAGTTTTCAATCTGTTCCGTGAAGCATGCTCCATCATGTCCCCAATAAACCTTGCTCCTTGTAATGGCTGTAGGAAGCATTCGTAAATAAGCATTAAACTGGGGCTGCATCAAATCATAGTCTCCACTCTTAAGCAAAGGCCAATAGACAAGACGTTGGTTTTGGGCAGTCATTGTGCCGCCGCCCCAACGACGATAATCAGGTGTAAAGGCTTGCAACGAATCTACATACACAGGATCAAATGTAAACAAACCTCCATTAAACTTCGTAGGCCAATCACTGTGAGAATTACATCCCATCATATAGCGGAAGAGAGTGTAGTTACGACTGATCTCAGCTGCTTGCCCGTCCGCTTCAATAAAACTTCTTTGCCAGAAAGATTGCCACCAACGTGAAGATTGCTTACGGCTCTTCACGGCATCCACTTCTACTTGCGACAAACCATTCTTCCATGCAACTGCATCTCCATGCGAAGTATTGAACACTACAGCAAAAGCCTGATGTTTATTAGCACGTATGGAAGTGTAAGTCCACGATTTATAATAGGTGCCGGCATAATCACCTGAATGGGTTCCTTGATAGCGAAGGAATTTACTCTTCAATTGACCGCCAAATACCAATCCGCCAATAGGATTATAAAGCGTGTGCTTCACACTATCCAATCCTTGTTGATGAACAGTATAATCAAAGACTGTCGTAGAATTGTTACGATGAAAAAAGGTTAATCCATTCGGGGCTGCTATAATAGAATCGCCACGAGTAACAGCGCCCTTGGGCAAAGCCCATTTATAAGAGCATTGCTGCGCTTCACCTTTTTTTATGAGACGATCACGATAACGCCAGCTTTCATAGCTCACGTCCATCTTCATCGGCTTCTTACCTGTAACATCGGTATAAACTACGGAATGAAACACATCCGCCCAGATTCTTACAGTGGTTCCCGAAGCAGATATTTCGATAGATCCATCGCTTAGATGAAGCACCTGTCTGAAGTCTTTTGCATTTGTAAAAGGATCGGAAGAAAGATGAATACGGAATCGCCCTGCTTTCAGCAAGGTATTGTTTTCATCAAAAGATCCGCTACGAGTGACATAAAAAAGTATATCACCCTGCTCCACCCATACGTTCATTCCGATATCTCCGCCCCCACAAGGCATTGATTCAGATGAATTATGAGAGGGAGAGGTCCACACATAGTCGGTCGGTTGATGTGATACCGCATGACCGAAGAGCGTAACGCAAAATAACGAAAGAAATAAGAACAGATGCTTCACCTTGATATTTATTTACGAATTACCAATTATCTGAACGGAAAGATGCTACAGGAAGTCCATCACAGAACAAGTCACCGTCAGCATAGTTATGGAAAGCATAACGTACGGCAACCGGATGAGCGACTTCATCACTCTTCACATACATTTTACTGCGAACAATCCATGCTTTAGCGGAATGAAAGACCTTATCAGATCCTGCTACTTCAAATAATTTAGAAGTGAAATCATTCTTTCCGCTAATCCACATATCTGCACGTTCAAAGTTGACAACTACCGTATCATTATTGAACTCTGCATTCTTGAAATATGCACTTTCACTAGTTACTCCCGTAATGCCATAATTCTTAGTCAATGCCAACAAAGCCAAACGTTCACCTGCAATTTGTTTCTTACGAGGGTGAATGCCTGCTTCCAAACCGGCATCCAGCAGTACGGCCATTCCTGAGTTCTTTACGCGTAATTCAACTTGTGATTGCGCTTCGCGAAGATAAGCTGAATTAATAACAGGTTCTCCGGGAGCTGTAATTATACTATAATCATATGGAGCAATCTGACAATAATAGAAGGGGAAATCACCTTGATTCCAAACCTTTCTCCAACCGTTGATCATTGTCGTGAACATATCGGCATACGTTTGCCAGCGATTGTAATTGTCCTCACCTTGATACCAGATAACCCCTTTCATGGTGATACCGATCAATGGATGCAACATGCCATTGTAAAGTACCGTAGGAGTACGGTTCTTCGATTTAATATCTTCTTCCTTTTGAGGAATTTTCGCATCAGGGAATGCACGCAACCAATCAGACTGCATCCATGCTTCACAAGCTGATCCGCCCCAAGCTGTAACAATCAGTCCAACCGGAACATGTAACATTTGACGAAGTTCACGACCGAAATAATAAGCAGTTGCGCTAAAGTCACGAACCACAGCAGGAGTCGCTTCATCCCATTTACCCGTAACATCATTCACAGGAGCAAACGTAGAATTGCGTTTAACTGTGAAAAGACGAAGATCATTGTCGGTACTGTGCAATATATCCATATTCGCATTTTCTACCGGTTGATTCTTAAATCCTTTCATAGGCATCTCCATATTGCTCTGACCGGAACATATCCAAAGTTCGCCCATCATCACGTTACTGAGACGTGTAGCCTTACCATCATTGAATGTGAGGGTATAAGGACCTCCAGCTGTCGGAGTCTTCACTGAAAACTTCCAATGACCTTGTTCGTCAGCTTGTGCTGTGTAATTCTTCTTATCCCAACTTACATTGATCTTCACTTTGGATGAAGGCGTTGCCGTTCCCCAAAGATTAGCATTTGTTTTTTGTTGCATTACCATTCCATCCGAGAAGAAAGCCGGAAGCTTCACTTCTGCATGTAAACTGGATGTAACGGCGAATAGTGCTGCCATAAGGGCAACTTGTAATCTACTGCTTTTCATATCATTTATTTTTACTACTTTCTATTTCTAAATTCAACGGACCTAATAATCCGGCCGGCAATAACGTTTTATCAGCTCTACGATATTTGGCATTGGTCCAAATTCCTTTGAACGGTGGGACGCCTTCATCATTACCTTCAATGGCATTCGCCCAAGTGTTTACCACTTCAATCTTTAGTTCATTCTTCCCCTTTTTCAATGCAGAAGTAATGTCTATGTCATAAGGATAAGTCCATGCCGTGCCACACACTACACCATTAACAATAACCGTGGCAATATTATCTACACGTCCTAATTGCAACAGCACTTTATCAGCCTTCCCTTTCCATTGAAAATGTGTTTCGTATGCCGCATGTCCCGAATAATATTTAATAGTAGGATCTGTATCCTTACTCCAATCAAACAGGCTGTCACGTGTAACCACTTTAGATGTACTGGCAAAAGTTACTTTCCACTCTTTTATATTCAATGGCCTTACTGCTGAAACAAACAATTCTTTTGCTACCGGTGCACTCTCTTTTGAGAATACAACAAACAATGATGCATTCGGTTGCAAGGTTATTTGCACTTCAGTACGTCCGTCTTTTTCTTGCCATTTATCAGGAGCAACAATACTGCCATCTACCGCATTCCACAATTGAGGTGAACGTCCGCTCATGCGGAATGATGCCGTAAATGTACGTTCTTTCTCTTGTTGATTGGCAACGAAATAAATATCTGCGTCATTACTTTTACGATGTACATAAGCTATGTTTTCGGGAAGTATTGCATCGCGTTGTAAACCTAATTGTGAGAAGTCTTCGGCTTTCCAAGGTTCCGACACGACCAATACACCAGCCTTCTTCATCTCATCAACCTTTTGCTTCACTTCACTTGAGAGAGCCAAATGATCAGGATCCATAGGATGCGTTTGTGGCAATACAAACACTTTGTAAGAAGCACCATCCGGTAAAGAGACACATCCATCCTTTATTGTAGCCAGACGCAACAAAGCATCTTTATTAAACGAATCATAAGCATATCCGCGTAAGGGATTGATCCAATTCTCCGGCAAAGCCATATTGGCACTATGTATTACGCCTACCGGTTGTGCACATTGCGGTTGACCTTCATTCTTCAAACGCTTTTCTTCATCTTTTACTCTTTCCTCGCCAAACAATCCCGGTAAAGAAGTAACCAAACGTTCCGGTAGAATGGCTCTACGAGGTATTTCCTCACCTGTAAATACAGCGATGTCTGCAACCGGATTACCATATTGCAAAAGAGCTTGACAACGACTCACATAATCAACAAAGCTATGTACTTCGGGCCACCAAGTCTGATCACGCTGGAAGTAGAATCCAATGCCATCAAGAGTCATACCGGGCTTCTTATCTAAATAGGGATTATGAACATTCACATGAAAGAAAAGCTTGTTGATACCCAATGCAAAGTTCCGATCAAGTAAAGTCTTTATCACGCCGGGATGCTCCTCCCATGTACCGCGCAGTTCTGTAAATCCTTCTGCTTGAATAATGTTTTTACCATACATATGCGCCCCACATACCGCATCAAGCACATCATTAGGTTTATCGTGAGTCGGACTCTTATACCAGAATTCACCCATCGGTCTGTCTGCCCATTGATAATGCAACATTCCATCACTTACCATCGTTGGAGCCACACATTCCGAAGAGAGTTCGCAATCGTATTTCTTACCTAATGAAGATACTTCCCTAAAGAACACATCCGAAATCAATTCAGCAATGGTTGTACGAACATCACGCAATACCTTTTCGGACTGGGCGACACTAGCCATAGGAATACCTGCATAAACAGGCAACCAAGGAAGCAAACTATATCCGCGTCGTTTCTCGAACTCAGCGGCAAAATTATCACTCCAATTCTGACTACCGCACTCCCAGCTATCTACATGCAGACGGTTAAGCACACGGCGTGCTACAACTGAATCCGTATGACTATATACTGCTTCAAACCAGTTCTTAAATTGCTTGTCTATGGCTGAAACACTAAACTTGTCACATTCCAAACCTTTACCACCACCTCCGGTCGCATTCATATGACCGGTGGAAGTATGCCCCATTCGAAGTATTCTCCACGTACCTTTCGGCAAGTTCACAGTGAGCTTGTCACCTTGCAACTTACCTGTCAAATTAATGATTTCGGTCGGTTGAACACAATCCCCATCAGGAACTTGTTGTGAGGTAGTAGCCGAAGAGACACGCCACACGATACCCGACTTACCTTCCCATTGATCAATCAAAGGTTGAGAACCGAGTATGATATTAGATACCCTCAGTATGGGTTTCCATTTCGCAGCATCCATATCCTCACAACCGGGTTCACTACCCACAGGCGACCAATCAAATTTAAAGAATCGTCCGGATGTAGCAGGAATGGCATAGGTAGCGTAAGCATCCGTATTTTGCCAACCTTGACGAGCAGGTTGTAACTGAGTGACATAACGATAGTCTTTGCCATCATCTGAAACATACACTTTAAAGCGATGTGCCTGATAATTGTTACCGCCCGTCAGTATTTCTATATTTCTACAAGTAAACGGTTTATCATAGTGCATTATCACCGAACAAGGATCCGCTGACTTTATTGGAAAGGCTGGAGTTATTTGAGGTTTCCTATTGTCTTCCTTCTCTTTCAAAGGCATTGCAAAAAGAGCAATATCCTGATAATATCCTTGATAAGCTAGAGGTTTCGATAATTGAACCTTCACCTTGCCACCGCTTACAATGGTATCACTCCACACAACCTTTTGCATAGACTCGGCAGGAGTAATCCAAGGACCGCCCCCCAATGCAAAACCATCAGAGAAATGGAAACCCATCTTCAATCCCAAACGATCGGCTTCTTTCAAAGACCAGTCCACTTTGTTCCACCATGACGGTGAGAGTTGTTGATCTTCACCATGATATTCCGGTCCATCTTCCACACCTTTTATCGGCATCAGATAAAAACCTCCTAATCCGGCAACATGCATGGCTTCCAAATCTTTGGTAATGCCCTCTTTGGAAGTAACTCCATACATCCAATACCAGAACGTCCAAGGCTTTGCTTCCTCAGGAGGAGCAAGGAACATATTGTGCAAATTGGTCTGTGCCGACAGCATCGTTGCCAGCATCAGACCAATAAAAGTATAAATGTATTTCTTCATTTTATTATTTTGTCCTATCATTCAAATCTCAATACGACTTCACCGCTTTGTGAACCTCTTGCCCAATGAGGTTGAGAAGACGGACCGATCAAATCGGTAGTGTTCACCTTGTTTCTTACAGGAGGAATCACCTGCATCACGCTTATACCTGTGGCAGGAAGTGTATATAACATTTCATCTCTTCCATCGCGAGGTTGGTATATCCCTACATAGTTTTTATCATTACGAGGAACCAACTTTATCTCACCTTCTGATGTTTGCAGATTCATCCATTGTACACCTGCAAAATATCCTTTGAACTCAGGATAATCGAAGCTCTCTCCGGGAACCGGGTCATTGTATTTGTTCTGCCATACACCTAATTGAGGGCCATGAATACGATTCTGCCATACACGGTATGGGCCACATCCCAACCAGCGTTTACTCTTTACCTTTGATTCAGGATAATCAAATACCACGCCCATCAGATCAACCACTCCATTGAAATTATAAGTATAACGCAACATCACTGAACCGTCTGGAGCGAAATGCCATTCGGCACGATCAAAGGATCCCAAGCGATAGTTAGCCGTAACGACAAGAGTATCATTCGCGGCTTTATTTACTGAGAATCCTGCGAACTTTCCACGATCATCATACAATGTATAAGTCGTTTTCTTCTTCTCTGCTTCAGGATCATCGTGGTTATAGAATTGGTCAAACGAACGATCTGCACGGCGAGCTACAACCAAACGGGGACCATTGTTCAAGCTGATCAAACGGTCACCCACTTTTACTTGTTGCAAGCGTCCATCCTTTTTGCTAAACAAATAAGTACGTTTATTTATGCTCACCATCAAACTGTCACCATTCTCTTTTACAGAAGGTATCGTTTTATCTGTCTGGATATTCTTGTCTTCTACATTTGATAATTTATAAGTCCATGCAAACAACTCTTTTCCATAAGGATCAACAGCCGTTACGGTCAATGCATTTGCTTGTTTGGGTGCATCAGGCAATGAAAGCACACCTGAAGCATGAGGAACAACATTCAATCCTTTTACTTCACCTTCTTTCAACACTTTTTCTTCGCCTGATTCGAAAGAAGAAGGATAAGATACATAACGATATTCGAAACGACATTTATCCAAAGAAAGAAAATCATAACGATTCTCTACTTTCAACTTACCGTCAAACGGTTGTGAGGCAAAGACCTGCACGGGACACCAAACTTGGCGTATCGTATAATAGCTACCTTCTTTCTCGAAATGAGGACCGACAATTCCATCAGGAGCATAGCTGCCTTGACAGTCAATCATACCTCCTTTATCCGTGCGAACTACACCTTCATCAGCGAAGTCCCAAATGAATCCTCCTACACAACGTGGAGTATTGCGCATCAACTCCCAATAATCATATAGCCCGGCACCGGCACCTCCATCATATAATCCATGCAAAAATTCAGTCGGCATGAATATTTCAGGTTCGCGCATGTATTCCTCTGTCTCACCGTATGAACGGTAGTGCATGGTTTCATAACCACTGAAATTGCCTTGTGGATGAATCACGGGACGTTGTTGTATGTCCCATTTACCGAATTCGCCATCAAGTTCAGTGTTCCATCCTTTTTCATTACCATTACTCCACCAAGTGATACACGGATGATTCACGTCACGGGTTACCATCTCATAAATCATCTTCTGACCATTGATCGTTTCCTGATGACCATGCCATCCGTCCAACTCGCTCATCACATACAAGCCCAAACTATCGCAAGCATCCAAGAACTCAGGATCAGCAGGGTAGTGCGATAAACGCACGGCATTCATATTCATGCTCTTTATTAAGAGCACGTCCTCAATATTCTTTGCTTTACTCAACGTTCTTCCACTCTCCGGGCGGAAACTATGACGGTTCACACCACGAATCTTCACTTTCACGCCATTGACATAAAGCCCGTCACTTATGCGAGTTTCTATGGTACGAAAACCGAATTTATCATGTTCTATATGTAAAGTCTTACCGTCTTTGTCCAACAAAGTAAATGCTACATTATATAGATTAGGTGTTTCAGCAGTCCAAAGTGCAGGACGATCTACCAGAAACGATACATCTGCATGATCACTTCCCGAACGAACGGCTGTAGTATTCTCTGCCACCTTTTTACCTGATCTATCTGAAATAACAGTACGCACCGCAGCACCGTCCAATGTATGGTTCAACAAACAATAAGCAGAAAACAAACCATCGGCTTTTGCATTAATGGCTGTACGTTCAATATTAATTGCAGGCTTTGAAACAATAAATACAGGACGGAATAGACCTCCGAAATTCCAATAGTCAGCTCTACGCTCGGCCAAGTTCACTCCGGCATTCGTACTTTCCTTACTTACCGTAACCTCCAGCAAATTTTCTTTTTTACCAAAGAAAACACGATCACTTACATCATAGATAAAACGATAGAATCCACCTTGATGCATTGATCCGGCCTTACGTCCGTTTATTTTTACTTGCGTATCAGTCATTGAAGCTTCAAACACCAGATCAATATGACGATTAGCCCAGTCGGCAGGCAAATGAAACTTATATTTATATTGTCCTTTTTCATCTGCAACACCTTCGGGAAAGTCCTTTCCATAAAACTTTATACCGTATTGATAGGTACCGAAACCCTGCAGTTCCCAGCAGGATGGTACACCAATCTTAGTCCAGTGTCCCGAATTATTTCCTCCCGTACAGAAGAAATCCCACTGTACCATATCATCACAACCGTGTCCGCTCAAGTATTGGCGTTCGGTCTGTAAACTGCCTTGTGCTGAAGCCATGCTAAATGAAACACAGCACAACATCAACGTAATTATCTTTTTTATCATTGTCATTTAATTATTCTCATTTTATCGGTAAGAAGCGAACATGCAAAGTGTGAGGTTGCTTGCTTATCGTATATTTCTTCAACACTCCGGGGCCACAACTACTGTTACCTAATCCTAATACAGCTGCATCCAAACTCAAATACACATTCTTGCGTGCTACAAGATCACAATCATGAGCTGTTTGAGATAAATCATTCACTGTATAAGGCAATGCTGAAAAAGCGAAAGTACTATCTGTACATGCCACTTTCCAACCACGTCCTTTGGTATCGGTCAATCTCACTTCAGCTACATCCTCATGACTTCCGCTATCCTGTGGACGGGGATAGTGCACATATTGCTCAGCAACCATGCTATTCCATCTTCCGATGAAACAAGACGACTTTCTGTCAGGATATGAATCCCAAGGGCCACGGCCATACCATGAAAGATGTTGCAATGATCCATCCATCACAAACAGATTTCCCAAACGAGGCAATTCCGGCAATTCTCCTTGAGGTATATATTCAGCGTTGAAATCAATCATTCCATTGTCATACATCACATAACGATAGACAACCCGTATACTACCTTTCAAATAACGATATTCTTGTGTGGCTGTAACAACTACCGAGCCATCAGCTTGAACCACGGCTTTTAAAGGAGCAAGCGATACAGAGTCGGGTGCATCAAGATGATTATTCTTCCAATCCTTTGCCAACCAATTACCGAATCCTTTATCATTATCGGTAGGCGCACGAAAAGCTTGGAACCGTACATTCTTAAACCAATCCAATGCCTTTTCCTCACTTACCTTTCCGGCACGCTTCGGGGCATCTATGGCAAAAGCTGTAGTCATGGCATCATTCAGTGAGAACTGATCAGCTGTTACCTCATAGCCTGCTTTTTCCCACACCGTTTCGTTCTTCAATACAAGACTCACTCTTAATTGCACGTCTGCCTTTTTATCAAAACGAGTAGAAGGCAATGCCACAAAAGAAGTATCGCCGGGAGCTGTTTGCGGTAAAGCTAATTCACCATGAGCTTTTACTTTACCGTTTTCCATTAAAGTCCACAAACATTTATATGTATCCAACGATAAATGACCATTCCGGTTAATAAACCGCAAGCGTCCGTTCACCATATTAATTGCTACCGGAGCATATATTTTCTTTACGTCCCAATACTTAGGAGTAGGCTGGCGATCAGAAGAAACCAGTCCTTTCACACAAAAAGTCTTGGAATTGGGATAATCATTGAAGTCACCTCCATAAGCTATTTCAGTCTTACCATCGGCACGTTTCTTATACATGCCCTCATCGGCCCATTCCCAAATGAATCCACCCAACAGACGTCGGTTACTATATATTTCATCCCAATATTCCTTTAAATTGCCCAATGCATTTCCCATCGCATGAGCATATTCACTTGTCAATACAGGACGGTTATCGTTTGTCTTTTCAGCGATAGTCAAAAGGCGTTCCCAACGAGCATTTTCAGGACGTTCCTTATCATCTTCCTTCATTCCGGGGTTCAAGTACTCATCCTGTGTACGAGGATAAAAGCGACTGATCACATCTACCGTTGCAGGATCTTTGTCATCCTCTCCCTGTGCACCTTCATAATGTACGAAACGTGTCGGATCAAAGTCATGAATCCATGCCGACATGGCAGCAAAGTTGAATCCATATCCGGCTTCATTACCTAATGACCAGAACACAACGCAAGGATGGTTGCGATCACGCATGGTCAAACGTTCTGCTCTATCAAGAAAGGCGGCTGCCCAAGTAGGATCACTTGCCAATGTGCCACGCAATCCGTGCTCTTCAAGATCGGCTTCATCCAACACATAGAGACCATACTTGTCACACAATTCATACCAATAAGGACTGTTAGGGTAATGGCAAGTACGAACGGCATTCACATTGCCTTTCTTCATCAGCAATACATCTTGCAACATCCGTTCTTTTGAAATGACCTTGCCTGTTTCCGGATCCGCCTCATGGCGATTCACACCACGCAGACGTACTTGCTTACCATTAACAAGGAACATACCGTCCTTTATCTCCAAACTTCTGAAGCCTACCTTTGTATCTGCACTTTCAACTACATTTCCCAGTGAATCTACTAGTTGAAGTGTCAATGTATACAGATAAGGAGTTTCAGCAGTCCATTTGTTCGGATTGTTTATTTTTGCTTCAAGCCATCCCCATTTGCGCGGACCGCGTTGAGGATTTCGTTCATTCATAATAGCAGCCTTATGGTCAAGATTGAGTATTGAGGCTGCATCTTGCGTCATCGGCGAAGTCAATACGGCTTTTCCGTCTGCATCATACAATTGGGCCTTTAGTGAATATCCTTCACCGCGTTGATTGCCATAGACAGTCAACTTGGGATCAATCTTCAAAACAGCATCGCGATAATCGGCATCCAATTGAGTACGCACGCCAAAGTCGCTGATACGAATATTTTCAGTAGTGTAAAGATATACATCTCTATGTATGCCTGAGAATCTCCACATATCCTGATCCTCAATATAACTTCCGTCGCTGAACTTATACACTTCTACCGCTATTTGATTATCACCCGAATGTAAATAAGGAGTAATACGGAACTCACTAGGTTCCATACTTCCCTGACTATATCCCACTTTCTGCCCGTTAATCCAAACGTAAAAGGCACTTGTCACACCATCGAAGTGTAAAAAAACTTCACGTCCGTTCCAATCAGAAGGAAGGGTAAACGAATGACGATAGGAACCTACAGGATTACGCTCCACATAGGTAGTATATTTTTTATCCGGTTCGCCCATTACGAAAGGAGGGTTGATCTTAAATACATAACCCGAACTTACATAAATAGGTGTACCGTAACCGTTTGCTTCCCAATTGCCCGGTACAGGGAAATTCACCCAATGCGAATCATCATAATCCGTCTTATAGAAATCAACGGGACGTTTATCGGGTGTAGTGCACCAATGGAATTTCCATAAACCGTCTAATGACAAAGTACGGTCGCCTGCGGTCTTACCATAAGGCACAAAACCGGCCCTAGCCGGTTCACGATTAATCTGCAATACATATTGGTTTTCCCAATCGTGCTGTTGTGCTTTTCCCGACATCACAGTCGCGAAAAGCATTAATAACATTACAGTATATTTCATTCTACAGTTATTTTTCCAAGAACCATGCCATCCATATCATCGGCCGTCAATACGATCTTGTATTGTCCGGCATTGATAAATGAGCCGGTGGTCGTGTTGATTGTGCGCCATTTCTCAGAAGTATTGCCAAAAGTAAGTATATCCTCTTTCAATGTCACACCCTTTGAATCAATCCACTTCATATGAAGTTTTTTCAGTCCACCAGCCAAGTTCATATAGTTGAAGCGTAAAGTATATACTTTCGCTATACCCACAGATACTTGCCACTCAATGCTGTTATTATTGCCTTTGCCAAAACAAACGGCAGATTCTTTTTTATACTCTTTCATAGTGAAGTGTCCTTTTACTTTGGCATCTTTTGCTCCCACAGTCACACTATTCGTATTAACACGGGGCGGCAATAAACTGTCCGGAGTTTTCACCATTATATCTTTATCAAAATCTTTCCAACTGAAATCGGGCTTTTGAGGTTCAGCAGTTGCTACACCATTCTTTGAAGCAATGGCAACGGCACAAACCACAGCTTGACCGGCACGCACATGAGGGAAGCTTATTTTCAACTCTCCACCATCAGAATGTACATCAATCACACGCTTCACAGCCTTACAATGACCGGCTTCCGCCCAAAGGTCAAGATTATGAATAGCCACACTATCATTCACAGCTACGTCAAACAGACGCAAACCTTCACAATCGGTCGTCTCACTATGACCTACGCCATACCAAGGTTCCATGAAATAAAGTTCCACGCGGTAATCACCCTTACTTACAGGGAAATGATAGGAAAGGCTTTCACGTCCGAAACGTAAGGTTTGGAATAACGGCCAATCCTTTGTTCCTTGTACAGGATCAGCATATGCCGTACATTGGCTGGTTTGATAAGGATTCATTCCCTTGAATTTCGAAGCCCAAGAAGTAGACCATTGTTTGGTATCCTGCATCCATGTTTGTCCGAAACTGTCGGTATAGGCATCACCTCCACAATTCACACGATATACATATTTATATCCCTCAGCACCCTTTATCAAATTTGTATCACCTGCATAAAGTTCGTCAAAGCCGGGAGCTTTGGGTAAATTTTCCAAAACGATAAGATCACTTGCCACAGCCTTACCCTTATGATAAGCAACAGCACGCAACACATTATATTGTACGTTACGGTGTTCCCACAAGAAATGAGTACCACGACCATTATTCTTCTTCAAGCCCATGCGTGCCTCATCGTTCACCGAGTTATAAAGGCAAACCGAATCACAATTACTGTAAACACTAATATCCGTTCGATGCGACCCTGACACAAAACGATCAGCCCATGTATGCGAAACGATATAGACCATCGGTTCTTTATCAGCACTCACGTAATTTGACTTGTACATATAATAAGCATCCGTTGGTTGTTCCCAAGGAGTAAACAATCCTTTGTAATTGTAAGGGCCAACCTTATCTATCTTGCGCAAAGCCTCATCAGGCTGACGGCGTCCGGGATTATCGTGGCTGTTCAATACCCACAAGAAATGTCCACAAACACTATCCTTAGTCGACTCAGCCAGTTTTATTTTCTTCTCCAGAATATCGCACATCTTCTCTTCGCTATATCCTGAATCTTTAGCCGTTTTCAAAGCATTTTCGTTGTGATAACCTATTGTGCGCCATGCACCATACTCGCCATTCAACAACTGATCGGCATGTTTCAACTCTTTGGCATAGTCTTCTACCTTACCACCGTAAGTGCCACTCCAATTTTGTATCACATTCCAGTCTGTTCCTTCACCTCCATTACATGTGGTGATCAAACGCATGCTTCCACAAGTAGGATCCATTCGACGAATGATATCAGCACATTCCTGAGCGAAGTCACGAGGTAGCACACTTTCGTTTTGCAATCCCCACAGCACGACTGAAGGAGAATTTCTTCTCTCTTTCACCCATTGTATCAAATGTGCTTTAAAGCTTTCACGAAATTGAGGAGTATCATACCATATATGAGCAGAGAATTGCGGCCACCACAAGATGCCCGACTTATCCCATGCCTGTTGATAACGCAAATTATGAGGTTGATGAGCATCACGGAATGCATTGAATCCTGCACCGATAACCTCTTTCACACGAGCATCGACCTGTTCGTCTGCAAATGCATGACTTTGTCCGAATCTGTGCTCATACTCGCATACACCATTTATAAAGGTTGGACTACCGTTCAAATAAAATCGTCCGTCACCGTCATGGCGAGATGCCGGCCAGCTGATTGTACGCACGCCATAAGATGTCAGTACATCGTCCGTTGCTTTACCGTCACGTTTGATGATCGTGCTCAAACTATAAAGATAGGGTTCTGCTGTGCTCCACAAATGAGGATTGCTCAATGCAGATACTTGTTTAATTATCTTTGTTTCGTTGGCATTCAATGTAACCTCTTCGGTCAAACGACAAGTTTGACGACCATCAGCATCACTCAATTTGTTGGTAAGGCTGAATGTAGTAGGGGCAGACTCATAGTTATGTACCTCAGTCTCCACAAATAGACTATCAGCCTTTGCATTATTCCAGATATGCACTCCAAACGGTTCTACACGTACTTTGTCGGTTGCTTCCAACGTGACATTGCGATAGATTCCGAAAGGTTGAGATCCTTCACTGAAGCCCCATTCGCTTGAACATCCACCACATACCCATGGCATATCCGTAATCATCGAAGGATGTTCCACCTTCACTTCCAACAGATTATCTTCACCCGGACGTATGGCTTTCGTTACATCCAGCGACAAAGTGGTACGCCCCACTCCGTAACGTCCCAAATTCCGTCCGTTCAAAGTGATGGTAGCATACGTACCTACGCCTTCAAACGTTAAGAAATATTCTTTATTAGTCTCATTGGGTGCCATGAAATGCTTGGTATACATAGCGGTACCATGTAAGTTACCATGCTCCATTTGACGCACGCCATAATAATCATCCAAGTTATTGGGAACGTCTATTTTATATGGAGCAGCTCCCTCTAAAGAGACACTCCAATCATTATTCAAAAAAACAGCCAAACGATGCCCTTTCGCATCAGGCACAGGAAAAGATACTTCGCTTTTCCCCATCGGATTGCTCGTTGCTACGGCAATACCCCTCTGACCGTCATTGTTTACAGCACAATAGAAATGATAAATCACATCATTCTGCTTTATCACACAACTCTTGTGTGCAAAAAGTTCATCATAAGGCTTTGAAGGAATGATCAAATCATTGCCCGTCCAATCCGTCCAATGAACCAGATCATAACTTGCAGCGAAGGTATTGAATGCCTTGTATTTACGAGTAGGATTGAATGCCGAGAAATAGAACATGACATAGGTGTCACCGATTCGTTGAATCTGAGCATCACCCGTAATAGTACCATCAGCATCATGTGCAAACACCGGATTGCCGGCATAACGTGTCCAATGCATCATATCTTTTGAAAGAGCAATGCCTATACGTTCACCCTTGGGATGAGTCGCATCTTTTCCGCCCGCATTGTAAAACATGACAAAAGGATAACCCAATGTTTTGTGATCATCCTTATATACAGTACTCTTATATTGTGTCAATTGTTCCCACCATTGCACATCGGGATCGTTCCACGAAAGAATCGGTTTACTGTAAGTATCCCATTGATGAGGGACAGTGATGTCGCTTTTGGTTGAAGCTACGCCTATTGACAACGGAGCCGACACCGCCTCATATCCCGTACCGGGGCCACCGATATAAGTCATCCAATGACGACCTTTGTATTTTCCTAATTGATAATTGCCTCCCCATACCATGCTCTGCAAAGCAGGAAAACCGCCACGTTGGTTCATGTCCCATCCCGATTGAGGATAAGCCAACACCCGTCCCAGCGTTTTCCAATGCAACAAGTCAGGACTTTGAGCCAACCAGGTTTCATAACCTCGTCCGTCTTTCGCCTCCTTGCCATTATATATTACATAAGTCATGTACCAGCTGTTCCCTTGTTTAAACACAGAGGGACAGTCTATTTTATACTTATTAGTGGTAGGAGCCACCACCAAACCATACTTATAAGGGGTACGTACCTCTTCATATATCTGCTGCATTCTGTTCTGAGGTACACGTTGGGCAAATGCCAACATGCACACAAAACAGACCATTATAGAGAAAACCTTCTTCATTTATTTTTTCCTATTAATAGAATAGCCAATCAACGGTTTCGTCACCACCTGCCAATCCGGCATTGTAAGGTTCTATTTCAGACGAAGTAAATCCCGCTACCAAAATCAGTCCTTTAGGCAACAACAACTTGTGATTCCCCGGAGCAAAGCTGTAAGCATGTATGTTCACCAAAGGCAGACCATCTACTCTGATGGCATTAGTAATCAGAGGCTCAGCCTGTCCATAATCATTTGCTGAAGCATCTGTTTCCAATTTGGGTGCTCGTGCATATTTCTTCTGGTCGTCACGGAAGTAACCCACCAACAAAGATACAGGTTTGGATGTTTCAAACTCCACCTCAGTACCCTCATTGCGTTGTTTTTCGCTATTGAACACAAATGCTTTCAATCCCTTCAACTCGGGAGCCATCGCATCCACTTTGTATTTATGATCATCAAACAGTACAGCACCTTTATCAAGCACCACTGTTTTATAATCACCAACCAGTTTCACTGTAGCCGGAACAATCGTTGCCATTTTCTTATCGGCAACATTCTTGCCCTGTTGCTTGCTCTTCAACAATTCTATATTTGATTTCAAATTATCAAATTCCTTCTGATAATAAGGCAACAACTCAGCCCAAGTCTTGTTTTTACCACCATCGTCACCCACCGGGATACGACGTTGCCCTGTCTGCATACTGTTGGCATAAAGGTAAGTATCCTTTGTCAAAGATACCAATTTTTTATAATGATTCAAACTGGATTCCAATAAAGGTACAGCCTTATCAAGATTCGACAAATCTTTGCCCCATTGATAATCCAATACCAGTTTGGCAGCCTTCACCTTATCACTGAAAAATTCAGCATATTCTCTGTAGCAATGCATATCATTCTGCAAACGAGAGAACTCCTCTTTATTGTTTTTCACCTGAGAAGCAGCACTGTCAATAGCAGCTACGGCACTTTCGCCATGAGCCACACATTGTGCAATGATATCCAAAGGCAATTCACCTTCATGCTTCTGATGCTTCCATTCCTTCTCTACATACTCGATCAGTTTTTCTCCTTTAGGACCACAACTCTCATAGAAACCGGGATAGATTGTATATTTGTAAGGATTCACAAATTGACTCATAGTCATACCCAGCAACAATGTTTGTCGGTTGCCTTCGGTAATGCCGAAACGACGAAGCAATTTCGGAGCAATCTCACCACTTTGGTCATAAGCTTCCAATATCTCTTTCGCTGAATTCACATCCGTCCCATAATAGTCGGCCAGGCGTTTCTCCCAATAGGAAGAATCATTTGTACGGTGGCAGTTCCATGCATAACGCCCCCATGCAGCATACCACATCCAGTCACGATCTATTTGCAATTCTCTCTTGCCATCAGCCAACTTATCAGCAGAATAAGGCCAATCCCAATAACTAGCCTGAGGATACAAGTGCAATCCGTTTTCACCTTTAATCGTATGCATTGCTTGCACTGCTTTTTCAGCAAATGCAGGAGAACTCCATCTCCAAGGCTCCAAATTGGCAAGGATATGTACATTACAAATATGTAAAGGAGCAATCTTGCTCAACTCCATATCGGTTTGTGACCAAGGGCCACCCGGTTGATAAGTAGTGAGCGACTCACCCGTATACTTGTTTACAGTATATATATTGTGATACAATGGCAATGCTGCTTTCAGTACTCTTGGGCAATCGGTGTCATGTGCACGTAGTATAATAGGAGGTTCATCCGTACGTCCCAATGCCTTCAATCCATCTTTCACACCGGGGATAATCGTTTTGGTCATCCACTCCACATCATCATCATAGGTATCCATCGCTTCACCCAGACAAAGCATCAAGCCTACATTCGGGTATTTCGTAATGAAAGCTGCAATACTCTTACGCGTATAATCACTGATAAGAGGAACAATGGGACGGTTGCGATCCTGAGTCTTTATGCCGTAATGTTCAGCGAAAGGCTTAGACACAATTATATTATAAAACATTTGTATCACACGAATACCGCGACGTGCAGCTTCAGTAGTAAGAAATGAATATATCTCTTCGTTACGCTTCAACGTAGCATCATCCACCTCCACGGCAAACGGATAATCTTTCAGTTTCACCAACGAAGCAAACGGATGTCCGTTCCACAAATATACTACATTCATATTGTTGGCAACCAGCATATCAAGATAACGAGTCCACAATTCTTTGTTGTAGAACCAAGGGAAGTTTTCGGGAGTATAAGGATATTCATATACACTATGTCCGGGCAACAGGGTCGTTTTTTGCAACCCGACACAAGCACCGCGCAGCACCATTTCAGGTGCATCTTTCATGGATGTAGGTATTTGATCGTAACCGTTTTGTTGCACACACTCCATCAATCGATTCACACCGTAAATCACCCCCGAAGGATCATTACCGGTAACGGTGACTGTCCGCCCTTTGTGCGACAACATAAAACCTTCATGAGGCAATCCCGTAGTATCGGCAGCCTCACAAAGACGTATCACATTCTTTGCATGTTTATTATCTACTATCGTATAACCTGATGCCTGTAAACGAGTGCGCAGCTGAGCAGCGGCGTATGTCATTTGCGGTGAAGAGGTTTTATCGGTTGCAATCCGGATGCCCGGAACACTACAACCAAACATAAAGAGCATGGAAGCACCAATCGTCAAAGGGTGCCAAATGTTTCTGTTAATATTCATTTCGGATATGTTATTCTTTTCTTATGAAAATAGGACGAACATTTTAGCTTTTTGTACCCGTAACGAAGCTCTATTAAAGTAGGTATTATCTAATTCTAATAATAACTATAACCAACCTTCTTTGTTTGTTTTTCACTCAAACTATAAAATCGAAGTATGCCACAATATCATTTCATTTTTTTGTAGACCATACATATCAGATATCATTCAATCAGCTTCATTTGACAAACTCAATTAATTGAGTTGACAAAATGAAGCTGATCTTTTTGTCAAAACATACTGATGTTTTCATGAACCGGAACTGATGAAATCATAAAATCAATTAATTGATTTTCCAAAAAGTTCAGTATTAACACAAAAAGACAACCTTGCATAACATTTAGTCCAAGAACTTAAGGTACCCCCCCCTTTCCTTTTTTTTGCAAACAACATTTTACTCATTATGAGATAGATAGAATATCTTCAACTCTCTACTTTTCTTCATTTTTAGAGATTCTACACTTAAAATGTAAGGTTTTCGTTCATAATATACTCTCTATTATTAATAGTAATACTATTAATATCAATTACTTATACATGAAATAAGCAAGAATATTAACATTTTTAAAAGAGTCCAACAAGAGTCCAAGCTTTGGACTCTTGTTGGACTCTTGCATGGTCATTCATATACGATATAACTATCATGAAATAAATTATTTATAAATTAATTTCATTGCATAGCAAGTCTAATTTATTTGTTAATATAATATACATTAGTATGCAAATATTAATACAAGATATAGCAATACGTATTTTTCGTGCATGCTAATCACTTCCTGCTATACAAGGCATGGCAGGAATACTTTTAAATACTAATACATAGATATATACAAATATAAACAGTTACCTATAAACAGTAACTCATACCCCCTATAAAACAAGTAATATACCGTATTTACAAGCACTTATATTATTCATAATCAGTTCTATAATTACAGCAAACAACTAATTAACATATTAGTACAACTACAGATACTACAGATTAAAAAAGAAAGAAACCATTATCAGAACAAAGACTTGTAAT
>DCFW01000013.1:0-58895 GCA_002315435.1 Bacteroidales bacterium UBA1794
GGTTTTACCGGACACCAATAATTTTCTATATGCAAATCAATTTCGCTTAAATTCATTTTACTCTTCCGCAATAGGCCGTAGATCACGCTCACCGCAGGAGCGGATAGATATTAAACTAAAAGGTATAAGCTTTTACGATTTTCTGTTTTTTTTAATGTGATCTATTTATGAGTTGCAAATATTTACTTAGTTTGTATAGAGGTGATCACTTGTGAGTGCTCAACATCTTCAGTAGTGTTTAAAAATAGTTGAATTTTGATCTGATAATTATTGTAAGATAATAATTATTTGTATCTTTGCAACCCGATTATGTATAGTTGCAAAGGTTTTTCTATCTTTGCAATAATTTTAAAAAGAAAATTGGAAAATAGAAGTTATATAGTTGATTTGAGAAATAAAATAACTGATAATACAGAGATGGAATATCGGTTGGATGATGCTTATTTTGAATCTTTGGGAACTCCTGAAGTGAAGAAAGGATGCGTCAATGTTTTTGTATCTATCAATAAGGAAATTGATTCTTTTATTTTCCGTTTTAAGATAAGAGGCCAAGTGATTGTTCCATGTGACCGCTGTTTGGATGATATGGTTCAACCTGTATCATCTGATGAACAGATTACTGTAAAGTTTGGTGAGGAATATTCAGATGAAGGTGAAGATCTTGTTGTTATCCCTGAATTAGAAGGTGTAATAGATCTTTCATGGATTATGTATGAATTCATTGCTTTGGCTATACCTATGAAGCATGTACATGAAGATGGAGAATGTGATGCTAAAATGGTTGATAAATTGAATGAGCATTTCTTAGTGTCTGATGGAGAAAAAACAGATCCACGTTGGGACGCTTTGAAAGCGGCTTTTGATAATAATTAATTAAATATAATAAGAAAATGGCACATCCTAAAAGAAAACAATCAAAATCGAGAACTGCTAAGAGAAGAACTCATGATAAAGCTGTAGCTCCTACATTGGCTCAATGCCCTAATTGTGGTGAATGGTATATTTATCACACAGTGTGCCCTGCTTGCGGATATTACCGTGGCAAACTAGCCGTTGAAAAAGAGGCTGCAGTTTAATGGCAGTAAAAAACTATGTCAAATAAAAGTTAGCCAGGGAAAGATCTTTTCCCCGGCTATTTGGCATATTTATATTTAAAGTAATGGAAAAAATTAATGCAGTAATTACTGGTGTCGGTGGGTATGTACCGGACTATGTTCTCGATAATGAAGAGTTATCAAGAATGGTGGATACTAACGATGAATGGATAATGACCCGAATCGGAGTTAAGGAGAGAAGAATCCTTAAAGGCGAGGGTATTGGTACGTCATTTATGGCTCATAAAGCTGCTGCACAATTGATGCAAAAAACAGGAGCTAATCCTGATGATATTGATTTGGTTCTTGTGGCTACTTCTACGCCTGACTATCATTTCCCGTCAACAGCATCAATCGTTTGTAACGGATTAGGACTGAAGAATGCATTCGCATTTGATTTGTTGGCTGCATGCTGCGGTTTCCTCTACGCGATGGAGGTAGGTGCTAATTTTGTTCGCTCGGGAAGATATCGAAAAGTTATTGTTATCGGTGCAGATAAAATGTCATCCATGGTTGATTATACAGATCGTTCCACTTGTCCTATTTTTGGTGATGGTGCTGCTGCATGCATGATGGAGCCTACTACTGAAGATGTTGGTGTGATGGATGCGATTCTTCGTACCGATGGAAAAGGGTTACCTTTTTTGCATATGAAGGCTGGAGGATCTGCTTGTACCCCATCATATTATACAGTGGATCATAAGATGCACTATATTTTTCAAGATGGTAGACACGTGTTTAAGTATGCTGTGTCGTTGATGTCGGATGTTACGGCAGAAATTGCTAAGAAAAACCATTTGGATAAAACGAATATTGATTGGGTGGTTCCTCATCAGGCAAACAAGCGTATTATTGATGCGGTGGCTCGTAGATTGGATGTTCCTGAGGAGAAAGTGATGCTGAATATTCAACGCTATGGGAATACCAGTGCGGGAACATTGCCATTATGCTTGTGGGATTTTGAGAAAAATCTAAAAAAAGGTGATAATCTTATATTCACAGCCTTTGGCGCCGGATTTACATGGGGAGCTGTCTATGTGAAGTGGGGTTACGATGGTGTTGGTAAATGATTATATTGAACATAAAATATAAAAATAACGCACCTTATAATGATGCGTTTTTTTGTCGATAAACAATAATAAAGTATATGCATAAAGCAGGATTTGTGAATATAGTAGGTAATCCGAATGTGGGAAAGTCTACTTTAATAAATGCTTTGGTAGGTGAACGTATTTCAATTGCAACGTTCAAAGCTCAAACAACGCGTCATCGTATTATGGGTATTGTGAATACTGATGATATGCAGATTGTGTTTTCAGATACTCCTGGAGTATTGAAACCTAATTATAAGTTGCAAGAGTCAATGCTTGGTTTTTCTACTTCTGCGCTATCTGATGCTGATGTGTTGCTTTATGTGACAGATGTCATTGAAGATCCTGAAAAGAATATTGATTTCTTGAATAAGGTGAAGACGGAGAAAATTCCTATTTTGTTGTTGATAAATAAAATAGATCAAACGGATCAGGCACATTTGGAAGAATTGTCAACTAGATGGGCTTCTCTGTTACCTAATGCTGAGATTATCCCGATAGCGGCTTTGTCAAAATTTAATGTGGATTATGTGATGAAGCGTATTGAAGCATTACTTCCTGATTCGCCTCCTTATTTCGGTAAGGACCAGCTTACGGATAAGCCTGCACGTTTTTTTGTGACTGAGATTATACGTGAAAAAATATTACTTTACTATGATAAAGAAATTCCATACTCAGTGGAAGTCGTGGTAGAGCAATTCAAAGAAGATAAGAAACTTATTCATATAAATGCGGTGATCTATGTGGAGAGGGATTCTCAGAAGGGAATCATCATTGGTAAGCAAGGCATTGCGTTGAAGAAAGTGGCCTCAGAAGCTCGTAAATCATTAGAGCGGTTCTTTGACAAAAAAGTCTTCTTAGAAACCTTTGTTAAAGTTGACAAAGATTGGAGAAGTTCAGATAAAGAGTTAAGAAATTTTGGTTATAATCCGGAATAGTTTTGAATAGTCCGTGAGGAAACATTGAAATATAGTTGAAGTATGGGAAATTTAGTTGCAATTGTAGGACGTCCTAATGTTGGAAAGTCGACACTGTTTAATCGATTGACAAAGACGAGAAAAGCCATTGTTGATGATGAAGCGGGTACGACTCGTGACCGTCAGTACGGTAAATCGGAATGGATCGGTAAGGAGTTCTCTGTAGTAGATACAGGAGGATGGGTCGTGAATTCCGATGATGTATTTGAAGAGGAAATTAGAAGACAAGTGATGTTGGCTGTAGAAGAGGCTGATGTGATCTTGTTTGTAGTGGATGTGATGAATGGGGTTACTGATTTGGATGAGAGTGTGGCAAATATACTTCGTCGTACGAAAAAGCCAGTAATGCTAGTTACTAATAAAGCAGATACGAATGATTTACAATATTCTGCAGCTGAATTTTATTCATTGGGATTAGGTGATCCTTATACAATATCAGCTGCTACAGGTAGTGGAACAGGAGATTTGCTTGACATAGTTGTGAGTAAATTTAAAAAGGAAGCAGAAGAAATTCTTGATGATGATGTCCCTCGCTTTGCTGTTGTGGGACGCCCTAATGTGGGTAAATCATCTATTATTAATGCTTTCATGGATGAGGATAGAAACATTGTAACCGAAATTGCCGGTACAACGCGTGATTCTATTTATACACGATATGATAAGTTTGGTTTTGATTTCTATTTGGTTGATACTGCCGGAATAAGAAAGAAGAATAAGGTCATTGAAGATTTGGAATATTATTCTGTGATACGTTCTATTCGTTCTATTGAGGGTGCGGATGTGTGTATTTTGTTGGTTGATGCTACCCGCGGGATAGAAGGTCAAGATCTGAATATTTTTTCTTTGGTTCAACGCAATCAAAAAGGTCTGGTTGTGGTTGTTAATAAATGGGATTTAGTTGAGGATAAATCGACAAAAATAATGGATGAATATATTAATGCTATTCATTCAAGGTTTGCTCCGTTTGTTGATTTCCCCATTATTTTTTCATCAGCATTGACCAAACAGCGTATATTTAAGGTATTGGAAACAGCGAAGGACGTGTATCTTAATCGTCAGAGCAGAGTACCAACAGCTAAATTGAATAGTGAGATGCTTCCGTTGATCGAAGCTTATCCGCCGCCATCAATAAAGGGTAAGTATATTAAGATAAAATATGTTACTCAGTTGCCTAATACTCAAATACCTTCTTTTGTGTTTTTTGCAAATCTTCCACAATATGTGAAAGAACCGTATCATAGATTCCTTGAGAATAAAATTCGCGAGAAATGGAATTTTTCGGGTACTCCTATTAATGTGTATATTCGTCAGAAATAAATAAAAGAAAGTCCGGTAGATAATTTATCATACCGGACTTTTTATTTTGGAGAATTACTTTTTTCCTTCGTCTTCTTCTTGATTTTCTACTTCTTTTACTTTGCGGAAGAGGTCGGAAGCAAAGATAAAATCATTTAATTTCTTATTGTTGACGTTGAATATTTCGTCTTTATTACCTTCCCATTCTTTATGTCCGCCGTAAAGGTATATGATTTTTTCACCTATTCCCATCACTGAATTCATATCATGTGTATTGACGATTGTCGTCATGTTGTATTCATGGGTGATATCGTGAATCAGTTCATCAATTAACAATGAAGTTTGGGGATCTAGTCCTGAATTTGGTTCATCACAAAATAAATATTTAGGATTAAGTGCAATAGCTCTTGCTATGGCTACACGCTTTTGCATACCTCCACTTATTTCTCCAGGATATTTGTTTTTAGCATCTAGAAGATTTACTCGATCGAGGCAAAACATTGCACGATGCATTTGTTCACGCCATGTCATCTTTGAAAACATTTGAAGCGGAAACATTACATTTTCCATTGTTGTCATTGAATCAAATAAGGCTGCATTTTGGAAAATCATGCCGATTTCCTTGCGTAAGTTTTTCTTTTCTTTTTTGCGCATTGCCAAGAGATCACGTCCGTCATAAAGCAATTTACCACTGTCCGGTTCGAAAAGTCCTACAATGCATTTCATGAAAACTGTTTTTCCTGAACCACTTTGACCGATAATCAGGTTTGTTTTACCATCTTCAAAAGTTGCATCAATGTCTTTAAGTACATCTTTGCTGTCAAATGATTTATATAAATTTTTTACTTCAATCATCTCATAAAAGATTAGTTAGTACAAGATCGGCAAACAAGATCAATACGCTGCAACATACAACAGAATCTGTGCTTGCTTTACCCACTTCATTTGACCCCCCTTTAACAGTGTACCCAAAGTAAGCTGAAACAGAGGCTATGATGAATGCAAAAAATATGGATTTAATGAAACTGCACCAGATATACCATTCTTTGAATTCATATTGCAATCCGGCTTCGAGATCTGTTGCATTCATAATTCCACCAAACCAACAAGTCGCATAAGCACCTAAAATGCCGGCTATTATTCCAAATGTTACTAATAAAGGGATAAAGACCATCAATGCCAGAACCTTCGGCAAAATCAGATAACATGCAGAATTTACACCCATTATTTCTAAGGCATCAATTTGTTGGGTGACGCGCATGGTTCCAATTTCTGATGCTATATTTGATCCTACTTTTCCGGCAAGTATAAGACACATGATGGATGATGAAAATTCTAAAACTAGTATTTCGCGTGTGACGTAACCTACAGTCCACCTTGGCATCCACGGACTTTCAATGTTTAATTTTATTTGTATAGTGATTACTGCGCCTATGAAAAGAGATATAAGCACTACAATACCGATAGAGTCAACTCCTAATGTCGCGATCTCTCTTATAAATTCTTTGAAGTAGACTTTGATACGCTCCGGCTTTGAAAAAACTTGCCCCATTAGGGATAAGTAACGGCCTAGTGTGGTTAATCCTTTTATCATAATAACATATTTGGTCGCAAAAGTAGCTAATTTCTATTGATTTTTATTATTTTTGTTGCAAAATTATTGGTTATGGATGAAGAGATAAGAAAGATCGAACAACAGCAGGTTTCTGACGAAATGAAACCTGAGAATATATCAGCTCAAGAGACGAATGAATCTGCTGAAAATGAAAGAGATGTAGCTGAATTTGAGGAGAGGGAAGGGCTTGTTTCTACTGGCGAATCGGAACATAGAATGGTGCTTCGTACAGAGAATCTTGTAAAGAGGTATGGTAAGCGAACTGTGGTTAGTCATGTTTCTATAAGCGTTAAACAAGGGGAAATTGTCGGTTTGTTAGGTCCAAATGGTGCAGGAAAGACCACTTCGTTCTATATGACAGTTGGCTTGATAACTCCGAATGAAGGTAAAATATTTTTGGATAATAGAGAAATCACTAAATTCCCAGTCTATAAACGTGCACAAAACGGGATTGGTTATTTAGCTCAAGAGGCTTCTGTTTTTCGTAAAATGACTGTAGAAGACAATCTTATATCTGTGCTTGAAATGATGAAGCATACTACTCGGCTGTATCGTAAGGAGAAACTTGAAAGCTTGATTCATGAATTCAGGTTAGATAAAGTCCGTAAAAATTTAGGAGACCAACTATCCGGTGGAGAACGTAGGCGTACAGAAATAGCACGATGTTTGGCCATTAATCCAAAGTTTATTATGCTTGATGAACCCTTTGCGGGAGTTGACCCTATTGCAGTTGAAGATATTCAGCATATTGTATGGAAACTCAAGGATAAAAATATCGGTATATTGATTACTGATCATAATGTGCAGGAAACGCTTAGTATTACGGACAGAGCTTATTTGCTTTTCGAAGGTAAAATTCTGTTTCAAGGTTCTCCTGAAGAACTAGCTGAAAACAAAATTGTACGTGAAAAATATCTTAGTAATAGTTTCGTTTTGCGTCGTAAGGATTTTCAATTAAGATAAGTCTTTCTTTTGTTCTATCAGTTTGATCGCATATACACATCCGACGCAAACTAATAGAAAAACAATAATTAGGGCGATTGGAAAGTTGAGATGATATAGGCTTTGGAGAAACTTCCAGTCTTTGTTCATTGGGCAAGGTGTGACCACTATGGTCAGAAAATTGTTTGCGCCATGGGCAAAAATGGGCACCCATATTGATTTGCTGAAATAATAAAGATATCCCAAAAGCATACCCATTATCAAACGTGGAAAGAATCCAAAAAACTGCAGATGTATTGCACTGAAAATAAATGCTGTGATAAAGATTGCTACGTGTGGATTACGCATTTTTTGAATTAGCATTTTTTGAATGATTCCCCGGAACATTATCTCTTCACTTACTCCCGCTAGCACTCCTAGTATGAGAATGTTTGCAATAAATGCTGGCCATTGGTCGGTGTTGAGTATAATGTTTACAGTGTTTTGCGCACTATTTTCACTACTCCTGATCCAGCTATTAAGCCATTCCATTGAATCAGGAAACTGTAATTTTTGATTTAATAATCCTAAAGCATCAGTAAGAGGAGATATAGTGAAGATAGCCATGATTCCTAAAGCTAAGGTAATTAACAAAGGCATCTTCAAACACATGGCTTTTTTTATCGGCTCCTTAAAAAATAAATCTTGTGCTATATATGCAGCGAGGATAAACATAAATAAATCTTGGATAAAGATAGTGGTACGTAGCACTACTGCAGCATTCTTTACCGGAGCAGTTAAGTCTAACAATGTAATTGGGAACATGGCTAGGAGTGTACATCCTAAAATAATAGCCAATAATATAAATGCTTTTGAACTGATAGATTTCTTAGCAAATATACCTTTCTCGTAGTATAACATAAGTATTATTTTTTTTAAATAAATGGAAAAGGGAAAATCATAAATGATTCTCCCTTTTTATTTCTCTAAGTTGAGAAAAATTTAATCTCTGCGTCTAGCCTCTTTGATTACCAAAGCACGACCTTCAAATTCAGCACCGTTTAAATCTTTCAAAACTTTTACAGCTTCATCATCATTAGGCATTTCAACAAATGCAAATCCTTTAGATCTTCCTGTTTCATGATCAACGATGATCTTAACAGAATCTACTGTTCCGAAGTCTTCTAAAGCCTGCTTCAGATCGCTTTCCTTAACGTGATAGTTAAGGTTTCCAATGTAAATATTCATAAATGTAAAATTAAAAATTAGTAAACTCTTTTCGAAGATGAATTAATAGAAAGATTAAAATTACAGAAGAGTTTACGCGCTTTTAAATACTAGTAAATTCTTAGAAATCGAAATCAAAAGACTAATTCTCATCTTCACAGCACAAAGAAACGCTTTTTTTTTGAAAAAACACAATTTAATGTCACTTTTTTCAAAATAATTTTGGATTTCCTTCTCTTATTTGTTACTTTGCATATAAATATTGGATGTTCATATGGATAATTTTGCTGCAATAGATTTTGAAACGGCTAATGGTCAACGTACGAGTGTATGTAGTGTGGGGTTAATCGTAGTGAGGGATAATATAGTTGTAGATCAGTTCTATAGCCTAATTCATCCTGAGCCTGATTATTACAGTTATCAGAATATTCAAGTTCATGGCATTACCGCCGATGATACAAGGAATTCTCCTAATTTTAAGGAGGTATGGCAGCTTATTGAACCTAAAATAGGTGGGTTACCGCTTGTTGCTCATAATAAGGCCTTTGATGAAAGTTGCTTAAAGGCATCATTCATAATGTATGGCATGGATTATCCTGACTACGAATTTTATTGTACTTATCAAACGGCAAGAAAACAAATAAAAGGTCTACCAAATTATCAATTACAAACAGTTTCTGCTTATTTCGGATATGATCTCAAACAGCATCATCATGCTTTGGCTGATGCAGCTGCTTGCGCTGTTATAGCTTCAAATATATTATAAATGTAACTTTGGTTTGTACATTCCCTGTTGGTTATATAATCTAAATTCATCAACGATAATACCATCGTCAAGGGCTTTGATCTTTATTTTATGAAGACCTTGTGTCAAGGTTACAGATTTGTTATGTTGAGCTTGATTGCATAGAACGTTTTGTTTCCAAGTCTCGTCTCTGAATTTTGTTTTTAATGATATTGTGTCTGATTGCAAATCATCAATTGTGAGTATATATCGTAAATCTTTTCCGTCAATTGGTTGTAAAGGAAGCAATGCACTTCTTAATGTATAGTTGCCTTCTTTCGGTATGTTGAATTGGTAGCATATAGTACCATTTTGCGGAAGACTTGTGGCACGCATGCTTACTCCCAATCCATTTGTAGTATATGTGCCTTCACTTGCTGATAAATATTGGTCACCATTCCATTGAATAATCTCCTTGCCTACAGTGTGAATTTGAACAAATGAAGAGTCAGCACTGAAAATCGGCTTTTGGAATACAGGCAGGTTATGTGGTGTGGATGAAATAATATATTTCCACTTTCCATTATGTAGTTCATCATTGTAGTACTTGGTGATTGTGTCAATCATTGCTGCGGATTGTTCGCTTTGTTTTTCTAGTGTAGCGGAGTGGACGTGCTCTTTTCTTAAATAATCACGGGCTAGCTGGGCATATAAAACTTTTTTATTCATTAATGCAGCTCCGCAAACGGGATATTTTATTAGTTCGAAGAAAGCATCTCTTTTTTCAGGGGAAATTGTGTGCTCGATATCCATCGCTTCATTTTGTAGGCTTTCATAAGCGTTGATTCGATTTTCTGCCTCTTCATTTGTATATTCTGTATCTTTTATGGGAGTAATTCCTTGTGGATAAGTCGGTTCTTCGGTACGACTCCATCCCATAAATTCTGGTCGGCGTTCTTGCGCTAATTGATAATATTTTAGCATTAAGTTAGTAAGTGAAGCGGCTGTATTTTTCCCGAATTCGCGAGTAAGCCACCTGTTAAGATGAAGGTTCACGGTGTTAGGCGTGATTCCATTAATATTCCATGCTAGATCCATAAAGAATTCAATATCATATTCCGCCGGTTTTATATCACCTACATTTAAAATCCATATTTTACTTGCATTATGGTCATATGCTCGTTTCATTTGGTTGTATATAAGTGCTGGTTGTGTGGTGCAAAGCCATAGATAGTCGTGAGGACGCCCCCAGTATGAAATATGATAATAAATGCCGGCGCCTCCTATTCGTTTCTGTTCTTCTTTATTGCTTAATCTTGTAAGATATCCGTAGTTGTCATCGCACCACATAAGTGTGACATCATCGGGAATTTTGAGTCCACTTTCATATACCTGTAATACTTCTTTATACTGAACAAAAAGTTGCGGTACCTTTTCACCTATGTTTGTTTTTAAAATATCTCTTTGGTCATTGATTACTTTCGTTAATGCGTTTCGTTGTTCACTAATGCTTTTGGTACCTTCCATAGGGCCATCGTGCATACCTCGCATACCAATAGTATAAAAATCGCCATCAATAGCTGTCTCTTTTGTTCGTTTGCTCCAGTAGTCCAATATTGTGCTTCTATTTGTTAAATAGTTGTAAGCTCCCAACTTCTTTATATCCCATTCTCCATTGATGTTGCACATCATTGGTTCACAGTGCGATGTGCCGATAGTAATACCATATTTTTTTGCCATTTCTCGATTTCCTTCAATCATAAAGAAAGGCACAGAGCATTTATGCATGGCAGGCCATAGTGTATTGGCTCTGAGACGAAGCAATAGTTCAAAAACTTTTTCGTAAGTTTTAGGTCCGATATGTCCCTTTTGATTTGAAGGATCCATGGTTTTATTACTCCATGGATTTAGTCCGAAATCTTCGTCATTTATGAAAATACCTCTATATGCTACCGAAGGTTGTTGTTGATTAATATAGTGCAAAGGCAAACTGAAGTTTGTTAGATGTGAAGGTGTACAATCAGCCCACCATTTCCAGGGAGAAACACCTATTAATTTGGAAAGTTCTAATATGCCATAGGCCGTGCCTCGTGCATCACTTCCGATAATAAACAGAACAGGAGCGTTGTTTACCATGACTGTTTCCAAACGGAATGCTTCCCATTTACCACGTAATGAATCAATAGGAATGCCGCATGATCGTGCTATCATGTCTGTCTTAGAATCTTGCCCTATTACGGCTATCCATACAGACATGTTCTTGTATGAATGAGATATAATCGGTGATGTTCCTGATACGGAAGTTACATCCTCAGATAACAGTTTTATCGCAGTGTTTACTACCTCAGACCCATTGGCGTAATGTATATGAAGTGGTGATTTGCCATTGATAATGTTTACATTGGTAGCACTAACGCAAATAGAGAAAGCAAGAAAGATAGATGTCAAGAGGAGCTTCTTCATAATATATATATTTATCATGCAAAAGTAGTGATAAATGATAAAAACACGATGCAAGGGTCAGATTATTTAAGTTATTATTAAAAAGTGATTAATTTAGGCAAGATATTGCCACACTATCAAACAAAAGTTTGTAACTTTGTTGCCTGAAATATTTTAATGCGCGATTAAATGTCTGAAACTAAAAAAATCAAAACCGCGTTAGTGTCGGTTTATCACAAGGAAGGGCTTGATGAAATATTAAACAAGCTTTATAAGGAAGGAGTAGAATTGATTTCTACGGGCGGTACCCGCAAATTCATCGAATCATTGGGTCTGCCGTGTAAGGCTGTAGAGGATCTTACCACTTATCCATCTATATTGGGTGGAAGAGTGAAAACTTTACATCCTAAAATCTTTGGTGGAATTTTAGCCCGTCGTGATGAGAAGGGTGACCAAGAACAAATGTCACAATATGGCATACCTGAGATAGACTTGGTGATTGTTGACTTGTATCCTTTTGAGGAAACTGTTGCTTCGGGAGCAGAGAACCAATCAATCATCGAAAAAATAGATATCGGTGGTATTTCACTGATCAGAGCTGGTGCGAAAAATTACAAAGATGTAGTAATTATACCGTCAAAGATTCAGTATAAAACCTTGTTTGATATATTAGATGAGAATGGTGCGCAGACAACATTGGAGCAACGACGCAAATTTGCTGAAGCTGCTTTTGGAGTGTCTTCTCATTATGATACAGCAATTCATGGTTATTTCGAAAAGACAAATAAATAAGTAAGAGTAGATACTTTAATAAACGAAATAGTAATATGGGATTTTTCTCTTTTACACAAGAATTGGCGATGGATTTGGGTACGGCCAATACCATCATAACTAGCGGCGGAAAAATCGTCGTTGATGAGCCGTCTGTTGTAGCACTTGATCGCCGCACCGACAGAATGATTGCCGTGGGTGAAAAAGCTAGCCAGATGTACGAAAAGACACATGCTAATATTCGTACAGTTCGTCCTCTTAAAAGCGGAGTGATCGCTGATTTTTATGCGTGTGAGCAGATGATGCGTGGAATGATTAAGATGGTGAATACCCATAATCGTTTATTTTCACCGTCATTGCGAATGGTCATTGGTGTCCCATCCGGTAGTACCGAAGTTGAGTTGCGTGCAGTTCGTGATTCTGCAGAGCATGCCGGTGGACGAGATGTCTATTTAATTTTTGAACCAATGGCGGCCGCTATCGGAATCGGCATAGATGTGGAAGCTCCAGAAGGAAACATGGTTGTTGATATTGGTGGCGGTTCAACAGAAATCGCTGTAATTTCGTTGGGTGGTATTGTTACCAATCGTTCTATCCGTGTAGCCGGTGATGATTTGAATTGGGATATTCAAGAATATATGGGACGTCAGCATAATTTGAAAGTAAGTGAGCGTATGGCTGAACGTATTAAAATAAACGTTGGAGCTGCTCTTACGGAATTAGATGATGCTCCGGAAGATTATGTTGTTCATGGTCCGAATAGGATGACGGCGCTTCCGATGGAAGTTCCTGTATGTTATCAAGAGGTAGCACATTGCTTGGAAAAATCTATAGCTAAAATAGAGACAGCTGTGTTGAGCGCACTCGAGGATACTCCTCCTGAATTGTATGCAGATATTGTTCATAACGGTATTTGGTTAGCTGGTGGTGGAGCTCTATTGAGAGGTCTTGATAAACGTTTGACAGATAAAATAAATATTCCGTTTCATATAGCAGAAGATCCTTTGCATGCAGTAGCTAAGGGTACAGGTATTGCCCTTAAGAATGTAGATAAATTCTCTTTCTTAATGAGATAATTAGAGGATGAGAAACTTACTGAACTTTCTGATAAAGTATAACAACTGGTTGCTCTTTGTTTTTTTGGAGGGCATCAGTTTTTCTTTGTTATTTCAGCTGAATCATTATCAGCAAAGTACTTTTTTTACATCGGCTAACGCTGCAGTAGGATCTGTATATAAGTTGGAAAGTGAAGTGACTTCTTATTTTTATCTTAAAACAGCAAATAAAGAATTGCTTGATCGCAATATTGAATTGGAACAACAATTGGCAAATGTACGTGCCGAAATGCATCGCATGAATGTTGATTCAATGGGTATTGATTCAATTATGGCAAAACCGTTGTGGGGAAGAAATTTGATAAGAGCTGGAGTTATAGGTAACTCTTTGGACAAGGCTGATAATTATGTTACTTTGGATAAAGGATCTGATGATGGTGTCAGAACTGAGATGGGAGTAATTGATCGTAATGGAATTGTTGGTATAGTCTATCTTACAACCCGTAAATATTCAATTGTTATATCTGCATTGAATTCCAATAGTAGCATCAGTTGTAAAATTGCAAAGAATGGTTATTTTGGTTCGCTTAAATGGGAAGGTGGAGATGCACGTTATGCTTATTTAGATGAGTTACCGAGACATGCACGCTTTAGTTTAGGCGATACGGTGGTAACGAGTGGATATTCAGATGTATTCCCGGCAGGATTAATGGTAGGTACTGTTGATCATATAGGTAATTCGCGTGATGGTTTATCATTTAAGTTAAAAATTCGATTAGCTACTGATTTTGGTAAATTGAGTGATGTAAGGATTATTCCTCGTGTCAATCGTGCCGGAAGTGGATTATTAAAACAGGCAGCTATGAAACAATCTGCAGACGAATGATTTTAGTATATTTTAGAAGATTTATATGGTTCATAGGGTTGGTGCTACTGCAGGTGCTGATCCTTAATAATATGCATATTGCCGGATTTGCTACACCTATTTTGTATCTGTATTTGATCCTTAAATTTCCTTCATCTATATCGCGCATTGAGTTGATATTGTGGGGCTTTTTTCTTGGATTAGTTATTGATATATTTTCAAATACTCCAGGTATGAATGCAGCTGCCACTACTTTTTTGGCTTTCTTGCGTCCTTCGTTAATTCGCTTGTTCGCTCCGAAAGATATGACAGGTGAAATTATTCCTGGAATTCACACTGTAAGCCTCTCTTTCTATATAAAGTATACTCTGACATGTGTGTTGATTCATACATCAGTATTGTTAGTAATAGAAGCGTTCTCTTTCTTGAGCTGGCAAATTTTATTATTAAAAATCGGACTAAGTGCAGTGCTCACTTTCATGGGTATTCTTGCTATTGAGGGTTTTAATAAAAAAGGAATTTAATTCGTGGCAAAAGACTTTAATCTTGAAAAGCGGAAGTTTGTATTGGCTGGTATTGTAATTGCAATTGTGCTGATTTATGTTACACGACTCTTTGTGCTGCAAATTTCAACAGACGATTATAAAAAGAATGCTGATAGTAATGCGTTTCTGAAAAAAACTCAATACCCTTCTCGTGGAATAGTTTTTGATCGTAATGGACGCTTATTGGTATATAATCAGCCCGCTTATGACGTAATGGTCACGATGAAAGAGGTGAAGAATCTTGATACATTGGACTTCTGTAACACCATAGGTCTTACGAAGCAGTATTTCATACAGCGGATGGAAGAGGTTAAAGATCGTCACAAAAATCCTGGTTACTCCAATTATACACAGCAATTATTTATCACTCAACTTTCTGCAGAAGAGTGTGGAGTCTTGCAGGAAAAGCTCTTTAAATTTAAAGGATTTTCTGTCCAGCCTCGTCCTATACGTGAATATGCTACTTCTTCTGCAGCACATATTTTAGGAGACGTAGGTGAAGTGTCGCAAGCGAATATTGATGATGACGATGACAGTTATTATGTTCGAGGTGATTATATAGGTAAGCAAGGGATAGAAAAATATTATGAAAAGGACTTGCGCGGTACAAAAGGTGTAGAGATTTTTTTACGTGATGCTCATGGGCGCATTCAAGGGCGTTATATGAATGGTGCTATGGATCGTCACCCCGAAGCTGGACATAATTTAACTCTTTCTGTTGATGAACGTCTTCAAGCTTTAGGTGAACATCTAATGCTTAATAAAATCGGTGCTATTGTGGCGATAGAGCCACGTACGGGTGAAATATTATGTATGGTTTCATCACCTACATACGATCCTCGCATGATGGTAGGTCGTTTACGGGGAAAAACTCATGTGCGACTAGAGCATGATCCACGTAAGCCATTATATAATCGCGCGATAATGGGAGCCTATCCACCGGGATCTACGTTTAAACCCGCACAGGGACTCGTATTTTTACAAGAAGGTATTATCTCTCCAGCTACAGAATTTCCATGTCATAGGGGATTTATTGTTCCTGGTCTGAAAGTAGGATGTCATGCCCATGCTTCACCATTGTCCCTGATTCCTGCGATTTCCACATCGTGTAATTCCTATTTTTGTTGGGGATTATATCATATGATTGACAATAAAAAATATGTTCGTTCAGATTCTGCATTGACTGTATGGAAGAATCATATGGTATCAATGGGCTTTGGATATAAACTGGGTGTTGATATTTCAGGTGAAAAACGTGGTTTGATTCCGAACGCTACATTTTATGATAAAGTATATGGTCATCGGAAATGGGGTGGCTTGCGAATCATACATATTGCTATTGGTCAGGGTGAAGTTTTGCTTACCCCTTTGCAAATAGCGAATTTGGGAGCAACAATAGCCAATCGGGGATATTATTATATTCCTCATGTAGTGAAGAAAATAACTGGTGGACATTTAGACCCCAAATATCTTCGACCTCGTCGTACAACAATTAATCCCAAATGGTATAATTACATTGTTGCTGGTATGAGGTCTTCAGCTTTACATGGAACCTGCCACTTCTTGGGAGGTATGCCTTTTGTTGCTTGTGGTAAGACGGGAACGGCGCAGAATAAGGGAAAAGACCATGGCGTCTTTATGGGTTTTGCTCCTATGGATCATCCACAGATTGCTGTGGTTGTATATGTGGAAAATGGTGGATTTGGTGCCACTTATGCTGTACCAATGGGTGCACTTATGATGGAACAATATCTTTATGGTAAGATAGCACCGCAGCGACAGGAGTTAATAGAACGGTTAAGTAATACGGTAATAAGTTATGGAGACGAGGCGCGCTAGTTTTATTAAATCAATTGATTGGCCCATTGTAATTATTTACTTTGTGCTTATTGTTTGTGGTTGGTTCAGTGTAGCTGGAGCCAGCTATGATTATGGTAATACTGATTTCTTTTCTTTTGCTTCTCGTAGTGGAAAGCAAATGCTTTGGATTTTTTGTTCTTTTGGACTAGGTTTTGTTCTATTAATGCTTGATGATCGAATATATGATATGTTTGCATATGTATTATATGCAGGAATGATTTTGTTGCTGATAGCAACTATTTTCTTGTCTCATGACATTAAAGGTTCTCGATCATGGTTAAGTCTTGGACCTGTGAGCTTGCAACCAGCAGAGTTCGCAAAATTTGCTACAGCGTTGGCTTTAGCTAAATTTATGAATTCCTTTTCATTTAATATGAAGAAACCTCAGTGCGCGATGATCGCGGTCGGTCTTATTTTATTACCGATGCTGGTTATAATTGGTGAGCATGAGACCGGTTCTTCGTTAGTTTATTTGGCATTTTTCCTAATGCTTTACCGTGAAGGAATGCCAGGGGCTATACTTTTCTTCGGATTATGTGCAGTCGTATTTTTTATTGTAGCAATACGTTTCTCTGAAGTTATGTTAGCAAATACACTTACTCCAATTGGTCCTTTTGCAGTTCTTTTGATGATTATGGTTTTTGCAGCAGGGATGGTGTGGGTCTATCTTAAGCGCATAGAGCCTATGCGGAATATTCTTGGTATTGGCTTAGGCATTACATTGCTATCATTCTTGGTCTCAAACTTTATTATACCATTCAATATTACATGGGTAATGTTGGTTGTATGTGTTGCGATAGTAGGTTATTTGTTTTATTTATGGTTATCAGATAGAAATAGCAACTATTTGATGATAGCTATATTTTCTGCGGTGTCTATTGGATTTCTTTATTCGAGCAGTTATGTCTTTAATTCTGTTTTAGAACCTCATCAACAGATACGTATAAAAGTTGTATTGGGAATGGAACAGGATTTATCAGGAGCAGGATATAATGTCAATCAGTCAAAAATAGCTATAGGCTCAGGTGGACTTACGGGAAAAGGATTTCTTAATGGTACACAGACAAAGTTGAAATATGTTCCGGAACAAGATACTGATTTCATTTTTTGTACAGTGGGTGAAGAACAAGGGTTTAGAGGTTCGGCTATAGTTCTGGTCCTATACATGATATTTATTCTGCGGCTAGTATATCTTGCAGAAAGCCAGTACTCGACATTTGGTCGAGTCTATGGCTATTCGGTTGCGAGTATATTTCTATTTCATCTATTTATAAATGTCGGGATGGTCTTAGGGGTTACTCCTGTAATTGGCATTCCTTTGCCGTTTTTTAGTTATGGAGGATCATCTTTATGGGGATTTACCCTTTTGCTTTTTATTTTTCTCCGTATTGATGCGGCTCGTAAGTGGAGAGTTTAAGCCCAATATCACTAATGCCTGTCAAAAATTGATCTTGCATAATATGTTTGATCTTGAAAATGATATGTCCTTTCCGTTGAGGTAATGTTATTGATTTATATGTATGTGACATTTGGTAAAGATCACTAATTCCTGCCCCCAACCATTTATGATGCCCATTTATTTCTTTACTAAGAATGAATCTTACTGTGTCAGAAACAAATACGGTGCTATCTTTGGCATTGTTCATTACAAGTAAATACATGTTATTGTATGGATAATCACCTCGGTTACGAGTTTCAATGCTAAGCATGTATTTGGCTGGAATTGAATCCACATTTACATCAAAAGACAAGGTATCTTTATTTGTCCATCCTGCATCAGGTACATGTCTGTATTGGTTATAGACAGTACCTTCTTCACATCCAAATAGTAAAAGACAAGAAAACATGAATATTTTTCCAATAATACTATACCTGTGGCGTTGATTAGTTTGGTGTTTTCTGGATTTTTTTCGGATTATAACTTCTATTATCTTTGTTGTCATTTTGCTTATTGTTATTTACGGCGTTAAAAGGTCTATTCTTTTTCTTGTTATGAATACCTTTGCGTTTATCAAAACGGGTTAGACTTTCTTGTTCAACTAAGTCTGTTAATGTCTCTGTTTTTGCCTGTGGAATTAATTCTATCAGAGATTCCGGCTTTTCACCTCTTTTGTTTATATTGATAATATCAAAAGCTCTTTTCCCGTCAATAGTTACAATATTTGCAGCAAAATTCCGATCTGTTGAATACGTTATTTCTCCACTTAATATATCCGCTTTAAAGTAGTAGTAAGTGCAATCTTTAGTCTGCAGCTCTATTTCTTTTGATGGCAATTTTCTTAATGCTTCTACATAAGAATCCACTTCATAATTGAGACAGCATTTAAGTTTGGCACATTGCCCTGCCAATTTTTGAGGGTTGAGTGATATGTCTTGAAGCCTTGCTGCGTTTGTTGATACTGATACAAAATTCTTCATCCATGTGCAGCAGCATAGTTCTCGTCCACAAGGCCCAATACCACCAATACGGCCAGCTTCTTGTCGTGCACCAATTTGTTTCATTTCAATGCGGATGTGAAAAGTTTCAGCCAATACTCTGATGAGTTGTCTGAAGTCAACTCGACCGTCTGCAATATAATAGAAAATGGCTTTATTCCCATCACCTTGATATTCCACATCTCCTATTTTCATTTCTAGGCTTAGGTTTTCCGCAATTTGACGCGAACGAATCATTGTCTCATGCTCTTTAGTCTTTGATTCTTCAAATTTATCCATGTCAATAGGACGAGCCTTTCTATACACACGTTTTATCTCTACATCAGGTCTTAAATTTGCCCTTTTCATTTGTATCTCTACTAGTTTGCCAGTAAGCGTAATAGTACCGATATCATGCCCAGGTGAAGATTCTACGGCTACAATATCCCCTTTGACCAAGTCTAAATGATTGCTATTCTTATAGTATCCCTTTCTAGTGTTTTTAAATTGAACTTCTACCATGTCGGTATAGGTTCTGTTATCGGGTACATCGGCTAGCCAATCATAAGTATTTAGTTTGTTATCTTGTCGCTGACATCCCTTACAAGAGAACTGTCCGCTTCCATCTGATAATTTATAATCTTTCATATATAAAAGTATAATTAATGTTTCAGCAAAACGATAATCTTCAGAACAAAGTCGAAAAATACCATTTTTGCATTCACGTTTTGTATAATATGTTGTTGAGCCTTGTTCAACTCCTCCATCAATCCTATTGCATTGTACTCATTGATATACGGAGAGAAATTAACCGAGAAATTCTTTTCAAAAGAGTTCATGTATACTAAATCCTTCATTTGAAAATTGTTCATAAAGTTTTCACGAACCATGCGTTGTGAGTATTCCAAAAAAGCTTTTTGTTTTTCTCTTCCCATTCCGGCAACTTTTTCGCTCCATGCCTTTAATTCTTTGATATTGCGCATGTAGGCCAATCTCATTAATGAAACGAATAGATCAAAATTTTGTTTATTTGTTTCATTATTGGTGATGGTGGAGATTGCCTTAATCATACTGCCATTTGATAGATGAGCCACATCTTTTGCATCTTTATCACTCAATGCCCACTTATCTTCTAATGCTTGTGCTATGTCTCTCTCTTCAATAGGAGGTACTGCAATTAGTTGAGTTCGGCTTTTTATTGTTTGTAGAATTCCTTCAGGATTGTCTGAAACCAATATGAATAATGTTTTCATTGGAGGTTCTTCGAGAACTTTTAGAATTTTATTCTCACCTTCTTCTTTCATCTTCTCAGGCAACCAGATAATCATTACTTTATATCCGCCCTCACTGCTTTTTAAATTCAGTTTACGAATAATTTCATCACTCTCTTTGGTATATATTATAGGTTGTGAGTTTCCGGCTTTGAGTTTATTTGTCCATTGTTCAAAAGACGGATAAGGCTCATTAAGTAAGAACTCTCTCCACAATTTTATATAATCATCACAAACCGAATCTTTTTTAGAGTCCTTTTTAATTATCGGAAAAGCAAAATGTAAATCCGGATGTATCAACTTGTTGATCTTGTGGCATGATGCACAAGCCTCACATCCATCATTTTCATTTGGACTAGTGCAGAGTAAAAGCCTCGCATAAGCTAATGCCAATGCCATTTTACCGGAACCTTCCGGACCGGAGATCAACAAGGCATGAGGAACTCGTCCTTCAGCATATTCTTGCAAAAGCTTATTTTGGGTTTCTGTCTGACCTATTATATCTCGAAAAAGGAACATGTTTAATAAATTTGTTTTGCAATTTTTTGAATACTGTCAGTAGCTCCAATTGAATAGAAGTGTATTGACGGTACTTTATATTTAATAAGTTCTTTGCATTGATGAATGCTCCATTCTACTCCTAGGGCTTTCATTTCTTCATCTGTTTTGCATTTTGTAGCCTCACTAGTTAATTCTTGAGGCAAATCAATTTTAAAGGTTTTGGGCAAGATGTTTAATTGAGAAAGTTTCCCCATGGGCTTTATACCAGGGATGATCGGCACATTAATACCTTCTTTCCTAACTCTTTCAACGAAATCAAAGTATTTTTTGTTATCAAAAAACATCTGAGTTACAGCATATTGTGCACCCGCTTCCACCTTCTTTTTTAACCAATATATATCATTTTCAATGTTTGGAGCTTCTTCGTGTTTTTCCGGATAGCATGCTACACCGTAAGTGAAGGGTTTTATATCCCATTTCATCTTTTCAGAGTCAATGAATAGCCCGTTGCTGAAATTGTTTATTTGCTCTTGCAATTCTATTGCGTGGTTATATCCATCTCCACAAGGAGTGAAGCGTGATTGATCTTTTGCTTTGTCTCCACGTAGTACCAGAATATCTGTTATTCCTAAGAACTGAAGGTCAATTAGTAGATATTCCGTCTCTTCACGAGTAAATCCTCCGCACAGCACATGTGGCACTACCGGAACATTGAATTTGTGCTTGATAGCAGCCGCTACAGCAACAGTACCCGGTCTTGTTCGAACGGAATAACGCTTAAAGTTGCCGTCAGCTAGTTTCTTGTATACATATTCACTACGTCTGGAAGTTATATTAATATATTGGGGGTTGAATTCCATCAAGTTCTGAATATTCTCGTACAATCTGTTGATGCCCATACCTTTTAAAGGTGGCACTATTTCAAAAGAAAATGCGGTTTTATCTGTATTATTGATGTAATCGAGGATTGCCATATTATTATATGCTTTCATTTTATGCAAAAGTAGAAATTTTTTTCAGAAAAATATAGAAATATGAAAATTATCTCTAACTTTGCCCTTATTAGTTTGTGCGAATAATTGTAAACTTAGTGAAATCTTTTAATTTCTCAAGCTCTTTAGCTTTTAAACTATTGGCTTTAGGAGTGCTTTGTATAATAATCTTTGTTTTTTTACCTTCCTATAGCAATGGAAAGACCTCTAAACGAGAAATACTTGTTATTAACTCTTACCATGAGTCGGATGAATGGGTAAAAGCTATAAATAAAGGGATGATGGACTGTTTCCAACGAGGAAACATTCCTGTGAAAGTCGTGCCATTTTTTTTGGATGCAATCCACCACTCTGCAGCTCAGAACAAAAGTTTGCTAAAACGGATTCTAGATACTAATTCCAACACAAGATTGATTGTCTCTTTTGATGACGAAGCTGCAAATCTTTTGTTACAAAGCAAGCATCCTCTTCTATCTTCCCATCCCATAGTCTTTGGTGGCTTGCGCTTTCTTGAGAAACAAAATTCAGGTCAATATTCCCAAACTGTAGGTATTAAATATTCAGATGATGTTTCTTGTCTTTTAAATATATCTAAGACGTTCTTCCCTAACAGACAAAGAGTTTATTATGTCACGGACACATCACAAATAGCTAAGCACGAAACTGCTAATTTTATGAAGATGTGGACAAAATGGATACAACGGAATCCACGCCATTCTTTAGAAATTATAAATGTGGATGCCATGCCAATTAATAGTATGCTGAATTTGTTTCGCAGGAACAGAACGGATGCTTATATTGTAATGGGGCGATGGACGTCTTTGGAAGGGAACTTGTCAGATATTATATCCATTCCGGTATTTGAAACGGGAGCATGTAGTTCATTGGCTATTTCGCGAGGTTTAGGTGGATACATAAGAGACCCGTACCAGCAAGGTTATGATGCTGCATCGTCAGCATTGCATTTATTGAAGTCTCCTGTAGAGCATTCTTTAATGAAAGAGAAAAAAATACCTTTGTCTTTTGATTGGCGAGAGCTTCATAAATGGAACATCAATTTAAATCTGTTGCCTGAAGATGCTATTATCAACAATCAACCATTTTGGTCAAAGTATGCGAACTTCCTTGTTATCTTTTCTTTGCTAGTCTTAGCTATTATCGTCACTTTTTGTTTGCAGATACATCATTATCACATAAAACGTAGAAAAGAAGACGATGATCAGCGGAAAATTCAAGAGTTAAAGGAAAGGCAGCATGAGTTGGAGATTACTTCGATTCAGCATAATGAAGGGACTATTTCTCTTGATTTAAATTATAGAGTTATTTCTATCAACAATAATGCATTACAAATGCTTATGTTGAAAAAACAGGAATTCGTTATCGGTAAGAGGATTACAGATATAATGCAATTTTATGACCCGGATAAAAAGCTGCAAGTAAATTGGAACTATTTTATTCATCATACCAATCAAGAGCTTTGTCCCATACCCAAGAGATTTTTCGCTTATAATGAGGAAACCAAGGCTTATTTTTCAGTGAAAGGAGAAGTCGTTAAGGTTATTGTTCAAAACATGCATGTAGGCTATCGTGTTACATTCCAAAACAATAACGAAGAAGAACGTCAACAGACATTCTTGAATATGGCTTTGGAAATAAATAAGATCTATTGGTGGGAATATGATGTGAATCGGGAGATATTTACTTTTAGCAAGAATTTCTTACAGCAATTGGGGATAGTCGGTAACGATAAAACAGATTTTTCTTTTGAAGATTTTGCGGAATTAATTCATCCAGATGATGTAGAGAACATTCGTAAGATAGCAACTTCGGTTGTATCGGAATCAAAGTCTCATTATTCTTTAGCTTTTAGATTGTATTCTCATAAGAAAACAAACTATGAATGGTGGGAATTTAGAAGTAGGGTTGTTGAAGGGGTGAATTATCCTACACCCTATAAAATTTTTGGTATATGCTTAAGCGTGCAAGCCACCAAAGAAGCTGAGCAAAGATTGAAGCAAACAATGGAAAAGGTTTTGGAGTCGGATAAGCTTAAGAGTGCTTTTATCTCAAATATTAGCCATGAATTACGCACACCGATGAATGCAATTATAGGTTTTTCTCAATTACTGTATGATTACAAGCTTTATGATGATGTGGAAATGCATTCTTATATTGATAATATTATGAGCAATGCTTATTCTTTAATGAATTCACTTGAGCAAGCTATAGATATATCAAAAATAGAATCAGGGGCGATGAAGCTAACTGATTCATGTTGTAACTCGATTTCTCTTTTGAAAACAGCAGTGAGCACTCAAAGGAATAATTTGAAGGAAACAGTTGAACTGGTTATAGACACATCTTACTCCATCAGCCACGAGCTTGTTGTTGATATAAACTTATTTACGAAGGTGATGTCTCATTTAATAGAGAATGCTATAAAATTTACTTCTAATGGAACTATTACATTAGGATGTATGGACAATGGAGACGAACTGAAATTTTTTGTAAAAGATACGGGTATAGGCATTCCGGAAGCAGACAAACCTCACATCTTTGAACGCTTCTATAAAGGAAATCCTTTTGTTCCAGGCACAGGATTGGGGCTGTCCTTTTGCCATTTGGCTTTAGAACATTACAATGCTTATATTACTTTTGAGTCTGAAGAAAACAAAGGATCACTATTCTGGATACATTTCCCAAAAGACAATAAGAAGAGAGATAATTTAATTTCTTAGAGCTTTCTTCCATGCGTGTGCAAACAAAGGAACTTCATATGCTAGCATTACGATCCAGCCTACCAAACATGCAAAAGCTATACCTTGCAAGCCAAAGTGCGGTGCCAATATATAAGCTGCAACAACACGTCCTCCAATTTGTAGAAAGGTTGAATTAAGAGTGTATTTAAGTTTGCCCATTCCTCTGAAATAACCTTGCAAGATGTTTGTTAATCCCGGCATAAAATAGTAGAAAGCCATCGTTTGCAAGTATTCAGCTCCGGACAAGATTACTTTCTTCCCTTCGTCTCCAACGAAGATAGACGTCAATCCATAGGCAAATATGTATATTGTTGCCATAAGCACAATACTGTAAACTATCTCCATCTTCATTCCCACGCGGAACCCTTTGCGTATATTGCTTTTTTTCCCTGCTCCATTATTTTGCGCTATATATCCGGTGGTAGCATGAGCGATGTTTTGCTCTGGAGTAAGAACAAAATCATCTATTTTGTTCACAGCATTAAAAGCTGCAATGGCATGTATACCTAACGGGTTGACAGCTCCTTGTATGAGCAGTTTTCCCACATATAGGCAGATTTGTTGCATCGCTGCCACTGAACTGTAATTTACTGTTCTGCGCAATAATGTGCGGTCAAAGACAAACTCTTTTCGAGTAAAATGCAATACAGGCACCTGAGTCTTTACATATACAATACACATAATAGCAGATAAGGCTTCGGCTATGAATGTAGCCCATGCTGCTCCTGCTACTCCAGCTTTCAGGTACACCACAAATATGATATCCATTATCACATTCAGGACTGCGGAGGTGATCAAGAAATAGAGTGAAGCATTTGAGTTCCCCATGCTACGCAGAGTAGATGCATAGATGTTGTAAATGAATGTAAATATAAATCCACCGAAAATGATTTGTAAAAAACGAGTTGAATCATCAATGATCTCTTCAGGAGTGTTCATTAGTTTGAGTATCTCGTGTGAGAAAAGAATGCCCAGAATGACAATAACGATCGTGAAGATGCCTCCACTAATGAATGAAGTGGATATCTCTCTTTTCAATTTAGGCATATCACCTTCACCGAAAAATTCACCCATCAGCACAGACATACCTAAGCATAGTCCTACAATGATGAATAAGACGATGTTCATAATAGGTGCTGCTGCACCCACTGCTGCCAGTGCATTTGTACCCACAAACCTTCCCACAATGATAGAGTCAGCCGCATTATAAGTCAATTGGAAAAAGCTTCCCAATATCAGCGGCATGGCAAATTTAATTATATGCGATGAGGCTCTCCCCACCGTCATGTCAACAACTTTTCCCATATGCCTATTGAAACCTCTTATATACCTAAAGCCTTTTTACATCTTATCATTTCCAGAGTGCTTCCCGTATTTTTACCTTCATCATCCGAGATCTTAATGCAATCCTTCCACTCTGTAGATTCTGTTATTTTTACCTGAAATAATTTTATTACCATATTGCTCGGAGCTATCTTTTGATGACTGGATGTATCTTTTACGTCGCATGTCAGATAAGTACCGATTCCCATGGCTGAAATGACTTTACCTTTTGCAAAATTATTAATCTCAAGAATATGTGATAGATTATCCAATGCATTTGAATATACGATAGTTTTTGACCGAGGGTCTATTCTTAAATTGCTGTAACGCTGTATCACTTTCTTTGTATTTTCTATTTCGTCACCCGAATCAAGCCTTACACCGTCAAAAAGTTTTGCATGCTGTTTTGAAAAGTTATGCAAGAATGCATCTGTGGTGAAGGTGTCGCAAAGGAAAATGCCAAGGTCACCTTTGAAAACATCCTGCCAATATTCCATGGCCAAATAATTGGCTTGCTCATAACCATAAAGAGCTCCTATGGAACTGATTACTTGATGAGACATTGTGCCGATAGGAGTCAACCCATATTTGTAAGCGAAATAGACGTTGCTGGTACCGGAGAAATAAGGTGAATGCGCTTCGGAAAATTGGCGGATTATCAAATCCTGCACTTCTTTTGAATAGCGACGTCGTGTACCGAATTCGGATATGGTTATTTGGTTCTTGGTAAAGAAATTCACCTTTTCCATGTTATGTTGCTTTAGTTCATCCATATCCGGATTACTTTGCAACTCTCTATGATAGAGTTCCGAGATAATGGCAAGTATCGGCACTTCCCAGAAGACGGTACGATAAAGAGGTCCTTCGATCGTTATCGATAGGTGTCCTTCATCATCTTGTCCTACCGTTACTTCCGATGGGTCGAAGTTGTACCCTCTTAGAAAATCAAAATAGAATGGAGGTAGGTAGTAGCATTTCTTACGCATGAATTCAATCTCTTCCTCTTGAATTCGAATATTTGACATCTCTTCGATCTCATGGATGACTTTATCTTTGAAGCCTTTGGGATATGTTGTATGATTCCGGTCAACGAATTTGTAACGCCCCACCGCTCGGGGCAGCTTTATCATGTAAAAGTAATTTACTGTAAAACTGTACAAATCATTGTCGGTTAAATGCGTTATAATCATAATTTCCAAGCTTTGAATCAATGTCTTCGCGCAAGATACATTGATATGTATGTAATAAATTGGCTGCAAAGTTACGTATTTTTAGCCGTAATTAGTTCTTGCTTGTGTTAAATGAGGGTAAGAATGCCCTATATGCAAGCGATCCATTTGTAGAGAATAAATTCTCGGTTCTGTTTAAAGAAATGTACAAATGTTAGTATCTTTGTTTCGTATGAATGATATAGATAATCAAATATTCCACCCTTTTGTTCAAGAAATTTCACAGGAAAGCATACCTGAGAAGTTCACATATCCCTTTTATTATACGCCACATCCCTTATGTTTGATGGCTGCCAAAGAGCTGCAACACTATTTGCTTACTCAGATTCAATGGAAAGAAGAACTGACCGGAGGTAAAATGTTTGGGGTACTGATCGTACGGAATGTTGTGGGCAATATAGGTTATCTGGCTGCTTTCTCCGGCAATTTAGCACATAGTAATGTACATCCGTTCTTCGTGCCGCCGGTATTTGATTTCTTGCAACCGGACGATTTCTTTCCGATAGAGGAGAAACAGATATCTTCATTAAATAAGACGATAGATGAGTTGCAGGGAAATATACATTATCGGGAATGCAAGGAAAGACTAGCTGAGGAGACGGAACGGGTGAGGCATACTCTTGATGAGGCGAAGGCTGACTTGAAGTCGGCTAAAGCAGCTCGTGAGGAGCGTCGAAAGAGTAATCCGGATGACTCGGAAGTGGAGACGATGATTAAGGAAAGTCAATTTCAAAAGGCTGAATATAAACGATTGGAACGTTCGTGCAAACAAAGTATTGCTTCAATTGAATTAGAACTGAATAGCTTTGATAAAGAGATTGCTCTATTGACTGCTGAGCGCAAGTCGCTTTCTGCAGCATTGCAACAACAGCTTTTTGATCGATTCCAATTCTTAAATGCATTGGGCGAGACCAAAGGATTATGCGATATATTTGCACAAACGGCACAGCGTATTCCTCCCGCCGGAGCAGGAGAGTGTGCTGCTCCTAAACTGTTGCAATATGCTTTTCTTCATAAATTGCATCCTATTGCAATGGCTGAATTTTGGTGGGGCGAGTCGCCTAAAACCGAAATTCGTATTCATGGACATTATTATCCCGCATGTAAAGGAAAGTGCGAACCTATACTTCAGCACATGCTCAAGGGACTTGATGTGGAGGATAATCCTTTGAGCCGTGATGTGCATAGAACTACGGAGTTGGAGGTTTTGTGGGAAGATGATTATTTGCTGGTAGTGAACAAACCTGCAGGAATGCTCTCTGTGCCGGGCAAAATAAATGTTGATTCTGTGCTAAACCGTATGCAGCGTTTATATCCCGAAGCTACCGGACCAATGATTGTGCATCGGTTGGATATGGCAACATCCGGTTTGTTATTGATCGCTAAAACGAAAGATGTACATAAAGACTTACAGGCACAGTTTCGACATCGTACTGTGAAAAAGCAATATATAGCTTTGCTTGACGGGATTGTAAACAAAGATTTCGGAGTCATAGATTTACCGTTGTGCCTGAATCCTTCTGATCGTCCACGGCAGATGGTGAGTACAGAATATGGTAAGCCGGCTGTGACAAGGTATGAAGTACTGGATAGAACCGGTTCACGCACGAGGGTGGCTTTTTGGCCTCAAACGGGACGGACACATCAATTGCGTATGCATGCAGCTCATTCGGATGGACTGAATGCACCGATTGTAGGTGATCCTCTTTATGGAACACCTTCTGATCGACTCTATTTGCATGCTGAATCTCTTGAGTTTACTCATCCTGTGTCAGGCGAAAGAATAAAGGTGGAAAAGAAAGCCGACTTTTGAACAACAGCCGTCTTAGGCTTGTTGTACAGAGGAGTGAAACTATATTTACAATAAAACAAATGAGGACGTGATTCCTTCGCTTATACGATAATGAATAAAAAGATACTTCAAATAGCAATTCCTTCTGTTATATCCAATATAACCATTCCATTGCTCGGACTGATTGACTTGACCATTGTGGGACATTTGGGGGTGACTGCTTACATCGGAGCTATTGCGGTAGGAGGTATGCTCTTTAATTTACTCTATTGGGCTTTCGGCTTTTTGAGAATGGGTACAAGCGGGATGACATCACAGGCATACGGAAGACGTGATTTTGTAGAGACTTCACGTATTCTTGTCCGTTCGCTGGGCGTTGGGTTGATCGTAGGACTTGTCTTGTTTCTACTGCAGCGTCCGGTTGAAGATGCGGCATTCTATTTCATAAAGTCGGGATATGACGTGCAAAAGTGGGCATCAATCTATTTCCGAATATGCATATGGGGTGCTCCTGCCGTATTATCATTATATGGATTTACAGGATGGTTCATAGGTATGCAGAATACACGAATACCCATGATCATAGCCATCACTCAAAATATTATCAATATTGTATGTAGTCTTAGTTTCGTATATTTATGGGGAATGCAGGTGGAGGGCGTAGCTTATGGTACACTCATTGCACAATATTCCGGGCTGTTCATGGCAATCTGGTGTTGGATTCGTTTCTATCGTAGACATCAAGTGAAAGTGGATTTACCGGAATGCTTCAAAGCAAGCAAGATGAAGGAATTCTTTTCCGTGAACCGTGATATCTTTTTCCGTACACTTTGCCTGCTTGCTGTCACCACGTTCTTTACTTCCGCAGGGGCTCGGCAAGGAGATGTGCTATTAGCTGTGAACACCTTGTTGATGCAACTCTTCACGCTCTTTTCCTACATACTTGACGGATTCTCTTATGCAGGCGAAGCTTTGGGCGGTAAATATGTCGGTGCAGGCGATGCCGTTCAACTTCGCCGTTTTGTGAGACAGTTGTTTAAGTGGGGAACAGGAATGTCTTTGTTTTTCACCTTATTATACTTGTTAGGAGGCAAGGAATTATTAGCTATCCTAACGAATGACCCTGCGGTAATATCAGCATCCAATGAGTATTTTTATTGGGTACTTGCCATACCTTTGGTTAGTTTTTCCGCCTTTCTGTGGGATGGTATTTTCATCGGAGCTACTGCTACGCGATACATGTTGTATGCAGTAGGCATCTCTTCGGCAACGTTCTTTCTTGTATATTATGGGTTCAGAAATGAGTTGGGCAACCATGCATTATGGATGGCCTTTATTGTTTATCTCTCCCTGCGAGGAATCTTACAAACATTTTGGAGAAAGGCAGCTTTGAAAATGTAAGTATGTAAATGGTATGCTTCAATTTATCAAAAAGACAAGATGGATTTGTCAAAAGCTTTAAATCTGTATTATTGGGATTATAGGTAAAAAGGGTTATATTTGTAACGTCTTTGTGTTTGGAAGGTGTATTATCTTGTTCTTTTCATCAATCAAAGACTGAAATATATGAAATCTTATACTAATTGAAAAACAAATGAAAAAGGTCTTTTTATTACTACTTCTCATTTCTGTTGTTTCTTTGGCAAAAGCCGAGAATAATTTCAAAAAGAATGAAATATCAGTCAGTTATGGAATAGGTTCAACATCCTTACTAAGAGATGTCGGTTTGAATTTAATTACTACGATTGTATTCACTTTAAAGGATGTCCAATACTACGGTCCATATAGTATTGAATATAATCACCGGATAAGCAAGACCGTTGCTCTGGGGGGAATATTCAGTTATGTACATTCTGCCGGAGATATAAGGTTTTTGGGTGAAACTGTCGGAACGGCAAAGGACTATTATTACACAGCGATTCCCGCTGCAAAGTTATATTGGGTGAATGGGAAGAATTTCGCTCTCTACTCCAAAGTAGGCATAGGACTTACTTTCCAGACTTCTGAGCGAACGTATAAAGAAGATGATAGCCAAGGCGATGATACGGATCATAAGGTATTATTAGATGGTCAAGTATCCTACTTTGGAATAGAAGCCGGAACCAAACTTTGCGGATTCGCTGAATTAGGGGGCGGACAGCAAGGTATTCTTCTTGGCGGATTGAGATATAAGTTTTAAGATAGATAGCGCTGTCTTCTATAAATGTAAATGATTATGAGAAGCAAACTGGTTGTTCTTTTTTTGTCGGCATTGTTATGCCATGTCAATGTATTTTCTCAATCAATAAATGAGAAGCATCATTCAGTGAATGATGAGTTGTGCGGATATGGTGTGAAGAAAGGCTGCCGTATACTTTATATCGGAGATTCCATTACCGATGGTAATTGGGGTGGGGTGAACAGTGCCAAGCCGTCCTCGGAAAGGGCACTTTGGGACATGAACCATATTTATGGTCACGGTTATGTTTTTTTGTGTGCATCCTATTACCTGAGTACCTATCCTGAAATGGAATATGAGTTCTTTAATAGAGGTATAAGCGGAAACACGTTGCAAAATATGGCCGACAGATGGGACGGTGATGCTTTGAGCATACGTCCTGATGTGCTATCTATTTTGATCGGAACAAATGATGTTGAGTACTATTTATCATCATCTAAAGTATCACCTTTTGATTTTGACAAGTGGGAGCAAACTTATCGTCGATTGCTGGATGAGTCTCGTGCCGATAATCCGAAAGTAAAGTTTGTGTTGGCAACTCCTTTTACAGCTAAGTCGGGCAAACGTGGCAGTAGTGATGATTATGAACAACGTCGACAAATGGTTGAACATATGGCAACGATTGTGACGAGAATAGCAAAAGATTACCACGCCGTATGTCTGCCTTTCGATAAATTAGTGGAGAGCACAATCAAGAATCATCCTCAAGTTCCCACTTCCTATTGGGTATGGGATGGCGTTCATCCTACGGCGCAGATGCATAAACTAATGGCTGATATGTGGATCAATAGCACGAAAAAGAAGTAATGCCTTACTAGTTATTTCTGATCGGCTTGTTCCATTTTTCTATCTCTCTTATAACATTCTATGTTTTTACAAAGGTTAAACTTAAATTTATCAATGGTTAAACTTAAGTTTAACCTTCGTAAAACATGCGTGTCACGGCTGTAGAAAATAAAAATGAAACTTATGAACTGATAAAAAGGAGTAAGGCTGTCAATGTTTTTGCACGTACCTTTCGATTGTTTTTGTATGTTGAGTTTACTCTTTTGTATAAGAGCGTAATTCAGTAATATCCATTGGCTAAGTATTTCAACTTATATCATTTATATCGTCTTTAGTGGTGAATTGATCAAATAGTACCGTTTTTAGTAAAATTTATACTAGTATGGTATAATGTTATATAGTATTTTTGTGATTTAATATACTATATCATGAAAAACATTATTGTACTTCTTACTTTTCTCTTGTGCTGTGGAGGATGTTTCGCCCAACGCAATTTTGTGAAGGTAGCAAAGGGACATTTTTTTATCAACAGCACACCTTATTATTATACTGGAACTAACTTTTGGTATGGAGCCATTCTCGGATCTACCGGAAAGGGCGGAAATCGTGTGCGTTTAATCAAAGAACTTGATCACTTGCATGCTTTGGGATTGAACAACCTTCGCGTATTGGTTGGAGCAGACGGGAAGCCCTCTCCATCTAAAGTATCACCGACATTGCAAGTGTCTCCCGGCGTTTACAATGATACAATCTTAGCCGGTTTGGACTACTTGCTGAAAGAGATGGACAAGCGTGGTATGAAAGCCATTCTTTATTTAAATAATTCGTGGGAATGGACCGGAGGTTATTCTCAATATTTAGCATGGGCAGGTGCAGGCAAAGCTCCAATACCGGCAATTGACGGTTGGCCGAAGTATATGGAATACGTCAAAGCTTATGCTACGAACGATTCGGCTCAAGCATTGTTCCGCAACCATGTTCGTTTTATTGTGACACGTACAAACAGATATACACATCTAAAATATGTGGATGATCCCACAATCATGTCCTGGCAAATAGGCAATGAACCTCGTGCATTCTCAGATGAAGGCAAAGCGCCATTCAGGAAATGGATGAGGCAAGTGTCTGCATTGATAAAAGGTCTTGATCGAAATCATTTGGTCACTTCGGGCAGCGAGGGAAAGCATGGTTGCGAAGAGGACATGAACCTGTTTGAACAAGTACATGCCGATCCGAACATCGATTACCTTTGCGCTCATATCTGGCCTTACAACTGGCAATGGATTGATAAGACTACGGTGGAAAAGAATGAAAAGATAGCAGAAGAAAACACGGCTAAATACATTGACGAACATTTGGCAGTGGCAAAGAAACTCAACAAACCTTTGGTTATCGAAGAATACGGATACCCACGTGATGGTTTCGACTTTTCGAAGACATCAACCACTACAGCTCGTGACGAGTATTATAGATATGTATACACCTTATTAATAAAGAGCAAGAGAAACAACGGCAATTATGCCGGATGCAACTTCTGGGGATGGGGCGGAGATGCTCAACCCATACATAAATTTTGGCAAGAAGGTGATGACTATTGTGGAGATCCTGCTCAGGAAGAACAAGGATTGAACTCGGTGTTTTCATCTGATAAGACTACGCTCAATGTAATTAAGAGTTTTTCAAAGCAATTGAAAGTTAAATAAATGATGAAACGATTTATTCTTTTGATGGTAATAAACTTAGGATTATTGTCCATTTCTTCGGCTTCTGCTCAGAAGTTCGACAACTTAGCCAAGACTCCACCTATGGGATGGAACAGCTGGAACAAATTTGCATGTAATATTGATGAGAACACTATTAAAGGTGTGGCGGATGCAATGGTCTCTTCCGGACTGCGTGATGCAGGATATGTATATCTTAATCTAGATGATTGTTGGCATGGATCCCGTGATGCGAATGGTTTCATTACGGCTGATTCCACGAAATTTCCCTCGGGTATCAAAGCACTTGCCGATTATGTTCATTCAAAAGGTTTGAAGATCGGAATCTATTCGGATGCAGGTCGTCAAACTTGTGGCGGTCGCCCGGGCAGCTTGGGACATGAATATCAGGATGCACTGACCTATGCGAAGTGGGGCATCGATTATTTAAAATATGATTGGTGCAATACCGAAAACGTCAATCCGAAAGGTGCATACACTTTGATGAGAGATGCGTTGCATGCAGCCGGACGTCCCATTGTCTTCAGTATGTGCGAATGGGGACAAAGCAAACCTTGGACGTGGGCAAAGGATGTAGGTCATCTCTGGCGTACAACGGGTGACATCTACAATTGCTTTGACTGCATTGATGATCACGGCTCATGGAAAGCTTTTGGTGTGATGCAAATCTTAGCAATGCAAGATACGTTGCGTAAATATGCCGGTCCCGGACATTGGAATGATCCCGATATGCTTGAAGTAGGAAACGGACAAAAGGTGAATCAAGATAGAGCGCATTTCACCATGTGGTGCATGCTGGCAGCTCCACTTATATTGGGCAATGACATTCGTACTATGAGCAAAGAAACCGCAGGCATTATACTAAATAAAGAGGTGGTAGCATTGGACCAAGATACTTTAGGCCTGCAGGGTTTGAACTTTGAAACGAAAGACAGTGTGCAAGTATGGTTGAAACCGTTGGCAGGTGGTGATTGGGCCTTCTGTTTGTTGAATGCCACAACGAAAGACATATCATTCCCTATTGATTGGCAGCACTATAATTTCACCGATAAAGAAGTATCAGGACGCAGCACCGACTTCGATCGTATCAAATATCGTATTCGCAACTTATGGACTAAAAAGAATGAAGGAGCCACTTCTTCAAATAAAACGGTAAACGTTCCATCGCAAGATGTCGTACTTTATCGATTGACACCTGTAAAGAAATAATAACTGTATATTATGAAGCACTTATTACTAATATTCTCCACTCTTTTTGCATTCACCCTTTCACTGAATGCACAGCAGCAAGCGAATGAACCATTGGCTGTAACAGGCAGGGTGATTCAATATCATGATTGGGTATTTTATGGAAATGATGTTCCTACGATCAAAGTGATGTTATCCAATCATTCTCCTAAAGCAAGAAATGTAGCGGTACAACTGACGGTGACAACAGATGATTATAGCAAAGTGATTGCCTGTACTTCTCAATCTAAATCAGTTGAGGCGAATGATTCGGTTGAGGCCGACTTTACCTTGAATGTAACTCCCGGCTTTTATCGTTGTATTGTTGAGAAAGATTTACTTCCTCTGCGTGATACTGATCCAGTAGGAAATGTAGAGCTGATAAAGAAGTTCAATATTGGATATGAACCGGAGAAGATCGTATCCTTACCTGATGCTCAGCCCGACTTTAAAAAGTTCTGGGACGGTACGAAGAGTCTGTTGGCAAAGGTGAAACCGCACTATACCTTGAAACTTTTAAAGGATTCATCCACTGCCAATCGTAACCTCTATTTGGTAACAATGAAATCATTTGGCGGAGAAGTAATATCAGGATACTATTGTACACCTGTGAAACCGGGGAAATATCCTGCCGATATTACTTATATGGGGTATGGTTCAAAACCTTGGGTGCCTAAACCCGATGATAATCCAAACATGGTAGAGTTTGTCTTATCAGTGAGAGGACAAGCATTAAATCAGCCAACGAATAAATTTGGAGATTGGATTACATATGGATTGGCAGACAAGGACACCTATTATTATAGAGGAGCATTTATGGACTTGATTCGTGCTATCGACTTTGTTTGTTCGCGTCCCGAAGTAGACCAGCGCAATATCTTTGCAGAAGGTGGCAGTCAAGGTGGTGCCTTTACTTTTGCCGCATGTGCACTAGATCATCGCATTCGTGCTGCTGCACCGTGGATTCCTTTCCTGAGTGATTACCCTGATTATTTTAAAATAGTACATTGGCCGGCAGATCCCGTACTTGCCAAACAAAAAGAACTGGGTATCAGTGACGAGCAGTTGTATAAAACGCTTAGTTACTTTGATATCAAGAACCTAGCCGGTTGGATACAATGTCCCATATTGATGGGTAGCGGATTGCAAGACGGAACATGCCCGCCACATATCAATTTTGCTGCATATAATCAAGTGAGCACTCCGAAGAATTATCGCATCCATCCTACCTACGGACATGATGTGCCTCCCAGTTGGTGGAGTTTCAGAATGGATTTCTTTAAGAAATATATGATAAAATGAATATTGATAAGATTGTATAGTGTAATGATAAAATAGCAGTGGTTTTAGCTATATACTTTCAATATTTTTGTATTCTTATTCTAATATTAAATGTCTAATACAAATTAAAAGTTTATGAAAAACATTATGTTGTTCTTTCTGGCGCTTCTTTTTAGTAGTCAGGTCATGGCGCAACAAGGACGTATCAACGGAATCGTCATTGACGGTAAAGATGGTACTCCGATGGCTGGCGCCAATGTGCAAATCAAAGGAACTACCAATGGTGCTATAACAGATGTGGATGGCAAATTCTCATTAAATGTTACTACTGATGGCTCAACACTCGTGATCACTAGTGTTGGCTATAAATCACAATCAATGAAGATCGGATCGAAAAGAGACTTCAAAATAACGCTTGAAGAAAATTCAGAAGTATTGAATGAAGTTGTCGTAGTAGGTTATGGTACGATGAAAAAGAAAGATCTTACCGGTTCCGTGGGATCTATTAGCGGTGATAATCTAAAGAATATACCTGTGCCCAATATAGATCAGGCCTTACAAGGCAAGATTGCAGGTGTGCAGGTTACTTCTAATTCAGGAACTCCGGGCGCAGCAACCACTATACGTATTCGTGGTGTCAATTCACTAGGTGATAATGAACCGTTGTATGTAATTGATGGCGTGCAGATGAGTGGTGCCGGCAGTGAGATTGCAGGATTTGATTGGGCCGGTGGTACGAATGGACAGAATAAAGTGAACCCCTTAGCAGCTATATCTCCTAGTGACATCATTAGTATTGATGTATTGAAGGATGCTTCTGCTTGTGCTATTTATGGTGCAGCCGGTTCAAATGGCGTTATCTTGGTAACAACACGCCGTGGAGCAGCAGGCAAAGTAAAACTTACATATGATGGTTATGCTTCGGCTTCTGTTATTCCTCAAAAGTTGGATATGATGAATTTGAAACAATTTGCAGAGTATCAACAATATCTTTGTAGTGATTGGGGATCAACGCTTGATGACCATTTTAAAGACCCTTCTTTATTAGGTAACGGTCAAGATTGGCAAGATGCTATTTTCCGTACAGCTTGGTCACAGAGTCATAACTTTTCTGCATCAGGAGGAACCGATAAAGTAAAGTTTGCAGCTAGTGCAGGATGGACCAATCAAGATGGTGTGGTGATAGAATCAAATTTCAATCGTTTCAACAGTCGTTTTAATGTTGATGCCCAAGCTCGCAAGTGGCTTGCTTTAGGTGGATCTTTGGCTTTTTCACGTTCGAATGAAAAGATCACATTGAATGATGGTAGTGATGGTGTGATCATGACCTCATTATTGATGCCTCCTAACGTTCCGGTATATGACTTGGATGGAAACTTTGCAGGACCTGAATCGGTACAAGGTGTGTCATGGAATCCTGTGGCTGTGGCTATGAAACGTGATAATACCTTGCTTCGTAATCGTATAATGGGTAATTTCTATGCAAGCATTGATTTTTATAAAGATTTGAACTTACGTGTTGAATATAATTTTGATGGTAGCAACAATACCAATAAAGCATTTCACCCGACTTACCATTGGGGAGCTTTAAAAAATGAAATAAACAGAATAATGGAACGTAGTGATCAGTCATATTATTGGAATCAAGCTGATTATTTTACATACAAACACACTTTTGCTAAAAAGCACAGTGTCGTCTTAATGGCGGGTTTTGAAGCCCAGAAGAGTACGTGGGAAGGTACTCAGATTGTAAAGAAGAATTTGTCATCAGACGATATTACCAAGCTGGGAACAGATGGTACACTTGAAAGTATCAGCGGTTGGAAAGATAAATCGACGAAAGCTTCTTATTTCGGTCGTTTGAATTATAACTATGGTGATAAGTATTATCTTACATTTACAATGCGTCGTGATGGTTCAAGTAAATTCGGTTCGGAGAGCAGATGGGGAACATTCCCTGCTGTTGGTCTTGCATGGCGTGCAAGCAACGAAAGTTTCTTACGTAATAATAGGGTGATAAGTAATTTGAAGTTGCGTTTGGGATATGGAGAGAACGGTCATGACAAGATCGACAATTATATGTGGGGTTCGTCAATGACAGCTGAAACATCTCCTTGGGGAACCAGTTATCGTGTCTCACATATTTCCAATCCTAAATTAAAATGGGAATCAGCCATACAAACTGATGGTGGTATTGATTTAGGATTGTTTAATAATAGGATAGAATTGACCGTTGATGCATATTACAAGACTTCAAAGAATTTCTTGATGCAGATATCTGTTCCTTCTTATTTAGGTGGCAACACTTCTGATGATATTGCCGCTCCGTATGCAAACGTCGGTAAGATTGAAAACAAAGGATTTGATATAACATTAAATACTCAAAATATTCAAACAAAAGACTTCTCATGGAGCACAAACTTGAATTTCTCGCTTAATCGTAATAAAGTGAAAGCGTTGAATGAAAGCGGACAGGCATTCTATGGTGCTATTGATTGGTATAGTGAATTTCAAACAGCAACTATTACACGTGTAGGAAGTCCTGTAGGATCTTTTTATGGATATACTACCGAAGGACTATTTAAAGATAAGCAAGATATATTGAACCATGCTGTACAAAAGGCAGATCCCAGCAATTCTAAGATCAATTATGTGAATAAAACTGCCGGCGTATGGGTTGGCGATGTGAAATTCAAAGATTTGAATAATGATAATGTTATTGATACAAAGGATCAGAAAGTAATTGGTAGCCCTTATCCCGATTTTACATTTGGAGTAACGAATAGTTTCACTTACAAGAATATCGATTTATCTTTTGCCGTTACAGGTTCTATCGGTGGAGAAATATTGAATTTTGCTAAGACATTAACGGAAGGTCAGACAAGTTTATGGTATAATCAATCAACAAAAGTGCTAAACCATGCAGTGTATGGCTATACGGATGCAGCCGGTTCTACCACTGATGCAGATAATGTCTATTTGGCTAATCCTAATACGAATGTTCCTAGAGCAACAAGTACGGATGTTAACCGTAATAATCGTATGAGTGACCGCTTTCTTGAAAGTGCCACTTATGTTAGATTATCATCTTTGACATTGGGATATACATTGCCACAAAGTTTTGCAAAGAAGCTCCAAATAGAGCACTTGAGAATCTATGCCGGTGCACAAAATTTACTTACAATTACAGGTTATGATGGTTATGATCCGGAAATCGGTTCATACAATCAAAGTGCATTGTTGACTAACATCGACCGTGGACACTATCCTACACCTCGTATATTTACTTTTGGATTGAATATAGACTTTTAAATAAAGAATGAAAGTTATGAAAAAAAATATCAAATATATATGTATGGTTGCCATGTTGCTGTCTGTATCTTCTTGTAGTAGTTTCTTGGATGTTACTCCTGAAGATTCACGAACTGCAGACAACTATTATAATAGTGAAACAGATGTTCGTAACAATACTGCCTCGTTATACGGACGTGTTTGGTGGAGTTGGCAAGAACATGCAATGTGGGAGTTTGGTGATATAATGAGTGGCGAACTTTATTATACGTATGATCAAGAAGGACAGTTCTATTATATGAGTTTTAACTCTGGGAATAGTTATCTTGATTCAGGATGGAAAGGACTTTATCGTGTCATTTCTTTTGCGAATTCAGTTATTTCGGATGTTCCTTCTAAATCGTCTTCAAGCGTTTCTCAATCAGTTATAACGCAAGCTGTTGCAGAAGCTCGTTTCATAAGAGGAGTTGCTTATTATTATTTGACAGAATATTGGGGAGAAGTTCCAATTGTTACTAATTCCAGCGACAATATTTCAAATGGTGATCTTGATTTAAATAAGAATAATCGTAAGAGTTTGTACAAATTCATTATTAGTGACTTTACCTATGCAATGAATAATTTGCCAAGTGAAGACTCTCAAGCAGGGCGTGCAACGAAATGGGCTGCAGAGGGTATGCTTGCAAAAGTATACTTGACCCGTGCCTCTGCAGCAATGGGAGATGCAGCGACTTATGGTGATGCTTCGTCAGACTTTACTAAAGCTAAAGATCTTTGTTCTGACGTGATTACGAATAGTGGACATACGTTAGATTCGGATTATGCAAACAATTTTACAGTTGATGGTAACAATAACAGTGAATCTCTGTTTGCAATACAATGCAAGAGTGGTGCATACGAGTTAGGTAATTCTCGTAATTGTAATTTTGCACGTAGCTCTACCATTGCCGATCAATGCTGGGGAGCTGGAAAAGGACCGACAATTAGTTTGGAAAAGGCTTTCAGTAGCAGTGATAATCGACGCAAATGGACTTATATGAAACAAGGTGACTACTATTCAATGCTGGATAAAAGTGATGGAGGTTATACATATAACAATCTAAAAACAGCTAATTCAGAAACTCCAAGTGATATGTTGGCTCATATAAAGAAATATGTAATTGGTAAAGCAAGTGATTGCAACAATAATGTCGGTACAAATCAAGATGCCGGTAATAATGTTCATATATTACGTTTGTCAGATGTTTATTTGATGTATGCAGAGGCTGTTTTAGGTACATCTTCATCAACAACAGATGCTACAGCGTTGAAATATTTTAATGCTGTTCATCATGATCGTGCCGGTTTAACAGCAGCAACCTCTCTCTCATTTACAGATATATTGGCAGAGCGTCGTCTGGAGTTTGCTTTTGAGGGAATGCGCTGGTTGGATATCAAGCGTTACTATTATCGTGATAAAACTGATGCTTTGACTTTATTGAATGGCACAGGAAGGAATCTATATTATAAATTGAAAACTGGGTATAATTCTGCACTTGAAGATGATGCGAATGACAATAGCCATTATGACTTAGTAAGCAATACTAATATTCAAGTGGTTATTTCAGATTCACAAATGTTCTTGCCTATACCATCGGAAGCTCTAACCAGTGATGCGCTGTTAGGTGACGCTGCTGTAGACTATACCACTACCGAATAAAACATCTATATTATGAAGACATTATTTAAAACAATATTATTAATGGTCGTGGCACTTACGAGTGTAGCTCTTGTCTCATGTAATGATGATGAAGACAATTCTGCACCCGAAGTAAAATATGTGCGCATGACAAATTCAGCGTCATCTGATTCATTAGTAACATCTGCCAGTTTAGGTGCAGTAATTGCTATTGTCGGTAATCATTTGGGGAATGTAACACAGATTTATTTTAATAATCAAACGGCTTCTTTGAACCCTACGTATATCACGGATCATACAATTTTAGTCTCAGTTCCTACAGGTATTCCTGCAACTGATTCAATAACAAATACGATTCGTTTGATTACTCGTACAGGCTTATCAACAAGTTACAGTTTTGTAACAGAAGTCCCGAACCCCGTACTTACTTCAATTAATAATGAATATGCTCAAATCGGTGATACTGTGACCATAACAGGGAATTATTTTGTGAGTCCGACGGTGAAGTTTACTCCCGATATTGAAGCAAAGGTTGTTAGTAGTACATTAAAACAACTGAAAGTTGTTGTGCCTCAAGGTGCTGAGGCAGGTGCCGTTACTGTCACTTCATTATACGGATCGACTGTTTCTACGAAATTTATATATCATGATAATGCTGATGTCACTTCAACGACTAAATTCATTACAGATTTTGAAGATAAGAGTTGGGACACATGGGGATATGGACATTATGGTACAACAGGTGGAACCAGTGGACAATATTATATATTTAATGGTACGGCAGGATCATGGAACTGGAATACATCGTTGGCATTGATGTATGTAAATCCTAATAAAACAACAATAGTTAATATTAGTGATGTATCAGAATATGCACTTCGCTTTGAAGTAAATAGCATACAATGGTATGATACGCCAATGGTTATGTGGTTTTCTAAAGACGAAACATTCAGTACGGATGATGATAATGCTCAATATCATTGGAAACCTTATTTGACAGATGGTGTAACATCTGATTATGTCACTAACGGATGGACCACAGTGACTATTCCTTTGAGTTCATTTAATACGGATAAAGCAGAAACAACAACATCTCGTGTTTTAAATCCGAGTGACTTAGTAAATTTCCACATTTTCTATTTCGGCTCAATGACAACTTCAACCAATCCGACAGGTGTGAATGTAGAAATTGATAATTTACGTATTGTAAAATATGATAAATGATAAAACCATGAAAAATAATATACTTAAATATGCTTTGTTTTCTGCCGTCTTACTGCTGACAGGAGTTTCTTTAAACTCTTGTAATAGCGATGATTCTGCTGGAGGTACTCCTATGCTAAGTGTTTTTGGTCCCTCTCCTGCGTTAAGAGGTGGAGATCTTAGATTTTTAGGAGTGAATATGAAAGGTGTGACAGGAATAAAGTTACAAGGTGCTGATGAAATTAAAGACTTTACGTCACAAACGGAGAGTGAAGTGGATATTACTATTCCTCAAAGCGCTGAACCTGGATTAGTTACTGTCAATTATGATGGTGGTAGCATTGTTACGAAATCTGAATTAACATTTACCGAACCGATTTCTGTTGATAGTGCATATTGTGAAAATAAACCGGCACCTCGTTATGGAGATAAATTGATTATTACTGGAGATTATCTTAACTTAATCAAGCAAGCAATCTTCATGGGTGGTGACACGGTTATGAGTGCAAACTTTATTTCACAGTCAAGAAAGAAGATTGAGTTGACAATTCCTCGTGGAGCTAAAGCCGGACATCTTACATTGAGTAATGGTGCAACTATTCCGGTTACCGTTTTCACTCCGGCTGTTGCTATTCAACCACCTGTTTATAGAACAGATAATCCAATAACACCTTTAACAGTGAAGCCTGGTAAGGATTCTGTTGATATTTATGGAGCTAATCTTGATTTAGTTAAAGCTGTAACCTTCGCAGGTACGAAGTTAGCAGGGTTTAGATTAGTTTCTCAAACTCAGATTCGTGCATTAGTACCTTTGGATGCACAGGATGGTAAAGTCATTTTAGTAGCTTATGCTAGTGGATTAACCGTAACAAGTACTGTGGATATGACAATGGAGATGCCGGCTGTCACAAGTGTTTCTCCTATTCCAGTAAAGAATGGAGGAACATTAGTATTAGCAGGAACCAATCTTGATTTGGTAACTGCTGTTAGCTTTGGCAAAGTGTCGGCAACAATCTCTTCACAAAGTGAAACGCAATTGAAGATCACTGTGCCCATAGCTACTAATTCTACAACTTGTACACTTACGATGGCTTCTACCAAGACGTTAAATGTTACCGGTATTTCTTATATCGAACCAACTGTTACAACATTTAATCCATATAGTTTGACCGCAGGCGAGTCTACAACTTTAACCGGCACGGATTTAGATTTGGTTTCAAGTGTAACATTTAGTGGCAGTGGTTCTCTTACTGTATCATCATTCGCATCACAAACATCTACATCCTTGGCTTTAGCAGTCCCTGTTACTGCTGTTACAGGCACGGTTACTTTAAACTTAGTGAACGGTAATGAAGTGTCAATATCTTCAGGTTTAACTATAAAGCCTGCAACGGATCCAGCAATATCAGGAACTCCTCAACCAAGTAGTCCCGGTAAGTCGATTACTATAACTGGTCGGAACCTTAATAGTGTAGAAGCATTCTATTTAGGAACAACGAAGATTACTAAATACACTTCTCGTGGTGATGAATCTGTAACAATGGTTGTTCCTTCGACGATTAGTTTAGGAACCTATGCAATAAACATGGTAGATTATTCGGGAAACACTTTTACAGGTCCTAATATTATCATTCAAAGTCCTGAATATACAATCTCTAAAGATAATAGTGGATTCACATTCCCAGGTACTTTAACATGGGCCGATGGTGGACGCTTCCACATATACTTTGATTCTCCAGTTGATATGATATCGCTTGGCATAACAACAAGCTCTAAGATTTATATCTATAAGAATGCGGGAGAAACCGGGCAAGCTCAAATCAATGATGCTAATTGGGGTACATTGACTACTGCAACAGATTGGGATGGTTCATTGACAAGGGTTGAAGTACCTGTAACATCCGCAATTTTGACCGCGATTAATTCCACTCGTGATGGTTGGTCAAATACATGTTTAATCATTCAGGGTAACGGATTTACTGTGTCTAAGGTAACTATTCTGCCATAGTAAAATGTATTAATAAATAAAGGGAAGTATCTTTCGGGATACTTCCTGTTAATCAATAGATTAAATCTATGTTTTATAAACATACAAATAATAGAATGAAATCATTAAAGAATCTGATAGGCTGTTTAGCTTTACTGTCATTCATGTTTGCTTCGTGCAGCGATGATAAGACGGAGATCTCTACATTAGTTTATCCAAGCGTTGTGTCAACGTCTATAACCAATGGTGCCACTGGTGTGAGTGTAAACAAGGACACGATACAAATAACATTTGATCGTAAAGTTTTTGTAGTGTATAAAGACTCATTTAAATTGAATGGAGTAAGTGCTGTTTCTGCTACTGCCGATGGAAAGGTTATTAGTGTTATTCTTCCAGCGTTGGCAAAAGGTACTACTTATTCTTTCAGAGTAGGTAAATATGCGGTAAAAACAGATAGTGCCACTGTTGGAGCTGTTTTTACAACTCCTTATACAATCAGTTTCACGACAGAAGTACCTACTGTAAGTGATAGTGTAGAGACATCACTCGTAACTACTAACCCTACCACACAAGCAGTCAAGTTATACAGTTATTTAAAAGAGTGCTATGGTAGTAAAATGTTGAGTGCTACAATGGCTAATGTAAATTGGAATACAACAGAGGCTGATTGGGTATATACCAATACAGGTAAATACCCGGCAATTAATTGCTTTGATTTTATTCATATCCCTTATTCACCGGCAAACTGGATTAACTATAATAACACACAAGTAGTTGAAGATTGGTGGAATAATGGTGGCATTGTTGCATGTATGTGGCATTGGCTGATGTTAGCAAATGATGGTACAAGCTATTCTTATGAACCGGGAACAGGTTCAGCTCAAACAAGCTTTGATGTAAGCAAGATTAGTGATACTTCATCAGATGAATATAAAAAAGTGATGCAAAATATAGATACTATTGCCAATCATCTGTTGGTTTTGCAGAACAAAGGCATTCCTATTATTTGGAGACCATTGCATGAGGCTGCAGGAAACACTAACACTTATACAAATGGAACGGCATGGTTCTGGTGGGGTGCTAAAGGACCGACAGCATTTAAAGCACTCTGGAAACTGATGTTTAATGAGTTTAATGCTAAAGGTGTACGAAATTTAATATGGGTTTGGACAAGTGAATGTAATGATTCTGATTGGTATCCGGGTGATAACTATGTTGACATCATCGGGTGTGATGATTACTCAACAGGCGATCAATTACATGGCTCTCGTTTGAGCTCGTTTAATAAATTGAAGACTATTGTAAATGGAAATAAGATTATTACGATGAGCGAGTGTGGTGGAATTCCTAACCCGACGACCACATTTAGTGATGGGGCTACATGGAGTTGGTTTATGCCCTGGTATGGCGATTATACCGAAAGTTCATCATACAATGGTGCTAGCTATTGGAAAACAGCAATGAGTAGCAGCAATGTAATCACTCGTAGTGACCTTCCCAGTTTTAAATAGGTAGATAATGAAGAAAATAATATTTGCAATTATGGCTTTGTCTTTTACCAGTTCCTTTGCTAATTCAGCAAAAAAAGAACTTTATAAAGATTCTTCTGTGCCTATAAAAGATAGGGTAGAAGATTTACTTAAATGCATGACCCTTGAGGAAAAGGTTGGGCAAATGAATCAGTATGTAGGATTGGAACACATTCGTACAGCAGGTAGAACGCTAACGGAAGCACAGTTGAAAAATAACACTGCTCAAGCATTTTATCCGGGAATTACAGACAAGGATGTTGCTGCATGGACAGAACAAGGCTTGATAGGTTCTTTTTTGCATGTGCTAACCATAAAAGAGGCAAATGAATTGCAGCATCTTGCAATGAAGAGTCGTCTGCAAATTCCCATTTTGTTTGGTATAGATGCCATTCATGGTAATGCAAATGCTCCTGATAATACGGTATACCCAACAAACATCGGTTTAGCCTCTAGCTTTGATACGGCATTAGCTTATAAGATAGCGCGTCAAACAGCTGCAGAAATGCGTGCCATGAATATGCATTGGACATTTAATCCGAATGTTGAAGTGGCTCGTGATGCACGTTGGGGACGTTGTGGTGAGACATATGGAGAAGACCCTTATTTGGTATCACAAATGGGAGTACAAGCTGTAAGAGGTTATCAAGGGAATTTAGATAGCGAGAATGATGTGTTGGCTTGTGTAAAACATTTCGTAGGGGGTAGTGAACCGATTAATGGCACTAATGGTGCCCCGGCTGATTTAAGTGAACGGACTTTGAGAGAAGTATTCTTCCCTCCATTCAAAGCTTGCGCGGATGCAGGAGCCATGTCTTTTATGATGGCACATAATGAATTAAATGGAATGCCATGTCACGAGGATTCATGGTTAATGAGTGATATACTCCGTGGTGAATGGAAGTTCAAAGGCTTTGTTGTCAGTGATTGGATGGATATAGAACATATTTATGATTTGCATGCAGCAGCTCCATCTATAAAAGATGCTTTCTGCCAGAGCATTTTAGCCGGTATGGATATGCATATGCATGGCGTAAAGTGGCAAGAGGATGTAGTGGCTTTAGTAAAAGAAGGTCGTATTTCAGAATCTCGCATTGATGAATCCGTTAGAAAGATTCTTACTATTAAGTTCCGTTTGGGCTTGTTTGAACATCCTTATGCTGATGAAAAGAATACAATGAAGGTGCGTCTGTCTCCTGAACATCGTGCGACTGCGCTTCAAGCAGCTCGTGAGGCAATTGTTTTATTGAAGAATGAGGGTATACTACCATTGGATTCAACAAAATATAAGAAGGTACTTGTTACCGGAATCAATGCGGATGATCAGAATATTCTTGGTGATTGGAGTGCAGTGGAGAAACCTGAAAATGTATGGACTGTATTACGTGGACTTCGTGAAGCTCAACCGAACACTAACTTTGATTTTGTAGATCAAGGATGGGATCCAAGAAACATGTCGCAGGCTAAAGTAGATGAGGCGGTGAATAAAGCAAAGGATGCTGATTTGAATATAGTAGTAGCCGGTGAGTATATGATGCGTTTCCGTTGGACTGAACGTACTAGTGGCGAAGATACGGATCGTAGTGATTTAGATCTGGTAGGTTTGCAAAATGAACTAATTCAACGCATTGCAGCTTCAGGCAAACCAACGATTCTGATACTAATCAGTGGTCGTCCATTAAGTATCAATTGGCCGGCAAAGCATCTTCCGGCAATTATTAATGCATGGGAACCGGGAATGTATGGTGGACGAGCCATTGCAGAGATTCTTTACGGCAAAGTAAATCCATCGGCTAAGTTGGCTATATCTATTCCACGTACCAGCGGACAGGTTCAGCAGATTTACAATCACAAGCCTAGTCAATATTTTCATCCTTATGCTGTTACGGAAAGTACACCTCTTTATCCTTTCGGATATGGTCTTTCTTATAGCACATATAAGTATGATAATTTAAAATTATCTACACAAAAGATCTCTCAAAACGGATTAGTTGAGGTAAGTGTAGATGTTACTAATACAGGTAAGATGGATGGTGATGAAGTTGTTCAGCTTTATATTCGGGATTGTTTCTCCACTTATACACGTCCTGTGAAAGAATTGAAAGATTTTGCTCGTATCTCATTGAAGGCAGGAGAAACAAAAACGGTTCGCTTCACTGTTACACCTGATAAGTTGAGTACGTTGGATAAGAATTTGAAGCCGATTGTTGAACCCGGTGACTTTGTTGTCATGGTAGGTGCTTCTTCTCAGGATAATGACCTACTTAAGCAAACATTCACCGTAGAATGAAAATAAGAAGATGATGAAACATAAGAATATTATATTGTTTACAGCACTTTCATTCGTCGCAGGATTTGTATTTTCACCTTGTAGTGGAATCAATCTTACATCTCAAACGTTTCATTTAAAAAGCTTTTTGCAGACGTCCCATAAACAAGGATTTATGATAGGGCATCATGATGATACTGTTTATGGCATTGGTTGGAATGGAGATGAAGACCGCAGCGATATAAAAAGTGTTTGTGGCGATTATCCTGCAATTCTTAGTTTTGATTTAGGACGGATAGAACTTGGGCATAAACAGAATCTGGACAATGTCGCTTTTGACCGCATCCGCAGTGAAGCGGTGAAGCAATATTTGAGAGGAGGCATCGTTACTCTTAGCTGGCATCTCAACAATCCGTCGACAGGCAAAGATGCGTGGGATGTTTCTGATACAGCCGTAGTAAAGAAAATATTGCCAGGAGGAGTTTTGCATCAGGAGTTTCTTAAAAGATTGGATTATGTGGCAGCATTCATCAATTCTATTAAAACTCCTAAGGGGGTGAAGGTTCCTGTTCTCTTCCGTCCTTGGCATGAAAATAGTGGAGGGTGGTTCTGGTGGGGAATTAAATGTTGCACCCCCCAAGAGTATAAGGCTTTGTGGCGTATGACTGTAAAGCACCTTGCAGACAAAGGCGTGAATAATGCTTTATATGTCTATTCGCCTGGCGCAGATAAGGATGCTTTCTTACGTACTTATCCAGGTGATGGCTATGTGGATATTGCTGCCTTTGATCAATATCAGGATGGCATAAGCCATGAACAGTATGTCAAATCGATGCATACCATGCTGCAATTCCTAACAACGTTCGGCAAAGAGCATCATAAACCGATTGCATTATCCGAGACAGGTTATGTTACTTTGCCTGATTCGCTTTGGTGGACTCAAACCTTGTTGCCCATACTTAAGGATTATCCTGTCACATGGGTACTCTTTTGGAGAAATGCCCGTTTGGATCATTTCTTTGCCCCTTATCCGGGACAGAAGTCTGCCGCAGATTTTGTTCGTTTCTATGAAGATAAAGGTACGTTGTTTTGTAAAGATATAAAGATTAGCTACTAAATAAAGAAATGTTATGAGAAGTTTTAGTGAAAGATTGGAAGAGGTTAATGCAAACTATGAAGCATTGATAACGAGAAAGAATGAACCAGTTTTGGAAGGCAACGGAGTATTCACCCGTTATAAAAATCCTGTGCTTACGGCGGCACACACTCCTGTCTTTTGGCGATATGACCTCGATGAACGAGCAAATCCATATTGTATGGAACGTATAGGTGTGAATGCGACAATGAATAGTGGTGCAATAAAATGGAAGGACAAATACCTAATGATTGTCCGTGTAGAAGGCTCTGACCGTAAGTCTTTTTTTGCGATAGCCGAGAGCCCTAATGGTATAGATCATTTTCAATTTTGGGACTATCCGATCACAATACCCGATACGGAAGATCCGGCAACGAATATTTATGATATGCGCCTCACTGCTCATGAAGATGGTTGGATTTATGGTGTGTTTTGTGTTGAAAGACATGATCCGAACGCAGCGAAAAGTGATTTGTCAGCTGCTACAGCTACAGCAGGAATCGTCCGTACAAACGACTTGATGCATTGGGATCGTTTGCCTGATGTGATATCAAAGAGCCAGCAACGCAATGTTGTGTTGCATCCTGAGTTTGTAAATGGCAAGTATGCATTCTATACTCGTCCGCAAGATGGTTTCATTGACACCGGTAATGGTGGTGGCATCGGATGGGCTCTGGTAGAGGATATAACTCATGCAGAGATTAAAGAAGAAAAGATTATTGATTATAGGTATTATCATACAATAAAAGAGGTAAAGAACGGCGAAGGACCACATCCTATCAAAACTCCGAAGGGATGGTTGCATCTTGCTCATGGAGTGCGTGCTTGTGCGGCTGGATTGCGATACGTGCTTTATTTGTATATGACGAGTTTAGAAGACCCTTCCAAACAGATTGCAACTCCCGGGGGATATTTTATAGCACCAATGGGAGAAGAAAGAATAGGAGATGTATCCAATGTACTCTTTAGTAATGGATGGATTGCAGACAATGACGGCAAAGTCTTTATATACTATGCATCCTGTGATACACGCATGCATGTGGCTACATCAACAATAGATAAGTTAGTTGATTATTGTTTGAATACACCCGCAGACGGTTTGACGACAACCAAGTCAGTAGACACATTGAAAACTTTGATAGATAAGAATCTAATGCTCATAAAACAACAAGGTAAATGATTAAGTTAAGAGAGAAAATAGGTTACGGCTTTGGCGACATGGCTTCCTCTATGTTCTGGAAGTTATTCGGTTCTTATTTAATGATCTTTTATACCGATGTCTTCGGACTGCCGGCTGCTGTAGTAGGAACCATGTTCTTTGTCACTCGTATATGGGATAGCTTCTTCGATCCTATTGTGGGAGTAGTTGCTGACCGCACACATTCACGTTGGGGCAAGTTTCGTCCCTATTTACTTTATTTAGGCATTCCCTTTGCATTGATAGGAGTAGCCACTTTCACCACACCCGGATTGAGCTTGACAGGTAAGATTGTGTATGCTTATGTGACCTATTCTTTAATGATGATGGTTTATTCGGCTATAAACGTGCCGTATGCATCATTGCTTGGAGTGATGAGCCCCGAACCCAAAGACCGTAATATATTGAGTACCTTCCGAATGACATTTGCTTATATAGGTAGTTTCGTTGCTTTGCTGCTTTTTATGCCGATGGTCAATGCTTTCAGCGGAAACAGTAAGAATGTTATTCTCCAGCAACACGGATGGACGATGGGTGTAGTGGTGATAGGAATAATGTGTGCGTTATTGTTCTTTGGATGCTTCTCTCTTACACGTGAACGTGTGAAGCCCGTTAAGGCAGAGCAGGAATCCATGAAGGATGATATCCGTGATCTGTTCCACAACAAACCTTGGTGGATACTGCTTGGTGCAGGCGTATCAGCATTAGTATTCAATTCTATTCGTGATGGAGCTACAGTTTATTACTTCAAGTATTTTGTGGATGAAAGTTCTTATGCCAATATCAGTGTAGGCGGTGTATCGTTCGTATTGAGCGGATTATATTTGGCATTGGGACAAGCAGCCAATATTGTTGGAGTCATAGCTGCTGCTCCTATAAGTAACATGATAGGAAAGAAAAATACGTATATGGGAGCTATGGTTATAGCTACTGTCTTGAGCATTATATTCTATTGGTTTGATAAAGATCAATTGATTCTTATCTTTGTATTTCAGGTGTTGATAAGTATTTGCGCAGGTAGTATCTTCCCTTTGCTTTGGAGTATGTATGCAGATTGCACCGACTATTCGGAGTTGAAAACAGGTAACCGTGCCACCGGATTGATCTTCTCTTCTTCCAGTATGAGCCAGAAGTTCGGTTGGGCTATCGGTTCGGCCATGACCGGCTGGTTGTTGGCTTTCTTCGGATTCAAAGCGAATGCCGTGCAGAGTGCAGAGGCTATTCATGGAATAAAGATGTTCCTAAGCTGGTTACCGGCAATTGGCACGGTACTTAGTGTCGTCTTTATCAGTATCTATCCATTGAGTGAAGCAAAGATGCAGCATGTGATTGCAGACTTAAAAGAGCGTAGACAAAATAATGAGCATCATGACAACGACTGAATTTAAGAAAGAAGTCAAAGAGGAACTGGAAAAGAATATAATGCCCTTTTGGATCAATCGTATGATAGATCCGATAAAGGGCGGATTCTATGGGCGTATATCAGGAAAAGGAGAAATCGATGTGGATTCCCCTAAGGGTGCCATACTGAATGCCCGTATCTTGTGGGCTTTTTCCGCGGCATATAGAGTATTGAAGCAAGATGATTATTTGCAGGCAGCAACTCGCGCCAAGCAGTATATCATAGATTATTTTTATGACAAACAATACGGAGGAGTCTATTGGAGTTTGAATTCCGACGGTACTCCGCTTGAAACCAAGAAGCAGATGTATGCCATTGGTTTCACTATTTATGGAATGAGTGAGTATTATCGGGCTACTGGTGATCGCGAAGCATTGAACTATGCGATCAAACTGTATCATGATATTGAAGACCACAGCTTTGATCCTGTAAAGAACGGTTACTTCGAAGCCACTACTCGTGAATGGAAAGAGATAGATGACATGCGCTTGAGTGATAAGGATGCCAACGAAAAGAAGACCATGAATACCCATTTGCATATTCTTGAGCCTTATACGAATCTTTATCGCGTATGGAAAGATGAATCATTACAAAAGCAATTACGCAACCTTATTGAGATATTTCTAGACCATATACTTGATAAGAAAACCGGGCATCTGAATCTGTTCTTCGATGAGGACTGGAACAATAAATATAATATTCGTTCATATGGGCATGACATAGAAGCCTCCTGGTTGCTTTATGAAGCAGCTCTGGTACTGAATGACGAAGAGATAATAACACGAGTAAGGGATGTTGTACCGCCTATTGTGCTAGCTGCTTCGGAAGGAGTCATGGCTGATGGCGGAATGATTGATGAATTGAATGTAACAACAGGGCACGTGGTTGCTGATAAGGATTGGTGGGTACAGTGTGAAGCTGTTATCGGCTTTTCCAATTCCTATCAATATTTCAATGACAAGCGTGCATTGGACAAAAGTATAGCTTCATGGAACTTTATCAAGAATCATATTGTAGATCATGAAAATGGTGAATGGTTTTGGAGTTTACGCGACAATGGTTCGGTCAATACGGACGATGATAAGGCAGGCTTTTGGAAATGTCCCTATCACAATGCTCGTATGTGTTTGGAAATAATCGAAAGATTCTAGTTTTATATTTTGGATTTATAAAAATCGCAGTGCCTATGTTTCCGGAGTGCCGGAAGATAGGCGCTTTTCTTATGCATAGCAATTGTATCGTGTTATATTTGTCTGATAGATAAGTCGTTATCAAGTTTGTAAATTTAAAATTTTCTTTATAACTTGCCCCCGTATTCATTATAAGAGATGAAAACTTGTAAATAGTAAGCGCATGCAGAAGTACATGAATATCCCCAACGCGATAACGTCCTTGCGGATTGTGTCTTCTGTGGGGCTATGCTTGTTGAAACCATTATCAGAGTCGTTTCTCGTATGCTATTTGATAGGTTGCATAAGTGATGTTCTTGACGGATATATTGCCAGACGGTTGGGGCAATCTTCCTCTTTCGGAGCTAAGTTCGATAGTGTGGCAGATATATTCTTTGTCTTAGCCATCTTATTTACCATAGTACCTTTATTGCATCTGAGCAGGTACATGTGGGTATGGATCGGTGTCATTGCATTCGTTCGCGTATGTTCAATGATTGTTGCGTGGTGCAAACATCATAAGTTCGTTCCGGGGTTGCATACCTATTTAAATAAGTTCACCGGACTTGTCTTCTTTAGCATGCCGGTGGCACTCTATTTTATTCAGAAAGAATCCGTTCTCGAATTTGTATGTATTCCGGCTAGCCTTTCGGCAGTTGAAGAATTGTTGATCACTCTTTTATCAAACACGTTGAACTTAAATATAAAAGGTCTTTGGACTTCAGTCTTTAATATTAAAATATAAAAGTTATGGGTACAATTAATCTTACGAAAATTACGGATGGTATCGCAGAAGTGATTGCCAGAGAAGAACCGATACTGACAGGCTTATCGGAAAGTGTAATAACAAGCAGAAGAAACAAACAGCATCGTACCATAAAACAAATACTCGGGCATATGATCGATTCTGCATCCAATAATCATCAACGAATGGTGAGATTGCAATATTGCAAGGATTTGTTGGTCTTCCCTGATTACAGACAAGATAATGATCTTTGGATTGCATTGCAGGATTATCAACATGCCGATTGGCACGATCTGGTGCAACTTTGGATCTATTCCAACCTTCATATCATTCAAGTGATCAAGGCTGTCGATCAAACAAGACTGGATAGTTACTGGTGCGACTTCGAAGGCAACAAAGTAACATTGAAGGAGATGATAGACGGATATCTGGATCATTTGAATTTACATGTGAATGAAATTCACGAGTTAATAGATATGTAACCATTTGTTAAAAGATTCGTTTACGTTCAATAATTTTAATTACATTTGTTTCCTGAAAATAAGCATATATGATAGTAGCAGAAGATATATACAAGAAATTTAATGATACCGTTGCTCTGAACAGAGTGAATATAACTATTCCCACAGGATCAATCTTCGGATTATTAGGCCCTAATGGAGCCGGGAAAACCACTTTCATTAGAATTCTTACTCGAATTTACCTTTCGGACGGAGGGACAGTCTTGATCAATGATAATCCTCTTAATGAATTAAATGCTCGGAAGATAGGCTATTTGCCGGAGGAGAGAGGGCTGTATAAGAAGATGAAAGTAGGCGAACTGATCCTTTATATGGCTCGCTTGCGAGGACTGAAAACTGTTGAGGCTAAGGAACAAATGAATTATTGGTTCGGCCGGTTTGATATTCGTGACTGGTCTGATAAGCGAATAGATTCTCTTTCAAAGGGAATGCAACAGAAAGTGCAGTTCATTATTGCTGTGTTGCATCGTCCTGAGTTTCTTATTCTTGACGAACCTTTTTCCGGATTGGATCCTCTGAATACCGAAGCGATAGAAAATGAAATCCTTGAACTTCATAAGTCAGGCACTACGATTGTATTTTCCACTCATAATATGGATTCAGTTGAACGTTTTTGCGAACGGGTCGTACTGATTGATAAAGGACAGGTCGTGTTGTCGGGAACAGTAGACGAGGTGAAGCAGGCACACAAACAATCATTGTATGAGTTTAAATGTCGCGAGCATGTCGATTTCTTGAATGAACGTATTGCCAAGTCGGGAACTGTAGTTTCATCTGAATTGAAGAGCGGAGTGTACACTGTATTAGCCAAACTGAACACTGAAAGCGAAGCCGATGGTGTGTTGATAGATATTGCCGGAAAGGTGAAACTTACATCCTTCTGTGAACTGTTGCCTTCAATGAATGATATATTTATCGAGTCGGTCAAGAATAAAAACGAAGAATTATGAATCAAATATTTATTATCATAAGGAGGGAGTATGTCACCAGAGTACGTACGAAAGCCTTCATCTTGACATCCATATTGATGCCCGTCTTCTTTTCATTGATCATGTTTCTTCCGGGATATTTTGCCGAACAGAACGAAGAGGACACCAGCCGGATAGGGTTGGTAGATCATACAGGATGGATGAGCGAAGTGCTTGTACAAAATAAATTGGTGCTCACGCCGCTTCCTGCTTCCACGTTCGATCAGATACGTTCAATGATCAATAAAAAGAAAATGGATGGAGTGGTAGAGATTACAGGAGAGAAAGGACATCCTATTTCGGTTCGTTATTATTACAATAAGCGAACTTCTTCGTCTTTAATAAAAAAGTTGGAGGCAATCACGGAGAAAGCAATGCTTAATAAAAGACTTACTGAGTATGGAGTGAAGAATCCTGCTCAGTTATTGGCGCAAGTCAAGCAAAATGCTCAAGTGGATACGGTGAAGGTACAAAATCCTACAGACAAATCGGACAATGATGTCATTCGTTACATTGTGGCGGTGACATTGGGACTTTTCATCTACATGCTGATCTTCTTGTTTAGTTCGCAAGTGATGCAAGGAGTGCTTGAAGAGAAAACGAACAGAATAGCCGAAGTCATTATCACCACTGTCTCTCCGATTAAGTTTATGATCGGTAAGATCGTTGGTATCGCACTGCTGGGTATTACTCAAATAGGTATTTGGATCGTTCTCGGATGCGGATTGCTTTTCTATTTATCCGTGGGAATGCATTTAACTCCCGGAGGCTTCTCCGACTTCTTAAGTCATGGAGCAATTCATCTTTTGGTACAAATAGGTTTATTGAAAATCATAATAGGCTTTGTGTTGTTGTTTATTTGCGGTTATCTGCTCTACTCATCCATATTTGCGGTAGTAGGCGTAACCGTCAATCATCACGACGAAATGCAACAAATGTCAATGTTGGTAGGCTTACCACTGATTATTGCAATCATAGTATTGACCGTAGACACAGTCAATAATCCCGATAGTACCCTTTCGTTCTGGTTGTCCATGATCCCTTTCACTTCACCCGTGGTGATGATGGGGCGTTTGGCTTTCGGGGCTCCTACAGGCGAATTGATCATTTCAATAGCCATACTGTTGGTCACCATGATCGGCATGATGTGGCTTGCAGGTAAGATATACAGAGGTATGATACTTTACACAGGCAAAAAAGTAGGAGTGAAAGATGCAATAGAGTGGTTGCAACGCTCTCTGACTTCCAAGAAAAACGAATAAAAGTAATTTATAGAAAATATGCAGAAACAATCACATTCATTAGTAAAAAAAGAATATCGTATACCGTTCGTCTTAGTTACCACTCTCTTCTTTTTATGGGGATTTGCACATGCCATTCTGGATGTGCTCAACAAACATTTTCAGGAAATAATGTCTATGACCCGTACTCATTCAGCATGGGTACAAGGTATGTTCTATTTAGGCTATTTCATTATGGCCATCCCTGCCGGACTTTATATCAGTAAACATGGCTACAGGTGGGGAGTAATCTTCGGTCTGTTGCTTTACGGATTAGGTTCCTTGTTGTTCATTCCCGGAGAGTATTGGATGTCATTCAATTTCTTCCTTTTCTCCTTGTTCGTGATTGCTTGCGGACTGGTGTTTCTGGAAACGGCAGCAAATGCTTATATGATTGAATTGGGGGACAAAGACACAGCAGCCAGTCGTTTGAATTTAGCTCAATCTTTCAACGGATTGGGATGTATCTGTGGACCGCTGATCGGTGGAATGCTGTTGTTTTCAGACAATGGATTGGAGAATATCTCAGTTCCGTATACCGTGATGGGCATTGTGGTTTTGATTGTCGCTTTGGTCTTTTCCAAAGTCCGCCTGCCTGAAATGGCTCATGAAATAGATTTGGACGAACAAGGTCATGAGAAGAGTTTATGGTCACATAAGCTTTTTTTATTCGGCATAGTAGCCTTGTTCTGTTATGAGATAGCAGAAATTTCGATAAACAGCTTCTTCATCAATTACGTGGTTGACGATGGTTGGATGGATGCCCGTGGCGCTTCAGTCGTGCTCTCCTTCGGAGGGTTGGGACTGTTCATGTGCGGACGTTTTGCCGGAAGCTGGATTATGCAACGTATTCGTCCCGAGAAGGTGTTACTGTTTTGTGCTATAGGCACAGTGATCACCACCTCACTGGTCATTCTCAACTTAGGAATGATTTCAATGGTTGCCCTCTTCCTTGGATATGCATTTGAGGCTATAATGTTCCCTACCATTTTTGCTCTTTCGTTGAGAAAATTGGGTAGCAACACAAAACGCGCTTCATCCTATCTGATGATGTCACCTATTGGTGGTGCCATCGGTCCATTTATGATGGGATACGTAGCCGATCATACATCCATGTCTCGCTCCTTTATTGTACCATTGCTTTCATACGTAGTGGTAGCAGGATATGCATGGATGAGTCAGAAGAAAGAAGCCTGATCGTTGTGATATTGAAATAGTTTGATGAAAACTATTTCAATACCACTTCAATTTGAGCGTATTCAGGGGAGAATTTCACATCCTTGAATTCGCAAGTCTCTATAATTTTGCGCATTTGTTCTATCCTCCATAGGTGAATGACGACCTTTTGGGTACTTGTATCAATAGTAAATGCGTCATTCTTCATCTTGCTTTTGTTGAAGACACCAATCCCTTTGATGATTGTATCAATAGCTACTCCGCCGGAATAGGAAAGATGTATTTCCGCATCTTTGATTTCATCCACCGTAATGTCTATGCTCACACTCTTTAGCAGGAGCAACAATTTAACATCCACTTTGGATGAAATGCATTTTTCCGAGACGTATTTAAGTTCTACGATCTTGTTGAAATGATTATACAAATAATCTTCCAGCTCTGTGTACGTTAGTAATGATTTCATATGATAATAGATTTTGTTGTTAAGTTCGATCAAGAGATACAAATATACATTTTCCCGTAAAGAAAAAAGAAAGAACCATCATCTAAGATTTATTTTTTTTCACTAGATTCTATCAGCCTGTTTAATATGTTGTCATCGTAGAGTTTAGGCGTAGCCTTGAACAGACGTACACGTGTGAATCCGTGTTCTTCCACATGTCCCTGATTCTTCAAATTGCGTAGCAAAGTGTATGTCTTGCTAGGAGTATAATCCATCAATAGACCAAGCTGTTTGCGTGTCACCATATCATTCTCTTTAAATATCTTTCGGAGCAAAGCGGTGGTATCTTTCTCACTACGAACAGCTGAGTGGGGAGTCTCCTTGATACGTTCAAAGCTGGCCTTGCTGCGGATCTCCTGTTTAAGTTCCTTCTCAGGTTGAAACTTTATGGTCTTTACTTTCAGTCGTTTGCTGGAGAAGTTGGGACCGTCGCTGTCTATTTCAGGATTGTCGATAGACAGTTCCATATATCCGATTCCCGGAAGATGAATACGTTCTCCTTGCAATAGATGGGTCACTATGTTTGAGCGCAATTCAGTCAATACTCCCAGTATATCACCCGGAGTAAGTGATGAGGCTTTGCTTATCTCATCGGCAAAAGTCTTCTCACTAACGATTCTGTTGGTAATGATACGTGCATGATACTTTGTATCCGCGGTATCATTCTTCCGCTTTGGATTAGGATAAATGTCAAACTTGATGGGCATAATTTGTGTGTTTAATTATTTGATTCTATGTTTTAACCTAGGTAAAACTTAAGTTTCACGAAGGTTAAACTTAAATTTATCAAAGGTTAAACTTAAGTTTATCAAAGGTTAAACTTAAGTTTAACAAAGGTAAAACA
>DCFW01000013.1:59133-59400 GCA_002315435.1 Bacteroidales bacterium UBA1794
ACTTAAGTTTAACAAAGGTAAAACAATCTTTTCGAACTAACAAATTAAAGTAAGCCTAATAGTGAGTATAAAAAATCAAAGGAGAGAATTGGGTGATTGGCTGTTGGGGAGGGGATGCTTGCTATAGGGTAATGCTTGTCGTGGACTATAAGTCTTTGGTTATTAATAATAAAGGAAATGGCTTTCGTTAAGAGAAGATGCCTGTATAATATTATCATCGGCATCAACTCAAAACGGAATGTTTATTGCGATGTTCTTATCAAACAT
>DCFW01000013.1:59655-79332 GCA_002315435.1 Bacteroidales bacterium UBA1794
TCTTATCAAACATCTACATCAAACCACAACGTTGCTAGATACATAGACATTTCGTTATCGTTGTATCTTATCAAACATCTACATCAAACCACAACTCTCACCACGCATCTCTGTGATATTTTGAGTTGTATCTTATCAAACATCTACATCAAACCACAACCATTACCCTTTGTTTCTACATTAATAAGGGTTGTATCTTATCAAACATCTACATCAAACCACAACCATTCAGATCAATCAAATGAGTTCGGACGAGTTGTATCTTATCAAACATCTACATCAAACCACAACGTAGCTACAATACGTATTGATTAATGTATAGTTGTATCTTATCAAACATCTACATCAAACCACAACGTATGGTTATAAACCTAATAGGCTTTCAGAGTTGTATCTTATCAAACATCTACATCAAACCACAACTAATCACCACCGATATTGCATCTATTAAAGTTGTATCTTATCAAACATCTACATCAAACCACAACTTCTTAGTCTTACACAATAGTATACTTAAGGTTGTATCTTATCAAACATCTACATCAAACCACAACTCTTTTTACCTGCGAGCAAAACATCCCAGTGTTGTATCTTATCAAACATCTACATCAAACCACAACTATTGGAAGATGTTTTAAATGAAAGTTGGAGTTGTATCTTATCAAACATCTACATCAAACCACAACTCCAAAGAAATAATTCCCTCCAAGTCTATAGTTGTATCTTATCAAACATCTACATCAAACCACAACTTATCAAAGGAGGATTTTACAAAGAAACTCGTTGTATCTTATCAAACATCTACATCAAACCACAACTTGGCGGAAAAAAGAACGTTTCCAGTTATAGTTGTATCTTATCAAACATCTACATCAAACCACAACTCTGTGATGGCATATAGATACTTAGTATTGTTGTATCTTATCAAACATCTACATCAAACCACAACTTAAAAACAGCAAGTCCGGCAGCGAAAGCGTTGTATCTTATCAAACATCTACATCAAACCACAACTGGTATAACTTCCATCTTTCCCATACGTCCGTTGTATCTTATCAAACATCTACATCAAACCACAACGTGCTTACAGTTCCCATATCAGAAAGAGCAGTTGTATCTTATCAAACATCTACATCAAACCACAACCTTAATGAATCTGCTAAAAATTCAGGTGCGTTGTATCTTATCAAACATCTACATCAAACCACAACTGTACGCCGGATGTGTATATTCCTGCATTGTTGTATCTTATCAAACATCTACATCAAACCACAACTCAAAAAGTTGTCGTATCGCAAGATACCGCGTTGTATCTTATCAAACATCTACATCAAACCACAACTCTTGTATGTCTAATAATCTATACATAATAGTTGTATCTTATCAAACATCTACATCAAACCACAACAACACATTGCTTTATCGTCAAGGAGGATAGTTGTATCTTATCAAACATCTACATCAAACCACAACAGCTATCTTCCATCCCGATAATTTATAAAAGTTGTATCTTATCAAACATCTACATCAAACCACAACTTTTCGTCAACTGCTGATTCGATAGACTTGGTTGTATCTTATCAAACATCTACATCAAACCACAACCTATCATAACCTTTCAACTTTACAATATCGTTGTATCTTATCAAACATCTACATCAAACCACAACCCTTGTTTATATTTATAGTAGCCGTTAACGTTGTATCTTATCAAACATCTACATCAAACCACAACTGTCTGTATTATCAGAAGCTCTTTGCATTTGTTGTATCTTATCAAACATCTACATCAAACCACAACCGACAGACTTTCTTTGTTTGATGATGTTAGTTGTATCTTATCAAACATCTACATCAAACCACAACCGCAAGTGCGCCTGTTTCAAATGTTACTACGTTGTATCTTATCAAACATCTACATCAAACCACAACCTACAACATTCTCTTTGCCTGTTATTCCTAGTTGTATCTTATCAAACATCTACATCAAACCACAACTAGCACGGACGGACAGAAAGCACAGACAGCGTTGTATCTTATCAAACATCTACATCAAACCACAACCAAGATCTACTATTGTAAAATGCGTTTTTGTTGTATCTTATCAAACATCTACATCAAACCACAACGTGCCTACAATCATGCCACGGGGTGCGAGGTTGTATCTTATCAAACATCTACATCAAACCACAACTTCATGCAAAAATGGAAACAACACAATGAGTTGTATCTTATCAAACATCTACATCAAACCACAACTTCATTTAAGGATTTTAAAGAAGACGAATAGTTGTATCTTATCAAACATCTACATCAAACCACAACTAATTTATGCAAGAAAATTAATAAAAATAAGTTGTATCTTATCAAACATCTACATCAAACCACAACTTAAGTGATGGAACAATTTGGTTGGAGTTGTTGTATCTTATCAAACATCTACATCAAACCACAACCGAAGGCAATTACAGAAGTAAACATAGAAGGTTGTATCTTATCAAACATCTACATCAAACCACAACCTCAGTGATATAACCTGCTGTAATATAACTAATTACGAGCTATTCTTTGCTAAAGAAATGGTATGATATAGTCAAATACTGATGCAAAAGTACTAAAATATTTCTAATTGTTGGGGCTCACTAATGATCCTTTTCTTCATTTTACCCCAAAAGTTATATATGTCTCCATATTGTTTATCTGTTACACATAATATACTCACCATTCCTTTTAATGGAATAAATGATTTTACTCTTTTTTGATGTACTACCAGACTTTCGTGCGATGCGCAATGCCTGACGTATACTGAATATTGCATCATAGAGAACCCGTCTTTTTCGAGATTCTTACGAAAAAGAGCGGAGTTCTTCTTGTCTTGTTTACTCAGTGTGGGGAGATCGAAGAAAACAAATAGCCACATAATATGATAGGCATTTAATCGGTATTCTGTCATTCTTATATTAATGGATAAACAATAGATTTCTCTTCTCCTTTATAACATCTTGCTAAAGACGCGGTGGTTAATGATAACGCAACTTCAAGCGGACGTGTTACTTTGCTGAAATGCACATCGCAAAATAGAATACGGAAAAGATCTGATTTCGTTTGTTTGCTTAGTTCTGTTTCTCCGTTTGCATATAGATCAAAGACCAGTTCGTCTACAAATGGGCGATAAGGTTCCATGATGTCGTCAGCCAATGGAAAAGCATTGTATTTATTCTTATGACAGATTCCGAATGATGGTAACAATCCTGAACCTGTTAATGCTCTTGCTGTTGCAGCACGTAGCAGCGAGTATCCATAATTGAGTAGATTGTTTGGTGGTGCTCCCATGCGTTCACGTGAGAAGTCTTTCCCCAATAGCTCTTTCCAATATTTTCTTGCAGCTAATCCCTCTCTATTGTCGCTATCACCTGCTTTCACATTGGTATAGAATGGCTTTAACATGTTACCGGATTTCCCTAGTTTATTAAGCAGCAAAGATTGGTTTTTAATCTTATATTCTATGACTTGCTTCCATAGCTGTTTCTTCAATACTTCTTTAATGCTGATTTGTTCTCTAAAGTTTTCTCCTTGAATTCGATTAGAGTCTAAACTTAGTAGCATTGATTGAGGCATTTGTCTGTTGTCGCAGAAGATGACACTTACATTATTTTCCACAAGCTCATTGAGCAAAGGGATGGTAATCGAGATCATTGGGTTCTCTATAATGACAAATCCAATGTCTTCTATAGCCCTTTTTACTTTTTCATCCGATTCTTTTACTGAAATCACCATTTGATGATCTTTCAAGGATAATGAAACCGGCATAGTAAGGAATAGTGTCTGCTTGATCATTGGCGTAATCGTTTAAGTTTTCCTAGTTCGTCTATCTCAAAATCATATCCTTCAACTAATGCATTGATTTGTGTGTTCAGCATAAAGATTCCAGGTCTGAATAGATCTTCTTTCTTAAAGATCCCTTTTGTCACAGGGATCAAAGAACTTGCACGGGCCTCTTGATGATAAACCATATTGATAGCTGCATAGCTATATTTTGATATTCTTAGTGATGATAATCCAGTAACTTTATACAACCTCTGTTGTATTACAGACAGATCGTTTTCCCATATTTCGGAAGGTGACTTCTCATACAGTAATACCCTTGTACCTATTTTAAGGCAATAAGCTAAGGGATAATTGCTTTTGCTTATTTGAGGGACTAATTGATGATCAGTCAGTCCTTTATCATTGCTTCTCTTATAATAAGCTGCGGCGTCTAAATTGTTTACCAATTCAAATTCTCTCTTTTCTTTTCCTTTATTGTCTTTACCTATATATATCGCAAGCATATAGTTTCGATCATTGGTGACATGATATGTACGTTTGTACTCGTGCTGTGATTGATCCCTTTGATTGCGGATGTTCAGTGGATTTGTGACGGAAGGAGTATAGCAACGTACCTTCTTGATAGGAATTTGTTTTCCTTCATTCATCCAGATTGCTTCACTCATTGCCGTTTTGAATCCCTTTTCCGTAACAGCATTCATTACTTTTTGTCTTACCACATCATCTACAATGTTGGCAATATCACTCTCTTTTATATCTTTTAATTGCTTGCGTACCACATACTTTATTTGTCCGTCTTGTTGTATGGCACCATAATAGGTATCATTATGCAACGATCCGCGTGCCGTGTCTCCTTGGGCATATTGTATAGATCCATCCGGCATTTTTATCTTATGCTTACTTTGTTTTGGAAGGTTGTTAGCGTTGTAGTGCGCAATGAGTATTTCCTGTTGTATGTTCTTTAAATCTTCAGTGAAAGTGGCCCAAGGCTTAGGGTATTGTGCTTTTTGTAATCCAAACCATTTATGGTTTTCTTCATCGTGATAGTATTGAGCAAGCTTGTCATATTCATATTTCCCGATACATGCGATAGTTATAGCATCAATACAATGGTGAACATGGTTTACGCGTTCTTTCTTCACGTAATCGTCTTGCAATCCCCATATTTTACGGAAGTCAGATGTAGCTAATCCTTTGACGACATATACTTTAGGGAATACCGATTTAAGGTATAACCGTGCATATTTTGAAATGATTCCGATATCAGTTCCTTGTCTCCTGCTAAATCCTTCAGGTATTTCGGTCATAGTAAAACGAATATATTTATTCTTCCAATAGTTCCGTTCGATGGAAAGGCGGTGACGTTTCTGTATGATCGTATCTTTCTGTTCTTTTGATGAGGCAGCATTTGCTTTTGTTCTTCTTATTTGCTGCTCGAGTGATTCATATCTGTCCTTCCAGTCCTCTATTCGTTCTAATATTTCTTCATGATTAGGTAGTTGTGATGGAAGCTTTGTTCCTTTTGATTCTCTGTTAAATCTGTTATTGCATAGAGTTAAGTTCATGACAGTACTATCTCCACCGACACTTTGCGGTATGGTATGCTCTATATCATATTTAGGATTAGCCCCTATGAAATCACTAATGCGAATGGTCTCACCGGTATAAAGGCAGATATGGTTTTGTTCTTCCCATAATTCGTATTTTAATACTTCGGAGTCGTTTGGTTCAATATCGATACCTGTTTCAGCTTTATATTGTTCTTTTATGCTGTTCTTATATTCATCATGTTTTTTCTGATTGCTCCTTTGAATATCATTAATAGCTTTCCGCTTATTGGCATCATTCAGTTCACGTGCAAATTCAACATGAATTGTAGTGTTGTTATCAATCTTTTTCTCTTTTAATAATTGATTGATTACTTTGCGCAGACGGAACAATGAGTGCATAGCCATTGGATTCTTTACACCACCGGTGCGTGGAGAACCTAATTGGTATTCACCTAAATCATTTGGACGAACTTTAGGGTATGCGTCCATCATAGAGGGATGATATAATATATCGGTGGCATTTGTTGGCAAATCGAAGTTGTCATTAAGAAAGCCTTTAATGCATTGGTCCAATGTTCCAGTCTCTTTAGACGGATCATATTGATCAATCATCTTGCAGATTTCATCAATGATGAATCCCCTAGTATCGTCTATCTCCCAAATGTAATGAGGAATGATACTTCCTAAATTGCCTAAGAATACGGCATGTGAGTAGGGAAGGCCCTTTCGCAAATATGGCAAAATGTTTCTAATTGCTTTTAAGCTTAGTGAAGCGTAGTCACTTGGCATAGCGATCTTAGCAAACTTCTCCGCCTTTTCTTCCTCAAGTTGTAGTCTGTTACCGGCAAATCCTTTGAGTTTGTCTTCATCAGAGTAGAAGAATAGTGCATGCCAAATATCATTAACGATTTCACTCTTTTTCTTATCCTTTCTTAGTGTGTAATATTGTGATACAGTGTCAATCCAATTATCACCGAATATCGCACGTAATTGAGATAAGACCGGACAGCCGGAGACGGATGTATCTATTTGGTAATTGAAAAGATATGGTTTGTATGTTTCTTTTTTGTAATACCCATAGTTGTTTTTACCTGCAATCTTTTTTGCAATATCTTCAAAGTTAAAGTTCTTCTTTGAGACTCTATAAAATAAAGGAGCAATAAGTTCTTTTTCTTCTTTTGTTAGAAGTCTTAGATCATCATCTTGTGGGGTCTTCACTTTTATGTTGTTGATGAAGCACAACATCCTAAATTCTTCATAATATGGATGAGAAGCAGAGCATCTACTCTTTCCTTTCTCAAAGGTGCAGGTTCCTACTTGACCTTTCTGTGATTTAAGTGGACGTTGTGTGAATATAGTTTTTTCTATTTTAATTGCAAGTCCCTCGTCTATGCCTTGTATTTCACATATGGCTTTGAACTCTTTTAGGTAATGTTCTTTTCTTGCTGTATAATGGTTCCTTATCTTTTCTCCTTTCTGATAAAGCGAATAAAAATATTCTCCAAGATATTTGCAACCGCTATCGCTTATCTCTGTAGAAAGTTCATCAATGCTTAGTTTTACAGTTCCGTCACTTTCTTTGGTAGTCTCTTTACGATTACTTAAAAATCCTCTTCGTTGGGCTATATGATAGAAGGCTCTTCCCAGTATGTAGCGTTGGTCTAGTTTATTTAAATCCAGTTTCTTTGTAACACAAAGGTGCCTATAATAATATGGGTTCTTATTTTCTTTGTCATCTGTTTGTTCCCAATCAATAAAGTTATTATCTATCGGATACTTTTTATGTAACCTCCACATAGAAAGATCCCCTTGAGATAATGGTGGACATAAATGATTATCAGACAAAACTCTTAAAACTCTTATTTTGCGAAGCTTTCTTCGGTAATAGAGCTTTCTTATAGAACGGTGATCTGTTCGTTCAGATGCTTTTGAAGATTCAATACCCTTTTCTATTTTTACGCCTTCTTGGAAGATATTCACTCCCTTTTCTATGAGGCGATATGAAGACTCTTCCTTGTCAACAATAGCCCATCCTAGGCTGTTCGTTCCTGTATCTATTCCTAATATTCTTTCCATAGTGCAAAATTTTTTATAAAAGTAAATAAATATTTTGTTTGTCCAAAAAAGATTATTACATTTGTAATATAAGATCTACATCTTATCACAATAAGGCAGTAATTGCCGAAGGATATTAATTCCTATACTCCCGCTTCGGTGGGAGTTTTTGTTTTAAATAAATTCATGGCTTTATTTTTGTATATCTTTGTCTTGTATAAAGACGATTTAGCTTATGCCGGTTTAGGGACAGTACTATTTATGAAAATAATGCGTACTTTTGTAGAAGCAGTTAACGTGATATCTATCACTAGTTTTTTATTAAGACAGAATGATTTTACTTTATGACAATCAGGACTATTCAAGAAGAAGACGATAAAGCTTTAGGTTGTATTATTCGCAAGACGTTGGAAGAGTTTGGAGCGAATAAACCCGGAACCGTATATTATGATGACGAGATCAATCATTTGAGCAAAGAGTTTCATACGGAAAGAAGTACATACTTTGTTGTTTGGGACGACGAGAATAATAAAGTTCTTGGTGGCGGAGGTATTTATCCTACAGACGGCTTGCCATCAGATACAGCCGAACTGGTAAAGCTTTATTTACTTCCTGAGACGAGAGGAAAGGGACGAGGTAAATTGTTGATAGGGAAGTGTTTGACCTTTGCCAAGGAAGCCGGTTATTCAAAGGTCTATTTGGAAAGTATGGATGAATTGAGTGGAGCCGTGAGCCTTTACCAAAAGTTAGGCTTCTCATTTCTGGATGCTCCAATGGGGAACAGTGGGCATTGCTATTGTGGAATATGGATGATGAAAGAGGTATAAGAATAATGCGGCAAACAATAGGGAACTTTCTAGGAACCTCTATCGTTTGCCGCAAAACCTAGTTAGGGTTAAATCCTTTATTTAGTGTGATGTGAGTAGGATAAGAGCTGCTGCTCCCAAAACAATACCGGCTGCTTTTGCATTATTGCGATAATAGTAATGTCTGTATTCGTGTCTGGGTCTTCTGGGTGGCTCTTCTCTGTATCTCATCTCATAATCTCTGTCTTCTCTGGGACCTCTGTATTCAGGCGCTCTTCTGTCATCTCTGTAGTCGCAACGATTATCGTCTCTGTCATTTCTATAATAATTAGGACGGTCATAGCCTCTTCCATTCTCATATCTAACAACTACTTCTGCATCGTGACCTCTGTGATGACGTCCGCCTCTATCTGAAGCTATAGCTACTGAACTCATTGATACCATCATGATGGCAAGCAATGATAAAATAATCTTCTTCATAACGATTCTTTTTTAGGATTAATATATAATCTCTTTTGTATGTTTCAAAAGTAGAGCAAGGAAAATCTTCTGAATAGTGATTATCCCTAATGTTTCATAGGCATTACCCTAATAAAGAAAATAGACTTGCCGAATGAAGAATTTACATATAAAATGGCGTCTGTATTTGCAGGGTAACAATACAAACGCCATAAAATGAATTCTCAGAAAGAGGCATCTTCCGAGAATTGCAATGAAAAGAGTTTATTTGAACAATCCGTTTATAGTATTGGGAACATCATCACCTCGTAGACATTTAGCTATAATGATACCTTGTTGATTGATGATCCAAATGGAAGGAATGGTGCGAACACCATATAATTTCCCTACAACGTTCTCCCGTCCCTTAATATCGGATAACTGAGTCCAAGGTATATTTAACCGACGGATTCCTGCAATCCAACTGTTCTTGTCACGATCCCAAGAGATGCCTACAACGCCTAATCCCTGACTTTTATACTTATTGTATAGTTTGATCAATTCAGGCATTTCACGGCAGCAAGGTACACACCAACTTGCCCAGAAATCAATTACGGTATATTTGTTCTTCTTTATAATATCCGAGATCTTTATAAGTTTCCCATCAGCAGTAGGCAATTGAAAGTCGACGAAGTGCTGTCCTTCTTTTGTCTGCTCAATACCGTGGATGAATTCGCGTTGCTGCAATACATAAGGGTTGTTCTTATATTTATCGGGTATGCTTTCTATTAAAGCCGCCAACTGTGGGGCAGGAGTGAACTTGGTATATTCAAACAGTAATAGAATACCAAGAGGATTGTCAATGTTTCTGCGTATAGCCGATACCGTATAATCTTGTGTGGCATTTCCCCACTTTCTTACTTCTTGTTTTATCCGCTCTTTATCGTTGGGTGCTGCTGATTCATAAGCGTCATCCGCTTTGTCCCATGCAAGCGACAGTTGTTCGCGATGTTCCACTATGGATTGTAATGAATCGTTTGCCTCCGTGCCGGACACTGATGCAGATTCATTGTTGATGATAAAATGAATGTTTCCGCTTTGTAATAAGAAGCTCTTCCTATTCACCACATTTCCAACCGTGTATTCCAGGAATGCAACTAGTGTGGAATCCTGCTTCCCGCTAATTGTGAAGCTATCTCCATGTACGGGAATCTTTAGCAGTAACTTGCTTGACTCCCGGTCAATCGGCTGTTTCAAATAGATGGTATCTCCTTGACTTGCTGTGAAGAATTTACCTGATAGCGTGAAACTGTTCTGCGCCATGCAGGTAAATCCACTTAGCAAACAGAAGATTGAAAGGATAATATTTCGTTTCATAATTCTTCTATTTTATGCGTTTATAACTGGCATTGGCATTCCATTGCGGTAGTTTGTCGGCATCGGCAATGGAGAATCCAATAGCGTAATTCAAGTAAACATCATCAAGCGAACCTTTCACATCCCATGAATCATGGTATTCATCATCCGGTTGATGGTAGTGTCTGCTTGTCTTCTTTGCTGCTTCTTTATCTACGTAATCAAATCCACCGGAGGCAAGAACCACCGGAATTCCTACTTTCGCAAAGCTGAAGTGATCCGACCGGAAATAACTTCCGCTTGTTTGTTCTTTAGAGGTGACAACGGTGCGACCTTGTGCTGATGCCGCACGAATCACATAATCATCGGTTTCCGAATCGCCTTTTGATCCAATGATGAGATCGTAGGAGCGTCCGCGTGGAGCTATACCGTCGAAGTTGATGTCAGCAGCGGTCTTGTCCAGCGGTACTAATGGATGCTCCACATAATATTGTGAACCTAGCAGTACGGCTTCTTCGGCTGTGACCGAGAGAAAGAGGATAGAACGTCGTGGACGTTGCACTTGTTCCGTATACTTTTTAGCGATAGTGAGTAACGCAGCAACGCCTGATGCATTATCACTCGCTCCGTTGTAAATGCTATCACCGTTTATAGGTTTTCCCACACCGAAGTGATCCCAGTGAGCTGTGTAGATGACATATTCATCCTTCAAGTCCGTTCCCGGTAAGATAGCAGCCACATTGTGTGAATTGGCAACTTTCAAGTCATTGGTCAGATTAATGTTTGCGTTTGCTGCTAATGATACGCTTTTGAATCCTTTTTCTTTGGCCTTCTCGAACAGTTCGTCATAGGAATTTCCTGATGCAGCCAAAAGCTTTGTAACAGCATCCTTGGTGATCCAACCTTTAAATGAAACCTGGTCGAGATTCTTTTTGTCCGACAATAGTTCAAGATTGTGTTCCGCCCACGAAGCCTGCACCACATTCCATCCGTATGAAGCAGGTTTGGTATCATGTATCACCAATACTCCCGCTGCTCCTTGTCTGCTGGCCTCTTCGAATTTGTATATCCATCTTCCGTAGTAGGTCATGTTGTGCCCTCTGAAAAGCGAAGGATTGTAGTATCCCGGATCATTCAGCAATGCGATAACTATTTTCCCTTTGACATCAAGGCCCTTGTAATCATCCCATCCGTATTCAGGTGCATTTATGCCGAAGCCTACGAATACGAATTGTGCATTCTTTAGATCCACTTTCTTGCTATTACGAGCCGACCAAACAATAAAATCTTTATATGAGGTAAGTTTGACTTTGCTTTTTGCACCTTTAATCGTAATCTGATTATTCTTTGCCTTGGTGGTTACATTAATTAGTGGAACGTCCTGGAAATAGCTGTCACCGTTTGCCGGTTTCAATCCAAGTTTCTTAAACTCATCAGCGATGTAATTGATCGTCTTGTCTTCATCTCCGGTCAATGGTTTACGACCGCCGAACTCATCAGAAGCCAGTATCTTTATTTGATTCCTAAAATAGGCTTCATCAGCAGGTTGTTGAGCAAATGCAACATGAAAGACACCCAATGAGAAAACACTTGCCAGATATATTTTATTTATATACTTCATTTTCTTCTAATTTATTAGTCTGTAATCAGATTGTTTACCGAGCGTTCGCTTGTTGGTATAGGCCATATATATCCATTGGTTGAAGGAGTGAATGTACCGTTGCGTTTCACAAAGTTTTCTCCTCTTCTGTGAATGTCAAGTGAACGAATGCCTTCGCCAACGAACTCAGCACGACGTTCATTGTAGATTGCTGCTTTCAAATCGCTACTGCTTAAATTGTCAATATCCAATGGGTCAAGTTCGGCTGCAATAGAACGATGGCGTACTTCTTTCAGTGCTTCGCGAGCTTTGTCCAACTGATTATTATTGTAATAACTTTCAGCGAGATTGAGTTCTACTTCAGCATAACGGAAGACGGGTACCCAATCAAGATAAGTCTGATAATCGGTATACTTGGTAAGTATGCGATTCGAATTAGCGGTGGATACTAAATCCTTAATACGAGTATCATAAGAAAGAGAATAATTCGGCTTTGACAAGAAGCCATACGTATTGTCGAGGATGAAGATGTTTCCGCTATGATAATAGTAAGCCAATGCCGTTTGATCGCCACCTTTATTCGTGGAAGACATGGGGAAAGAGAAAATCACTTCCTTGTTTATATCATTTGTGAAAACTGAGGAAACCTTATCCAAAAGTTGATATCCGGTGATTGCTTCCCCTTGCGTGATTGCATCTTTCCAATCATTCTTTTCCATGTATACTCTTTGTTTCAGTACGCGAGCAGCTGCCTGACTGGCACGGGTGATACCATCATAGGTGTTACCGGCATTAGGAAGTGCCGCAATATTGCTTTCAGATAAATCACTTAATATCTGAGTGTATACTTCCGCTACGGTAGATCTTGCCAAGTTGTTATCCGCTGTACTACTTTCAGCCTTTAATCGCAGAGGAACAGATTTTGCTGTAGAGTCGGCAGAATAGGAATAAGCATACAATGTATTCAAGTAATAATAACTTAAAGCACGTAGAAACTTGGCTTCAGATACATATTGGCTGTATGACGAGCCGGCTACATCTTTCGCATTGTCAAGATTGGCAAGGAATGTATTTGATTCATTGATAACGGTGTACAATTTAGACCATGTATCTGAATTGTCGGTTGTGGTAAGTCCCACTGCCATTTCATACACCGTGTAGCATTCGAAAACATTTGAAGAAAGGGATGCCACATCTTCGCCACGTATATCCGTATAAGCAGCTCCCTTAAGTGCTATTTGGCCTTTTGCATCAGAGTAAATGCCTAACAGATTGCTTTTTATCTTATCGGCGCTTGAAAATACATTGCTTTCAGTTGTTTGCAGAACAGGTTCCTTGTTAAGAATCGAATCACATGAGCTCACTAGTGAAGTCGCTATGAGAATTTGTAATATGATATATATTCGTTTCATAATTCTTTCCTTTTATATGATTAGAATGTTATTTGTGCCCCGAAGGTAAATGTTCGTGCCTGAGGAGCTGTATTGTGGTCTGTACCTCCGTTTAAGTTAGGCGATTGCGTTTGAGACAACACCTCGGGGTCAAGACCTGAATAACCGGTCAGCACAAACAAATTCTGTGCTTGCAAATAAATACGCAGGGTGGACAATCCTAAGGTTTTAAGAATAGTCTTCTGATCAAGAGTGTATCCCAATGAAATATTCTTTAATCTCACATAATCGCCATTCTCAACCCAGTCGGTAATAGGCAGGGCACTACCATTTGAATAGTTGTCGCCATATATCGGCAATGCATATTTTGCGTTGGTGCGTTCGGCAGTCCAGTATTTATTTTTATACTCTACGGAATTGTTCCAGAAACGTACATCACTTAAAGTAGCAGTAGAACCATTGTATATTTTGTTACCGCCCGAGAATTGGAATAATACCGACATATCAAGGTTCTTGTATTTAAAGTTGTTTGCCCAACCTCCATACCATGTGGGTAGAGTGTTGCCGGCTACGACTCTCGATAAATTACTTTGTGAGTAAGCAGTACCGTCTTCTGTGTAGAACTTGTTGCTTTTTTCATATTCCATAAGAACCTTTGTACCGTCATTGCCTGTGAATATTCTTCTACCGGTGGCAGGATCAATACCTTGTGTCGGGTAAAGATATAATTGTCCGATAGATTTGCCTACCATTGTTATGTTTGTACTTTCACCGGTTCCTGCAGTAATAAGTTGGCTCATATTCTCACTTAGATTAGTTACCACATTCTTGTTTGTCGTAATGTTGAATGAAGAGTACCAAGTGAAATCCTTCTTGTTTATGATGTTTGCACTGATGGAAAGTTCCAACCCTGAGTTTCTCATACCTCCGGCATTCGAGGTAATATAGTTGTTCGGGATCCCTTCAGATGGTGATACGGGAACTTGCAGAATCAAATCGGAAGAAACATTGCGGTAGTAATCAAAATCAATATTGATATTGTTCCACAGTAAAGTACTGAAGCCGGCATCAAACTTCTTACTGGTTTCCCATTTCAGGTTTTCCGAGTCACCGACCTGCCCCAATATATATGTTCCGTCAGTTCCGTAGTAACCGCTGGAGTAGTATGATTTGGATGCATAGTCGTCAATCTTTGTGTTACCAACTACACCCCAACTAGCTTTTAGTTTTAAATCGCTGAAGATGTTCTTTAGTGGTTTGAAGAAGGTTTCATCAGAGACACGCCAAGCACCGGAGACACCTCCGAAGTTACCCCAACGGTGATTCTTGCTTAGTGCCGAGTAACCGTCTCTGCGGTAATTGGCAGATAAAATATAACGAGAGTCATAATCGTAGTTGACACGTGCAAGGTACGATACCATTCCGCTTTCCGATATTTTACTGTCAATAGCCGTGATGTTTTTGTATGATGCTTCATAAATGTTGTATGATGCATCCACAAGGGTGCTACGGGTGCTTCCCCAATATTTGTAATTCCTTTCCGAAATTTCAGAGCCGGCAAGAAAATCAAAGTTGTTATGTCCCAGATACAGTTTATAATTTGCCGTATTGGTCCATGTATATTGTGAACTGCGAGTCGATACATTGGTCGCAACTCCATTTTGTGAATATCCGTTTACTGTAGTCGGTGAATGAAAGTCTCGATCTTCAATTCTGGCAAAGTCTTTACCATATTGTGTGCGCAAAATCAAGTTCTTGATCGGAGTCAGTTCGCCGTAATAATTGCTTAACCAGCGGATATTTTCGGTATTGACAAAGCTTTTTGAATTGATGATTGCAACAGGATTGTCAAGTGGAGCCTGCACCGTGTTGGGACCATATCCCAAATGCCCTTGTTCCTGATAGGGAGTGCCATCGGCATTATATGCCGCTATATTGGGAGCATCTGCCCATGCAAGTCTGGATAAAGCAGAGTATGCCGTAATATTTCCACCTCTGGATCGGTCAGCCGTCTGTTGGTTTGATAATGATATGGTCTGCGTCCCACCTACTTTCAACCATTTATTGGCTTGTGCATCTACACTGAACGAAGTTCCCAACCGACTATATTTATCCCCTTTTAAAATACCGCTTTGGTCAAGATAGTTTGTCGATATGTGGTATTGAACTCTATCGTTGCCACCATCAACCGCAACAGCATGGCTTTGTTGTATTCCGTTTTGGAATACATATTTGTTCCAATCCGTGTCGATGACCTTGCCGTTTGCGTCATAGCCGAGGTTAAACGCTTTAGAACCATCAGTCGTAGCTGCTGATTTGCTAAGTGAGTATTGGTCAGTGCCATAATGGTTCTTTACTGCTTCGTTTTTCACATCCACAAATTGTTGCGCATTCAGTACATCATAGTATTTTACGGGTGATGAAATACCTACCCATCCGTTGTATGATACCTTAGCTCTTCCCTTCGTCCCTTTCTTTGTAGTGATCAAAACTACACCATTTGCAGCCCTTGAACCGTACAAAGCTCCGGCAGAGGCATCTTTTAGTACGTCGATTGATTGAATATCATCGGGATTGATATCAGAAAGTACATTGATGTCTCCTGAATAAGAAAGATTTCCTGATTGAATGGGGATACCATCCACCACATATAATGGACTTGTGCCCGATGTGATTGATGCAACACCTCTTATTCGAATAATAGGGGCCGTGCCCAAGTTACCCGAAGGAGAGGTAAGTTGTACTCCGGAGCTTCTTCCTTGCAATACCTGGTCGAAACTATTTACGGGTACATCCTTAAATGTCTCACTTTTAACAGAGGATATTGCAGATGTCACGTTCTGACGGCTTTGCGTTCCGTATCCAATGACGACAATGTCGTTCAGCACCTGGTGATTTTCTGCCAAACTTATTTGCAGCAAGTCCTCAGAACTATTGCAGATTATATCTTTCTCCTTGTATCCTATAAAGCTAATATGGATACGCAAAGGATATTTTGATATTTTAATACCGAAGGAGCCTTTGGCATCTGTAATTACTCCTACTTTTTCATCTTTAGCATAGATGGAAGCGCCGGATAAGGGTTCTTTTGTCTCCTCATCAATAATTGTACCTTTTATTACACTTTGAGAAAATACCGAAACGGTTGATACCAATAAAAGAAACGCACTTATAACTAATCTTCTTGAAAACTGAAATTGATTCATCTTATAACTCTCCTAAAATTACTAAATACACTGTTAATTATCTCTCTTCGCTGTGCATCACATCATCATCATTGTTTTCATACGCTTTATTTTATGTTGTTAAACTTTCTGCAAAATTACGCTGACAACACCCCCTTTCATATCACCCAAACGTGGTATATTGTTAACATGATCATGGGAAAATAAGACAAATTGATCTTAAAGAAACAAAAGAAAGCAGCACTTTCGGGACTTTCCCAAAAGTGCTGCAACGGTATTGAATTATTTTTTTATGTTAACTCTTAACACATCCTTCTATTGTCTCTTTCAAACTCACCCAACAGGGGTAATCTTTTGAACGATACACATCCTGTCTGAAATAGGTCATATTACATTTGAAAAACACTCCGATTTGCTTCACAAACAGTTCTTGAGTTATTTTATTTCCGTGCGAATCGTATTTCTCTATATAGTAGTCATACATTACCTTTATCACACCGTATAGAAATGAATAAAACCCTCTGATCGGTTTGCCGTTTTTGTCTCTTATTACTCTTATTTCTATGGTTGATTTCAATTCCGAATTATACATCATCGGATTCATTTTAAAATAATCCCTTACTGCTTTTTCCATGATATCCGAATCACTCATTTCTTTCAAAACATTTTTTAAAATAAATACATACTCTTCAGCGGTTCCGGTTATCGCCGGACTTTGTTCTTTTTCTTGTTTTTGCATCTTCGATTAATAAAAAGAGCCTGCAGGTCGTACTATTCATATAGCGCAATCTACAGGCAGTTTGTAAATAAATATTATTGTTGTTTTATACCATTTCTTTCATATACGTGTTCATTGAGACATTTGTCTTCACATCGTAGTATAAATCTTGATAAAATCATTTCTATTATTTAGTTAGTTTGAAATAGTCATTAATGTAAAGTCGTTTTCATCCATGTATCAGAGTCTGTAAATAGACTATGAAATCAACAGCATCCAGTGGAGTTGAATGTAGCAGATCATACGAGCGGATGATCTTTGTCAATTCCGTCTCTTGAGGAGATCCTGCCAGTACTTTCATTTTCTTTTCCTTTTCCACAACTATAATCCCATCCGGCGTATAATCTACTCCGGTGAATTCCACGCAATCATCTGTTTGTGACAATATACGTCCACCGGCAGCTGTGATACTTTCCAGCACCGATGATAACTTCTCCGATGGGAAACCTGCGGTCATCATTTCCAAACCGCTCCTGCGCACTTTCCGTGCCACACGATATTTCATTACTCGTGCTAAAGCGTAAGCACCCGCATTGTATGCATGAAAGAAGAATCCTATTTTCATTAGGCACAACACTTCATTTCCGCTTTCCTCCTGTCTGTTGATCAATTCTTGTTCTTTGATCGTTTGATCATTTAATTTCGCCATAATGTCTACTATTTATAATTGTTTATTACTTTATTATTTATATCGCTTTTTTACTTCTTTCTTTTTATTGTTGCTTTCAACCTATTCCTTAAACCCTTTTATCCGTCTTACGACTTTTATTCCTCTTGCGAAGGATCGCTTTGTCAGGAGAGCTTCGCACAAGCTGATTACTCAAAATGCACGTTTCCGTAGGCTTAATTGACGGGATAATCGGTTTAATTAAATATCTCATATTCTATAACGCAAGCATTTATACGACTTCTCATTGCCTTAGAAAGCTAACGCTGACCTAACCCTATAATTTGCACTTGTGTAGGATTTAGTGTTGTAGTTCAAGTAGAGACTGCCACCACTATTACCCATGCTGCATGCGCTAGACGCACTCCACTCCGAACTCGACCAAAAACATCGTGATATGCTTAAGCTGCAATCAAATGTTTCGCCACTAGCTGCACTTAAATATGTATTTATTGCTGCTGATGCGGTAATAGCAGCATTGCTCGTCCAATATCCATAAGTTGTATTATCTACATCCACAGCCCTTGTTATACCACCTAGGTTTTTTATTATCATATACCATTGTCCTTGACTAGGCAAATACCAACCACTTGTGCTGGATGGAGCTGCGTATTTGGTTCCTCCTATACTTGCCGTTCCATAATTTAAGGCATAATAAATGGGAGGATAATTTGTTTGTGAATATGCTGATTTATTTTTAATTGTTTGACAATGACTGTACCCATCCATATCACTTTCCATCAATGCTGTTGTATTAATTTCTGTCGTAAATTCTTGTGTGTTGGCATAGGTACTTGATGACCATGTTACCGCAGATGTAGCGTTAGTCAACGCCATCGCATATCCATGCACCCAACCGTTCACACTATCAGTTGCACTAATTGCATTCGAAAATACCACACCAATAGCCGTCTTTCCTGTAGGGCTAGCTGATGCACCAAATGTTCCATCACTATAATAGTAATCCCCTATATTGGGCAAACATCTCACCCTCACGTCTGCTTCATCGGCTCCATCAATATTAATATTATAGGTATAACTATAGTTACGCGGTACATTATAATTGGTATAATCCGACATACCCGTTCCTCCTAAATAAACCCTATAGACAGCATGCCAGCCGCTATCGGCGCGTGCTGCATATACCAACAAATAACTCGCATCCGTGGGAGCATTCGTTTTACTTCGAGAAAAAAATGAAGTTGCTCCGGATTTTCTGCCTACTAAGTTCTCATACATATAGTAACAAGGGCTTACTTTGGTTGTACTGCCCAATCCCGACACGGCATCAAAATTGCCATACGTCCCTTTCGCATTAAAGTAAGTACTATCTGTTGCGTTGGTCAGATAACTTGACATCGGCACGTGACACAACTGATATCCCGTAATGGTAATGCCCGTTGCAGGCGTTATATTAAATGTCACTTTCGAGCCTAATCGTGTTAAAGTAATACTTGGGGTGTTTGATGATGCTGTGGCAGAGATTGTCACACTACTCATTTGACCGAACATGGTCATGTTGCTGCCATTACCCAATGTGGCAGCTGAAGACATCAAAATAAATTTCTTATTAAAGTTACTGACAGTGGCTACGTTTTTCAATGAATCGGAAGGCAGGTTTGCTACAGCGTAGATTGTGCAACCGCTAGCCACGCGAGTGGGTACAGTCACTGTAAATGAGGAAGTTTGAGACGTGCCGTATGTTTGATAAGTACTTCCGATCAACTTGCTGTTACTGTCAAATATAAGCACGTTGATATTGTCCACCTGGCTTTCACTGGTGCCGGTGGACGAGAGGGAGCGTGTCAATGAAGTTTGCTGTTGCAGGTTGAATGTAAGACGTACCTGTGTGCTGTCGCTACTTGTGGTGGAGCCGCTCGTCACGGAATCGTCCACACAAGAGGAGAACAGCAGCAAAGGAAGAAGTAATAACCCCATCCATTTCCATCTGCTTGCATATCCACGTTTTATATATCTATTTATTATCTTCTTGTTCATAAAAAAATCTACATTTCTCTTGTTT
>DCFW01000036.1 GCA_002315435.1 Bacteroidales bacterium UBA1794
AAATAACATTCCGGAGACGCTTACTTCTCGGTGATAAAAATAGGAATAGCAAAAGGGGTATATCTTTTCGGACATACCCCTTTTACTATTTATCATATTACGGTCATTTTACATTCCATTCATAGATGCCAGCTGAATTGTCTTTTGGAAGTTGTACCTCCAATTTAAGGGCATCAGTTGTAACAGGTTTGAATCTTACCAGGTTTCCAACACCTTTCTTTGTGCTGTAGTTATCAATATTTTCTACTGGGACCCAATTGCTTTGTGGATCTTTGTAGTAGAGTTTCCATGATTCAGGTACTCTGCAACCTCCCCATGGAGAATCATCAAACCAATACACTGTGCTACTGGAGATGGTACTGCTTGTTGGGAATTGATAGGAGATCCATTCTGTTGTATCCTTTTTCGGCCACCAATGATAATAGGGGATGGAGCGGTCATTCTCGTCGGCAGGAAGAAGGCGGTCGTTGATGGCAGACAATGACGCTGTCTTCAGTGAGGCATCTATCTTACTCTTTGATGCGAGTGTTTCCGGCATAGATGGACTTACGGCACTTAAGTCCTGTGCCATCCAAATATCCATGTTGCCTGCACCACGGTGTGCCCAAGCATAATAAGGGATGAGCGTAAGGTCAACATCTTTTGTTTGTAAACGCCCTTCTATATCGTAGTTTAGAGTTTGTGCTTTGGTCTTGATTTCGTTTATACCATATAATAAGTTGGGAGCCGACACGACTTCGAACTTCGGGTTGTGATTAATTAATACATTCAATACATTAAAACCTTTGTTATCCGGCCATTCGGCACAGTAAACCAATGGACCGCGCTCTATGGCAACACGACCGCGATCGGCTTCAACGTGATTGTTTGCTTTCACCGTACGAGGTTCCATATCGAAGTGAATTTCCACTTTGTCACCTTTCTTCCATTTACGATCAATAGAGCAATATCCGTCTTTCAGTGGTTTACTAACTGCTATGCCGTTCACTTTCACCGTATATTTTAGATCCAATTCATCATTATAGTTGTACAAATCACTTGGTACGACTTCATTACGAACCCATCCCGGAATACGTATTTTGAGAGTGAATTGTTGTGCTGATTTAGGCGTTACACTTATCTTCACATCGCCGTTCGATGGATAGAGAGTAGATTGTGTCAAATGTACATTCTTGCCCATCACTTTTATATCCGATTCGTTGGACATGAAGAGATTTACATAAAGCGAAGCATCTTTGACTGCGTAAATATATCCGGGAAGTGAGGGAATGAAACGGCAGATGTTGGAAGGACAGCAAGCACAACCGAACCAAGGTTCACGTTGATGTTGTCCCATAGATTTCAATGGGTTGGGATAGAAGAATCTGCCTCCATCCAGTGATACTCCTGAAATCAGTCCATTGTATAATGTACGTTCCAATGCATCGTAATATTTTGATTCACCGTGTAGCAGGAATAATCGATAGTTTAGGTATACTTGGGCTATTGCAGCACATGTCTCACAGTAAGCCGACATATTCGGTAATTCATAATTGCGCCCGAATGCTTCGCCGCTAGCCGTGGATCCGACACCGCCTGTAAGATAGAATTTCTTTGAAACGATATTGTCCCATATGCGGTCAATGGCATGGATGTAAGCAGTATCACTTGTCAAAGCGGCAACATCTGCCATGCCTGAATACATGTATCCGGCTCTTACTGCATGTCCCACAGCTTCATCTTGCTCAATCACCGGTTTATGTGTCTGGTTATATTCATCGTGGTGCGAGGTTTTTGCCCTCATGTCCAAGAAGAATTTAGCTTCATCCAAGTATTTGCGTTCACCGGTAGTCAGGTAAAGTTTGCAAAGAGCCATCTCTGCTATTTGATGTCCGGGTACCACTTTCAGTTGATTCTCATTAGGGCCAATCGCACGGCAAACGCAATCAGCGTATTTAATGGCTATATCCAGAAAGTTATGTTTGCCGGTTGCCTGATAATAAGCAACAGCACCTTCGATCATGTGTCCTAAATCGTAAAGTTCATGACTGAGTTCTTCTTCCTGCACCCATCTTTCCGATCCTGCCCATTCATGTGGATGCTTGGGATTCATGGTACGGGCTGTATATAAATATCCATCGGGTTCTTGGGCTTTCCCCACAATGATCAAAATACTATCAATATAGTGCTCCAGTTTTTTGTTGGGAAATGTTTGCAGAGAATATGCCGCACCTTCAATGGTTTTGTAAACATCCGTATCGTCAAAAGGATAACCTTCTACTTTATATGAATCACTGGGATTTGCTGCACGAACAAAGTTAGTGTAGCGTCCGGTCTCCTCACATTTGCTGAAAGCAAGAGGAATGGTTACCTTTCTGCTGGCTTCAAGACGTTGTTTCCAAAACGTGTCTTCCACCTTTACCGAGGTGAATGGTACGGGAGTAATGGGATACCCCGAATGTTTTGTTTGAGCTTTGCCTCCTGTCGATGTAATTAGTAGGAGTGCAGAGCAGATTGCAAATATACTCTTTCTCATTGTATTGATTTTTGCACAAAGTAAAACATAAAAAAAGATTTTCAAAGAGAAATGAGTCGAAATAGATAACATTATAGTCTAATTTGCTTGACAGTTTTTGACTCTTAATCAAAAAAACAGTATGTTTGTTAAAGAAAATAATCTAATATAAGGACTACATGAATAAAATGCAAATACGTTTATTACTGGTCTTGTGCTTTTCCTTCTTTTTTCAATCTATGGCTGGACTTAATTTCAGATTCAGGCACATAACGGTTGAAAATGGACTATCGTCAAATATCGTCCGTTGTTTGATTCAAGATAAAAGAGGTTTTGTGTGGATAGGAACGGAAGATGGGTTAAATGTTTATGACGGGAAAATAGTTAAGAACTTTAAGAATAATAGAAATACTCCTTACTCATTAACCAACAATTATATTACGAAGTTGTGTGAGGGAAGCAATGATAATTTGTGGATTGGTACGGATACAGGTATATTTTTATATGACTATCGGTCGGATCGTTTTGAGAAGTTTGTGTTGAGAACCTCAAAAGGCATTCGTATCACTACGGAGATTTCTAATATAGTGGAAGACAAACAGCATAATGTTTGGATATCTACTTTGGGACAAGGCGTATTTTGCTACCATGCTACAAAGAAACAACTGGATCAATATCTTGATTCGCAGGATAAGGATTGGAATATGGTGAGTTATATTTTTGTGGATTCTCAGAATATTGTTTGGGCTTCTACAAGATCGAATACTCACAACATCAGTATATTCAATCGTCCAAAGAAGCATTTTGTTTCGTATCTTTTCAAGCAGAATCAAGAACCGGTCTCTATTGTTGGGATTTGCGGACAAGGTGATCATAGCATCTTTGTAGGCACCTGGCATCATGGAGTTATTAAATTGGACAAGAAAACGGGAAAGATGACTTCTTATTTATCTCCCCGTAAAGGAGTCAAAGACGGAGTGGATCATATTCATAGTCTCGTTCCTTTCTCAGATACTATTTTGTTTGTTGGGTCGGATGATGGATTGAGCGTGCTTGATCTGCAAACCGGAAAACACCAGCTGGTGACAACGGATGTACTATCCTCTACTTCCTTAAGTAATCGTTTTGTTTATCCGATCATGAAGGATCGTGAAGGCTCGGTGTGGGTTGGCACGTATTACGGAGGTATCAATTATGCCTCATCCGCGAATACCTCGTTTTATGAATTTGTACATTCTCCCTATTATAATTCAATCGGTGGAAGTGTGGTCGGGCGTTTCTGTGAAGGTACTGACGGAAGGATCTGGATCGGAACAGATGATGGCGGACTGAACTGCTATGCTCCAAAGACAAATCAGTTTTCCCAATTCATGCCTAATGCCGGAGTTAAGAATTCCCTTTCATATCACAATGTGCATGCTTTATGTTTTGATGGAGATGACTTATGGGTCGGAACTTATACCGGCGGGTTGAATGTGTTGAATACAAAAAGCGGTAAATTCAAGAAATATTCAAATGATCCCAAGGATATACATTCATTGGATGATCGTAGTGTTTATGCCCTTTTTAAAGATAAGAAAAGTCGTATGTGGCTTGGCTCTATGAAGGGCATAGACTTATATGATCGGAGAAACGACAATTTCATTCGAGTTAAGAACTTGGGTGTTATGACCATTGATATAAAACAAGATGTTCAGGGTTGTTTGTGGTTTGCTACACAAGGGAAAGGTTTGTTTAAATATAATCCCAAAACTGCAAAATGGAGAAATTATCTGCAAAGTGAGAATGTCAGGACTTTGTCAAGTAATTACATTAATAATATCTATGTTGATCATAACGGGGTAATGTGGATAGCTGCTTCAGAAGGACTCTGTAAATATAACGAGAGCACAGATGATTTCTCTCGTATCAATTTAGACTTGCCGAGTAATAATATCTGTTGTATAATAGGCGATAGAAATAATTTATGGCTTACGACAGGTAATGGATTAGTTCGTTATATGCCCCAAGGAAAGGGATTGAATTATCAGATATTTAATCAAAGTGATGGCTTGCAAAGTAGTCAATTCATTATGAATAGTGGACTTAAATCACGAAGTGGAGAAATATATATCGGTTCGGTAAATGGATTCAACCGTTTTGATCCTCTGAAGATTACAATCAACAAGAAAGTTCCTTCTATTGAGTTTGTAGGATTGGATATTTTGAATAAACCTGTAAAAGTGTCGGAAAAAGGAATACTTACTCAATCGCTGAGATATGCTCGTAAGATTGAATTGAATCATGATGACAATGTTTTTAGTATAAGTTATACAGCCCTTAGCTTTTGCAATCCTGAGAAGAACAAGTATGCCTATAAATTGGAAGGGTTTGACAAAGACTGGAATTATGTAGGCAACCAAACGAAGGCTACTTATACCAATCTGTCTCCCGGAACCTATATCTTTCGGGTGAAAGCTTCCAACAATGATGGTGTTTGGAACAGTGTCGATAAAAAGATATGTATCGTTGTTCACCCTCCCTTTTATTTGACATTGCCTTTCAAAGCAGCTTATTTGATTTTGATTTGTTTCGCTATTTACATTCTGTTTCACTCGTATCATAAACGTACAGAGAGAAAGCATCAACAACACTTGCAGGAGCTTAAACAAGAAAAAGAGAAAGAACTCTATGATAGTAAGATTCAGTTCTTTACAATGATTGCACATGAGATACGTACTCCGGTATCATTGATTACAGTACCTGTTGAACGACTGCTGACCGAGACGTTGACGGATAAGATGAGGGAGCAGCTTTCAATGGTATATCGCAATGGGCAAAGGCTATTGCAATTGGTCAATCAGTTATTGGATTTTAGAAAGGTAGAGGAGGGGCTTTTTGTGATTCGCCCCGTTGATTATAAGATTGAAGATTTGCTTATAGATGAATATGAACATTTCCGTCCGTTGATGAAGCAAAACAATATTGATTTTGTGTTTACAAGTACTGAAAAAGAGTTTTATTCGGCAATTGATGTGGAGGCTATTGTAAAAGTAGTCAGCAATCTTCTGTCTAATGCGATGAAATTTGCTAAAAGCCGTGTAGATATGTCGTTTGCGAAGATTGATGAAAAGAATTTCAATATCTCTGTGAAGAATGATGGACCGGGCATTGAAGAGAGTGAGAAAGAAAAGATATTCAAGCCGTTTTATCAGATAGCCCAAAGCAATAAATATGCCGGAACGGGTATAGGACTCAGTATTGTGAAAGAACTTATTGAGGCTCATGGCGGTAAGGTTCAGGTGGATTCGTCTGCAGGTCAAGGTTGCTGCTTTGTTGTCACTTTGCCTATTAAGCACATCAAAGAAGATGAAGTGACAGAGGAACCTACTGTTTTATCGGAAGAACAAATAGAAGAGATGGATGAGGAGGCTACGGATAAACCTTATTTGCTGGTTGTTGATGATAATCAGGACATGTTGAATATGTTGAAGCAAAGCCTTGAAAGCAAGTATCAGGTTATTGCTGTAACTCAAGCGGAAGAGGGATTGAAGGCGTTGAAAAAACATGAAATATCACTTGTAATAAGCGATCTAATGATGCCGGGGATGGATGGATTTGACTTCTGCAAACAGGTCAGACTGGATGAATTGACGGCACATATTCCTATCATTATGTTGACGGCGCGTACAGATGTTCAGTCCAAAGTGGATGCGATGAAGAATCATGTGGATGCTTTTATTGAAAAACCTTTCTCAATAAAGTTTTTGTTGGCTCAAATAGAGAACCTGTTAATCACGCGCTCATCTTTGAAGCAGAAGTTCACAGAAACTCCATTTGTCTCACTTAAAACCATTGCTGCTAATAATCCCGATTTACAATTGTTGAATAAACTCAATCATTTGATAGAAGAAAATATACCGAATGAGAATTTCAAGATAGAACAATTAGCCGAAGATCTATGCATCAGTCGTTCAGGATTGTTTGCCAAAGTAAAAGAACTCACAGGCTCTACACCCAACGAGTTACTGCAAAACATTCGTTTGCGCAAATCTGCAGAATTGCTGATGCTGAAGAAGTATCGTATCAATGAGATCATTACACTTGTCGGTTTTGGCAACTCATCTTATTTCACCAAATGCTTTCAAAAAAAGTATGGAGTGAAACCAAGTGAATACAGTAAACAAAGAGAATTAACAGATAATGGAAAGGAAAAATTATGAAATTAACTAAAGCGAATGTATTAGGAACCTTAGTAGCAGGGGGGGTGTATTTTGTCTTCGAACTATTAAGCAATATTAATGGAGGACTTACTTGCAAAGTTGTGATCTCTTCTTTCGTAAAGAGTTTTGCTTTTATGTTCTTATTAATTATTTTCGATAAATTGATTAATAAGCTAATAAAGCGCAAAAAATAATTTATAGACAGCACGATAGCAGAAACCTTCTTTATTGGTTTCTAGGGTGATGTTCTAATATTTCACTGCGAAGCATTTCATTATTAAGATGCAGATACACTTCGGTGGTAGCAATGGATTCATGGCCGAGCATGGCTTGAATGGCACGTAAGTTGGCTCCACCTTCCAATAAGTGAGTAGCAAATGAATGGCGGAAAGTATGTGGGCTTACAGTCTTTTTGATCCCGACTTGCTGTACGAGTTCCTTTACTAAATGGAATACCATGATGCGTCCGATGTGCTTCCCTCTTTTCGTGAGGAATACATAATCCTCCTGGTCCGGTTTGCAGTTGAGTTTAGACCTGTCTGAAAAATAGAGCGTGATCTCTTTCATAGCTCTATGAGATATAGGAACAAGTCTTTGTTTGTTTCCTTTTCCTGTGACCTTTATAAATTCTTCGTCGAAGTAAAGATCACTTATTTTTAGTTCGCACAACTCGGTAACGCGTAAGCCGCAACTATATAAAGTCTCAATTATGGCACGATTTCGTTGTCCTTCGGAAGTACTGCGGTCTACAGCATTGATGATAGCATCTATTTCTTCAACAGACAGTATATCCGGCAGATGTAAACCTATTTTAGGACCTTCAAGTAGTTCCGTCGGGTCGCTGTCAATTCGATCCGACATGATCAGGAAATGATAGAAGGAACGGATACCGCTTAGAATTCTGGCTTGAGAACGTGGGCCGATGCCAATATCGTGCAGTCCGGCGGAGAAGGATTCCAAGTCTTTTAGCGTTACTTCCAAGGGATTGATCTCTTCAATCATGCAGAATGAAAGCATTTTATCCAAGTCTGTCATGTATGCTTGCAATGTGTTTCCCGACAAAGATCTTTCAAGCATTAAATACTGTTTGTAGAATATAACAATTTGATTTATTTTATCCTTATTATGTGATTTCTCGTCTTTTTCCATTCTTTTTCTCTATCTTTGCGTATCTTTTTTTCTACCTTTGCGTAAAACTTTATTGTGCAAAGGTAAAAAATTAATTGGTATTGATATGAGAATTCAAATTATTAACGGACCGAATATTAACTTGCTGGGTAAGAGGGAACCAGAGATATATGGTAACACTACTTTTGAGGATTATTTGAGTGAGTTAAGAAAGCAATATCCTGATATCCGGATTGATTATTACCAATCTAATGTGGAAGGATTGATGATTGATAAAATTCAAGAAGTGGGATTCGATTATGATGGTATTATCTTAAACGCAGGGGCGTATACACATACTTCAATAGCCCTTCAGGATGCGATTCGTTCTATTATTGCTCCCGTGATTGAAGTGCACATTAGCAATGTTCATAAACGTGAATCATTTAGACATGTATCCATGATTTCTTGCGCATGTTTGGGTGTAATTTGCGGCTTTGGATTAAATTCATATAAATTGGCTCTTGAGGCATTAATTACGAAATAATATAATATAATGAAACAGACAAAGATTGTTGCTTCGATTAGTGATCGTAGATGCGAAGTAGATTTCATCCGTGACCTGTATGAGGCCGGGATGAATGTAGTGAGAATGAATACTGCGCATGCAACACCTGATGGCATAAAAACTATCATTAAAAATGTTCGTACCGTTTCTAATCAGATAGGTATATTAATAGATACGAAAGGTCCGGAGGTTCGCACCACCGGATGTGAAGATCCGATTCCTTATAAGACAGGAGAAAGAGTAAAAATTGTTGGACGTCCTGAACAAGATACAGCGCATGATATAATATGTGTATCATATCCCAATTTTGTAAACGATGTACATATTGGTTCGTCAGTTCTATTTGATGACGGTGAACTGGAAATGAATGTTGTGGACAAAGATGAAGATTATCTGATTGTTGAGGTACAGAATGACGGGGCACTTGGTTCGCATAAGAGTGTGAACGTACCCGGTGCAAGAATAAATCTTCCTGCATTGACAGAAAAAGATAGACACAATATTCTTTTGGCTATTGATCAGGATATTGATTTTATTGCTCATTCATTTGTACGTAATAAGGAAGATATACTTGAAGTACAAGATATATTGAATGCTCACCAGAGTAATATTAAGATTATTTCAAAGATAGAGAATCAAGAAGGTGTTGATAATATTGATGAGATTATTGATGTTTCGTATGGTATAATGATAGCTCGCGGAGATTTGGGTATTGAGGTACCGATTGAGAGAATACCGGGTATTCAACGCCAAATAATACGTAAATGTGTGTTGGCTAAAAAACCGGTGATTGTGGCAACTCAGATGCTGCATAGCATGATAAACAATCCTCGTCCTACACGTGCAGAAGTTACGGATATTGCTAATGCAATTTATTATCGTACGGATTGCTTGATGCTTAGTGGTGAAACCGCTTCAGGGAAATATCCTGTTGAGGCTGTACGCACAATGGCTTCAGTTGCTGAACAGGCTGAGAAAGATAAGATGCGTGAGAATGATATTCCGATTCCATTAAGCAAAGGCTGTGATGTCACAGAGTTCTTGGCACAACATGCTATTGAGCTGAATCAACGGTTGCCGGTCAAGGCCATCATCACTGATAGTTACACAGGACGTACCGCTCGTTATTTAGCCGCATTCAGAGGACAATATCCGGTTTTAGCCATGTGCTATGATGAACATGTCACACGTTTGTTGGCACTTAGCTATGGAGTGAAACCGATTTATTTACATGAAAAAAGCAATTCACAAGCTTATTTCTTTGCAGCTTTGCGTATGTTGCTTCATGATCATTTGATCAGTGAAAACGATCTGATTGCTTATTTAAGCGGAAGTTTCGGTGAAGGCGGTGGCACAACATTCCTGGAAATAAATAAAGTAAAAGATATATTTGACAAAGCCGATAAATATCATTTGCCAAATTTTGTAGATATTCAATGAATACCGACGAAACTCTTGAACAATACATCCTGGCTCATATAGATGATGAGGGAGATTACCTTTATCGTTTATGGAGAGCTACAAATGTCTACTTATTGCGACCACGTATGGCGAGTGGACATTTGCAGGGAAGAATGTTGAAGATGTTTGTGGAGATGATTCGTCCGGAGAATATTCTGGAGATAGGTACATTTACGGGGTATTCTGCTATTTGTATGGCAGAAGGTCTCCAAGATAGCGGTCGTTTGTATACTTTTGAAATAAATGATGAACAAGAGGACTTTACTCGGCCGTGGATTGAAAAGTCACCGGTGGCAGATAAGATAATCTTTACAATAGGTGATGCCATGAAGTTGGTTCCCGAGATGAATATAACATTTGATATGGCGTTCATTGATGGTGACAAACGGATGTATACCGATTATTATGAAATGGTCTTGGCCAAGATACGTAAAGGTGGTTTTATTCTGGCTGATAATACGTTATGGGATGGACATGTAATTGACGCAGCGTATGATCGTGATCATCAGACTACCGGAATAAAAGTATTTAATGATCTGATTGCCAAAGATGATAGAGTTGAAAAGGTGATATTGCCTTTGAGAGATGGATTGACATTGATAAGAAAAAAATAAACAACAATAGATGGAAACAACCCGCCAAAATAAAATCTCTCGACTGCTACAGAAGGAGTTGAGCGATATATTCCAAAAACAAACAAAAGCAACACATGGAGTGTTGATCTCTGTAAGTGCCGTACGTATAAGTCCGGATATGAGTGTGGCTCGTGTATATTTGAGTATTTTCCCTTCTGATAAAGCAGAAGAGTTGATAAAGAATATTAATGGCAATAGCAAGGCAATTCGTTTTGAACTGGGTACTCGTGTACGCCATCAATTGCGCATTATACCTGACCTTAAGTTCTTTATAGATGATTCTTTGGATTATATAGAGCATATTGATAATTTATTGAAAGAATGAATTTCCCGTTCTACATTGCCCGGCGTTATTTAATAAGTAAGAAAAGTCATAATGCCATTAACGTGATATCTGCCATATCCGTTTGCGGTGTGGCGTTAGCTACATTTGCATTGGTGTGTACGCTTAGTGTCTTTAATGGCTTTCAAGGTATGGTTGCCGGCTTTTTTACAGCTTTTGATCCTCAACTTAACATTACGTCGATTCAAGGGAAAGTTTTCCCAGACAATGATTCGAAGATATTAAAAGTGAAGGCTCTTCCCGAGGTTGCTGTATTTACTCGATCACTTGAAGATAATGCCTTGATACAATATAAAGGTAAGCAGGCAATGGCTATCGTGAAGGGTGTTGACAATAATTTTGAACAACTTACCCAGATAGATAGTATTCTTTATGGTAATGGAAAGTTCTTGTTGAAAGATTCCAAGCTGAATTATGCCATTATGGGTATTGATTTAGTGAGTAAATTGAATACAGGGATTACTTTCCTTGATCCGTTACAGATTTATGCACCGAAGCATGATGCAGACATAGACATAGCTAATCCGGCAACAGCATTTACTGTTGATAACTTGTATTCGCCCGGAGTTGTGTTTGTAGTCAATCAAAGGAAATATGACAGTCAGTATTTACTTACCAATCTTGATTTTGCACGTCATTTATTCAACTATACCAATGAAGTAAGTTCGGTGGAACTAAAACTTAAACCGAATGTTGATATTGGAAATGTAAAAGCCAAGATAAAGCAGATAATGGGTTCAAACTTCAAAGTGGAAGACCGTTATGAGCAGCAGGCCGATGTGTTCAAGATTATGAAGGTTGAGAAACTTATCAGTTATATATTCCTTACATTCATTTTGTTGATTGCCTGTTTCAATGTGATAGGTTCGCTTAGTATGTTGATTATAGATAAAAAGAATGATGTGGTTACGTTGCGTAATCTGGGAGCAAATGATAAGCTTATTGAGCGAGTCTTTCTGTTTGAAGGACGAATGATTTCTGTAGCAGGGGCTGTCATCGGATTAGTGATCGGTGTATCGTTGTGCTACTTGCAGCAAAAGTTCGGCTTGATCAAGTTGGGTGGTGACAACAGTTCTAATTTTGTTGTTGACGCTTATCCTGTCGTTGTGCAATTAGGTGACATTATACTTATTTTTGTCACTGTTATAGTCGTAGGGTTCCTTTCAGTGTGGTATCCCGTGCATTATTTGAGCAAGCGACTTTTGAAGAAATAAGCTTTCATTAAGTCTTATCTGAATGTTGAAGTAAATCTAGTTTATCCTATGAGCCGAATATTAATTGTTGATGATGAAGTGCAGATCCGCCATCTGTTGACGCGGATGCTTCAACTTGAAGGTTATGAAGTAGGCGAAGCAAGTGATTGTAAATCTGCTTTGAGATTGCTTGATAAGTTTGAGCCGGAAGTGATCTTGTGCGATGTCTTTTTACCGGATGGTAACGGCGTGGATCTGGTTTCAGCAATAAAGAAAGCAAGACCTTTGTCTGAAGTGATTCTCCTTACGGCACATGGGAACATTCCTGATGGAGTTCAAGCCATTAAAAATGGAGCTTTTGACTATATCACCAAAGCCGATGATAATAATAGAATCATTCCTCTCATAGAAGGTGCCATACAAAAAGTGAAGAATAATACGTCTTCGCAGATAGGGACTGATGGAGTGTTTGATTCAATCATTGGAGAATCTTCCATGTTGAAAGATGCCGTTAATTTGGCTCGTAAGGTTTCTGTCACTTCTGTTCCTGTATTGCTTACCGGAGAAACAGGTACGGGTAAAGAAGTGTTTGCACAAGCTATCCATAAAAACAGTCCACGTCATGATAAGCCTTTTGTAGCGGTGAACTGCTCGTCTTTTAGCAAAGAGTTACTTGAAAGTGAAATGTTCGGTCATGCTATCGGAGCTTTTACCGGAGCAGTGAAAGAAAAGGATGGATTGTTTGAAGTAGCGGATAAGGGTACCATCTTTTTGGATGAAGTAGGTGAGATGCCGTTTGAATTGCAAGCCAAGTTATTGCGTGTCCTTGAAACGGGTGAATATATGAAGGTCGGTGATACCAAAGCAAAGCATGCAGATGTTAGAATCATTGCTGCTACCAATAGAGACCTGCAAACCGAGATAGTGGCGGGACATTTTCGTGAAGATTTATTTTATCGTTTGTCTGTATTTCAAGTACATTTGCCGGCTTTACGTGAACGCCCTAATGATGTAAGTTTGTTGGCTAGATTCTTTATAAAGAACTTCTCGAAGAAGCTGAACCGTACTATTACTGATGCGGATGCTGATTTCTTGAATATATTGGAGAAACAACCTTGGCGAGGTAATATTCGTGAATTGCGCAATGCCATTGAGAGAAGTCTGATTGTGTGTGAAGGCAATATTCTGACGAAGAATGATTTACCAATGGAGTTCCAACACGATATAATAAATAGATCAAAGGCATCCGGCGATAATAATTTTGAATTGGCAGCTGTAGAATGTCGTCACATAATAAGAGTATTGGAGTATACTCATGGAAATAAGACAGAAGCTGCGCGTTTGTTAAAAATCGGTCTGACTACTCTCTATCGAAAAATAGAAGAATACAAGTTACATATCTGATTTCATACCCATTTCCCGGTTCATCCCTATCATAATAGTATGGTGACTTTTTCATTTTGATAGGGTTCTCTCTCCGGCTTTCTTTTATATTTATTTATATCTAATTACATATCAAATGTTTACGTCATTTGTTGTATATTGTGGCACACTATTGGCATATATCATGTCAGTTAACAGAATTATTCATCTAAAAAGAAAATGTTATGGATTTATTTTCAATTGGATTTATCATTTGTCTATTGATCGGACTCATCTGCTTTTGGCTCTTCTTCAAATGTATTGATTGGTTTGAAAATATTTAATATAGGGAGGATAAGATAGTATGTATATAGCATTATTTATAATTAGTTTGGTCATGTTCGGTTATTTGGTGTATGTGCTGATTAAACCGGAGAAATTCTAATCAAAAAAGGATAAGAATATGAATACAGAGATGTTAGGTGTGATTGTGCAAGTCGTTTTGATGATTGCACTGAGTTATCCTCTTGGAAAATATATTGCCAAGGTATATAAAGGTGAGAAGACTTGGCTGGATTTCATGAAACCGCTGGAGAAACTTATGTTTCGCCTTTCCGGTATAAATCCCGACGAAGAGATGAGCTGGAAGCAGTTCTTGAAAGCAATGTTGACTGTCAACTTGCTTTGGTTCGTTTGGGGAATATTACTGTTGGTTTGTCAGGGTGTGCTTCCGTTGAATCCGGATGGTAACATCGGACAGACTTTTCATCAGGCATTCAATACAAGTATCAGTTTCATGGTCAATTGCAACTTGCAACATTATAGTGGTGAAAGTGGATTGACTTACTTTACACAATTATTTGTGGTGATGCTGTTCCAATTTATTACTGCAGCAACCGGTATGGCTGTGATGGCAGGTATTATGAAAGCACTTGCTGCAAAGTCAACAAAGACGATAGGTAACTTCTGGCATTATTTAGTATTAAGTTGTACTCGTATCTTATTGCCGCTTTCATTGGTTGTAGGTCTTTTCCTTATTACACAAGGTGTTCCTATGGGATTTAATGGAAAAGCGAATATTACCACAATGGAAGGTTCGAAGCAAATGGTATCACAAGGGCCTGCTGCCGCTATTGTTGCTATCAAGCAACTCGGTACGAATGGAGGAGGTTTCTTCGGAGCTAACTCTGCCCATCCTTTGGAGAATCCTACCTATTTAACCAATATGGTAGAATGTTTGGCCATTCTGCTTATCCCAATGGCTATGACGTTTGCTTTTGGATTTTATATCAATCGAAAAAAACTGGGGTACACTATATTTGGAGTCATGCTTTTTGCTGTGCTTGTGGGAATAAGCGTCAATGTATATCAAGAATCTCATGGCAATCCACGGATTGAACAGATGGGCATTGCCCAGCATCACGGTTCGATGGAAGGAAAAGAAGTCCGATTCGGAGCCGCCGCGACCGGACTGTGGAGTGTTGCAACGACAGCAACGTCTAACGGTTCTGTGAATGGTATGCACGACTCAATGATGCCTCTCTCGGGAATGGTGGAAATGTTGAACATGCAAATCAACTGTTGGTTTGGCGGAGTAGGAGTAGGATGGATGAATTACTTTACATTCCTTATCATTGCCGTATTTATTAGTGGTTTGATGGTGGGTCGTACACCTGAGTTTCTCTGTAAGAAAGTGGAAGCACGTGAGATGAAGATTGCTTCTATTATCGCACTTATTCATCCACTTATTATTTTGACTGGTACAGCTTTAGCCACTTACTTCTTTATTCATGCTCCTGAATTTGTTGCGAAAGAAGGAGGATGGTTGAATAATCCGGGATACCACGGTATGGGTGAAATGTTTTATGAATTTACATCCTCAGCTGCAAACAATGGTTCGGGCTTTGAAGGCTTGGGTGACAATACTCCATTCTGGAATATATCCACAGGTATTGTTATGATCATCGGTCGATATCTTCCTATTATAGGTCAGGTCGCCATTGCCGGTTTGCTTGCCGGAAAGCAATATGTTCCTGAGAGTTCGGGCACATTAAAGACAGATACTGGAACATTTGGAGTAATGACTTTTGTTGTTATCGTTATTGTGGCAGCGTTGTCATTCTTCCCAGCACAAGCTCTTAGCACCATAGCAGAGCATTTAAGTTTATAATCTATAATATACAGAACTGATATGAATAAGAATACTAACGCTTCTCTCTTTCAGAAGGCACAAGTTATAGAGAGCTTGAAGCAATCATTCATCAAGTTGAATCCTAAGATAATGATAAAGAACCCTATCATGTTTACGGTAGAGGTTTGCACGGTTATTATGCTGGCTGTCACTGTTTATTCAGCTTTTAATTCCTCGCAGGGTTCTTTTATATATAATGTATGGGTCTTTTTCATCTTATTTCTGACCTTGTTGTTTGCAAACTTTGCTGAAGCAATAGCCGAAGCACGTGGCAAAGCACAAGCAGATAGTCTTCGTAAAACCAGAGAAGAGACTCCCGCTAAATTAGTTACAAACGGGAAGATTGAAATAGTCAGCAGCTCGCAATTGAAGAAGGGCGATATGTTTGAATGTGAATCAGGTGATGTTATTCCGACTGACGGCGAAATTGTCGAAGGTTTGGCTTCTATTGATGAGAGCGCTATTACCGGTGAATCTGCTCCGGTCATTCGTGAATCGGGAGGAGATAAGAGTTCGGTAACAGGCGGTACAAAAGTCTTATCAGATCATATAAAGGTAGTGGTTACTACTCAACCGGGTGAAAGCTTCCTGGACAAAATGATTGCTTTGGTAGAAGGCGCATCTCGACAGAAAACGCCGAACGAAATAGCTTTGACTATTCTATTGGCTGCCTTTACATTAATATTTGTGATCGTATGTGTCACATTAAAGCCTATGGCTGATTATACACATACTGTGATAACCATTGCTGCATTCATTTCTTTGTTTGTGTGTCTGATACCAACCACTATTGGAGGGCTGCTTTCTGCAATCGGCATTGCCGGAATGGATCGTGCCTTACGTGCAAATGTGATTACGAAATCAGGCAAGGCGGTAGAGACTGCCGGCGATATAGATACATTGCTGCTTGATAAGACCGGAACAATTACGATAGGTAATCGTAAAGCTACTCAGTTTTATCCGGTTGAAGGATCTGATAAGCACGCATTTATTGAATATTGTTTGCTGTCTTCGGTTTCAGACGATACCCCGGAAGGCAAATCTATTATAGAATTAGGACGTGAGGCAGGTTTACGTATGCGTGACTTGAATACGGAAGGTGCTCACATGATTAAGTTTACGGCTGAAACCAAATGTTCAGGAATCAATTTGAAAGATGGTGTAGAGATTCGCAAAGGAGCATTTGATGCCATTCGTCACATTGCAGCTGAAGCCGGTAATGAATTCCCGAAAGAAACGGAAGAGATCATTAAACAGATTTCCGGCAATGGCGGTACACCTTTAGTTGTAAGTGTCAACAAGAAAGTGGCAGGTGTAATAGAACTGCAAGATATTATCAAACCGGGTATAGAAGAAAGATTCAAGCGTCTGCGCAAGATGGGAGTTAAGACCGTAATGGTGACAGGTGATAATCCCTTAACTGCCAAGTTCATTGCTGAAAAAGCAGGTGTAGACGACTTCATTGCTGAGGCTAAGCCGGAAGATAAAATGGAATATATTAAGAATGAGCAGTTAGCAGGCAAACTGGTAGCTATGATGGGAGATGGTACGAATGATGCTCCGGCATTGGCTCAGGCAAACGTAGGTGTCGCTATGAATAGCGGCACTCAGGCAGCCAAAGAGGCGGGCAATATGGTTGATTTGGACAATGATCCTACCAAGTTGATAGAGATCGTAGAGATCGGCAAGCAGTTGTTGATGACTCGTGGCACGTTGACCACGTTCTCAATTTCAAATGATGTAGCAAAGTATTTTGCCATTGTTCCGGCATTGTTCATGAACTCTATCCCCGCGTTAGCCGCATTGAACATCATGAAGTTGCATAGTCCGGAAAGTGCCATACTTTCAGCCGTAATATTTAATGCGATGATTATTCCGGCATTGATTCCATTGGCATTGAAAGGTGTTGCATATAAACCCATAGGGGCATCCGCTTTACTTCGTCGCAACCTGTTGATTTATGGTGTGGGCGGTGTCATAGTTCCATTTATCGGAATTAAAATAATTGATTTAGTCGTTGGTTTGTTTTTTTAATTAGATTATTATGAAGAATTTGATAAAATCACTTCGTATCACAATTGTATTCTGTATCGTGTTTGCAGTAGGCTATGTTCTTGTCCTGTGGGTATTTGCACAGTTTGCCAGCCCAAACAAGGGAAATGCTGAAGTAGTTACGTTGCATGGAAAAGTAGTGGGTGTTGCTAATATAGGACAACAATTTGGTAAGGATATTTATTTCTGGGGACGTCCTTCATGTGCCGGTAAAGGTTATGACGGAGCTAGTTCGGGTGCAAGTAACAAGGGTGTTACAAATGCGAAATATTTGAAAGAAGTGGAAGTACGTGTAGATAGTTTCTTGGTTCGTCATCCTTATTTGAAACGTAAAGATGTACCTGCAGAGATGGTCACAGCCAGCGGATCAGGTTTAGATCCCGATATTACTCCTGAAAGTGCCTATGTTCAAGTAAAGCGCGTAGCCCATGCACGGGGAATGAATGAATCAGTAGTGAAAGACCTTGTTGATAAACATGTACAGGAACCGCTTTTCGGATTGTTTGGACCTGCTAAGGTGAATGTATTGAAACTTAATATTGCTTTGGATGAAGCAAGCAAGAAGTAACGATCAATTCATAACATTGGAATAAGTAAATACAATAAATTATCCTATTAAAACCAGGGTAGTTTTGTATTTTAAACGATTAATATATTAACTTGCAATCTGATTCCAATGATATGGAAAGAGAAGAGAATGTACAGCATTTTTTGAACTTGATCAAGCGATCAAGGCGAGGAAACTTTAAGATCTATATCGGTATGATAGCCGGTGTAGGTAAGAGTTATCGTATGTTGCAAGAAGCTCATGATTTGCTGGACAACGGAATAGACATTCAAATCGGTTATATCGAAACACATGGACGTGCAGGCACGGAGGAAGCATTAAATGGATTGCCTGTCATTGCGCGTAAGATCATATTTTACAAAGGGAAAGAACTTGAAGAGATGGATGTGGATGCTATTCTGCAAATGCATCCTGAGGTCGTTATTGTAGACGAGCTGGCTCATACCAATGTAGAAGGAAGTCGCAATGAAAAGCGTTGGCAGGATGTGATGGAACTGCTTGATGCCGGCATAAGTGTGATCTCTGCGGTAAATATTCAGCACATTGAGAGCCTGAATGAGGATGTGAAGGGCATTACCGGGATTGAAGTAAAGGAACGGATACCGGATAGTGTGCTGCAAGAGGCTGATGAGGTTGTAAACATTGATCTTACGGCCGAAGAGTTAATATCCAGATTGAAAGCCGGGAAGATCTATAAGCGTGAAAAGGTTCCAATGGCTTTAGAGAACTTCTTTAAGACCGATAATATATTACAGTTGCGCGAGCTTGCTCTGAAGGAAGTAGCCTTTCGGGTAGAGAGAAAGGTGGAAACCGAAGTGACGCCTGCAACGCAAGGGCGGCAAAATGCCCATCATGAAAAGATTCTGGCATGCATAACCAGTAATGAACGTACGCCTCGCCATATTATACGTAAAGCTTACAGACTATCCAGCCGGTATAGTACCAATTTTGTAGCATTGTATGTGCGTACACCAAGAGAAGACGGTGATCGTATCAGTTTGGCATCTCAACGTCATTTGTTGAATCATTTTGAAATGATTACCCAGTTAGGGGGAGAGATTGTACAAGTGGCTTCTTCCAATGTGACGGAAGCTATTATCAATGTATGTAAAGAAAAGCAGATAACAACCATCTGCATGGGGCAGCCGGCATTTAAGATGCCTCGTGTTTTATTTGAAATATCAAAATATAGAAAATTTATCGAGGCTTTATCGGAAATGCACATCGATTTGATTATAATTGCACAAACGTTATGATGAAAGCAATGACTATAAAAATGAAACTGACTCTGGCTATAGGTGTGCTGGTGTCGATGATTGTGCTACTGTTAGCATTGTCAGTAATTAATTTGCAAGTATTGACTGCTACTGATCCTAACAGTCCTGCCGCTGCACCGGCATTGTCTCGTGCGTTGATATGGGTGGTTGCCGTAGGGATAATTTGCATAATGATCGGTATTGGCATTTTAGTGAAACTGCCTTCATCTATCTACAAACCTATACAAGAAATCACTAATGGCATACAAGAAATAGCGAACCATAATTACAATACCCGCTTGAATCTGTGCTATTCGAAAGAATTGGCTGAAGTGGGGAAGAACTTCAACCGTATGGCGGCTCGCTTGAATGATTATCACAGTAGCACTTTGTCTGATCTAATGGCTTCGAAGAAGTACATGGACACCATTATCAATAGTATCAGTGAGCCCATTATAGGATTGAATAATGAGTTGGATATTCTGTTCATCAACAATGAAGCATTGAATGTTTTGAACTTGGGCAGGGAGGACGTCTTTCAGAAATCGGCTCAAGAAATATCTCTACGTAATGATCTATTACGTAGATTGATACGTGGAATGATGGAACACAAAGAAGACGTTGCTATAAAGAAAAATGAACCATTGAAGATTTATGCTGATAATAAAGAAAGCTACTTTCAGGTAAAATATATGACTATTAGTCAACCCGGAGCTGACGGAGTAACTATGGAGAAGAGAGGGGATGTAATCATGTTGAAGAATATTACTGAGTTTCAAGAACTTGATTCAGCTAAGACCACATTTATTTCCACTATCTCGCATGAATTGAAAACTCCTATTTCAGCGATCATGATGAGTCTGAAACTACTACAGGACACAAGAGTCGGTTCGTTGAATGATGAGCAGAGTCAACTATCGAAGAGTATAAAAGACAGTAGCGATCGCTTGCTTGAGATAACCGGAGAGCTGCTAAACATGACTCAAGTAGAGTCGGGTAAGTTGCAGTTGAAGCCCAAAATAACAAAACCTATCGAGCTTATTGATTATGCAATTAGAGCAAATCAAGTACAGGCCGAGAAGTTCAGCATACACATTGAATTGGAGTATCCAAGTGAAAAGATTCATAAACTGTTTGTGGATAGTGAGAAGATCGCCTGGGTATTGACCAACTTGCTGAGCAATGCCATTCATTATTCGAAAGAAAACGGAAGAGTAATCATTGGTGCTAAGCAAGAGGATGACGTGGTGGAACTGTATGTGCGTGATTTTGGAAAGGGAATTGACCCTCGTTACCATGATAGTATCTTTGAGCGTTATTTCAGAGTACCGGGCACCAAAGTGCAGGGAAGTGGGCTAGGACTGTCTATCTCAAAGGACTTTGTGGAAGCGCATAACGGCACGTTGACAATAGAGAGCGAATTGGGCAAGGGGAGTTGTTTCTCCATTCGTTTCAGAGTATAAATTTTAAAGAGACCTTACTTTCCATAATATAGCCGGAATCGAGCTTAACAATAAGAACGTTTTTCGGCATTAAACAAGCATATGGAAGCCCTGTAAAGGGCTTTCATTGTATCTGCACGTATCATTTCTTCTTGCTAAATGCCTGTAAGTTGCTGATTACTATAAGGGTTTCCGTGAATCGGTAAGCAGCAAAATATTGTCTTACCTTGGTGAAAATCATTTTCCACCCGGGTAAGAAACGTTTTCCACCAAGGTAAGAAACATTTTCTACAACCGTAGAAATAAAAAATGCTCGAAACAAGATCGAAGAATGCTGCTTACGAGTTGGAGAATTGCAGCATAAGAAATGAAGAACTCTATGTATGCTATTCCGATGGTTGTAGCTTATTTGTTGATCTGTTACTTTGCGTTGACTTTGCTGTTGAAGTTAAGGAGAAAAAGAGCCTCATCAACCAACACTCATGCAATGCAATGGACGGACTAAAAAAGAAAGAGCCTTCATCCGTTCATGCGTAACTTATTATATATAAGTGACTTTGAAGGATGAAGGCTCTTTGTAAGTTTTATTATTTCACTTGTTGAGCTTCCATTCGGTGCCGTCTTTACCATCTTTCACCTCAAATCCCATTTCGGACATTGAGTTTCTGATTTTGTCGGCAGTGCCCCAATCTTTATTGGTTTTGGCATCTTTGCGAAGATCCAACAGCAAGTCAACTACTTTGTCGAATGTTTCTGCATTGTTGGCAGTAACTGTTTCTTCTTCTTTCAATCCTAAGATCTCAAACATGAATGTGTGGAATACTGATTTCAATTCATCAAGATCTCCTTGCGTAATTGAATCCTTGCCTGCAAGTATACTGTTGATACTTTTTGTGGCATCAAACAAGTGTGATATTACAATCGGAGTATTCAAATCATCATTCATCGCTTCTGAACATTTAGCTCGGAGATCACTGATCTCAACCGTAGTCTTCTCAGCAGGAGTGATGCGTTCTATATTCTTTACTGCTTCTGTCAATCGGGCTAATGCTTTTTCCGATGCCTGTAAAGCCTCGTTGCTGAAATCAACCGTGTTGCGGTATTGAGCTTGCAGAATAAAGAAACGTATAGTCATTGGTGCGTAAGCCTGAGTAAGTGCCTTATTCGACCCGTTGAAGAATTCTTCAAGAGTGATGAAGTTACCCAAACTTTTGCCCATCTTGGTACCGTTGATCGTAATCATATTATTGTGCATCCAGTAATGAACCGTTTCATGTCCCAGTGCTGCTACTGATTGTGCTATCTCACACTCGTGATGTGGAAACAACAAATCCAAGCCGCCACCGTGGATATCAAACTCTTCACCAAGATACTTTGTACCCATAGCAGAACATTCAAGATGCCATCCGGGGAAACCTTCGCTCCATGGTGACGGCCAGTGCATGATATGTTCAGGTGAAGCTTTTTTCCATAAAGCGAAATCAGCCGAATGGTGCTTCTCTGTTTGTCCGTCAAGATCGCGAGTAGTGCTGAGCATATCCTCTACATTACGTCCTGAAAGTTCTCCGTAATTATGTTTTTTGCTATAAGCCTCAATATCGAAATAGACTGATCCGTTGCTTTCATAAGCAAATCCGTTGGCAAGAATCTTCTTGACGAAGTTCTCTTGTTCAATGATATGACCTGAAGCATGAGGTTCAATGCTTGGTGGAAGTACATTCAGCGCGTTCATGGCAGCATGATACCTCAATGTATAATATTGCACAATCTCCATTGGTTCCAACTCCTCAAGGCGTGCTTTCTTTTCAATCTTGTCTTCGCCTTCGTCTGCATCGTGTTCCAAATGGCCTACATCTGTAATGTTTCTGACATAACGCACTTTATACCCTAGAAAAGTGAGATAACGAAACAATATATCAAATGTAATAGCAGGCCGTGCATGTCCCAAATGTGGGTCTCCGTATACTGTAGGACCACAGACATACATACCGACATGAGGAGAATTAATAGGAACAAAGAGCTCTTTCTTCCTCTTCAACGTATTGTAAATGCTTAGTTGGTGTTCCATAATTGAATTTATTATATTTGCAGACAAAAGTAGAGAAAAATAAAGAATTATTTAATTAAATAATCGCATTTTCTGTTTTTATAGGTGCTTTTTTCTGAAAAGGTTACCATAATTTCAAAAGATAAATTACTTTTGCATAGTAATAATAAAAGAAATATGGCAGATAATTCTGTATTTTTGTTTGATATTGACAAAGTGATTCGCGGAAAAGCACCTAAAAATTATAAATATATCCCTCGGTTCCTTGTCTCATACATTAAACGTATTGTGCATCAGGATGAACTGAATAAGTTCTTGGGTGAGAATACGGATAAGGTGGGAGTTGATTTTTTAGAGGCAACACTGAAGCTCTTTGATACGAAAGTCGATATTAAAGGCATAGAGAATCTACCTGAAGGCGGTCCGTCAACCTTTGTATGTAATCACCCACTTGGAGGTCTTGACGGCATATCTCTTGGATGGGTGTTAGGTCGCCATTACAATGGACGAATCAAATATATTGTAAACGACCTTTTGATGAATCTTCATAATTTGGCTCCGCTTTGTATCCCGGTAAATAAAACGGGGAATCAATCGCGCCGTTTGCCTGAGATTATTGAAAAGGGTTTTCAATCGGATGAGAATCTTATCCTGTTTCCTGCCGGACTTTGTTCGCGTCGTGTAAACGGTGAAATAAAAGATAGAGAGTGGGGAAAAGCCTTTATTACAAAGAGTGTGGAGACAAAACGTGATGTAGTGCCTATGTACTTTGAGGGTCATAACTCAAATTTCTTTTATAATTTATCACGTATCCGACAGTTGTTGGGGATAAAGTTTAATATTGAGATGCTTTATCTGGCAGATGAGATGTTCAAAAACAAACATAAGACATTCCGTTTGACGATTGGCAAACCGATTCCATGGCAAACATTCGATAGCCAAAAACAACCATTGGAATGGAGTGCCTATGTACGCGATCTTGTTTATAAATTGAGATAAAACAACAAACAGAAAATAGAGATATGGAAGAGATAATTAGACCCATAGATAAAAATATACTTAAGTCGGAGCTTACAGAAGATAAACGTCTGCGTATGACCAATAAGAGCAATAATCAGATCTATATCATTACTGCTCAAAATTCTCCACAAGTAATGCAAGAGATCGGTCGCCTTCGTGAAATAGCTTTCAGAGCAGCCGGAGGTGGAACGGGTAAGTCCGTGGATATTGATGACTTTGACACGATGGATGATCCATACAGACAATTGATCGTATGGAATCCTGATGCAGAGGAAATCTTAGGTGGATATCGCTATTTACTAGGCTCTAAGGTTCGTTATAATACTGAAGGACAACCGCTATTAGCGACTTCGCATTTGTTTCACTTCTCAGAGAAATTCATTAAAGAATATATGCCTACAACGATAGAGTTAGGCCGATCATTTGTTACGCTTGAGTATCAATCTACTCGTGCCGGTAGCAAAGGATTGTTTGCTTTGGATAATCTTTGGGATGGTTTGGGAGCTCTAACAGTGATCATGCCCGAAGTGAAGTACTTCTTTGGAAAGTTCACTATGTATCCCAGTTATGTAAGACGGGGTCGTGATATGATTCTGTATTTCCTTAAAAAGTATTTCTCTGACAAAGATGAATTGATATGTCCCATGAATCCACTTAAAACAGAAACTCCTGAGGCAGATTTACGTGAATTGTTTAATGGAGAGAGTTTCAAAGACGATTACAAAATGTTGAATACCGACGTTCGTAAAATGGGTTACAATATTCCACCATTGGTGAATGCATATATGGGATTGTCTCCAACGATGAGGATGTTTGGTACGGCTATAAACGATGAGTTCGGAGATGTGGAAGAAACCGGTATTCTGATTGCTGTAAATGAAATCTTGGAAGAAAAGAGAATTCGACACATCGAGTCATTCATTAAAGAACATCCCGGAGGATATAGCGAGATCATCTCAGGCTGTAATCCCAAGAAATAATTAATGATACGGTTGTTGGTTTATTTAAACAGCCGGCAACTTATTTCCATTTATCTTGCGATATAAGTCTACTGCATATACGTCGGTCATTCCCGAAATATAGTCGATAACAGCTTGTATCTTGCCATAAGTGGATGATGCGCTTACGTCGTATTGGTCGCTGATGCGATTAATAAGTAATTGTGAGTATTTCTTTTCAGGATTCATCACTGCCTCAGTCAGTAAATCGAGTAATGTACCGATAATCTTGAAACCGGCAAGTTCTATATCCACTACTGAATTATTCTTATAGATGCGGCTATAAGACAGCTTTACGGATTTCTGGTAAGCATCGTGAAGTAACGGCGACATGTTGTCAATCAACGATTTATTGAAAGTTCCCGACAAGAATTCTTCTTCATGATCTACAAATACACGAGTACATTCTTTTATCAGGTTACCAATCACAGAAGCTCTTAAATAAGCTATCTGCTCATTGATATCGCTTACGATTTTAAGTGTTTTGTTGACATGCTCCTTCTTTTCATCACTGAAGTAGTTCATGAATAATGCGATTGTCTCATCTGTCGACAGGATATGCAATTTGTGAGCGTCTTCAATATCCATTAATTCATAACAGATGTCATCAGCTGCCTCAACCAAATAAACTAGAGGATGGCGTGCATAACGTAACGGTGATTCTTGCATCTTGAGGATTCCCAATTCCTCGGCAATGCGTCGGTAATCAGACTCTTCGCTGACAAAGAATCCAAATTTAAGTTTGTCCCCTGCCAGTTTGGAAGAGAAAGGATATTTCACGACACTGGCAAGCGTTGTGTATGTCAAGGCAAAGCCACCTTTTCTGCGGCCAATGAATTGGTGTGATAATAATCGAAGAGCATTTGCGTTTCCTTCAAAATGTATAACATCTTCCCATTCCGCTTCACTCATTTTGTCGCGCAAGTATATTCCTTGACCTTCCGAAAAGAAAGTGGAAATAGCTTTTTCACCGGAATGTCCGAATGGAGGATTGCCCATGTCATGTGCCAGACACGCAGCGGAAACAATGGCTCCTAATTCGCTAATATATGAATTATTTGCTAAATCAGGATGGCGCGTTAATAGTTCGTTGGAGACATTTGATCCTAATGAACGTCCTACGCTCGAAACTTCTAAGCTGTGAGTCAATCGGTTATGAACAAAGACGCTTCCCGGCAAAGGGAATACTTGAGTTTTGTTTTGTAAACGCCTAAAGGGAGCAGAGAAAATGATTCGATCGTAATCTCTTTGAAATTCCGAACGATTATCAGGCCTCTGCTGGTGATACTCTTCCATGCCAAAGCGCTTGGCTGAAATCAAATCCTTCCAATTCATTATCATTTCACACATTTATTTGCAAATATATATAAAAAGCTCTCATATTGGATAATTAATTGCCTTAAAATGTCTATTTTCGCATATTAAAAAAAGAAGAAGTATATAGATATGAAAATAAAGATACAAGTTGTTAACAAGTCAAAGCATGCCCTACCGGCTTATGCTACTGAATTATCGGCAGGGATGGATTTACATGCAAACCTAGATGAACCCATTGAATTAAAACCTTTGGAGAGAGTCTTAGTGCCTACTGGAATATACATGGCTTTGCCTCCTAATTATGAAGCACAAGTACGGCCACGTAGTGGATTGGCTTTAAAACATGGTATCACGGTGCTGAATTCTCCGGGTACGATTGATGCTGATTATAGAGGAGAATTGAAGATTATTCTGATAAATCTTTCTCAGGAAGAATTTATAATAAATGATGGTGAACGCATAGCGCAACTTGTGATTGCATCCTGTGAGCAGGCTTCATTTGAGGAAGTCGAAATGTTGGATGAAACGGATCGCGGTGCGGGTGGCTTTGGGCACACAGGAAAGTCGTAATTTTAAAAAACGAGAATGAAAGCAATATTAAAATATGGATGGATTTTTCTGCTGATCGGAGGATTATCTTCATGTGTTGCCTCTAAACAAAGTAAATCGGCTCAATCGATTCGTCCTGTGGTCGAAAAAGAAAGCCTAAGTCCGAAGCAGCAACAAAAGTTCAACTACTTTTATTTGGAAGCTGAGCGTCTAAAGCTCAAAGGCGATGTGGATGATGCGTTTGAACTTTATCAACATTGTCTTGAGATAAATCCCACTTCTGCGGAGGCTCTGTCGGCTTTGGCGCAGTTTCATTTCTATTTAAAGAACGATTCTTTAGGGGTCGCTTATATGGAGAAAGCCGTGGGATATGAACCTGACAACTATTGGTATTGCCAGAATTTGGCGGGTGTATATCAGCAGCATAACAAAAATGACAAGGCTATTGCTTTATTAAAGAAAATGTTAGTTCAGTTCCCTGATAATGAAGAGCCGTTGATGGCTTTGCGAGATATCTACCTTCAAAATAAAGATTATCGGAATGTGGTAGACATGTTGAATCAGCTGGAAAAGCGTGAAGGGAAATCTGAGGAAATCAGTCAAGGTAAACTGCAAATGTATCTTTTACTCAATGATAATAAAAATGCATACAGTGAAATTGAAGGCTTGGCGAATGAATATCCGGATGACTCCAGGTATAAATGTTTATTGGGTGATGTTTATCTAAGTACCGGGAAAAAGAAGGAAGCTTATGATATTTATCAAAAGATATTGGTAGGTGATCCTCATAACGAGCAAACCTTGATGTCCATGATGAATTACTACTCGACTACAGGGCAAAAAGTTCTTTTTGAACAACAGATGAATACGCTTTTACTTGATAATGAAGTAAGCGTAGATACAAGGATGGATGTGATGCGTCAATTCATAACAAATAATGAACAAAATGGAGCCGATAGTATCAAAGTAGTGTCAATGTTTGAGAAGCTAATGAAAATGGATACTACTGATACGCAAATGCCTATGCTATATTCCCAATATTTAATAGCTAAGAGCATGGATAAGAAAGTGGTTCCGGTATTAGAAAAGATTATTGGAATTGACCCTACGAATGTACCATCTCGTTTGCAATTACTTAGTTATGCTATAAAGGATGATGATTATAAAAGAGCGATTGCAATATGTGAACCTGCTTTGCAGGCTACGCCTGACATTGTTGAGTTTTATTACTATTTAGCTATTGCATATGTTCAATCAGGAGATCAACAGAAAGCGCAGGATGTGTGCATAAAAGGATTGACTAAGATCAATGATCAGACTGATAAATCTGTAATAAGCAACTTCTATAGTATTATAGCAGATGTTTATCATTCAAAAAACATGTATAATGAGGCTTATGCAGCGTATGACTCTTCATTGGTTTATAAACCTGACAATGTTGGAACCCTGAACAATTATGCTTATTATTTGTCTGAGGGAAACTCTAATTTGGATAAAGCTGAGGAAATGAGTTATAAGACGATTAAAGCTGAGCCTAATAATGATACTTACCTGGATACATATGCTTGGATTCTTTTTCAAAAAAAGAAGTATAGCGAAGCTAAGATATGGATTGACAATGCGATGAACAATGGAGGTAATAAAAGTAATATTGAAACGGAGCATTGTGGTGATGTTTATTATATGAACGGATTAAAGGAAGAAGCTTTGAAGTATTGGATTAAAGCCCAAGAAATGGGTAATCAATCTGAAGTACTTAAGAAGAAAATTGAAGAAAAAAAATATATTGCAAAATGAAAAGATATTATTGTTTATTGAAGCATACTACGATAATTGCATGTCTATTGGTATTGATGTTCTCTATTTCATCATGCAGAACAACTAAGACAGCATCTGCTGCTACTTCTTCTCCAAAGGTGGAACTGAAAAAAGCAGAAGTCGTTACTCATGCAAAAGAAGAGGCTGTGGTTGATTTGTATGATAAGTCAAACTCTGCTATACCTGTATTTTCTGCAAAGATAAAGGTGGATGCAAAGGTCGGTGAGAAACTTATATCACTGAATGGATCTTTGAAAATTAAAAAAGACGAAGTCATTCAATTGTCTTTTCAGGCTCCTATTATAGGAATAGAAATGGGAAAGTTAGAGATTACTCCCGATTACATATTAGTAATAGATCGATATCATAAGCAATATGTAAAGGCTCCCATAAGCGAGTTGACGGCAAGAGCAAAAACTAATTTAGATTTTTATGATCTGCAAGCTCTTTTTACCAACCAGATCTTTTTGCCAGGAGTAAAGGATGTTTCTCGTAAAACTCTAAAGAAGTTTGATTTGAATAGTGTGGTTGCAGATCAATCTACGACACTTACACTTAGTGACAAACAATTGAAATATGTGTTTTCTCTTATAACCAGTGGCGATCTGTCACAAAGTCAAGTACTGACTAGCAATAGCAAATATAAACTGATATGGGATTATAAATCATTCAAGAAATTTGAGAATAGGAACTTCCCCAGGAAGATGGCTGTACAGTTTGTAGGTGGGAAAACGCCGGTGGAAATGGATATAGAGATTTCTAAAATCAGTGATGATTCCGATTGGGATACATATACCAACGTATCAGGAAAGTACAAGCAAATATCACTTGATGATGTGATGAAAATGATATCAAACTTATAATAAGATATAAAGATTAATGAAACGTTTTTTATTCATTTTGTTAGGTTTATGTATAGTTTGCGCAGCGTCTGCACAAACTAACAGAAAGATAAAGTCTCTTCAAAATCGTAGACGAATCATTCAACGTGAAATCGTTCAACGCGAACGGATCTTACGTTCAACGAAGCAAGATGTATCTCATCAACTGCAGAGTTTGAACACGTTGAATGGACAAATTGACGAGAGGAAGAAATATATTTATATCATTGGCAGTGATGTGAGAACAATTGCCGGTGAAACAGAAAACCTGAAAAATCAGTTGAGTGATTTGCAAAATGAACTTAACAATAAAAAGCGGCAGTATGCAAAGTCATTAAGATATATTTCTAGACATAAGACTGTAGAAGATAAATTAATGTTTGTTTTTTCTGCCAACTCACTTTCCCAAGCTTATCGAAGACTGAGATATGTGAAACAGTATGGCGATTATCAAAAGAAGTTGGCTTATGGTATTATCAGTCAGCAACAGCGGATAATAAAGAAAAGGAATGAATTGGAAGAAGTTCGAAGAGAAAAGACTAATTTGCTGAATGAAGGCATACAACAAAAGCAGCAACTAGAAACTCAAGAACAGGATAAGAGAACGTTGATTGGTAGTTTGCAGTCAAAACAGAAAGACTTGCAGGTTGAAATAGGCAGCAAGAAAAAGAAAGCACAACAAATGAATTCTCAAATCGATCAATTGATCGCTATTGAGGTAGAAGCAACACGTAAACGTGCTGAGATAGAAGCACACCGTAAGGCTACACAGGTTGCTGCTGCAAGAGCTATTGCTGCAAAACGTGCTGCAGCGAGGGCTGCTGCATCCAAAGCAGCTGCCGAGAGAGCTGCTATAGCAAGGGTTGCTGCTGAAAAGGCTGCTGCTGAAAGGACGATTGCTGCGAAAGCAGCGAGAGAAAAGGCCTTAGCTGCAAGAAACGCGACAGAAAGAGCCTCTGCTGAGAAGGCCGCAAAGGAACAAGCTGAAGCTGCTCGTGAGGCAGAGGAACACGTGAAGGAAACAAAGGCTGTTGAGAAAAAAGCTACTGAAGTTGCTACTAAAGAGCATGAAGAGGCAACGAATGTTCCTGCAGAAAAATACGAACTTGATTCTTATGATAGAGCTGCTTCAAACAGTTTTGAAAGTAGCAGAGGACGTTTACCTATGCCTATCACAGGAACGTATATGGTCATTAATCATTATGGTCATTATTCTGTGAGAGGGTTGCACAATGTACAGTTAGATAATAAAGGTATTGATATACAAGGTCAGGCCGGTGCAATGGCTCGTGCTATTTATGACGGTGAAGTTGTGTTTGTTTTCCAAATGAACGGGCTATCGAATATCATTGTACGGCATGGAGCATACTTATCTGTTTATTGCAATTTATCGTCTGTATCAGTGGGACGTGGTCAACATGTTCACAGTCGTCAATCATTAGGAAGAGTATATTCGGATCCATCTGATGGGAACAGAACTGTATTGCATTTCCAATTACGACACGAAACGGCGAAACTGAATCCTGAGGCTTGGTTGGGAAGGTAAAGAACGGGTAATATCTTTTATAATACCAAGCCATTTAGTAGCTTATAATATGTAAGGATCGCATCTTCTATTTCGCTTATCATTATGTATTCGTCAGCAGTATGTGAGCGTGAAGAATTTCCAGGTCCCATTTTCAACGAGGGGAATGACATTAGCGATTGATCTGAAAGCGTAGGACTTCCAAAAGGAGTTTTACCTTGTGATTTCGCTTGTTCTACCAATGGGTGGTGTATATCAATGAGTGAGGAGTTTAAACGAAAAGAACGGGCTTGTGCTTTACTTTGTATATGCTGGGCTATTTCACTAAGAAGTTCTTCATTTTTATAGCATTCATTACTTCTCACATCTACAACGAAGCTACAGATATCGGGTATCACATTGTGTTGAGTGCCTGCATTTATTTGAGTAACTGTCATTTTCACAGGTCCTAAGAGGGGGGAGACTTTGGTAAATTGGTAGTTCCTGAACCATTCAATGTCATTCATTGCTTCGTAAATAGCATTAATGCCTTCGTTACGTGCAGCATGCCCCGACTTCCCATGAGCAACAACATCCAGAACCATCAATCCTTTCTCAGCAATGGCAGGTTGCATCTCCGTAGGTTCACCAACAAGTGCCACGTCTATGTGAGGTAGCTCTTTAAGCGCAAGTTCTATTCCATTTTTCCCTGAAACTTCTTCCTCACACGATGCAAGGAAGATAAGATTATAGCTTTGTTTGGTATTTATCAACATACTGAATACGCTGAAAAGTGAAACCAAACTACCGCCATCATCATTACTTCCCAAGCCGAATAATTTACCGTTCTCAACGATTGGTTCATAAGGATTCTTGGTCCATGCAGAAACAGGCTTCACTGTATCAATATGTGCATTAAGCAGCAGTGTAGAGCGAGACTCGTCATAATCAGGGCAAATGCAATAGACATTATTGCCTATTCGAAAGGTACTGATACCCGTTGATTCTATATAGTTTTGAAGATAGTCGGATGCCGCTTTCTCGTCTCTGCTGATAGATGGTATCCGAATCAATTCATGTAATAGAATCTCTGCTTGACCGAACATATTGCTTGTATCCATAGAATGAATTACTCTTTATAATGTAAGACAAATAAAGTGAGAATTTATTTCTTTTTGATAGGCAAAAGTAATAAATACTTTTCTTTTTTTAGGAGAAATAGTAAGTATTTGTTGTTTGACAATTTTTTATTACAATTTGTTTTATTTCAACATAGAGGATATAAGTTACTTGTAAAGCTTGAATAATTAATAATTTAGCAATACCTTTGCGAGATTAAATCAACATAAAAAGAAATGAATTATCCTCATTTAGCTGTTTTGGTGCATCGTCAAGCCCAAAAATATGGCGATAAAGTAGCGTTGACCTATAGGAATTACGAGACTTCGCATTGGCTGCCAATTACATGGAACCAGTTCTCTCAAGCTGTAAAGGTGGTTTCCAATTCAATGGTTGAAATTAATATACATGAAGAAGAGAACATTGGAGTGTTTTCTCAAAATATGCCCGAATGTTTGTATACGGATTTCGCTGCTTTTGCAAACAGAGCGATTACTATTCCGATGTATGCAACCAGCTCGGCTTCACAGATTCAATATATTGTCAACGATGCTTCTATTCGTTATTTATTTATAGGAGAGCAATTCCAATATGATATAGCAATAGGCGTTTTTCAAGTATGTCCTACTCTAGAGCGATTGATCATATTTGACCGAAAGGTGAAACGTTTACGTAATGATACTACATCTATTTATTTTGACGAGTTCATGGAACTTGGAAAAACTTTTCAACATCAAAAAACGGTCGATGAACGTACTTCAAAAGCATCAGAAGATGATATTGCCAACATCTTGTATACATCCGGTACAACAGGAGAACCTAAAGGTGTATGCCTTTATCATGGAGCCTATGTGGAACAAATACGAACTCATGTTGAGCGATTTCCTGAGTTGACCGACAAAGATATCTCAATGGATTTCTTGCCATTGACTCATGTATTTGAACGTGGCTGGACATTTATTTGTTTAGGAGTCGGTATGCAGGTTGCTATAAACTTGGTTCCTCAGGATATTCAAAAAACAATAAAAGAGGTCCATCCGACTTGTATGTGTGCTGTTCCTCGTTTCTGGGAGAAAGTCTACCAAGGTGTTCAAGAATTAATTGACGGAACATCCGGTGTAAAGCATATGTTGATGTTAGATGCGATTAAGGTAGGTAAAAAGTATAATATTGATTATCTACGTTTTGGAAAAACGCCTCCTTTGGCTCTTCGATTAAAATATAAATTATACGATAAAACCATATACTCATTGTTGAAAAAGACTGTAGGAATTGAACGAGGACATTTCTTCCCTACAGCTGGTGCAGCAATACCTGAAGCCGTAAGTGTGTTTATTCATTCTGTTGGAATAAATATGATTGCAGGTTATGGTTTGACGGAATCAACAGCAACTGTTAGTTGCGCTGATAGAACGAATTATTCAATTAGTTCAGTTGGTCGTCTGATGCCAGGTGTTGAGATTAAGTTTGGTGAAAATGATGAGATTTTGTTGCGAGGTAAAACTATTACAAAGGGATACTACAGGAAAGCCGAAGAAAATAAGAAGGCTTTCACTGAAGATGGTTGGTTCCGCACAGGAGATGCCGGTTACATGAAGAATGGTGAACTGTTCTTAACCGATCGAATAAAAGATTTGTTTAAAACAAGTAATGGTAAATATGTAGCTCCACAAATCCTTGAAACAAAATTGGTTGTAGACCGCTATATTGACCAAATTTCTATTATTGCTAATCAAAGAAAGTTTGTGTCGGCATTGATTGTTCCCAATTATAAATTAGTTGAAGAGTATGCCAAAGAGAAAGGATTGAAATATAACGGTAGAGAAGAACTTTTGAAGAATGAAAAGGTTTGTGCTTTGTTTAAAGCACGTATCGATACTTTGCAACAACAGTTCTCTCATTATGAACAGATAAAGCGTTTCACCTTATTGCCTCATTCTTTTAGTGTAGAAAAAGGAGAATTGACTAATACTTTAAAAATTAAACGTAATGTATTGAACGAGCATTATGCGGATGAGATTAATAAGATGTATGAAGAGTAATTTTTGACTTTTAATAAAATAATATATAGGTGGGATCTCTTGGATTTCCACCTATTTATTTCAGAGAGTGTTGAAGGGAGAGGCATAATATGATTAAAGAAATAGTAAACAGAAGAAGTATAAGAAAGTATACGGATAGACCTGTTGAAGATGACAAAATTACTGAACTATTGGAAAGCGCAAGGCTTGCTCCATCAGGTAACAATACACAACCTTGGCGTTATATTGTAATAAAGTCACAGGAAGCGAGGCAGAAGGTAATGGAGGCTTCGGGACATCAAGCATGGATGTTGTCAGCTCCGGTCTTTATTGTAAGTGTTGCAGATGTGAAGTGCAGAATCAAAGAAGATATTACGATTAATGATTGCAGCGCTGAAGATGAAGTAAAAAGAATCATTAGAGATACAGCAATATCAACAGGATATATGCTTTTACAGGCAACTAATCTGGATTTGGGAGCATGTTGGGTGGCAGAGTTTACGCAAGACGAAATCAGACCTGTGCTAGGTATACCTGAAGATAAGTATGTTGTTGGGGTGATTACTGTAGGATATCCGGATGAGGCTCCTAAAGCTCGTCCAAGAAAAGAATTGAAGGACATTATACATTATGAGCATTGGTAAGTGAATAAACAAGTTTTTATTCAAAGATATAACTATTTTGCTAGGTGGGAATCTCCCACCTTTTTTTATTTTTTGATAGATAATAGTATTTGTCTCAATTTGTGGATAGTTTCCATTTTTGCAATATTTTTGCATTAGTTATGTTATATATGGGTAAGGAAATTGGGCATTTCGTCTTCTTTCATCCGTTATATTTCTTTTTTCTTTTTGGGATATGTGAAAATAAACTATATTTGATAGAAATAAGCATTCTATGTCATTTTTTAAATGTATCAACCTTTATAATTATGCGTAAAAAACAAATTCTGTGTTTTCTCATTCTGCTTATTAGCAGTATTTCGGTATTCGCTCAAAATAGCATCACCGGAAAAGTCGTAGATACTAACGGAGAGCCATTAATGGGCGTTATTGTTGTGGTTAAGGGAACTACTTTAGGGGCCATTACGGATCTTGACGGTAAGTTCTCTATTTCTGTTCCTGCTAAAAGTACTATTCTATTCACTTATATAGGATATGTAGAGCAACAAGTGGCGGTAGCAAATCAAAAAGTAATTGATATTACTTTGAAAGAGGAAAATAAACTTTTAAATGAAGTTGTGGTTGTAGGATATGGAAAGATGGCCCGTAAGGACTTGACAAGTTCTATTACAACTATAACATCGGACGATTTGAATAAAGGAGGAGTTTATTCGTCTCCCGGACAATTGTTACAAGGCAAAGTACCGGGCTTGACTATTACAACAAGTAGTGATCCGAGCAGCTCTCCTTCTGTTACACTTCGTGGAGCTTCCACATTTCGTACAGGCGAAGCCCAGGAACCGTATTACGTAATAGATGGCATTCCCGGTGCTTCCATTACGTTGATCTCTCCGGATGATATTGAATCAATAGATGTATTGCGTGATGCATCGGCTACAGCTATATATGGTTCTAAAGCAGCTAATGGAGTTATCATTATTACCACTAAAAAGGGTAAATCAGGTGCTACCAGTGTTACTTATGACGGATATGCAGCAGTAGATCTGGTCTCTAAGCGATTGGAAATGTTGACAGGTGATGAGCATCGTGCGTTTCTCAAGGCAAACGGCTTAGTGTTGGGCTCCACTGATTACATTGGTAACAACACTACGAATACTGATTGGCAGAAAAAGGTACAGCGTACGGGATTTTCTCAAAATCACAATGTGTCAATAACAGGTGGAGCAAATAAAACATCATATTCAGCTAGTGTAAACTATATGAAGAATGAGGGGATTATCCGTGGGACACAGTTAGATCGATTAATTGCCCGTTCAATGGTTAACACATCAACATTGAAGGATCATTTGGATATAAACTTAGGTCTTAATGCAAGTATTACTAACAATAAGACTGTGTTATCAGAGGATGACGGACTGAATGTGCTGGAAGGTATGACTTATTTTTTGCCTGAATCACCAGTCTATAATACAGATGGAACGTTTTTCGAGAACTTGGATCATACTCAATATTATAATCCGGTTGCTTTGATCAAACAGAATCAGAACGATACTCGTACAAAACGTTTACAGGGTATAGCTAAAGCGACTTTGCATATCTTGCCTGAACTTACATTTGATACGAACTTCTCATACCAGTCGGAAACGGTGAATAACAGTATTTATTATGATATTGATTCTAAAGCATCCATTGGTAGTAATGGATATGCACAACGTTCCACTTTGGAAAACATTCACAAAAGTCTAGAGATGTATGCTAACTACAATAAGACATTTAATGATGTGCATAAAGTGGGGGCTATGGTTGGTTATTCTTGGGAAGAGCATGATGATAATGATGGCTTTCAAACTTCTTCGAAAGGATTTACTTCCGATGCGTTGGGATATTACAATATGGGACTTGGAAGCTCAAGCGACCGTCCGAACTATGGAAGTATTTATTATACCACATTAAGAATGATCTCGTTCTTTGGTCGTTTGAATTATTCCTATAATAGCAAATATATGCTTCAGGCAACCATGCGTAGAGATGGATCTTCTGCTTTTGGTAAGAACCACCGTTGGGGATATTTCCCATCAGCATCTTTGGCTTGGAGAATGAATGAGGAGAAATTTATTAAGGATCTGAATGTATTTGATGACCTTAAGTTCCGTGTGGGATATGGTGTGAGTGGTAACTCTCTTGGGTTTGACCCATTGATTGCTACAGTTCTTTATGGTAAGTCCGGTACATTTGTTAACTCACAAGGTGAAACAGTAAGTGCGATTGGTGCAACCAGGAATGCAAACCCTGATCTGAAATGGGAGCGTACTTCTATGTTCAATGTCGGATTGGATTTCGGTTTCTTTAAGAATCGTTTAACGGGTACGATTGAGTATTATGATAAAAAGACCTCAGATTTGATTGCGGACTATACCGTGTCGACTACTAAATATTTAGTAAACTATTTGACAGCCAATGTCGGTAAGATAAGCAATAAAGGTATTGAGTTCACTATTAATGCAATCCCTGTAAAGACAAGAAATTTCACTTGGAGTACTTCTTTTAATGTGTCTCATAACAAGAATATAGTGGAAAGCATTTCAAATGATAAATTTTCTGTAGATTATTTTGATGAAGCAGAATTGAATGCTCCCGGACAATCCGGTGCTCGTCAGCAACGAATTCTTGCCGGTAAGCCTTTAGGTTCTTTCTATACATGGAAGTGGGCAGGATATAATGATAGCGGTATTTCTCTTTTTTATACAGCTGATGGTAAAACCACAACTACTCCCACAGATGGTGACCGTTTTTATACCGGTAGTGCACAGCCGAAGTTGACATTCGGTTGGAACAATACATTAAACTATAAGAAATGGTCGATGACCATGTTCTTCACAGGTGTTACCGGAAATAAGATATTGGATGCGACACGTGCACGCTTAAGCCGCATGAGTAACGTCGTTGAGCGCAATGTGTTGAAAAGTGCTGCTAAAACGGAGAAAACATCTGATATTAACTCACATTATTTATCCGATCGTTATCTTGAGAAAGGAGATTATTTGCGCTTGTCAAACTTGTCTATATCGTACAGCTTTAATAAGTTCAGTGACTATATACAGAGTTTGAGGCTATATGCTTCTTGTAGCAATGTGTTTGTCCTTACCCGCTATAAAGGATTGGATCCGGAAGTGAACTTGGGCGGATTGACCCCTGGCATTGACAATAAAGATTTTTATCCTAAAACACGTACAATTATGTTCGGCGCAAATATTACATTTTAATTTGTAGGAGATGATTATTATGAAACTAAAGAATATAAAACTCGTACTATCTGCTTTTGCACTTCTTGCTGTGGCGGGTTGTACAGACTTGAATGTGGATGTGAAATCGGAATATACCGATGCGAACTTTCCATCAACAGATGCAGATATGGAAGCTGTTTGTGGACCGGCTTACACTGCTTATAAATCGACATACGGTCGCTGGACTTGGCTTATGGAAACATGTAGCACAGACGAAGGCATGATGGCGGTTAATAATGGCGGTTGGTATGACAATGGTAAATATCTGCAAATGGATCTTCATACTTGGACTACAGATAATGATATTGTATATGAGGTGTGGAATGGTCTATTCAGTGCTATATCTAATTGCAATCAGATTAAATCCATATTGGATGATGCACCTGATACCGAATCTAAAACAAAATCTTTAGCACAAATTCGTACAATGCGTGCCCTTTATTATTTCTGGGCGATGGATAATTACGGAGCTCTTCCTATTATTACAACATTTGGAGAAGATACTCCTCAGCGTTCAACACGAAAAGAGGTGGCAGAATTCATTGAGTCGGAGTTGAAAGCATGTATGGATATTTTGCCGACTACGGTAGGTTCCACTACCTATGGCAAGCCTACAAAATATATGGCAGAGACTTTGTTGGCTAAGTTGTATTTGAATTGGGCTGTGTATACTACTGATGATGTAGCTAATTATACCTCATCCACAACCAATACACATTTGAATGATGCTGTTGCCATGTGTGATAGTGTTATTCAATCAGGCAACTATGACCTGAGTGATGACTGGATCAATAAGTTTAAAGATTCGAACGGCTATAAGATTAAAGATTTTATTTATGCTTTTTCTTATGATTGGACTACGGATGAAACAGACTTGGGTGGAGGACTTACACATTCCAGATTCTGGTGCCATAAGTTTATGCAATATACTATGGGCTTGAGCAAAAAGCCCAGTGGTCCAATGCGTGCGCTACCGGAGTTTGTTGATAAGTATAGTCTGACCGGTGATGAGCGTAACAATATCTGGCGTGGAGGTGTACAATACTACGAAGGGACAAAAACTCCATATACTGTTAAGATAGCCAAGAGCACATTGAATAAGTACTATTCGGGTAGCGATGCGGATTCAACAATCAATTGGAATTATGAACTGTCTAAAGAATTGACTATTCGCGGAAAGAATACAAACGAATACAACACCAATTTAAGTATTTTGGATCTTGGTGGAGATGAGTTGGGATTGGCTATGGGTTATCGCAATGTGAAGTTCTATCCATCGGCTTCCAGCACAAACAACTTCCAGAGTAATGATATGCCTATATTCCGATATGCGGATGTGCTGTTGATGAAAGCTGAGGCTATTCTTCGCGGTGCTACTGCAACCAATGGTGAGAGTGCTGTATCATTAGTAAATCAGATAAGGAAATGTGCAGGTGCACCTACTGTTACTTCTATTGATTTGGATGGACTGCTGGATGAGCGTGCCCGTGAATTCTCTGATGAATGTTGGCGTCGTAATGATTTGATTCGTTTCGGACACTTCGAAGATGACTGGGGATTTAAGAGTGCTACTTATAACATGAGCAATGCGGATAAATACCGTAGAATATTTCCTGTGCCTTTAAGTGTAATGAAACTGAATACAAGTTGGACACAGAACACCGGATATTGATTGGTATAATCTCAGGTTAATTTATATGGGGAGAGGCATCTGTTGCTATGAAATAGCAAAAAGAGTTAGCTTTCTCCCCTTCTTTTTTTAACTTTGTATCTAGTTTCACCATTATTACCATGAAGATAAAGTATTTATTTTTTGCTTGCATGTGCGCTGTATTTGAAGGCGTGGCATCGCAGGAAACCTTGCAACAATATGTTGATACGCGTGTCGGTACAGCAGCCAGTACTACTGAGACTGCCGGAGTGTTTGGTCGGCATACTGAAGAATATGGGCAAACGTTACCGGCGGTATTGGTACCTCATGGCATGAATTTCTGGACACCTCAAACTCAGGATACCGAACTGAAGTGTATTGCACCTTATTATTATAGAGATTCAAAACTTCAAGGGTTCCGTAATTCACATTGGATTGTAGGCGGATGCACACAAGATTATGGCTCAATGACCTTGATGAGCGTATTTGGGAAATTGAAAACGACTCCTGAAGAGCGGGCTAGTTTATTCTCTCATAGCAGTGAAATAGCTACACCTTCTTATTATTCGGTTTATTTGGACGATTATAATACTCGTGCGGAGTTAACTGCTCAATCCAGATCGGCATTGTTTCGCTTTACTTATGATAAGGACGGAACGGCTTATTTGGTAGTGAATCCGAACAGTGATCAAGGGGAAGGATATATTGAAGTGGATACGGTGAGGAAAGAGATTAGGGGCTATAATCCGGTACATCGTATCTATCAAGGATGGGGCGAGTCGGCAGGATTTAGTGGATACTTTGTAGTGAAGTTCGAGAAGACACCTGTCACTTTTGGTGTATTCAAGGATAGTGTAGCATATTGGGGAAAGACGTCGATCGGCAAGCAGCTCCATATAGGAGCTTTTGTCGGATTCAAGGTTCGTGCACACGAACGAATATTGGTGAAAGCGGCTTCATCCTTTACAAGTATTCAAGGAGCAATAAAGAATATGGCGAAAGAAATTCCGCATTGGGACTTCGATAAAGTTCATCGCCAATTAAATAAATGTTGGGAGGATCAACTGTCCAAATTGAAAGTGGTAGGTGATAAAAATCAAAAAGAGAAGTTTTATGGAGCATTCTATCGTACGTCCTTTTTGCCACGCGTGTTCAATGACGTGGATGGAGCCTATCCCTCCTTTTCCAAAGGAACTCCCATTCGCAAATCAATCAATGGAGACTATTATGAAGATTACAGCATGTGGGATACCTACCGTGCTCTTCATCCTTTGTTGACGATTATCGATACGAAGCGTGAAGGAGAAATGGTGCAATCGTTGGTTGAAAAGTACAAACAAGGCGGATGGTTGCCGATATTCCCTTGTTGGAACAGTTACACTGCGGCGATGATAGGTGATCATTGTATCTCTGTAATAGGAGATGCATACATGAAAGGTATCAAGGGTATTGATATGTTGACGGCTTACGAAGCTATGCGTAAGAATGCCTTTCAAACACCATCTTCGGTTGAAGATTATAAGAATGGTATGGGGCGTCGTGCTTTGAAATCTTATTTGAAATATGGATATATACCATTGGAAGATTCGGTGAAGGAAGCTTTCCATCAGAATGAGCAGGTTTCTCGTACGTTGGAATATGCTTATGATGATTATGTGTTGGCTCAGGTTGCAAAGAAGATGGGTAAGACTGCGGATTATAAATTATTGATCCATCGAGCAAAGAATTATCAGAATGTTATTGATCCTCGCACCGGTTATGCTCAAGGCCGTCATGCGGATGGTACATTCTTGACACAGAACAATGCTTTCAGTTTCGCTTCTTTTGTTACAGAGGGAGCTCCCTGCCATTATACTTGGTATGTTCCGCAAGATATGAAAGGGCTGATGAAGTTGATGGGCGGTAAGGGAAAGTTTATTGCAAAGTTGGATTCTATGTTCAGTGAGAACCGTTATTGGCATGGCAATGAGCCTTGTCATCAAGTGGCTTATTTGTTCAACTATGCAGGAGAACCGTGGAAAACTCAGAAGCAAGTTGCATACATCCGAAACACCGAGTATCTGAATGCTCCGGGAGGACTGTCCGGTAATGATGATGCAGGGCAAATGTCGGCATGGTATGTTTTTTCAGCCATAGGCTTTTATCCTGTATGTCCAGGCAATCCTTATTATGTGATTGGTTCTCCGGCTTTTGAAAGTACAACGATTCAATTGGAGAACGGAAAGAAGTTCATCATTAAAGCCCATCAAGTGACTAATAAAAATATCTATATTCAATCAGCTAAGTTGAACGGAAAACCTTTTGACAAAAGCTATTTGACACATCAGCAGATAATGGACGGTGGAGTGCTTGAATTCATTATGGGTGATGTACCCAATAAGAGTTGGGCTTCAAGTGTGAGGAGTTGTCCTCCTTCTATGTCGGAATAAAAGAAGGAATTAATAAAGAGAAAATAAAAAAGGAAAACAATGAAAATAAAGAATTGCTTGGCGGCTTTAGGTATACTCCTCTTGACAGCTTGCCACAGTTATAAAGGAACAGATTTTGATATTCGTGATTTCGGCGCGAAAGGGGATAGTACAACTGATAACGCTCTTGCTATTCAGAAAGCGATTGATGCTTGCCACAAGGCGGGAGGCGGACGTGTAGTTGTTCCGGGCAATGGTGTGTATATGACGGGCCCATTCACGGTAGCTTCTTATGTGGACTTACATTTGGCTGCAAATGCCAAGCTGTTGGCTAACCCTGATGAGAAAGTATATACAAAGAGTGCCTTTAGGGAGAATCGGGGCGAAGGTATGATGTGGATAAATGGTGAAAACGTAGAGCAGTTTTCAATCACTGGAAAGGGTATGATTGATGGTAACGGCGCATCCTTTATGGGCAAGGAATTGGATGATTCTTATGACTTGAAACCTGTAAATGCTTTTGATCCTCGTCCACATTTATTGACTCTTGTCAAAGGAAACAATATTCGTATACGGGATGTTAGCTTTGGCAATTCGGCTTATTGGACGTTGCATCTGGTTGGTTGCAATGATGTAGTTATAAGTGGCGTCAACATTCTGAACAATTTGAAGATACGTAATTGCGACGGCATTGATCTGGATCATTCCAAGAATGTGCGCATCAGTGATTGCTTCATCAAGTCGGGCGATGATTGCATTTGCTTGAAGAACCGTCGCGAATATCAGGAACTGGGACCTTGTGAAAATATTACAGTAACTAATTGCGTGATGACTTCCCGCTCATGTGCATTCAAGATAGGTTCTGAAAGTATGGATCGAATAAGTAATGTGACCGTTGATAATTGTATAATAAAAGATAGTAATAGAGGTATAGGTATTCAGAACCGTGATGAAGGTACCGTAGATCATGTGATGTTCTCTAATATCTTGGTTGATTGTAAATTGTTTTCAGATGTGTGGTGGGGTAAGGCCGAACCGATTTATGTTACTGCCTACACTCGCAAAACAGGTAATCAAAAAGATGCCGGCTGGCGTTTCCCTAAAGGTGTGACCAGTTACAAGGTGGGAACCGTTTCGGATATATACTTCAATAACATCAAGTGCAATAGTGAGAATGGTGCATTTGTAGGTGCTGACTCAAAGGATTGCATACAGAACCTTTATTTTGATCAGGTGGATATGACGATAGGCAAGCGCACACAATTTGCAGGGGGCGTTTATGACAAGCGTCCATGCAATGGAGAGGAGTTTGTGAAAGGTAAAACATACGGTTTCTATTTAGACAAAGCCACCAATGTGACTATTCGTAATTCTTCTGTACGCGAAGGTGCTACTCCTGTTGATCATTTTGGAGGAACCATCTATAGTAGTGAAAATGTAGATAGCTTGGTTACATCTAATTTGAAATAACCATGAAGAAAAGTCTCTTGCTTTTATTTTCTATATTATTCTTTAATCTGGGTGCTTCAAGTAAGGGTAGGCATATCCGACCCGTTACAAAGGATAATCTGCGTATTGCAGTTGTATCGGATGTACACATTCAAGATACGTCAGTAGTGCGTTCGATGAATGCTCAGTTGTATTCAACACGATTGTTCAATGAAAACTATTTTGCATTTTTGGCTGCTTTGGATGATATTGCCAAACGGCATATTCACAAAGTGCTGCTTTCGGGAGATCTTACTGATAACGGTCAACCGGTGAATGTGCGGTTAGTACGAAAGGTGCTTCAACGTTATACAAAGACGTACGGTATGCAGTTTTTTGTGATGACAGGCAATCATGATCCATCACGACCGTTTACAGTCACTGATTCGGTTTCGGGTACGACATGGGGATATAAAGAGATACATGATGAGTGGTCGGCTTTTGGTTTCTCTCCTCGCAAAAAATATTTGTATTGGGCAACTCCCTTTTCCACTTATTCTTATAAGGATTATAGCTATGAGAAGGCAATGCAACAAGCATCCTGGAGCAAGCGTACCTATCATTATCCACAAGGAATATCTCTGTTGAGGCCTGCTATTCAAGATGGCAGTTATGTGGTGGAGCCTGTGAAGGGAGTTTGGCTATTGGCAATTGATGCGGCGATCTATGATCCTTTGACCGTAAAGGGGGATAGCATTCTAACTTTTGGCGGAGCCTTGAGTGGATATAATAAAACGTTGCAAATAAAAAGATATTTACTTCCGTGGATAACGAAAGTAGCGGCGGATGCTCGTAAATACGGCAAGACATTGATTGCGTTCAGTCATTTCCCTATGGCGGATTACAATAGCGGAGCTGCATCCTATGTGTCGGGCATTGCGGCTCCCGGACGTTTTGACGTGCATCGTTTCCCGGATCCTTCAGTAAGTGAGTTGCTTGCTGGTGCAGGAGTGACATTGCATCTATGCGGACATATTCATATGAATGATGATGAACTGTTTGTGTCGAAGAAAGGAAACACATTGCACAATGTGCTGGTTCCTAGTACAGCCGGTTATGCTCCTGCCTATAAGGTTTTGACTATAAAGCCCGGAGGAGCAATCTCTATTGCGACTATTCCTTTGGATACGGTATCCGGATTCAAGAGTTTCTTCCCTCGTTATCAATCGGAACATGATTCGTTGTTGAGAGTAGGAAAGCAACCGTTGTGGAATGATTCTATACTTACTTCAAAAGACTATCATCAGTTTTGCGAATGGCATTTGCGTGAGTTGGTTCGTTTGCGTTATCTTCCCCTTGACTTCAAACCAATAGCTCGTGATCAGTTTGCCTTAATGACAGGCAAAGACTTATTTGCCTATGTAGGTTTGCAGTCGACTGAAGACATGAAATGGACCGGATTTGATTTTATCGTAGACTTCTATAAGTTACGTTTTGGTAATGAATTGGCTCTTCGCGACATTGATCCGCATAGATTATCAGCATACCGCCTTTTAGCAAACAAGGTGGAGCATCGTGAACAGAGAACAGAATTAGACCAATTCCTTTTCAGTTTCTGCCATATCTTCTCAGCGAGGCTCTCGCATTTGAAGGGTGAGAAATGATGGCAAGATGAAACAATAAAACAGACAATCATCTTGCTCTGATCTTTGTAAACGGACAGAAGATACAAGAAAGTCCCATATTTCATGGGGCTTTCTTGTGGTTAATTCATATATAATTGTCTGATAACAAGCATAGATAATGTGTAATGCTAAGGGACTTTTTTGCGAATGCCCGTTTACATTTTTATTTTCTACAACCGTGGCACGAAAGTTTTACATAGGTTAAACTTAAATTTAACGAATGTAAAACTTAAGTTTAACCTATGTAAAAAGATAGAATGTTCCTTATGACTGCGAAAAATGAATTAAATGAACGTGAAATATCGTAGTAGGCTTTATATATAAACTCTATGATGAAAGACTCAGATCACTTCCTTCTTTTGCGTTTTGAACACTCAGAACAAAGCCCCTTCAATACATAGTTCGCACTGTTTACACTAAAGTTTTCGGGCACTGACACTACAGGAATGTGGTCGTTCTTAAGGCAGAATGTGCGATGGCAATGTTCGCAATAAAAGTGTGGATGCAATTCATTGATGCAACAGTTGCATGAGTCTTCGCATACTCCATATTTGAGTGATCCCGTGCCATCATCAATGCAATGAATGAGATGATTAGACAGAAAGGATGTAATTGTTCGGAAGATAGTGGACTTGTCAACAGTCAACAGCAACTCCTCCAAGTCGGTCATAGATACGGTTCGCTTTTCATTCAGCATAGTTCTTAGGATCAACAACCGTAAAGCAGTCGGCCGAATCTCTCTTTTCTCTAATTTACATACTAACTCTTTCTCGTCCATGACTTTGTTTTATATCATTCTTTGTATTCTTACAGCGTTCATAACGGCTAGCAACGCAACGCCCACATCAGCAAAAACAGCTTCCCATAATGTGGCTATTCCACATGCGCCTAGTACAAGAACCACAAACTTCACCAAAAATGCTAATGTAATGTTTTCTATCACAATGTTGTGAGTGTGTTTACCGATGTTTATGGCTGTAATCACTTTTGAAGGCTGATCATTCTGAATGACCACATCAGCCGTCTCAATGGCAGCATCACTTCCTAAGCCTCCCATGGCGATACCTACGTCACTTAGTGCTAAGACAGGTGCATCATTCATACCATCTCCTACGAAAGCAATGCGGGCATTGCTCTTTCGTTTCAACTCTTCGATATGCTCCACCTTATTTGCCGGGAGCAGATTACCGTATGCATGATGTATACCCAGCTTTTCAGCAAAGTTACTAACAATTGATTGTCTGTCACCAGATAGAATCTGGATATTCTCAATGTTTAACTCTTTCAGACCTTTTACGGTGTCTATTGCATCGTCTTTTAGTTTGTCGGCAAGCAAAATGTAACCGACATATTTACCTGCAACGGCACACAGCACGGGTGTACCTTCTGTTGCTAGAAACTCCTCCGGATGATCAATGTGATGCTTCGCCAGTAACTTTGAGTTCCCAACTAATACCTCATTCCCTTCCACTTCTGCTGATAATCCATATCCGCTTAATTCCGTTACGTTTTTCGCTGCAGGAATCTCTACGTTGTGATTATGTGCATATTCCTCAATGGCACGAGCAATAGGATGAGTGCTGCTTACCTCTACCGAGGCTATATGACTAAGAAGTTTGTCGATGGTGTATCCTTCAGCACATTTAGAGGATTGAATGCTGAAAGTTCCTTTGGTTAAAGTGCCTGTCTTATCGAAAACCACTGTGTTTATCTTTCTAATAGCATCCAGATAATTACCTCCTTTAAATAATATACCTGAACGTGAAGCAGCCCCAATGCCTCCGAAGTAACCCAAAGGAATGCTAATGACCAATGCGCAAGGGCAAGACACTACAAGAAAAACAAGTGCACGATACAACCATTCGGAAAATAGGAAGCCGAAAGAGGTATTACATAATGAATAGATGTATGGGAAGACTACGATAGAGATCGCAAGTGCAATCACAGCAGGAGTATATATCCGAGCAAACTTTTGTATAAAAAGTTCGGTAGGAGCTTTCCGTTCCGAAGCATTTTGAACCATATTAAGTATTCGTGCCAATGTGCTTTCATCATAGGGCTTGGTAATCTTCATCTGCATGACTTTGTCCGTTACAATCATTCCGGCTAATACTTCGTTCCCCTTTTGAATAACTCTTGGTACGCTTTCTCCGGTAAGAGCAGAGGTGTTGAAAAGAGCCTTCTCACTCAGCATCATTCCATCCAATGGTACACGTTCACCGGCTTTAATCTCTATCGTTTCTCCTACTTTTATGTTACGCGGGTTCTCACTTATCAATTTATCACCTCTAAGTACCATTGTTAGTTCGGGACGAATATCAAGCAACTTGCTTATATTACGTCTGGCGCGATCAATTGCTTTATCTTGAAAGGATTCACCGATGGAATAAAACAGCATCACAGCTACCCCTTCAGGATATTCCTTAATGCAAAATGCGCCTATACTTGCAATTGTCATGAGTGAGAACTCATTGAAGAAGTCCTTATTCCGTATACTTTCATAGGCTTCTTTCATTACCGGCAATCCCACGGGTAGATAGGCGATGGCATACCAAGTCAGTGATACATATTGATTGTCTGCCCCTGTTATTTGCAATTTACTCAATATAATTCCCGTAACCAACATCAGAAATGAGAAAAGAATGCGACCATATTCATTTATGAATCCCGACGAATCCTCTTGTTCGTGAATGTCTTGTGCTTGGTGAGCACAACTACTGCAACAATGTCCCATATATTTTGTCTTTATTATTTTCGGTGACAAAGTTACGAGCTATCTAGTGCAACAAGGTTGCAAACAACGAGTCGCATGGATTCTTGTAGAAAGATCATTCACTTAGTTAATCTATGATGAGGCTTTGGGCAGGGAAAAGAATAGCGTTTTTTCATAGAAATGTATATACAACAATGTCTCACAAATAAAATTTATGAGACATTGTTATGAGTTCTTTAACCAATAAATAACGTTACGATAACGTCTACTTTACTTAATGATAAAACTGTCTATGTTTTGTCTGGGAGAGTAGGGCATTGGCTTGCTATAACCAACTCTCAATAGCAAGTTGGGATACTCTTGATTAATAACCGGCAATTCGTTTTTAATCTTGTTGGCAAGTTCTTTTATTTCGCAGGGTTGATTCATATATGCGTTGGCAATACCCAAATTAGTAGTGTTGAGAATAAAGCGTTCCAATGTACGACCTACAGATATCCATGCTTTCGGATCTTGTTCTGTGGATGTGATCAAGACAAGATGTGAGGACGATTCTATCTTCTTCATATCCCCTTTGTTCTGAGCTTTCGGGTTTAGGAAAGCTTTGACAATCGGTTTACCGATGAATTCAGGTACATTGGGTGCACCCATTGTTGCAGAAGTCAAGCCGTTGCCCTCTTTCTTTGCCTGGCTCTTGTTAAAGCGTATCCATTCCAGCAATTCTTTCTTAAACAGAGGATCAGTCATTTGCAACTCATTGCCTTTATATACTTTAGTGGCAAGATCATTGAAAGTGGTGGATCCTTTTGGGAACATATAGATATGAGTTCCTTGTTCGGGCACCATTTGTTTTAATAGAGTGATCGTATCGGGACCGATTATGCTTTTGTTGTAAACGCTCCTATTGGTTTGTCTTTTGTAGATAGCATCATATAACGGACTTGCATTTGCTGTATGTGATTTAGCAAAAGAAACGTGTACATAATATGCTTTCTCATTATTCTGCATAATCTCAGTCTTTGCTGTATATCCCTCATGTGAAGCCGCAATACATAAGTTTTCAGTTGCGGTGCCTAATGATATATAGAGTTCACGATTGGTGCCATCAACTGCAGATAATGATTTGGTGAAATCAGGTATTACATCAATGCAATCAATCCCTAATTTAAACTTCCATGGTTGCGTATTATGCCCTGATGGAGCTTTGATTGCAGCCGAAATCATATGGTTGAACGAGTCTGGCGATTGAGCTTGAATATTCGTTACGCCTAAAGCAAATGTAGCAGACATAATCATTGTTTTTAAAAGATTCTTCATATTGAAATACTTATATTTGATACAAAACTAGTCAAAAAATGAAACGCGACCATGAACAAAGGATTAAAATAACCTATTGCCTTTATTATTATGAGCTCATTTTTAGGCATAAAAAAAGGAGTACCGCCGTACTCCAACCTTTGTTAACCTTAAATCTAATACTATGAAAAACACTCTGCAAAGATATCTACTTTTTATTACCTGACAAATGTTTTGGCATAAAAAGTATGTTTAATAACATGATTTAATATTTATCTGGTAAATAATAGCACTTTTGTTAATTAACAAGTCTTTCTTTTAAACAAAAAACGATATGTTTTGTTATTTGTTTAATATAAGTATATTTAAATCTTTATATTATGAAATCAATCAATCGTTCTTTATTATTCTGCGTATTATTGTTTCTTTGTGTTGTATCAGCTATGGCACAAGATGATGTTTCGCTGTTTACTATAAATGGCGTGGTTAAAGATTTTCGTACTAAACGTATGCTCTCATATGCTACAGTTACAGTTTTAGGTACAAATGTCGGTACAGTTACAAACTCTGATGGTATTTTTGTTTTGAAGTGTCCGGTTGATAAGAAAACAGCAGTGATAGAAGTATCACACATCGGATATCAAACAAGTAAAATTGTAGTTGGTAATATTGATCAAAATGAGAAAGAGACTGTCTTCTATCTATCTTCAAAAGAGGTTGTTCTAGGAAATGTAACGGTTTCACCCGTAAATCCAAGTGAGTTAGTGGCTCAGGCTATCTCAAAGATTTCTGCTAATTACAGTAATGCACCTGCCATGTATACAGGCTTTTATAGAGAAACCGTACAAAAGAAGAAAAAATACATAAACATTGCTGAGGCTGTAATTAATGTCTACAAAACACCTTATTCTCAAAACAATGGCAGGGATAGAATACGAGTTTCAAAAGGAAGGAAACTAGTAAGTCCAAATCCGAAAGATACTTTAAGTGTTGCCTTACAAGGAGGTCCTAATAGTGCAATCTTCTTGGATATGGTAAAAAACCCGGGCTTGCTTTTAAGTAATGATTGCCTGGCATACTATCATTATGAATTTGTGAATTATGCCTCTATTGAGAATCGGTTGCAATACATTATATCATTAACTCCCAGGGTAACGGTAAGTGATCCTCTTTATGAAGGTCTTATTTATATTGACAAGGAAACATTGACTATTACACGCATAGAGTTTAGTATGGAAATGGCTAATAAAGAGAAAGTGACAGATGCTATTTTGCAGAAGAAACCATTTGGATTGCATTTTAATCCTATCAGCGTTTCATATCTGGTGAATTATCGTCGTATGGGTGATCTTTCATATTTAAATTATGTACGTGCAGAGGTGAAGTTTAAATGTGATTGGAAGAAAAAATTATTTCATACCAACTATGGTGTGGTTTCTGAAATGGTCATGACTGATAGAAAAGACAATCCGGAAGAAAAGATATCGGGCAAAGAATCGTTTAGAGATAATGGTATTCTATCTGATGAGGTTAAGAACTTCTACGATTCTAACTTTTGGGGGAATTATAATATAATAGAACCGACTGAATCGTTGGAACATGCTGTAGCTAAACTGAAGAAGTTGCAATGAGCTGTTATTTGCTATGTGCAATAAACCATTGTTCAATCTCATTGAGGGATACATTCTTGAGTATGACTTCTTTGTTTTCATCCAACAAATAGAGCGTAGGTATAAAACTTAAATCATACACTTCATTCCGTAACAGGGTTTGTTTTGCATCATATCCGACAATCCATTGTGAAGGAAATTCCTTTAAGTGCATTTTCCATTCCTCAATATCGTTATCAGGATGAAAGGCCAGAATGATTAATTCATTCTGGCTTTTTAAGTCATTTATGATTATTGATGATTTTATGGATAATGCTAGTTTCTGACACTCTTGACATCCTGGATTATTGAAAAAGAGCAGTGTGTATTTTGCTTTAATGCCATATAAATCACCTGTCTTGCTTGATTCGGTGGTGTATTGAAAGTTTATCGCTTTGGTACCTGCACGATTCCTTTTTGCATTTTCTAATAGGTATTTGTAGCGGACTTTTTCTATCTCTTTAAGTGATGGATTATTAACAACAGATTCAAGCGTAGATATATATAGTTCTTCATTGTGTGTTGGTGAATCCTGATAATATAAGTATTTCTCGGCAAGCCCAACAAGGTACAAGTAATTCTTTTGTGACATACTTCTTGTATCAAAAAACTCTTTGACCAAATCTCTACCTTCTGCTAATGGAATTTTGTTTAACACATAGCAAAAGTTTACCCATGCCTTTTCTGTGTCATGATTAGCAATGGAGTCTATGCTTGATAAGTTGTATAAATCCCAATAATGTTTTGCTAGATACTGGGCACGTTCCGATGGTTGTTTTATTTTTTCAGGAATGTGAGGCAATTGATATGTCTTTTGTTTAATTTGGCAGCTCATCAGCAGTGTACCCAATATGATATAAAGTAGATATTTCTTCATCATTTATTTTTAGCTATTGACCATGCAAAAATAGAGAACATCCTTGATATATTATATATTGAGAGGATATTTTTGGAAATAGTTGGCGCAAAAGATACCTTTATTAAGGTATAATAATACCATAAACGAGGGATGACATAGATCCGTTTTGTGCATTATCTTTGTTGGTGTTATTTATAAAGGTACAGGAAATGTCAGAAAGCAATAAGCAATTTATCGTTCATCCGGAAATATCCACAATAGGGTTGAGAGGCATTTATTTGATCGTGGAGAATATTGTTAATAAAGAAAATGATTCGGTTTTTCAAAGCTACCAAAAGTCTGTGTTGAAGAAAGCATATGAAGATGCATCTCAGCTTGATCTCAAAGAGGACCCTATTCTGAAAGGCTTTAGAAGTTTGCATGACGCAGTGGGAGCCCCTAATCGCAAGAATCTTTCTGCTCCGGAAAATCTGTATAAACTCTTGATCAGAAACGAGGGTGCATTGCCGAATATCAATTTACTTGTTGATATCTATAATACTATTTCCATAAAGTATAAATTGGCACTTGGAGCTCATGATCTAAGTAAGATTGATGGTAATATCCACCTTAAGTTTACAGATGGTACAGAGAAGTTCGAACCGATAGGTGATTCAACGCATAAACCTATAAAAGCCGGTGAATACTCCTATATTGATGACAATAATGAGATTATATGTTATTTGGACGTCAGGCAAGTAAAGAAAACTGCTGTTGATTTAGATACAAACTCCGTTTTCTTTGTTGTACAAGGTAATGCCGATACTCCTTCAACTTATATAGAGGAAGCTGTTGCAGAATTAGTAGAACAAGTAAAAAAGTATTGTGGTGGGCAAGAGAAAATAATAGGGAAGATAGAATAAGTATATCATTTTAAGCAGGCAATGTTCATTTAATCAAAAATAAATGTCAAATAGTTGATGACTATAGTACTAGTCTCAAATAGAAAATTTATTTTTGCTGCAAATAAGATGTTTACATTAATATGAATGCAATGAAAAGATTTACTTGTCTTCTTTTTCTGTCGTTTCTTTTAAGTATCGTTTCCGTATCTGCTCAACGTAAAGATATTTACATTAAGAACGAATGGAAATTTGCTAAAGGAGATACAAAAGAAGCATCTGCCGTTAATTTTAACGACAATAAGTGGCAATCAGTATCTGTTCCTCATGATTGGGCTATTTATGGTCCGTTTAATCGTAACAATGATTTGCAAAATGTGATAATTACTCAAAATCTTGAGAAGAAAGCTTCCGCTAAAACCGGACGTACCGGTGGCTTGCCTTATGTAGGTGTCGGATGGTATAGACATGCAATAGATGTGTCGGATATTGATTTGGACAGACAGAGTGTGACGTTGCTTTTTGATGGTGCGATGAGTGAAGCTGAGATTTATGTGAATGGTGAAAAAGTAATGTTTTGGCCTTATGGTTACAATTCATTCTTTGTTGATATAACGAAATCTCTTCGAAAGGGAGAAAAGAACATATTAGCTGTTAGATTGGAAAACAAGCCACAATCTTCAAGATGGTATTCGGGAGCAGGCTTATTTCGAAACGTTCATTTGATAACAACGGAGAAGGTGCATGTACCTGTGTGGGGAACTTATGTAACGACACCCCATGTATCAGCATCTTTAGCTTCAGTTTGTTTGAAAACACGAATAGAGAACCTACCTCAGGGAGATGTAAAGGTGATTACAGAGATTCTTGCACCTTCGGGGAAAGTGGTAGCGGTAAAAGAAAATGTTTCAGCAATGATAAATCAAACTGATTTTACTCAACATTTCACTGTATTGAATCCTGAATTGTGGTCACCTGAGAGTCCGTCTTTGTATCAAGCTGTTTCAAAAATCTTTATAAAAGATTCTTTGGTTGATAAGTACACCACACGTTTTGGTATACGCAGCATTGAATTTATCCCGGATAATGGATTTTATCTTAATGGACATTCCTGTCAAATCAAAGGAGTATGCATGCATCACGACTTAGGAGCTTTAGGAGCTGCTGTTAATAAAGAGGCACTACGCCACCGATTATCTATGTTGAAAGATATGGGATGTAATGCGTTGCGTACTTCTCATAATATGCCGGCACCGGAATTGGTTGAACTATGTGATGAAATGGGTATTATGCTGATGATTGAACCGTTTGATGAATGGGACAAAGCGAAATGCGAAAATGGTTACCATCGTTATTTTAATGATTGGGCTGAAAAGGATGTGATAAATATGATACGGCATTATCGCAATGATCCAAGTGTGATTATGTGGAGTATTGGTAATGAAGTGCCTACTCAAAGTAGCAAAGCTGGATTCAAAGTAGCTGAATATTTACAGAATATATGTCATCGTGAGGATCCTACACGTCCTGTTACATGCGGAATGGATCAAGTTTCAAGCGTATTGAATAATGGATTTGCTGCCTTATTGGATGTTCCCGGATTTAATTATAGAGTAGGGCGTTATATAGAAGGATATAACAAACTACCTCAGAATATGATTTTAGGTTCGGAAACAGTTTCTACTGTGAGTTCGCGAGGCGTTTATAAGTTTCCTGTAGAGAAGAAGGCTGATGCTCAATACTCGGACCATCAATCATCAAGTTATGATATGGAATCTTGCTCATGGTCTAACTTACCTGATTATGACTTTGCCATGCAGGAAGATCATCCATGGGCAGTAGGGCAGTTTGTATGGACCGGATTTGATTATTTGGGTGAACCTTCGCCATACGATACGGATGCGTGGCCCAGCCATAGCTCGTTGTTCGGTATTATTGATTTAGCCGAATTGCCGAAAGATAGATTTTATCTCTACCGTAGCCAGTGGAATAAAGAGTCGCATACTTTGCATGTCTTGCCACATTGGACTTGGCCTGGACGTGAGGGTAAAATAACTCCAGTCTTTGTCTATACGGATTACCCATCGGCAGAGTTATTTATCAATGGTAAAAGTCAAGGCATTCGTTATAAGAATGATTCCACAGTATTTAACCGTTATCGTTTGATGTGGAATGAAACGGTTTATAAACCGGGACAAATAAAAGTCGTTGCATATAATAAAGATAAACAACCTGTAGATTCAACTATAGTTTCAACAGCAGGAAAACCTGATCATTTATTACTTACCACGGACAAACAGACGATTAAGGCTGATGGTGAAGATCTTATCTATGTAACAGTTTCTGTAGTTGATAAGAATGGTATTTTATGTCCTTCAGATGATAGATTGATTAATTTTAAGGTGGAAGGAAAAGGTACATTTTGTGCTGTTGCTAACGGAGATCCTACTTGCATAGAATCATTCCAAGGATCAAAAATGCATGCTTTTAGCGGAATGCTTACAGCAATTGTTCGATCAAATACCGAGTCGGGTGATATTGTAATCAAAGCAAGTGCAAAAGGGGTGAAAGAAGGAACTATTCGGATAACAAGTAAATTAAATTAAAGAGAATAGATATGAAAAAGTTTTTAGGATTATTATTGCTGATTTCAATGGGAATAAGTGCAAAAACCCCTACGAAAGGTTTTGTCCTTACAGGTCAAGTCACGAATGTTTCTTCCGGGAAAATATACCTGGAAGAATATACAAATGTGACGAAAGATTTTAAAATTGTTGATTCTACTGAATTGAGAAACGGGAAGTTTGTTTTTAAAGGTAAGGTCTCTCAACCATTGCTTTATGGATTAGCTTTAGAGCGCACGGCTCGTCCGGTTATGGTTTTTATTGAGAATAAACCATTTACAGTAAGTATAGAAAATGGGAAGCGTACTCAAATAGCAACTTCAGGATCAGCTGAAAATACATTGTTTACGACTAATCAATCATTGGTTGATGATGATAAATACGATATAGCATCGTTGGTTAAATCACATCCATCTTCAAATGTTGCAGCATACTTTCTTTTGAGAAGTTTTTCTTGGCGTTTGCCTTTAGCACAACTTAAATCATTAAGAGTTAAATTTACGCAACAAAATAGTCCTTATTTAACAGATCTTGATGAACTTATCAAGAAGTTAGAAACCGTGCAGGTCGGTCAAAAAGCACCTAATTTTACACTTCCTGATTCGAATGGAAAGGAAGTCTCTCTTTCTGATTTCTATGGTAAATATGTACTAGTTGATTTTTGGGCTTCTTGGTGCCCTGATTGTCGCGCTGAGAATCCAAATGTTGTGGCTGCTTATAATAAGTTTAGAGATAAGAATTTTACGATTATCGGTGTTTCTCTTGATCGTAGTAAAGAGGCTTGGTTGAATGGTATACAGAAACAGGGTTTGAGTTGGACACAGCTTTCCAACTTGCAGTTTTGGAAGAGTCAAACAGCTGTTCAATATGGTGTACGTGCCATTCCTACAAACGTCTTGATTAATCCTGAAGGTATAATTGTAGCTCGTGATTTAATGGGTGATAATTTACAGAAAACACTTGAAAAGATTCTTAAATGATTTATTTCAACAATAAAAAAAGGCGATGAGTTTTTATTCATCGCCTTTTTCTATTATTGTGTGTTGATTTAATCTTTCTTTTTTCTTATGTCTTTTACACCTAGTCCTATCGCACCTATTATAAGAATGCCTAAGCCTATATAAGCAACTGTTTCGGTAGTATGTATGGATGAAGGATCAAACTTAAATTCAATCTTATGATTTCCTGCCGGAACTTTCATTACACGAAGAATGTAGTCCGCACGTCCGTGATCAACGCTTTTCCCGTCGATATATGCTTGCCATCCTGGATAATAGATTTCAGAAAACACTGCAATCTGATCACTTTTGGCATTTGTTTGATAAGTCAAATCGTTTGGAGTATAACTAATCAAGTTAATATGATCTGTGGAATCACATTTAATATTTGTAGTGCCACTCAGTGTTTCCTTAAATTTATTTCCAACAATAGCTACATTGCGTGGAGATACTTTATATAAAGTTTCAATCTCTTCGTTGGCAGTATTTACATATTTGATGTTCTGTACAAACCAAGCATTTCCGTAAGCATATGGGTTGTTAATTGGCATTGTCTTGTTGCCTTGTAACGGAAGAATAAAGTATTTGCCGTTCAACATATTAATTACTTTCATAGAGTCGGCAATTAATTTGGTCATATCTCCATTGTTTTTAGCTGCTGCATTCATAACATATTTCATTTCGGGAGAAATATGATACTCAATCATTTCTTGGTATCTTCTTAGCTTTGCCGCATGATATCCACCAATGCTTTTATGCCAATATGAAGTGTTATTCTCGTTGAATGTACTGGTTGCAAAATTCAATACGCGATAATCAAGTGATTTATCTTGCAGAATCTTCTCATCGGTTGGTGTCTTTTGTACTGCTGCCATTCTTTGGCTTGGATCAACAAAATCATCATCTTTTAAATAACGCTTGTTTATTGACCATAAGTCAATGAAGCATAGTATGGAAACAAGTCCGATAAATAAAGAACTTTTTAGCTTATTACGGCTATATAACCACATGAAAGCACCTCCTAGTGCAACAATAATAAAACTTCTCCAGGCATCAGATGTCATAATGCTTTGTCGAACTGCAGTTAGATTTGCAAGAACTTGTCCTAATTGTGCTGACGGAATTCCTTGTTGCAAAGCTTGCATTTCATTCGATGAAACAAACGAAGAAAAGAAGACTCCGGGCATTAATGCAAATAGTAGAGAAACGCCTCCGGTTAACCCTAGACTAATATAGAACTGTTTTTGTTTTTCTTTGATGATGTTCGGCTGCTCTATAATCTTTTTTAAAGCCAGTAATGCCAATAGCGGTATTGTAAATTCGGCAATAACAAGAATAGAAGAAACGGCTCTGAACTTTGCGTACATGGGGAAATAGTCGATAAAGAAGTTTGTGGGTCCCATAAAATTCTTTCCCCAGGATAATACAATAGAAAGAATTGTTGAGGCTAACAAAGCCCATTTCATCGGTCCTTTTAGGATAAAACATCCTAATATGGCAAGCATTAGCACAAAGGCTCCGACATATACCGGCCCTGCAGTTCCAGGTTGTTCACCCCAATATGATGGCAATTGCTGATAGATTTGCATATAGTTGCTATCAGCTTTCTCCATTGCGCCTTCATTTGAAGACAATGGAGTGGAAGATGATCCACCTTTTATATTGGGAATTAGTAATGACCATGTTTCACCGATTCCATAGCTCCACTGTGTAATATAGTCGCGTTCCAATCCACTACTGGTTTGGTTTTCAGTACTTGGTTTAACAAGTTCACTTTTACCACGCATGGTATCTTTGCTATATTCATACGTATGATATAAATTGGAACTATTAATCATTACTGAAACAATCGCGGCCATAGCTAAAACTCCGGTGGCTTTAGTAAAACGTGGAAGTTCATGTTTTTTGTATGCATCAATAAAATAGGCTATTATCATGAATAGAACGACGAATAAAAAATAATAAGTCATTTGCACATGATTAGACATAATTTGTAATGATGCGAATAATGCTGCTACAATTCCACCACATAAATATTTACCTTTGTAAGCTAAAATCATTCCGGCGATAGTAGGTGGAATGTATGCCAGCGTTACAAATTTCCAAATGTGTCCTGCACCGATAATAATGATAAAATATGTTGAGAAAGCCCAGATTACAGCTCCTAGCACGGCCATCCACGGTTTAAAATCGAATGCTCTTAGTAAGATGTAAAATCCAACTAACATTATAAATACTAGGTTTACATACTGGGGTAATCCTAGTTTGTAAATAGCACTTGCATCGTTTAATAGATCGGTTGATCCATAGCTTGGTGATATCTGGTAGGTCGGCATGCCACTAAAAAGTGAATTTGTCCACCTTGTAGTATGGCCAGTTTGCTCTTTATATTGAGTAGACTCAACACCGGCTCCAATACCTCCCACATTGTCACTTCCGGTTAAGACCCTTCCATCAATGTCTGCAGGATAAAAATACGCAAAAGAAATAACGACAAAAGCTAATATCGCTATGATATCAGGCAGGGCTTTCTTCAATATATTTTTCATCGGGTTATTATTTTGTTTGTATCAATTAATAACGATAATACTCAGCTTTGTAAGGACCATCAACTTTAACTCCGATATAATCAGCTTGTGCCTGTGTAAGAGTGGTTAGGTGTACGCCCAATTTTTCCAAATGTAAACGTGCAACTTCTTCATCAAGTGCTTTGGGTAACATATATACCCCTGTGGCATAATTCTTAGTGAAAAGTTCTATTTGTGCAATAGTCTGGTTGGTAAATGAATTACTCATTACAAATGAAGCATGCCCTGTTGCACAGCCTAAGTTTACTAAGCGTCCTCCTGCTAAAAGAATTATAGAATGTCCGTCAGGGAAATAGTATCTATCAACCTGTGGTTTAATATTAATAGCTTTGATGCCAGGATAATGAATTAATTTATCCACTTGTATTTCATTGTCGAAATGACCGATGTTGCACACGATAGCTTGATCTTTCATCTTTTCAATGTGTTCAATGCGAATAATATCGATGTTTCCTGTAGTAGTAACAAATATATCGCCTTGGCTGCACGCTTCATCCATCGTAACGACTTGGAATCCTTCCATAGCAGCTTGTAAAGCACATATTGGGTCAACTTCTGTGACTAATACGCGAGCACCGTAGCTACGCATTGATTGAGAACAACCCTTGCCTACATCACCATAACCGGCTACTACAACTACTTTTCCTGCAATCATTACATCTGTTGCGCGTTTGATGCCATCTGCTAGTGATTCACGACATCCATATAAGTTGTCGAATTTAGATTTTGTTACAGAATCATTCACATTGAAGGCTGGGAATAGAAGTTTTCCTTGTTCTGCCATTTGATAAAGACGGTGAACACCAGTTGTTGTTTCTTCAGAAACACCTTTAATCTCTTTAGCCACATTATGCCAACGGTTTTTATCAGCAGCTAATATCCTTTTTAATATTATATTTAATTCTTTTTCGTCTTCTGCCTCCACTTTTTCATCAAGGATAGATGAATTGCTTTCGGCATCAAATCCATGGTGGATCATTAAGGTGGCATCACCTCCATCATCAACAATCACATTAGGTCCTTTTCCTCCAGGGAAATTAAGAGCTTGTAATGTGCACCACCAATAATCAGCTAAGGTTTCACCCTTCCATGCAAACACGTTAACTCCCATATCTGCAATTGCTGCTGCAGCGTGGTCTTGTGTCGAATAAATATTACAAGAGCACCAGCGTACGTCTGCACCTAAAGCCACTAAAGTCTTAATTAAAACCGCAGTTTGGATGGTCATATGTAATGATCCCATTATGCGTGCACCCTTTAGGGGTTGTTCCTCTCCATACTTTTCGCGAAGAGCCATAAGGCCAGGCATTTCATGTTCTGCCATTTCGATTTCCTTGCGTCCAAATTCAGCAAGAGTAATGTCTGCCACTTTGTAGGGCAGTTCAGAGAATAATTCTGTATACATAAGATATGTTTATTTAATAATAACTTCGAGACAAAGATAAAACATTTTATAGAGATACTCTCTCTTTTGCATCCATTTTTAGCAAATAATGAACAAGATGGTAAGATGAGAAAAGGTAAAAATGTTGTAAATTATTTTGCAGAGAAAAAAATAAGATATATCTTTGTGCCGCAATAAGAAATCGTCCTGCGGCTGTGGCGTAATTGGTAGCCGCGCTAGACTTAGGATCTAGTGTTGTGAGACGTGTAGGTTCGAGTCCTATCAGCCGCACAGTAGTGCAAAAGAGGTGTTGATGTTATATCACACCTCTTTTTTTTGTCTTCTCCTCCTCTCCTCCTCCTCCTCCGTAATTTTTTTGATTATTATTTTATAAAACATGAAAAAGAAGTAAACAAATGTATCTATTCTTTTGTTATTTACATTGATTAAAATACCAAAATAATTACCTTTTGATGATAGATTTTGGCACTTTACTTAAATAATTCGTAGATTTTACCAGTTCAAAAGATAAAAAATATAACTTTTATCGTATATTTAATTTGTATTTATCGTGTATTTTACTATTCAATGATATATTTAACGTATCATTTTGATTAATAATTATGATAAAATATGCATATTTTAAAGTGTAATTTGATTATTATCAATCATATTGACATTATTAAGTGAATTATTTGTTTTATTTGAATATTTCTTGTAAATTAATGTTGCTAATTTAATCTATTTTTCATACTTTTGCAACCGTTTATGATGCTTTCTATTTTTTAGAACTGTGAAAGTTCTTTTTAATCAAGACAAAAGTTGTTAACTTATTGTAAATGAGTAATATTTGTTTTCCTCAAGAAGACTATACTTGGAAAATATTGAGAGAATTAAGTTTTTAAGTTAAATTAATTTATTTATGAAGAGAAAATTAATGCTGTTTTTATCCTTCCTAATCATTGGGATAGGATTAGTATCGGCTCAAAATTCTAAAGTTACAGGTGTTGTAATTTCAGAAGATGATGGTCAGCCGATTATTGGAGCTTCAATATCTGTGAAGGGTACAAAGCTTGGTTCTGTTACAGATCTAGATGGAAAATTTTCCATCTCTAATGTACCGAATAATGTTAAATTATCTGTTTCTTATATTGGTATGGAAACTCAAGAAGTTGCAGTAAAGTCTAATATTAGAGTTTTGCTTAAATCAAATGATAAGCAACTAAATGAGGTAGTCGTGTTAGGTTATGGTACGGCAAAGAAGATTGGTACTATTGTTGGGTCTATTTCTAAAGTGAATTCGGAAAAGATTAATGACAGACCTGTTGCTAATACGTTGGATGCTTTACAAGGTCAAGTAGCTGGACTTTCTGTTTTCCAAAGTTCTGGAGAGCCTGGTGCTGGAACCATTGCAAACTCTACGGCTTCTCGTACAACAAGCTCGTATATAAGAGGCGTTGGCTCTTTAACTGCAGGTAATGATCCATTGTATATTTTGGATGGTTCTCCAGTAGATCCTTCTATTATGACAACAATTAATCCGAGTGATATAGAAAGTGTTACTGTGTTGAAAGATGCTTCCGCAACTTCTATCTATGGATCACGTGCTGCAAATGGCGTTATCTATATTACTACTAAGCGTGGAGCTGTTGGTGAGAAAGCTGTAGTGCGCGCATCATATTCTTACAGTTCATCTAGCTTGGCACGTAGAATTGGAACTCCAATGAATGCTTCTCAATTATTGGATTATCAACTAGCAAAAGGTATAATTTCTCAAAAGAAATATGATACATATACTGCCACTGGAACAGATACTGATTGGCAAAAATATTTTTTTAAGGGCGATGCTCCTACATATAATGGAAATGTGTCTGTTCAGGGAGGTACAAAAAATACTATGTATTATGTCTCTGGTTCTTATCTAAACCAAGAAGGCATTGTATATCATTCAAACTATAAAAGATATACATTCCGCTCTAATGTTGAGTCTCAAGTAAGAGACTGGCTCCGCTTTGGTGCAAATATAGGAGGTAGCTATGATGATATCCAACGTTCTAATTTTACTTATCAGGCATCTAATAGTTTAAATGGTGGTGTTTTTGGCTCACAATTGTTTGCTCCATATTATACACCATATGATGCTAATGGAAATAGCACAGATTATATTTCAGGTCTAAATAGGTGGAACTATCATTACCTAACAGATAAAGCACCTTCAGGATCAAATACTGCTCGTGCAAATGGTAATGCTTTTGTTCAATTAACTCCGATTGAAGGACTGACGATACGTTCTCAGGTAGGATTAGACGCTTATGATTACCGTACAACAAGTAAATATTTGCCTTCATATCCAACAAAGAGTCTTTCGGGGACAACAACAGAAGGATTTATTCGTGATGTGAATCTGACAATCACAAATACTGCAGAGTATAAGTTTAATATTGATAAGCATTCATTTACTTTATTGGCTGGTCAAGAAGGAATTAGAAATGATTTCCAAAAATATTATGTACGTGCTACTGGAGTAACGGATGATCGTTTGACAATGCTGACAAATGGAACAGCAATGGTTCCTGTTAATCAACTTTACAGTGCAGAGGACGGTGAGACGTCTCGTGATTACAATGATTTATATACTTATAAGTTTTTATCTTTCTTTGGTCGTTTGGATTATTCATGGAATGATAAATATTTTGCAGATTTCTCTATTCGTAGTGATGGTTCTTCAAGGTTCGGCAAGAACAATCGTACAGCAACCTTCTATTCGGCAGGTGCTATGTGGAATGTTAAGAAAGAAGATTTCTTGAAAGATGTAAGCATTATTTCAGGATTAAATCTAAAAGCTAGCATTGGTACCACAGGAAACTCGGATATCGGCAATTATGATCATTTGGCTCAAGTTGGTACAACTACTTATAATGGTGCTACCGGATGGACTCTTTCTACTGCTGGTAATGAGAATCTTGGTTGGGAGAAGCAAACATTAATAAATACGGGAATTGAGCTTTCTCTGTTAAATAAGTACCATTTGGATTTTTCTTGGTACAAGAGGACTACCAATAATATGTTGATGGACGTACCATTACCTTACACTTCTAGTTTTGAAACATCAACTCAAAATGTCGGATCAATGAGTAATACAGGTATTGAATTGGTTGTCAATTTGGACTTGTATAAGAATAAGGACTGGTATGTTGGATTTACAGCTAACTATTCATATAATAAGAACAAAATTACTAAGTTATTCTATGGCTACCAAGAATGGCCGATGCCTAATAATTTAGTAGCTTACATTGTTGGCAAGCCTGTTAATTACTATATGCCTATTTATGCAGGAGTAGATAAGAAGGATGGTGCTCCTACTTGGTCTGTTCCTGGCACAAATGGCGAGGTTACAAAAGATTTTGTGGATAACTTAAATCAAGATACAGGCAAACCTAGATATGCACCTCATGCAGGTGGATTTGGTTTAACTGTTACATATAAAAATCTTTCTTTGGGTTCTGATTTCTCATGGGTTGAAGGGAAATATTTAGTTAATAATGACCGATATTTCACTGAAAATCCTGCTGCATTTGCTGGGTTTAATCAGTCTACAGCTGTCTTAGATGAATGGTCTGCTTCTAATCCTAATGGATCTTTTCCGGCATATGGTAATCAAATGCAATTTGATACACACTTACTCGAAAATGCATCATTCTTACGCTTGAAGAATTTGGCAATCTCTTATCAACTCCCTAAATCTTGGTTAGGATATACGAAAGTTATTAATGGAGTAAAGATTACTGCTTCTGCGCGTAATTTATTCACTATTACTAAGTATAAAGGTGCAGATCCTGAAATTGATTCTAATCTAACTTATGGTGCTTATCCGAATTCTCGCCAATATTCAATTGGTGCGGAGATAGAATTTTAATTATCAAAACAGGTTTATTATGAATAAAAGAATAAAAATCTCAACAATTATATTAGCATTTGGAGCTTTGTTTTTGTCTTCCTGTAATTTAGACGAAACTCCAAATGATGCATTGGTTACAAGTAAAGCGTGGAAAACGGTAAGTGATGCAGGTAATTTTCGGACTGGTATATATGCTAGTTTTAAAAATGTAAATGGCGGTAAGTATACTTATACTTCAGATTATCAGACAGATATATTAAATGCAACCAGCGGGTTCGGTAATCGTGGTGGAGATATATATACATGGAATTTTACTTCATCTCAGACTGATATAAAGGATATTTATGAATACAATTATTATTGTATAAATCAATGTGATGAGCTGCTTGATAATATTGATAATATTGCAACTACAACTGATGCAGACAAAGCAACTCTAAGCAATTATAAGGGAGAAGCGTATCTAATGAGAGCCATGTGCTTACATTCATTAGTATTAAGATTCGCTAAAGATTATGAGCCATCTACTGCATCCACTGATTTAGGGCTTCCTTTGATATTAACTTATGACCCTTCTGCAAAACCAGCTAGAAGTACATTGCAAGCTACTTATGATCAAATTCAGAGTGATATAGCAAGTGCTCGTAGGTATTTATCAACTGAAGGTACTGCTAATTCTCATTATCTTACTAAAGATGTGATAGATGCTTTTCAAGCTCGTGTGGACTTATATGAACATAAATATACTGATGCTGTAAATCTTGCTAGTGAAGTGATTGCCAAATATCCTTTGGATACGAATGTAACAGCTTTAACTACTATGTGGACTAATGATGCTAGCAATGAGATACTTTTTAGTGTATTTCAATCTTCTTCTGAGCAAAAAAATGATTACCCTAATTATTTAAATTATAGTACAGGTACAAGTTCATTTCAGCCTGATTTTGTTCCTACAAAGTGGGTGATAGATCTTTATGGAAGTAATGACATCCGTAAATCTGTATATTTCTTGAAGGATAAATTGACAAGCCAGGAAACCACAGTTTCTGATGTTTATATGTTAAACAAGTATCCTGGAAATCCTGCTTTGCAGACAGCCTCTTATCAGTATTATAATATGGAAAAACCATTTAGGGCTGCAGAAGCGTATCTTATTGCTGCAGAAGCATCTTATAAGGCTGGTGATGCTTCTAGTGCATTAATCTATTTAAATAATTTAAAGACGGCTCGTAAGGCAGATGTTGTTTCTGGTTTGAGTGGAGATGCATTGTTTGCTGAAATAAAGAATGAATGGATTAGAGAATTTATTGGTGAAGGACAACGTTTGAATGACTTAAAGAGATGGCATGATGGATTTATTCGTCATGATACACAGGATTCTTCTATATTATTATCTGGAGATGGTTATACAAATTTAACAGTAATTTCTTCAAATAAGAAGTTCGTGTGGGAATTCCCAGCAAATGATTTAAAAGCTAATAAAAATCTGATTAGTAATTGGTAATTGATTTTTTCAAATAGAAAAATATTGAAATATAAGAGGTGTGGCTATTGCTGCACCTCTTTTTTATTGTTCGCCCATCATGGGTATATTCTAATGGGTTCAAGTCCCTTACACGCCCTGATAGTGAGCTGGGGATGTTTCACAGGCGTGCAGATGTTTTTTTCCCAGAAGCACGGAATTAAGCTTGTTGTGAGAAGTCCGCATACGACATAATACCCGAAATAAAAGATATTTGGGGAAGATCAAAACTTTATTTAAACGAGTGGTCAATGAATGTTACCTGATTGAAGGGAAGAATGCAGAAAATATCAACATTGAGTGATAACAGTCTACAGAGCGATAGGGGGATCCGAAGGATCTGTGGGAGTGCAGACTTTATTGTGATAGCTGAAAGGAGGAAGATATCTACTTTGTTTCTCTCCTACTCGGTTTCTTGTTCTTAAAAAGTTTTACCGGACAGCATATCTAAATACATTTCCAATTTCTCCGATCTTGATATCCCGCCCGGATTGATTCCTGGTTTACCTTCAGGTATTGGTATATTCAATGCTTTAAAATAATCCACCCATACTTGGAAAAACTTTTTGGTTTTAGGCGATTTATATGTCATAGGGTGAAGTTCGAAAAAAGGGATGTTGTGATTGGCATGTTTAAAAGCCAAATATACTAATTCCGAACAATAATATGCGTCGTTATTAATATCGAAATCATCATCGTAAGGCTTTCCTAAGTACTTTAATGATTCCTTGATGACATTATTAAGGAACGCTGGACTTGAGCGTTTAATACGTCCTATGACGGCTTCATGGCTACGTTTAAGAAAGTCATTAATTGGTGTTACTGATACTCCCTTAGATATGGCTTCAATCACGAAGATAGAATCTCTCTTTACCCACACAATCCCTACATGCGAGAAGGAACGTCCTTTGTATCCTTTTGTCACTTCGTTAATTGCATCGCACATTGGACCGCAATGCACATTCTGAAAGATTAAGTCACCATTATAGAAGCGGAATGGATTCTTTGAATATAATTGACTTGTTACTATACTTAATAATAGATAGATTATGACTCTTTTTTTCATTTGATATCTCTTTTATTGGTGACAAAGTTATGAAGATATTTGTAATCGTAATATAATTGATATGTCTTTTGTCGGCAGATAATTTGCCATTCTCAGGTATTTACATAATTTTCAGTCACATTGTTAAGAAAATAGGGAAATAGCAAGTCATTACAATTAATTTGAATTATTTTTGGAGAGAGAGTAAAAATATTTTTCTAAATTTGTTAATTCTAATTACCTTTGTTGTAAATGCGAAAAATATATCTATGAATGCTCATGTCATGTGTCAGAGGAATACTTTGAATTATTTAGCTGTTTGGTTAAAACGTTTCAGGAAGCGTAAAGGGTATGGTGTGCATTCTCCTGCAGCATTTTATCTGATTCGATTTGTCTTCTTTGAGAAAGCAGCTTATTATGATTATGAGCGTTTGATGACAGTTGTTCGTAAAGCGCGTGAGCATTTTGATAAATATGTAGAACAATTGAGGCTTTATAAATTGCTCTTTCGATTAGTTAATAACGCTCAGCCTACATCTATTATTGAAGTGGGGAGGGTGATAGGATTAACTACAGCCTATTTGGCTGCTCCATGTAAGAAGGTTCCTGTAATTTCCATTGATGTCAAACGTGACCAAAATCTGTCGGATTTTACAAGCTTGATGTTGAAACAGCATGCTCCGAATGTGGAGCTTCATGAAGAAGAGGTTGTGAATTGCTTGGATGAAGCCTTGTTGCGTGTAGAAAAAGAAGAAAGACTATTTATTCTTTTTAGACTGGAACTTTTCGAAGTAGAAGTTGCAATGCAAATCTTTAAGAAACTTATTAAAGTCACGAATTCACAAAGTGTCATAGTAATGACAGGGATACATGCCAGTAAAGCATTAAATAGATTGTGGAAAGACTATATTAAATCAGATAAGATAAGCGTTACGTTTGATTTGTACGAATTAGGTGTAATGTACTTTGACCATTCATATGCCAAACAAAATTATCTAATAAACTTTTAATCCTGTGTTCTTATGAAAAAAAGCAATCTTTATACTAAAACAGGCGATAGCGGTAACACCTCATTAGTTGGTGGAATTCGCGTATCAAAGTTGAACCCTCGTATTGAAGCTTATGGAACTGTAGATGAATTGAACTCTCATCTAGGATATTTGACTTCAATTTTACCTGAAGGATATGGTGACATTGTATTCATTCATATGTTACAGCATAACCTTTTTTCTGTAGGGTCTTATTTAGCCACGGATACTTGCGTTGTGCCTCTGAATGATGTGAGTGTCATAAAGGATGCTGTATTAGCAGAACTTGAAGCAGAAATAGATAAGATTGATAATCTACTTCCAGCATTGCATTCTTTCGTGCTACCTGGTGGGTCACGTGAAGGAGCGTATTGCCACATTTGCCGTACCGTATGCAGACGTGCAGAACGACGCATTTTATCGCTACAATCTGAGGTCGAAATATCAAAGAATGTATTGTGTTTTATGAACCGGTTATCGGACTATTTATTTGTGTTGTCAAGAAAGTTTAATAATGAGCAAAAAAAAGAAGAAATAAATTGGCAAAAAGGTTGATGATATGATTATTTATTCTATTTTTGCCGAAAATTAAAAACCACAAGTTATTATGTATTGGACTTTAGAATTAGCATCAAAACTTGAAGATGCCCCTTGGCCGGCTACTAAGGATGAGCTTATAGACTATGCCATGCGTTCGGGAGCGCCTCTTGAAGTAATCGAAAATCTACAAGAGATTGAAGATGAAGGTGACGTATACGAAAGCATTGAAGATATATGGCCCGATTATCCAACTAGTAATGACGATTTCTTTTTTGATGAGGATGAGTATTAAGTCATATTAATAAGAGATTAAGTGAGGCACTCTATTTTGAGTGCCTTTCGTCTTTTCTGCTATGTAGAAACGTAGTTACAAAATCTATGGAAATGTGTCAAACGTTTGTTCTTATAAATGGTTGAGCTAAACTATTTTAGATAACTTCTTCTAATGTTTTTATCAAATAGTTGTCTTATTTAGACACGATTTTTTTCATTATTTACTACCTGAAATTCAATTTAATATATATCTTTGCAAACGAAGACGGTTTTTGTTCCACCTCTTCTTGTGGAGCAGAATTAAAAGGGAACACTGTGAAAATCAGTGACTATCCCCGTAGCTGTAAGTTTTGTGCTATATGTAAAGCATTCTTACTCAGCATCTTTAATTGCCACTGATCAACAAATGATTGGGAAGGCGCTGAGATAAAACAAGCCAGAAGACCTGCCGTTTTTTATTGTTCCAAGCTTTCGGGTGAAGGGTATAAGAATAAATGAGGAAGGTAGACATCTGTGTGCCTGAAAGTCCCTCTTTTATCTCTTTTCTTCTTCTCAATATATTTATTGTTTAACTTAATAACAAAGTTGTATGAGTAGTTCGGAGATTCGTATTGTAAAAAGAGAGGGCAAACGTGAAGCATTCTCGGTAGATAAAATAAAAAATGCCGTAGCGAAAGCGTTCCTGTCCGTTGGAAGTTTTGCTAGTCAAGAAGTTTTGGTGAACATTTTAAGTCATTTGAGTATATCAGATGGCATGAATGTGGAAGAGATCCAGAACCAAGTGGAATTTGCATTGATGACGGAGCATTATTATAATGTGGCTAAATCATATATGCTATATCGTCATCAACATCAAGAAGATCGCGAAGTGCTAAGAAAACTTGATTTCTTAATTAGCTATTGTGATGCTCGTAATCCGGCTTCAGGTAGCAAATATGACGCAAATGCCAATGTGGAAAATAAGAATATTGCTACTTTAATCGGTGAATTGCCTAAATCAAACTTTATTCGTCTGAACCGTCGTTTATTAACAGATAGGTTGAAGGATATGTATGGTAAGGAAATTGCCGATAAGTATCTGGATTTGTTGAATCGCCATTTTATCTATAAAAATGATGAAACAAGTATGGCCAACTATTGTGCAAGTATCACCATGTATCCATGGCTAGTTGGAGGGACTTTGTCTATAGGGGGGAACTCAACTGTACCAACAAACTTGAAATCATTTTGTGGGGGCTTTATCAATATGGTGTTTATGGTTTCTAGCATGTTGAGTGGTGCATGTGCTACCCCTGAATTTTTAATGTATATGAATTATTTTGTTGGACTTGAATATGGAAAGGATTATTATAAACACGCCGATGATGTAGTTGATTTGTCAGTAAAAAAACGGACTATTGATAAAATGATAACAGATTGTTTTGAACAAGTTGTTTATTCAATAAACCAACCTACTGGAGCACGCAACTTTCAGGCAGTATTTTGGAATATTTCATACTATGACCAGTATTATTTTGAGAGTCTGTTTGGTAACTTTTACTTCCCAGATGGTTCACAGCCGGATTGGGATTCATTAAACTGGTTACAAAAGAGATTTATGAAATGGTTTAACAAAGAACGTACTAGAACGGTGCTTACTTTCCCGGTTGAAACCATGGCATTATTATCCGAAAATGGTGATGCTAAAGATAAGGAATATGGTGATTTTACAGCAGAGATGTATGCTGAAGGTCATTCCTTTTTCACGTACATGAGTGATAGTGCTGATTCTTTAAGTAGTTGTTGCCGTTTACGTAATGAAATCCAAGATAATGGTTTCAGTTATACATTAGGTGCAGGCGGCGTGTCTACTGGATCCAAAAGTGTGCTGACGATCAATCTGAACAGATGTGTACAAGAAGCTGCAAAGCAAGGAGAACCTTATCTTAAGTATCTTGAAAATGTAGTAGACTTGGTTCATAAAGTGCAATTGGCCTATAATGAAAATTTGAAATATTTGCAAAGCAAGGGAATGCTGCCTCTTTTTGATGCAGGGTACATCAATATGAGTAGACAATATTTGACAATTGGAGTAAATGGCTTGGTGGAAGCAGCCGAATATATGGGAATAGAAATAAACGATAACCCGGAGTATGTAGCATTTGTACAAGGTATTTTGGGGTTGATTGAGAAATATAATAAGAAATATAAAGCTAAAGATGTTCTGTTCAATTGTGAAATGATTCCTGCTGAAAATGTTGGGGTCAAACATGCCAAATGGGATAAAGAAGATGGATATTTCGTACCACGTGACTGTTATAATAGTTATTTTTATGTAGTTGAGGACAAATCTTTGAATGTGATTGATAAATTTCGCTTGCATGGACATAAGTATATAGAGCATCTTACAGGTGGCTCTGCGTTGCATATGAATCTTGAGGAACATCTCAGTAAAGAGCAATATCGTCAGTTGTTGAAAGTTTCAGCGAAAGAGGGATGCAACTATTTCACTTACAATATTCCTAATACAATCTGTAATGAATGTGGGCATATTGATAAACGCTATTTGCATGAATGCCCTAAATGTCACAGTAAAAATGTTGATTATTTGACCCGTGTAATTGGTTATATGAAGCGCATAAGTAATTTTTCACAAGCAAGGCAAAAGGAGGCATCAAAGAGATATTATGTTAAGGCTGATTAATTACGATATTGTTTTTCAAGAAATCCCTGATGAGGTGACATTGGCTATTAATATCTCCAATTGTCCTAATCATTGTAAATCTTGTCATAGCCCATGGTTATGGGAAGACAAGGGAGAAGAATTATCTGAAGAAGTGCTTATATCATTGCTTGAGAAATATGGAACAGCTATTACGTGTGTTTGTTTTATGGGAGGGGACAATGATCCAACTGGAGTACAGAACCTGGCAATGTTCTTGCATAAACAAAATGCCGTTCATGTGAAAGTTGCTTGGTATTCCGGTCGATCAGTGCTACCTGCTGAATTAAACTTAAATGAGTTTCAGTATATTAAGACAGGACCCTATGTGGAGAATCTTGGTGGACTGAAATCCAGACAAACCAATCAAAGGTTATATAAAATAACGGGAGGAGAATTAAATGATATAACATCTCGTTTTTGGAGTAAAGTTATAGTATAGTGATGATCTTATTTGAGAATAAGAAATAAAAGGGCTGAGTTCATCAAAGAATTCAGCCCAATTGTCTATATTGGTTTCGACCTCAAAATCCTTATAGGCATGGGCAAAAGTATAGATTTTACCTGTCAGCCGTCCTATCACAGCAATAAATATAATCAAGATATACAATCGTATAAAGATGAGAGCGAATAACTCTATAAATGGGAAGATAACATCTATCTTCAATAAGAAAAGAGTGGAGCCTCTATGATAGAAACTCCACTCCATTCTTGCTAACATTAATATTATGATCTTTACCAACCTGAATTTTGCGTCAGATTTTTGTTTTTCATTATTTCAGTCTGAGGTATTGGGAACAAATACATTTTATCATCCCACTGACGACTGACTGCATTACGAGTATAAGTAATTGTACCGTCAGCATTCTTTGTAAGCTTCATTTCTTGAATGCTCTTAAAGTATGTATCAGCTTCTTTCCAACGACGTACATCCCAAAAGCGATGGCCTTCAAACGCCAACTCAACCATGCGTTCGTTTTTATACTTAGTCCAGAATGCGTCATTTGAAAGCGTTGCTGGGAAATTAGGCATACCGGCACGAGCACGAATCTTATTAATAGAACTTACTGCAGACACTGGGAAATCTCCACTTGTTAAATAAGGACTGCCTAAGTATTTATATACAGCCTCTGCATAATTCAAGTAGAATTCACCAAGACGGAATGTAATCCATGTATGGTTATCAGCTGAATATTTACTGCTAGATGCTAAGCTAATAGCCGAATGGCAATATTTCTTAAGATAATAACCAGTTGGAGTACCTCCTGTCAAAGGTTCTGCATTTAAGCCACCGTAATATGTCTGTAATGCAGTAGTATTACTTGATGGCCACTTTGTATCTCCATTCTTTGCAATGGTAGCAGCGAAACGAGGGTCACGTCCTGTATAAGGATCGTTTTCATTATAACCACTACCTGTCTCTTTTATGCCAAGGCCAGTACTTTGCATTTCATAAGCATCTACCAATGTTTGTGTTGGGCAGTTACCTCCATTTCCTCCTTCAATGCCGATAGGATAGTTATAGCCTTCAAATGTATTAATTGAACCAACACGACGACCAAAAATTATCTCACATGTTATATTTGCATTACTCCAATTATCTGTTGCCCATAATGTTTCATATGAAGGAGCAAGTTTCATGCCTCGTGCTTCACATGAGTCAATAAGTTGCTTATTATAGAGGGCAGCCTTATGCCAACGTTCCTTATCATTATTTGTGTTGAATAAAGGGCTTGCCCAATAAAGAGCAGCTCGTGCCTTGAGTGCAAGTACTGCCAAATTATTAGCTCTACCAGTTTCCTGTTCACTTAAGGCCATGGAACCTAAGTCACTGTAATCCTTAATTATAGAATCTTTTATATCATCGCACTCCGAAAAGATATAACTAAATATACTATCTGCCGATGTTCTGGAAGCTGTGTTCTTCTCATCAGTAGTCATATTCTCAGTTATCAATGGTACAGCACCATATTGACGGACAAGGTTAAAATAGAAGTATGCGCGCCAAAAGCGAGATTCATACGTGTAGTTATGATAGCGATACATCTGTTGGTCATAATCACTATTCAACACAAGTTCATCAAAAGTGAGTCCCTGGAATTCTTTCAAAAAAAGATTGCATTCTGCAATTCCTGTATAGCTATTTGACCAAATAGTACTCTTTGCATTTGTTGGGCTCCATGAACCATTATAGAAACCCTCAATAGAATTACCACTGATAGCATACTCTGATTCATCAGATGCTGAACCTAAAATAGCTCCTGAATAGTAGTTACCAAAGTCATAGTCTACTTGACGATATATAGCTGTCATTAAGTTACCCACGTATGTGAAGTTCTTGGTAACATAACTTTTATCGTAAACGTTATATTCATTGTAGTCCATCTTGTCTTGACACGAAGCAAGTGCTAGTGTTCCAAGAGCTGCCATGATTAATTTATTTAGTCTCATAAATTTCATTTTTTCAGATTTCATTATTCATTATTAGAAAGTGACCGAGAGTCCTGCAACAATACTTCTGTTCAAGGGATTAGTAGCGCCATAAGACTCAGGATCAGAAACAGCTAAATGGTCAAAACTAAAGAGATCAACACCTCTCACATAAACTTTAGCAGCATTCAACACATTTGTGCTCTTCAACAATTTTTTCGGGAAATTGTAATAAACTTCAAGGTTACGTAGCTTGAGGAATGAACGATCAGCAAGCCATGTTGTGTTTGTCTGATAGTTATTTGCATTACTTGTAGAACTCAAACGTGGGAATTTAGCATCCGTATTATTAGCTGTCCAACGGTTATCGTAATAATATTGTGATATTGTTGTATTATTGATAAGTGGCCAGTACATACTTTTAGTATTAAGTACAGCAGAGTACCTTCCAACACCCTGGAACATAGCATCGATTCCTAGACCTTTCCATTCTGCACCAAGATGAAAAGAATAATAAAGTTGAGGAGCAGCTGTGCTGTAGCCAATGGCTGCCTTATCGTTAGCATCAATTGTACCGTCACCATTTACATCTTCATATTTTATATCACCGGGTTTAACTGTTGAGAATGTCTGCGTAGGACTATTATCAATCTCATTTTGATCCTTGAAGAATCCGATAGCTTTAAGACCATAAATCTGGTTTAATGAATGACCTGTTTGAACAAGGTTCTGGTAAAGGCGGGGTTCCTCCAACTGTTCTTTAATCTTATTACGGTTTAAGTTGAACTCACCTCCTAGATTGAAAGTTACATTTCCAAACTTCTTATTGTAATCAAGACTGGCTTCAAAGCCCCAGCTATTGACAACACCTGCATTTTCATATGGAGCATCTATACCTATAACATCAGTGTACTTGCCACTTGCATCAACCCAAATATTTTTACGATGTTGATAGTAGCTTTCTAATGTTACATCAAGACCTGAAAACAAGGTAGCATCAAGACCTACATTATATTTGTAAGCTTTTTCATGTGTGTAATTTTCGGTGGCCAAATTGGTAAGAGCTGTCATACCGAATGAAGAACCATAACCAGAATTAAACGGATAGGTAGTACCAGATATTGTATACTGTTGAATATAATAAGTCCAACTATCGTTTGGAAGGTTATCCGCATTTATAATACCAGCAGAAGCACGTAATTTTAAGAAATCTACCCATTTAACATTTTTCATAAAGTTCTCTTTGGAGATTACCCAAGCAGCAGAAACAGTCGGAGAAAAAGCCCTTTTCGATCCAGGGGCTAAGCGGTTAGAACTAGACTCAACCAAAGCTAAATCGGCATAGTAACGATTGTTATAGCCATAATGGGTCCACCATGAGAAGTTCTGACGATAGATTGTGCTATTTACAGCAAATTGATCTTGGAACTCATAATCCCATTTCAACTGAGAATATACCGAATGTTTACCAAATGCATGCTGGTAATCGAAGCCTCCATCAAAATGAAAACGACGAGAAAAAGAATTTGTTGAAGCATCAGTACCCATTGATGAATCAGAACCACCAGTATAATTACTTGCAACAGTAGGAACTCCGTCTACCCATGTACCAGGAGTTGCACTTCCATAAACATAAGTTTTACTATGATTCTCTATAATATTTGACGTGTTATCATATGATACACGGATTTGTCCGCTAAGTCCATCTAAAATACTTGAAAGATTTTGATTAATAGTTATATCAGAAAATAGGCTGCGTGTATTATTTTTAGTATATGCAGCACCTATAGACTGGGCTACAGGGTTTGTTGTTCCGTCCCAAGTGGCATTACCACCCCAATTTCCACTCTCATCTTTGATAGGATAAGCAGCAGATGGAAGTGAATAAACCAAATCCCAAAGATCTACAGAAGCACCAGGGCGGCTAACCTCATTCAACACACCAAGAAGATTTACTTTAAGTTTAGTGGAAGGAGTAAGATCTATATCCAAATTACTACGTAAATTCGCTTTCACATACTTATTCTGTGTAGAGTACGTGTCATTTTCATTAGGATTTGCAATGAAACCTTTATCTGAAATCAAGTCGATCATCGTGTAATAGCGGAAATTAGAACCTCCACCTGTGAACTCAATATTACATTTATCTGTAATTGCATTATCACGAAAAGTCTCATCTACCCAATTTATATTAGGATAAAGATATGGATATTGCCCAGACTTGAACGCTGCAATTTCATTATCAGAATATCGTGCACTGAGTCCATCGTTAGCACGAGCTTCATTTACAGCGCTACCATAAGTTGCAGCATCTACAAACTTAGGTTTATTTGTCATAAAATTAAACACATGATCAAAAGTTATTTTTATGGATTTAGTATTGTACTTACCGCGCTTTGTTGTTACCAATATTGCTCCGTTAGCACCTTTGTAGCCATATAAAGCAACAGCAGCAGCATCTTTAAGTATTGAAACAGACTCAACTTCTTCCGGAGTAATGTTATTTATATCCCGTTCTATACCGTCAACAAGTATTAACGGAGTGCTTCCAGAAAGGCTCTGAAGACCACGCACGTAAAATGTTGGATTTGCAGCAGCATAATTACCAGCATTCTGCAAAGAAATAAGACCAGACCCTTGGCCAATAATGGAATTACCTATATTTCTAGCACTACGTTTATCTGTAGAATTGGCAGTTATAACAGATACAGAAGCGGTTGACTCTTTACGTGTTAATACCTTGTCTGCTCCCACATCAATTGTCTGATCAGTATATTTACCGCCAGTTTGTGTCTTATCATCTTGTTGTGCTACGACCGGAACAGTTAAAGACATCAACAATGACAGCACTAATATTTTATTTCGTTTCATAATATTTCAATTTCAATATTTAACCAATTACCATCCTGGGTTCTGAATTAAACCATAATTTTTATTGATTTCAGACTGTGGAAATGGCTGCAGATACCATTTCGCATCAAATCCGCTCCATTGTACACGAACGCCACTCGTTAATTCAAATTTTTCAAAATCAAAATGAGAAGGTTCATAGAATCCTGCAGCAGCTTTATTTGATTTGTCTGTTTTTTTATCACCATTCCACCATTTATCTGTAGCACGACCCCAATTGCCATTCGCATCTTTCTTTAGACGATAAATACGTAAACCATGAGTATTAGTTTCAAAGCGATCAGAACGTTTATAACGTACCAGATCAAAATAACGTGAATCTTCAAGTCCTAGCTCACAGGCACGTTCACGAAGAATCTCTTCAAGCAAATTATCCTTATTGGACGTAAGGTTCTTATCAGGATTGCAAGCTGCAAGTCCGCCAAGTCCCACACGGGCTCTAATTACATCTACATATTTCAAAGCATCAGTAAAATCATTATCAGATTGCAACAATGCTTCTGCATACGTCAAATATATATCGGAGAGACGAATTGCATCCCACTGAGGATAATGCGCAGTGGTATAGAAGATATCTCCTGCATAATATTTATTATTTGCATATCCTGTAGCAAAATATCCAGTCTCAGTACTAGGCTGAGTTCCTGCGTCTGAACCACCAATCCAGTTTTCATAGATATTCCCAGAAACTTTTCCTGAATTCCAGTCAATTGTCTGGGGCACACCATTTATACGAATTGTTTCGTAAAGGCGAGGGTCGCGAGTCAAAACTCTGTTTTGCAAGTCCTGATTACCTACAACAGTATCACCCTTGATAAACATTTGATCTAGCTTACCTGCTTTTTGAGTTGCACTCCAATCAAATGGAGAACCATCTTTCCATGGAAACATCTCGACATATTCTTGCGTTGGAGTATATGAGAAACGCTCATTTCTGCCATAGTTCAAATATGCCCATTGATATTTTGAATCACGAGTACTTGTAGAGACACGCACTGAATGTAATATTTCTGTACTTGCTTCATTTAGATACCCGAAACGATATGCATAACGATACGCTTCTTGCGTTTTAGCTGCTGGCTGAGTCAATGAATAGATACCATTAGCATTTAGTTGTGTAAAGAAATCAGCACAAGCTTGTTTACACTGAGTCCACAATTCCGCTCTATAACCACCATACCAAACAAGACTATCTATTTCTGCCAAGCTAGTTCCCCCATAATAACCTTTAGTATCATTAAACAAAGGAGAAGCTGCAAATTGAAGTATTTTGCACTTCAAAGCCATCGCCCCTGCTTTAGTCCAACGGCCTGTATTTGTTTGTGCGTCTGTTCCGGTATATCCCCAAGGCAAGTTCCCATCTGTTATTGCTTTGTCAAGAAGACCCACCATAAAATTAACAGTTTTTTCCACTGATGCGCGAGGTACATTATACGATGACTCTGTACCGGTAAATGTCTTGGTTATAATAGGAAGCCCTCCATAGTTACGGAACATGTTGAAATAGCTGGAAGCAATAAGGCATCTTGCCTCATCACATAGACGAGCCTTTTCTGTGTCTTCCATATTCGGAACTTTGTCAATATTCTCGAGTAGCAAATATGCACGACGCACAAGAACCCATACATTCTCTGTCAGGTAACCATAAATGCCTCCCCCTGTATTTGCATTGAATGTACCTGAATAGTATTGCGTATATATTCCCGAATTAGGGAAGTGCAATTGATAGCAATCAGATAAAGCATCAAATTTACCAGTCCAATAACTAGAAGTCAATGGTGCACTCGAAGTACTACAGTATGGTAATCCATAATATTGCAGTGAGTAAATTGCAGCCAGAAACTGGCGTGTATATTCTGGGTTATTAAAAACGGTATCTTCAGTTACTGATGCTCCGGCAGCTTTATCGAGGAATGAATTTCCCACAGCTATGTCATCAGTACAAGAGCCTGCGCCTATGGCTATAATTGTAGCCACAACAACTCCGAAAAATATTTTTTTATGTAGTTTCATTTTGATATCACTTTAATTAAAATCCAAGTTTCAAACTCAGAGTATAAGTTCTCTGTAGTGGATAAGAAGGTGAGCTACTTGCCCTTGTCTCGGGATCGCCCCAGATATATGAAGTAAAAGTCAACAAGTTGTATCCACTTAATGCTAATTGCATCTGACTTAATCCAACTTTTTTCATAAATGGAAAATTCAAATCATAAGCTATCTGGAGGGTTTTCAGACGTAAATACTTAGCATCTTTTTCATATAAATTTGACTCAACGTAATTCTGTGCAGCATTAGCCCATGTAGCACGTGGATAATAAGAACTCTGTGATGGATTGTCAGTAGTCCATGTGTGCTCCAAGCTATACTTAAGCAAACCTCCTTCTGTAGAACCTGATGCATTCAAGAATGGCTGACGGAATACGTCTGATATCATACGAGAGACATTCCAAGCACCTGTCCACTGTGAACTTACCTCAAGATTTTTCCATTTAAATCCGAAGTTCAATCCAATTAAATACTCTGGATCATCTGTATATCCATTGCTACGAGTCTTATCATTCTCGTCAATCTTACCATTTTTGTCAAGGTCAACATAAACTGCATCACCTGGTGCAATATTTGAAACTAGCTGTGTGGGGAAATCTGTACCATATTTACTTTTATAGTCAGCCTCGCAACCAGTATAATAAAAATTTGCAAACTGATACATTGAGCGCGCACCGATACGATGACCTTTAGCATACTGATAGTTATTATTCAAAGGAGCTTCTTTTTCTTCCACAATCCTATTCTGGTTATAAGAGAGATTTACACCAGCCCAATAACGAAAGTTTTTGCCAATTTTATCCTGCCATTTTGCAGATAATTCCCAGCCCCAGCTATTAACAATACCCTGATTTGTATAAGGTACCGTAAAGCCGAGTATCGAAGGAGCGGTATAGTCTGTCAAGAGAATATTTGTACGATGTTCACGGTAATAATCAAACGTAGTGTGTAATCGATCATCCAAGAAGTTTATATCAGCGCCATAATCCTGCTTGAAAGCTTTTTCCCATGTTACATCAGGGTTGTTCTTGGAATCCTCATAAGCTCCCTTATATGCTGTAGAGTTTTCAATGCCAAAGTTATAAGCATAACCGCTTCTTGAAGCATAGCTAGAACTATTTACTCCATAAGGGTCAGCCAAGTACATAAATCTAGAACCACCTATTTTATCGTTACCTACAAGACCCCAAGAAGCTCTTAGCTTCATAAAACTTACAATTCTTTTTAATGGCTTAAAGAAATTTTCCTCACTGGCAAGCCATCCAATTGACCCTGCAGGAAAAGTGCCAAAACGCTTACTTGGAGCAAAGTTTTCAGATCCATTATAGCCGACATTAAATTCGGCCATATAACGATTATGCCAATCGTAAGTGACACGTCCAACTAATCCTACATAACCACGAGGTATATCAGGATAATCTGTTGTACTATAATAATATTCCTTACTTTGGTTATAAAGTAATAGAGCTGTTATGGTGTTTAGTCCGAAAGAACGGTTATAGTTCAATGACGACTCAAAATACCAGTCACGCCCCTTGCCCGTTGTTTCTGAATAGGTCACAGCACCATTTTCTCCTGATTTCTTATATAGAATAGATCCATTACTTTGGAGAACGGGATAATATGTAGCTTTAGATGCTGCTCCATTCTTATATACATAGAAATCACTATTATAAGAGCCTTTCATCTTAAATGAAAGTCCCTTTGTCAACATATCCAATTTCTGATCTAATAGCAAATCGAACTGCAATTTGTTATAATTGGTTTGCATAAAACCTCCTGTTGTAGAAGCGTTACCGAAGTATGTTATTCCACTTCCACCTACAAATGGCAATTGGACATCATCATAATCCGTTGCAGTACTAATATACTTTCCATCTATAATGCCGGGACTGGAGAATGGAGTAGCCTGATACATTGCTTTGATCATTCCAGCACTGCCTTGACCTGTATAAGGTTTATTGGCATTACTTACATTTCCTGCAATATTAAATGATAATGTTGTTGTCTTAGTAACATCTATATCCAAGTTTGAACGATAATTGAAACGGTTATATTGATAACCGAAGTTATAATTCTGGCCGAATTGCTTAAAGAGACCACCTTGAGTAAAAGCGCCAACAGAAATAAAGTAACGTACTCCCTTAGAACCACCGGTAATATTTATGTTATGCTGAGTTTGAAGTGTTGAATTTTTCATTATATATTCATCCCACTTTGTATCAGGGAAACGGATCGGATCAGAATGATCTTTGAATTTAGCTAACACTGCATCTGAAAACATTGCTGAAAGACCGTCGTTAGCACGCATCTGATTGTAAAAAGTGGCATATTCATAACTATTTGCCTGATCAACCATCTTAGTCGGAGTAAGAATACTGGAAGATGTCGTTATAGAGATTTGTGCCTTTCCATCCTTACCTCGTTTTGTCGTTATTAAAACGACACCGTTAGCACCTCTAACACCAAAAACAGCTGTTGCAGATGCGTCTTTCAACACGGTAATGCTCTCAATTTCGTTTGGATCAACATCGCTCATACTTCGTTCAACTCCATCTACCTGAATTAGAGGTGAGGAATCTGTCCACGTTGCTTGACCACGCACAAATATAGATGCAGCATCAGATCCTGGTTCACCGGAATACTGAATTGTTGTAACACCCGACAATTGACCGGCCAAGACATTATTTACAGAACTAACAGGAGTACGCATCAAGTCTTCGCCTCTTACGCTAGAAAGAGCCCCGGTCACTGTAACTTTCTTTTGAGTTCCATAGGCTACGACTTCTACGCCTTTCAACTCAAAATTGTTATCGGTTAACACTATTCTTAAGTTATCTTTGCCGGCAGTAACCACTTTGTTTTCATAACCTATAAAAGAGAATTCCAATTTTGTACCCGATGGTACATTTACCTTGAAATTACCATCAATATCAGTTATGGCTTTTGTTTCACCTTTTCCTGCAACCTTAATATTTACTCCAATAATAGGTTGTCCTTGAGCATCCACTACAGTTCCGGTTACAGTGTTTTGCTGCTGACTTACATTACTCGTTACCGACGTAGCCCGTGTTTCTACCGTGAATGTTAAAAAGATCCCACAGCACAGCAGAAAAGTAGGGAATATCGATATTCCATTAAATTTTTTTTTCTTGATTACATTAAATCTCATATATATGTGCATTAGATTTGTTTTTTTATCTGAAAAATGATAAGATTGTATCTGTGTATGAATTTTACCCAGACCTCCAGACATAGACGATATCTCGCAGATTTATCTGGAGAAATAAGCTGACATAGTAGAAATGCATAAGATTATTCTTTTTTTATATTTAACGAAGCAGAATGACCATGTGTGTTAGACAGGAGTTCTTTAGACTCAATTAAAGCCAACGAAGACTTTTGATGTGTCTTCATTTCTTTTGAGAAAAGCCATAAATTACGGAAGTCTATGGCATAGAGTAGGAAAAACTTGTTCCTCATATTATCAATATTTTATTTAAAGCTAATTTACTTAACAGTGGATGCGAAAATATTGCTTTTTTTAGAGGAAATAATGGAATATTGTACAGATACCTAGATTATTGTAAAAGAATGTCGAGAAGGGATATAGAAGATAAAATCTATTTAAAATCAATGCTAAGCTGCTTCCAGCCTTTTAGTGATTCTTCGGTTTTGTTATTTGTAACAGACAGTCCAATCAGCCTGATGGCATGGCTTGAATATTCCACTTCTTTTAGTAATTGTTTAGCTAATGGTAGTATTTGTACTTTATTAATGAGGTTCTTTTCTACAGTGATACTTCTAGTTATTTGTGTAAAATCATGAAACTTTATTTTTAATGTAAGCGTCGTACCCTGAAATTGATATTTAGCGAGGCGTTCTATCAATTCAAGAGTCACATGATACAATTCTATAATGACTGCTGAGTCCGTAGAGATGTCTTTTTCGAGTGTACGTTCACAACCGATGGATTTCCTGATTCTTGATGGCACTACAGGACGATTGTCAATTCCTCTTGCAAAATCATAATACATGATGCCTGCCTTGCCGAAAGCATTCACTAATTGTTCTTTACTGCAAGCACGCAACTGAATACCTGTATATATTCCCATGCGGTGCATCTTTTGTGCGGTCATCTTGCCTATTCCCCAGAATAGCTCAATAGGTAACTTTGATATGAAATTGATAGCTTGATTCGGATGGATTGTGCAGATCCCATCAGGCTTGCGATAATCGGAAGCTATTTTAGCCAAGAACTTGTTGTACGATATTCCTGCTGAGGCCACTAGGTTTAGTTTGCTTCGTATTTCAGATTTTATTTGTTTGGCTATTTCAACAGCTAATTCAAATTGTAGCTTATTTTCTGTTACATCCAAAAAAGCTTCATCCAATGAGATTGATTCAATTGCATCTGTATACTCATGGAAGATTTCATGAATCTGTGCCGACACCTCTTTATATATAGACATCCTTCCAGGCACAAAAATAAGTTGTGGGCAAAGACGCTTAGCCATCATGGAGGACATAGCAGAATGAATACCAAATTTGCGAGCTTCATAGCTTGCAGTGGAAACTACGCCACGCTCTTCACCACGACCAACTGCGATGGGCTTGCCCTGCAGTTCCGGATTGTCTCTTTGCTCAACAGAAGCAAAGAATGCATCCATATCTATATGTATGATTTTCCTTTCCAACGCATACAAAATTACAGAATTTTTGTCCATATGACATGCTTTATTGAAAATTATATGTATTTTTGGCGTTAACAACCATGAATTTATTACATAAAAATATAATAATAATGAGTAGCAAAACAAAGAGATTTATCTTACCGGAGGATGAAATCCCCGAACAGTGGTATAATATTCAAGCAGAGATGGTTAATAAACCAATGCCACTTCTTCATCCGGCAACACACAAACCGTTAAAGGCAGAAGATCTTTATCCTATTTTCAATGAGGCGTGTTCTGATCAGGAACTAAATCAAACAGATGCGTGGATACCTATTCCTGAAGAAGTGAGGGATATGTACAAATATTATCGTTCTACGCCCCTTGTTCGCGCTTATGGTTTGGAAAAAGCTCTTGATACTCCCGCACATATTTATTTTAAGAATGAAAGTGTGAGTCCGGTGGGTTCTCATAAATTGAATTCGGCTATAGCTCAAGCATATTATTGCAAGCAAGAGGGAATCACGAATGTAACCACTGAAACCGGTGCCGGGCAATGGGGTGCAGCGATGTCGTATGCGGCAAAAGTTTTTGGACTTGATCTGGCTGTATATATGGTGAAAGTGAGTTATCAGCAAAAACCTTATCGTCGTAGTATTATGCAGACTTTTGGAGCCCAAGTTACAGCATCTCCTTCCATGTCAACAAGAGCAGGGAAAGACATCTTAACTGCGGATCCTAATTGTTCAGGCTCTTTGGGGTGCGCAATTTCTGAAGCCATAGAATTAGCTCAGGCTACTCCTCATTGCAAATATGTACTTGGTTCGGTGTTGAGTCATGTTTCATTGCATCAGACGGTGATCGGACTTGAAGCTGAGAAGCAGATGGCTATGGCGGGAGAATATCCTGATATGGTAATTGCATGTTTTGGTGGTGGCTCAAATTTCGGTGGAGTTTCTTTTCCTTTTCTTCGTCATAAAATTGATGGAACTCATACTGATACTCGTTTTATTGCGGCAGAACCTTCGTCATGTCCCAAACTGACTCACGGGAAGTTTGAATATGATTTCGGTGATGAAAGTGGATATACTCCTTTAATGCCTATGTACACTTTGGGGCATAATTTCAAACCTGCGAATATACATGCCGGCGGATTGCGCTATCATGGTGCCGGAACCATTGTTTCACAGTTATTGAAAGATGGTTTGATGGAAGCTGCAGATATACCACAGTTAGAATCTTTTCAAGCAGCAACTCTTTTTGCGCAGGCCGAAGGTATCATTCCGGCTCCTGAATCCAGTCATGCTATTGCTGCCACTATTCGTGAAGCATTAAAATGCAAAACCGAAGGAAAATCGAAAGTCATTCTGTTCAATCTTTCAGGACATGGGCTTATTGATATGACTGCTTATGATATGTACCTTTCCGGTGATTTGCAAAATTACACATTGACGGATGAGGAAATTGCTAAATATTTGAAAGACGTAGATGTTCTTCAATAAAAGTTCTTATTCAACGTATATTAAAGCAGGGATACATCAAATGATGTGTTCCTGTTTTTTTCTTATAGAGATGTAATTGATGAATGGAAGATATGCGCTGAATTTCAAAATCCAATATTGTAAGCGTCTCCGGAATGTTGTA